>DATKMV010000082.1:0-11121 GCA_035541695.1 Steroidobacteraceae bacterium
CACCAGTGCGCGTATTGCTCATCGAGGATGACGCCGAGGCCGCGCGGCTGCTCGTCAAAGGGCTGCGCGAGAGTGGCTACACGGTCGAGCACGCGAGCGACGGGCGCGAGGGCCTCGCGCGCGCACTCCAGGGGCAGTTCGATCTGCTCGTGACCGATCGGATGCTGCCGCACCTCGATGGGCTGACGCTCATCGAGCGGCTGCGCGCGCGGGGCAGCGTCACGCCGGTACTGGTGCTCTCGGCGCTCGGCAGCGTCGATGATCGCATTCGCGGCTTGAAGTCCGGCGGCGACGACTACCTGACCAAGCCCTTCGCCTTCGCGGAGCTGCTCGCGCGGATCGAGGCGCTGCTGCGGCGCGCGCCGGGCGCAGCGCAGAGCACGCGTCTCACGGTCGAGGATCTCGAGTTCGACCTGCTCGAGCGTCGCGTGACGCGCGGTGGTCGCGAGCTCGATCTCACCACACGGGAGATGAGGCTGCTCGAGTTCCTCATGCGCCGCGCGGGGCAGGTGGTGACGCGCACCATGCTGCTCGAGGGCGTCTGGGACCTGCACTTCGATCCGCAGAGCAACCTGATCGATGTGCACATCAGCCGGCTGCGCCAGGCGATCGACCGTGGCAGTGACCATCCGCTGATTCATACGGTGCGCGGCTCGGGCTACGTGCTGCGCAGCGACAGCTAGCATCGTGCGGCTCGACCTGTTCAACACCACGGCGTTCCGCCTGTCGGTGGGCTACACGCTGCTCGTCACCCTCGCCGTCGGCATCACGCTCGGCAGCGCCTATCTCCTCACCGAGAGCCTCATCACCGACGAGGTGGACCTGATCATCGACAGCGAGCTGACGAGCCTCGAGGAACGCTTCGCGCGCAGCGGGGTGCCGGGGGTGACTGACGAGATCAATCTGCGCATCGACAGCTGGGGCCGCATCGGCGCCATTTACATGCTCGCCGACGCCAACTACGAGCGCATCTCGGGCAACGTCGCCCACTGGCCTTTCGATGGCATGCCGACCGAGGCGTGGCCCGAGTTCGACATCGCCACCATCGAGCCCGGCCGGCGCGCCGTGCACCCGGTGCGGGCCGCGGTGCGCACGCTCCCGGACGGCAATCTGCTGCTGGTGGGCACCGACATCTCGCAGGGGCGGCGTTTCGCCGAGAAATTCCGCTTTGCGACGCTCGCCGGCATCGGCCTCTCGACGCTCGTCGCCGCACTCGCGGGCTTCTGGTTCAGCTATCGCCTGGCGCGGCGCGTCGGCGAGGTCACCCGTACGTGTCAGCGCATCCTCGCCGGGGAGTCCGGCCGGCGGCTGCCGGTCGCCGGTGCCAATGACGAGTTCGATGCGCTGGCCGCTTCGGTCAACCGCGTGCTCGACCGGCTCGAGGAGCAGGCCGGCACCCTGCGGGCCACTTTCGACAGCGCGGCGCACGATCTGCGCGCACCGCTGCAGCGGCTGCAGGCACGCATGGATGCACTGCTGCTGCGCTCACAGCCGCTCGAGCCTGCGGTGCGTGACTCGGTCGAAGCGGCGCTGCGTGAGGTCGATCACCTGCAACGCACGCTGGCGACACTGCTGCAGATCGCGCTCGCCGAGTCCGGTGCGGCGCTCGCCTCGCCCGCCGCGGTCGATGTGGGCGCGCTCGCCGCCGAGCTCGTGGAGCTGTTCGAGCCGGTTGCCGGCGCGCAGGGGCTGACGCTCGACTACCGTCGCGACAGCCCCGCGATCGTGCAGGGAAACCGGCAGCTGCTCGCGCAGCTGCTCACGAATCTCATCGAGAATGGCCTGAAATACGTGCCCACCGGCGGGCGTATCGAAGTCGCGGTACGCAGGCTCGCCGATCACGTGCGCCTCATCGTGAGCGACAACGGTCCGGGCATTGCGGCCGCGGACCGATCGCGTGCCGGGCAGCCGTTCGTGCGCTTCGGCAGCGCGGCGAAGCCCGAGGGGAGCGGTCTCGGATTGTCGCTGGTCGCGGCGATTGCACGTTTGCATCGCGGCCGACTGGCACTCGAGAGCAACGAGCCGGGCCTGCGGGTCGTCATCGATCTGCCGGCCTAGGGCACAACGTCACCTACGGCACGGCTCGCGCCTCAGGTGTTCTCAGGAGGGCTTCCCGGGGTTATGCCCGGCAGCCTTGCTGGTGGTCTTGCCGGCATGACAGTCCTTGACGAACTGCGCGCGTGCATCCCCGGCCAGCTGCTTGGCATCGGCCTGCTTGTTACAGACTTTGAGCGAGGGATGCTTCACCGGAGTGGCCGTCGGCGCGCTCGGCGGGTCGGCGCCAGCGGCGCTGCCGCAGCCGACGATGGCGATGGCGGCGAGCGCGGTGACGGTCTTCATGCCTCTCTCCCGGTCTGACAGATGGCGAGAGTCAGAAGTTAGAGTGCCGGGCGCCGCGCCGCAACGAGCGCGGCATTAAGAAATCTTCATGCGCGGATGTGACCCGGCGCAGCCGGCGGTACGCCGCGACGCTACGCCGATCTCAGGCCGTCTCAGGCGTCCTGGTCGCGCTCGATGCGGGCGTAGGCGGAGTGATTGTGAATGGACTCGAAGTTCTCCGCCTCGACCACGTAGGCGGCGACCCGCGCATCGTCGTTCAGCCGCGTGGCGACATCCCGCACCATGTCCTCGACGAACTTGGGGTTGTCGTAAGCGCGCTCGGTCACGTATTTCTCGTCGGTGCGCTTGAGGATGCCATACAGCTCGCAGGAGGCTTCGCTCTCGGCGATCTCGATGAGCTCCTCGATCCACATGTGCCTGCGCAGCCGCGCGGCGATGGTGATCTCGGAGCGCTGGTTATGCGCACCATGGTCCGAGATCTGCTTCGAGCACGGGCACAGGCTCGTCACCGGCACCGCGACGCGCAGCCACAGGTCGCTGTGACCGCGACTGTGCTCGCCGATCAGGCTGGCCCGGTAATCCATCAGGCTCTCGACCCCCGAGACCGGCGCACGCTTCATGACGAAGAACGGAAAGCTCATCTCGATGTGGCCGGTGTCGGCCTCGAGCCGCGCGGTCATGGCGCGCAGCATGTTGCCGAAGGACTCGACCGAGATCTCACGCTCCGCGTGCAGGATCTCCACGAAGCGCGACATGTGCGTGCCCTTGAAGTCGTGCGGCAGGCTCACGTACATGTTGAAGGTGGCGATGGTGTGCTGCTCGCCGGCGGAGCGGTCCTTGACGCGCACCGGGTGGCGGATCTCCTTGATGCCGACGCGGTTGATCGGCAGCCGCCGCGTATCGGGGTGCGCCTGCACGTCGTCCACCTCGCCGAGGCTGGCGCGCGCGATCCTGGCAATGCCGGCGGGGGGATTCATGGCTGCAAAGCCTAACACCGAAACGGCTGCAACTGCGGAACGGCGGCGTTTCCGGGCCGCAAACGTCGCGGCCGGCCACGTGGGCTCACGCGCCGCCGGCCGAGCGCATGCGTTCCCGTGACTGCAGGCCCCACCAGCGCTCGATGCCCGAGCGCAGGCCCGCCGCATCGAGGCCGGCCGCGGCGAGGCAGCCCTCGCGCGAGCCGTGCGCTATGAAACGATCGGGAATTCCGAGCTGCAGCAGCGGCAACGACAATCCTTCCGCGGCGAGCAGCTCGATCACCGCGGAGCCGGCGCCACCGAGCACCGCGTTCTCCTCGATGGTGACGAGCGCGCGGTGACGTGCCGCCACCGTGAGTATCAGCTCCTCATCGAGTGGCTTGACGAAGCGCATGTTGATGAGGGTGGCGTCGAACGCCTCGGCGATGGCAGCCGCAGGTGCGAGCAGCGCGCCGAACGCGAGCAGTGCGAGTCCGCTCTTGCCCTCGCGGCGCAGCTGCGCCTTGCCTATGGGCAGCGCGCTCATCTCGCTCACCACCGGCACGCCCGGTCCGCTGCCGCGCGGATAACGAACCAGGGCGGGGCAGTCGAGCGTGGTCGCGGTGTAGAGCATCTGCCGGCATTCGTTCTCGTCCGCCGGCGCCATGATCACGGTGTTGGGAATGCAGCGCACGAACGAAAGATCGTAGCTGCCCTGGTGGGTCGCGCCATCGCTGCCGACGAGCCCGGCGCGGTCGACGGCGAACACCACCGGCAGGTTCTGCAACGCCACATCGTGGATCAGCTGATCGTAGGCACGCTGCAGAAAGGTCGAGTAGATCGCGACCACCGGCTTCAGCCCCGCAGTCGCGAGCCCGGCGGCGAAGGTCACGGCGTGCTGCTCGGCGATGGCGACATCGAAGTAGCGCTCGGGGAAGCGCCGCGAGAACTCCACCAGGCCCGAGCCTTCGCGCATCGCGGGGGTGATGCCGATGATGCGCGGGTCCGCCGCCGCCATGTCGCACAGCCACTGGCCGAAGATCTGCGAGTAGCTCGGGCCGGTGCTTTTCTCCTTGAAGATCGTGCCGCTCGCCGGATCGAACGGGCCAGGTCCGTGCCACTTGATCGGATCGGCCTCCGCCGGCGGATAGCCCTTGCCCTTGCGGGTGACCACGTGCAGGAACTGCGGGCCGCGCAGCTTGCGGATATTGCGCAGCGTGCTGACGAGCGCCCGCACGTCGTGGCCGTCCATGGGGCCGATGTAGTTGAAGCCGAGCTCTTCGAACAGCGTGCCCGGCAGCACCATGCCCTTGAGGTGCTCCTCCGAGCGGCGTGCGAGCTCCCACACTGCGGGCATGGGGCGCAGCACCTTCTTGCCGCTCTCGCGCAGGTGCGCGTAGACGCGTCCGGACAACGCCCGCGCAAACTGGTTGGAAAGCGCCCCGACGTTCTCCGAGATGGACATGTCGTTGTCGTTGAGGATCACCAGCAGGTCCGCCGGCAGCGAGCCGGCGTGATTGAGCGCCTCGAACGCCATGCCCGCCGTCATGGCCCCATCGCCGATCACCGCCACGACACGGCGCGCCTCGCCAGCACGCGCGGCGGCCACGGCCATGCCGAGAGCGGCGGAAATGGAGGTGCTCGAGTGTCCGACGCCGAAGGTGTCGTACTCACTCTCGCTGCGCGTCGGGAAGGGGGCGAGTCCTCCGTCCTGCTTGATCGTATGCAGCAGCTCGCGGCGTCCCGTGAGCACCTTGTGGGGATACGCCTGGTGACCGACGTCCCACACGAGCCGGTCGTAAGGGGTGTCGTAGATGTAGTGCAGTGCGATGGTCAGCTCGACCGTGCCCAGGCCGGCCGCAAAATGACCCCCGCGGGTGCTGACCGTATGGATGAGGAACTCGCGCAGCTCGCGCGCGAGCTCCGGCAGCTCGCTCACCGGTAATTTTCGCAGATCGGCGGGCGCCGCGATCCCCGAGAGCAGCGGGTACTTGTCCGTAGCTTCGCTCACTGCGTCAGTTTACACGGCCGGCTGCTTGCGACTGAAACACCGTGCCGCACTGCGGCAGCAGCTCGCTGCACGCTCAGCTGGCCCGGTTGACGATGAAGTTCGCAAGCTGCACCAGCGCTGTGCCGCGGCTGCCCACGGGGGCGAGCGCGGCGATGGCCCCGTCGCGCAGCTCACGCGCCCGCAGGCGCGCGCGCTCGAGCCCGACGGTGCTCGGATAAGTGGGCTTGGAGTGTGCGGCATCCGCACCGGTGGACTTGCCGAGCACCGCCGGATCACCTTCGACATCCAGGATGTCGTCCTGGATCTGGAAGGCGAGACCGATCTCGGCGCCAAAGCGCTCGAGGCCCGCGAACTCGGGGCCGCCGCTGACACCCGCCGCGAGCGCGCCGAGCAGCACGCTGCCCTGAATCAGCGCGCCGGTCTTGCGGCGATGCATTTCCTCGATCTCGCTGACGCTCAGCGTACGCCCCACCGCGGCGAGATCCACGGCCTGGCCGCCGGCCATGCCGCTCGTGCCGGTGGCGTATGCCAGCACGCGGATCATCTCGAGCCGCAGGGGCGCGCTGGCTACCGACGGCGGATCCTCGGCCAACACCGCGAACGCGAGCGCCTGCAACGCATCGCCGACCAGGATCGCCGTTGCTTCATCGTAGGCACGATGACAGGTCGGACGCCCGCGCCGCAGATCGTCGTCGTCCATCGCCGGCAGATCGTCGTGCACCAGGCTGTAGACGTGGATCAGCTCCACCGCGGCGGCCGGAGCGTCCAGCTGCGTGAGGGGCGCGCCGAGTGCCTCACCGGTCAGGTAGACGAGGGTGGGCCGCAGGCGCTTGCCCGCGCCGAGCACGCTGTAGCGCATGGCCTCGCGCAGGCGCGGTGTGCCCGCATCCGGCAACGAGAGGGTCCGGTCCAGCACCTGCTCGATGCGGGCACGGCAATCGGCCATGCGCCGCAGGACGGCCTGCGGGTCCGTGACGCCGGCACTGAGAGGAGTCGTGGTCACTCCTTGTCCAGGTGCCCGGCGGTGCCGGCCTCGCCGGGGTCCTCGAAGGGCTGCACCTCGGGCTGGCCGCTGCGCCGCAGGAGAATCTCCACCTTCTGCTGTGCCGCCTGGAGACAGGCCTGGCAGTGCCGCGTGAGCGCCACGCCCCGCTCGAAGGTCCGCAGCGCCTCATCGAGGGGCACATCGCCGCGCTCGAGACGCTCCACGAGACTCTCGAGCTCCGTCAGGGCCTTCTCAAAATCAACGGGTTGGTTGTCGCTCGACACGTAATCACCTGGCGCGGGCATGTGCGCGAGGGCGGGCAACGTTACACACGCGCGGTGGCGAGGGTCAAACGAGCGTTCGCATCGCGGTGCCGTGCACGTCGGCGGGGTTGCGCACCCTGCCGGAGGACGATAGAGTCCGGGCCCTGCATTAGACCCAGTCTAAGTGAGGAGCGTCATGAATCTCAAAGGCAGCAAGACCGAGAAGAATCTCAAGGATGCGTTCGCGGGAGAGTCACAGGCCAACCGTCGCTACCTGTACTTCGCACAGAAGGCGGACGTCGAGGGCTTCAACGACGTGTCGGCCGTATTCCGCTCGACGGCAGAAGGCGAGACCGGGCACGCGCACGGTCATCTGGAGTATCTCGAGGCGGTGGGCGATCCGGCGACGGGGCTGCCGATCGGTGAGACGCGGCAGAACCTGAAGGCGGCGATCGCCGGCGAGACGCACGAGTACACCGACATGTATCCGGGCATGGCCAAGATCGCGCGCGAGGAGGGCTTCGGCGAAATCGCCGACTGGTTCGAGACCCTCGCGAAGGCGGAGCGCTCACACGCCAATCGCTTCCAGAAGGCGCTCGACGCCATCTGACGCGCTGCGCGCGATGGCCTGCTGCATGGGCATGAAGCCTGCGGCGCTGTGCAGAGCGCCGCGGGCACTCCGACCTGCGGTGTCGGGGAAGCGCGCATGAGCACCACTCCCGCGGGCACCGGTGCCGGGGAGGGGAGCCTCGAGGCGCCCACGCGGCATCCGCTCGACTGGCGCAGTGAATCCTTCTACGACTCCGCGGCCATCGATCGGGAGCTCGAGCGGGTATTCGACATCTGTCATGGCTGCCGGCGCTGCTTCAGCCTGTGCAACTCGTTTCCAACGCTCTTCGACGCGGTGGACGCGACCGAGTCGGGCGAGGTCGCGTCCCTCGACCGCAAGGTCTTCGCGGAGGTGGTGGACCACTGCTACCTGTGCGACATGTGCTACATGACGAAGTGTCCGTACGTGCCGCCGCACCCCTGGAACGTCGACTTTCCCCACCTGATGTTGCGCGCCAAGGCGGCGCGGGTACGCACGGACGGACTTCGCTTGCGCGACCGCGTTCTCGCGGCCACCGATGTCGTCGGAGCCTTCGCGGGCATCCCCGTGGTCGTCGAAGCGGTCAACGCGCTCAACCGCTCGAGCGCGGGCCGCACGGTGCTGGAGAAGGTCCTGGGCGTCGACCGTAGCGCGCCGCTCCCGACTTACCACGCGCGCAGCGCGCGGCAACGACTCGCGGGAATCGGCACGGTGCGCGAAGCGGCTCCCGCCGCGGCGGCCACTGCGGCGGCGGCCGGCGACACCGGCACCGCCGCGGCAGGCCGTACTGCCACGAGCGGCAGGGTCGCGGTGTTCACCACCTGTTACGGCAACCGTAATGATCCCGAGCTCGTCGAGGATCTGGTGGCGGTCCTCGAGCACAACGGAATCGACGTGGCGCTGCTCGGTGCCGAGCGCTGCTGCGGCATGCCGCGCCTCGAGCTCGGTGATCTCGAAGCCGTCGCGCGGCTGAAGGAGCGCAACGTTCCGCAGCTGCTCGCCGCACTCGAGCGCGGCTACGATCTGCTCGCGCCGATTCCTTCCTGCGTGCTCATGTTCAAGCAGGAGCTGCCGCTCATGTACCCCGAGGATGCCGACGTGCGCCGCATCGCCGGGCGTATGTTCGATCCGTTCGAGTATCTGATGCTGCGCCATGCCGCGGGCCGGCTGCGGACGGACTTTCCGGTCCCTCTGGGGAAGGTGAGCTATCACGTGCCGTGCCACCTGCGCGTGCAGAACATCGGGCTGAAGACGCGCGATCTGCTGCGCCTCATCCCCGGCACCAGCATCGACACGATCGAGCGGTGCTCCGGGCACAACGGCACCTACGGCGTCAAGGCGCGCTTCCGTGCGGCCTCGATGCGGATCGGCAAGCCGGTCGTGCAGCGCGTGGAGAGCGCGCAGGCGGAGCACTATGCGAGCGACTGTCCGATGGCAGGCGAGCAGATCGAGAGCGGTCTGCAGAGCGCCCGCGCGCCCGAGCATCCCCTGCGGCTGTTGCGGCTCGCGTACGGACTCATGAGTGAGTTGCCGGCCGCGTCGGCGAGGCCGCCGTGAACAAGCTCGCCGCCGCCGATCTGATGTCCCTCGAGCAGTACGCCCGCGAGCGCGCCGCGTTCCGCGCCCGCGTATTGCAGCACAAGGCGACGCGGCAGCTCGCGGTCGGTCCGAGCTCCACCTGGTGCTTCGAGGACCGGCTCACGGTGCAGTACCAGGTGCAGGAGATGCTGCGTACCGAGCGCATCTTCGAGCCCGCGGGTATCGACGAGGAGCTCGCGGCCTACAATCCGCTCATCCCCGACGGCCACAACTGGAAGGTGACGCTGCTGCTCGAGTTCGACGCTGCCGAGCGTGCACGCGCGCTGGCGGAGCTCAAGGGAGTGGAGGATCGCTGCTGGGTGCAGGTGACGGGCGCGAGCCGCGTGTTCGCGATCGCCGATGAGGATCTCGAGCGCGAGAACGACGTCAAGACTTCGGCAGTGCATTTTCTGCGGTTCGAGCTCACGACCGCGATGATCGCGGGCCTGCGTGGCGGGGCCGCGCTCGGCATCGGCATCGATCATCGCAGCTATCGGCACCAGGTCGCGCCGGTGCCGGCCGCGGTACGGCAGTCGTTGCTCGCCGACCTCGGCGACGCCTGAGGAATTTTTCCGCGCCGGCCCGCCGCCGCGCACCGCGGCGCATCGCACCCTGCTAAGATCCGCGCCGCATCCGCGGGGCGCAGGCGCTGCATCTCGCGGCGACCTACACCCTGGAGATCCAGCGCAGCGGATGAGTCAGTCTTACACCGCTTCCGACATCGAGGTGCTCTCGGGCCTCGAGCCCGTGCGTCGCCGGCCGGGCATGTATACGCACACGCAGCGGCCGAATCACCTCGCTCACGAAGTCATCGACAACAGTGTCGATGAGGCGATCGCCGGCCATTGCAAGCAGATCGACGTCGTGCTGTACAAGGACGGCTCGCTCGAGGTCGCCGACGACGGCCGCGGCATGCCGGTCGACATCCACCCCAAGGAGAAGGTGAGCGGCGCGGAGCTCATTCTCACGCGCCTGCACGCCGGCGGTAAGTTCTCCGACAAGACCTACAAGTTCTCCGGCGGCCTGCACGGGGTCGGCGTGTCGGTGGTCAACGCCCTCGCGAAGCATCTCGAGTGCTGGATCAAGCGCGGCGGCAAGGAATACAACATCAGCTTCAAGGACGGCAAGATCGCTTCGCGGCTCGAGGAGATCGGCACGGTCGGCCAGCGCAACACCGGTACCACCATCCGCTTCTGGCCCGACCCGAAATTCTTCGACTCGGACAAGTTCTCGGTGCCGCAGCTCAAGCACACCCTGAAAGCGAAGGCAGTGCTGTGTCCGGGGCTGCGCGTCACCTTCAGGAACGAAGCGAGCGGCGAGAAGGACGAGTGGTTCTACACCGGCGATCTCGGCGCGTACCTGGTCGAGGAGCTCGAGAAGCACGAGCGCATCCCCGCCGAGCCGATCACCGGCAGCCGCAGCGAGGCCGATGATGCGGTCGGGTACGCGCTGTGCTGGGCGCCGGAGGCGGAGACCGCCATCGGCGAGAGCTACGTCAACCTCATCCCGACACCCGAAGGCGGCACGCACGTCAATGGCCTGCGCGCGGGCGTCGCGCAGGCGGTGCGCGAGTTCTGCGAGTTCCGCAATCTCGTGCCGCGCGGCATCAAGCTCACGCCCGAGGACGTGTGGGACAAGGCGAGCTACGTGCTGTCGGTGAAGATCCGCGAGCCGCAGTTTGCCGGCCAGATGAAGGAGCGCCTCGGCTCGCGCGATGCCGCGCCGCTGGTGGAGAGCTTCGTGCGCGACTCGCTGGCGCTATGGCTGAACCGCCATCCGGACGCCGGCGAGCGTATCGCGCAGTTCGCGATCGCCAACGCGCAGGAGCGCGCGCGCGCCGCACAGCGCGTGGTGCGAAAGCGCATCGCCGGTGGACCCGCGCTGCCGGGCAAGCTCGCCGACTGCGTGAGTCAGGAGCCTAAACGCTGCGAGCTCTTCCTGGTGGAGGGCGACTCGGCCGGCGGCTCGGCGAAGCAGGCGCGCGACAAGGAGTTCCAGGCGATCATGCCCTTGCGTGGCAAGATCCTGAACACCTGGGAGCTCGATCCGGGCCAGATCGCCGCCAGCGAGGAAGTCCACAACATCAGCATCGCGCTGGGCGTCGAGCCGGGCTCGAGCGATCTCTCGCAGCTGCGCTATCACAAGGTCTGCATCCTCGCCGATGCCGACAGCGACGGACAGCACATCGCGACTCTGCTGTGCGCCCTGTTCCTGCGTCACTACCGGCCGCTGGTCGCGGCCGGCCACGTCTATGTGTGCATGCCGCCGCTGTTTCGTATCGATGCGGGCAAGGAAGTGATCTACGCGCTCGACGAAGCGGAGCGCGATGCCGCGCTCAAGCGCATCACCGAGGCGAGCTCGCGCACCAAGGCCGTGGTCACCCGCTTCAACGGCCTCGG
>DATKMV010000083.1:0-81195 GCA_035541695.1 Steroidobacteraceae bacterium
ACCGGCAGCTGGCGATAGCTCCTGATCTCGCGCCGCACGATGTCGGTGATCACTTCCTCGTGGGTGGGCCCCAGGACGAAGTCGCGCTCGTGGCGGTCCTTGAAGCGCAGGAGCTCGGGCCCGTACTCGCTCCAGCGGCGCGACTCCTGCCACAGCTCCCCGGGCTGCACCACCGGCATGACCATCTCGAACGCGCCGGCGCGGTTCATCTCCTCGCGGATGATGCGCTCGACCTTCTGCAACACCCGCAGCCCCAGCGGCAGCCAGCTGTAGAGCCCCGCCGCCAGGCGCCGGATCAGGCCGGCGCGCAGCATGAGCTGGTGACTCACGACCTCCGCCTCGGCGGGGGTCTCCTTCAGGGTGTTGATGGGATATTGAGACAGGCGCATCGGCTCACGGGTTCTTCGGGCCGCCGAAACAAGCAGTTGGCATCTTAGCAGGACACCCCTGATAAGATGCCCGCCGATTGGCCCAGCGCGGGTCAGCCAAGAGATGCACGCTGTGGAGACGAACCCCCAGCCCCCCACCCGGCCGCGCAGCCGGGCGGTTTACCTGCTGCCGAATCTGCTCACGACCGCCTGCCTGTTCTCGGGCTTCTACGCAGTGGTTGCGGCGATCGACAAGCACTTTGCGCCGGCCGGCATGGCGGTGTTCGCGGCCATGATCTTCGACACGCTCGACGGGCGCATCGCACGGCTCACGCATACCGAGAGCCTGTTCGGCAAGGAATACGACAGCCTCGCGGACATGGTGGCATTCGGCCTCGCCCCGGCGATCGTCGCCTACCAGTGGGGCGTCGTGCGCATCATGGAGTTCGGCCATTACTGGGGACGCTTCGGCTGGCTGGCGTGTTTTTTCTACGCGGTGACGGCGGCGCTGCGGCTCGCGCGCTTCAACGCCCGCTCGGCCACCGCCGACAAGCGCTACTTCGAGGGTCTGCCGAGCCCGTCCGCCGCAGCGATCGTCGCCGCCTTCGTGTGGTTCTGCAGCGAGTGGCGCGAGCCTGGCCTCACCGGCCTGATCCTGGCGTTCGGCGTGACCGCCGCGGCCGGCGCGCTCATGGTGAGCCGCTTCGGCTACCCGAGCTTCAAGCAGTTCAACCTCGACCGGCGCATCAAGTTCGTCTACATGCTGCTCGTACCGCTGTTCTTCGTCGCCATCGCGATCGACCCGCCGACCATGCTGCTGTCGATGTTCGGCATCTATGCGCTCTCGGCGCCCGTGCTGTGGGTGGGGCGCCGCATCCGCCGCGCCGTACGCGGCGCTCCCGCTGCGGGCTGAGGCGGACCGCGATGCACGGCGAGCGGCGCGCGTATCTCGAGGCGATCGGCATCGATCTGTGGGTGCCGCGCGCCGCGCCCGCGGCGCAGCCGGCCGCGCAGCCGACCGCGCAGCTGCCGGTCGAGCCCGCCGGTGACGCCGCGGGCCGCTGGGAGGCGCTGCGTGCCGAAGTGCTCGAGTGCACGCGCTGCCCGCTGCACCTCACCCGCACGCAGGGAGTGTTCGGCGTCGGACCGAAGAGCGCTGACTGGCTGGTGGTCGGCGAGGCGCCGGGCGCGGAGGAGGACCGGCGCGGTGAGCCGTTCGTGGGCGCCGCAGGGCAGCTGCTCGATGCGATGCTGCGCGCCATCGGGCTCGATCGCGCGACCAACGTCTACATCGCCAACGTGCTGAAGAGCCGCCCGCCCGGCAACCGCGACCCCAAACCCGAGGAGGTGGCGGCCTGCCTGCCGTACCTCGTGCGCCAGATCGAGCTGCTGAAGCCGAAGATCATGCTCGCCGTCGGGCGGATCGCCGCGCAGAACCTGCTCGCCACCGACGAGCCGCTCGGGCGGCTGCGCGGCCGGGTGCACCATTTCGGCGAGCTGAATACGCCGCTCGTGGTGACGTATCATCCCGCCTATCTGCTGCGCACGCCCGGCGACAAGCGCAAGGCGTGGGAGGATCTGAAGTTTGCGCGCAACGTGTACCAACAGCTCGTGCAGGGGAACGTGACCGATGGCCACGGCTCCTGAGCTGCTCGGTCCTGCCGCGCACGCCTTGCGCACCATGCGCGATGGCGACGTCGCCGAGGTCGTCGCGATCGAGCGCGCCTCGTATCAGTTCCCCTGGAGCGAGGGCATCTTCCGCGACTGCCTGCGGGTGGGCTACACGTGCCGCGTGGCGACCCTCGGACGGCAGGTCGCGGGCTACGGGGTGATGAGCGTCGGCGCCGGCGAGGCGCACATTCTCAACCTGTGCGTCGGCGAGGCTTTCCGCTGCCGTGGTCTCGGACGGGCCCTGCTCGCACTCCTCATCGAGCGCGCCGCGGCGGCCGGCATGAAGGAGGCGTTCCTCGAGGTGCGCCCCTCCAACACCGCCGCCATCCGCCTCTATCTGGCGAACGGCTTCGAGCAGGTCGGCATGCGGCGCGGCTATTACCAGGCCGTGGGCGGACGCGAGGACGCCGCGGTGCTGCGACTCGGGTTGCGCGCCGCGCGCACCCGCCCCGGCTGAGCGCGGCCCCGTCATGCTGCCGCTCGCGGCCGAAATCCGCCGGCGACGTACGTTCGCCATCATCTCGCACCCCGACGCGGGCAAGACCACGCTCACCGAGAAGCTGCTGCTGTTCGGCGGCGCCATCCAGATGGCGGGCACCGTCAAGGGGCGCAAGGCCGCCCGCCACGCGACCTCCGACTGGATGCGGCTCGAGCAGCAGCGCGGCATCTCGGTGACCTCCTCGGTGATGCAGTTTCCGTACCGCGATCGCATCGTGAACCTGCTCGACACTCCGGGGCACGAGGACTTCTCCGAGGACACCTACCGCACGCTCACGGCGGTCGACTCCGCGCTCATGGTCATCGACTGCGCCAAGGGCGTGGAGGAGCGCACCATCAAGCTGATGGAAGTCTGCCGGTTGCGCGATACGCCCATCATGACCTTCATCAACAAGCTCGACCGCGACGGGCGCACGCCCATCGAGCTGCTGGATGAGATCGAGCGCGTGCTCGGCATCGGCACCGCGCCCGTCACCTGGCCGATCGGCATGGGGCGCGAGCTGCGCGGCATCTATCACCTCGCCGAGGACCGCATCTACGCGTACTCGGCGGGTGAGCGCGGCCGGGTGGGCGAGAATCGCACCATCGACGGACTCGCAAGCGCCGCGGCGCGGGAATTTCTCGGCGATCTCTCGCAAACCTTCCTCGATGAGATCGAGCTCGTGAAGGGGGCGACCAAGCCCTTCGACCGGGAGGCTTACCGCGCCGGGCAGCAGACGCCGGTGTTCTTCGGCTCCGCCATCAACAACTTCGGCGTCGAGGAGTTGCTCGGTGCCTTCGTCGAGCACGCCCCGGGGCCGCTGCCGCGTGCGGCGCGCGAGCGCCAGGTCGAGCCGGAGGAGCCGGCGCTCGCGGGCTTCGTATTCAAGATCCAGGCCAACATGGATCCGCAACACCGCGACCGGATCGCGTTTCTGCGCCTGTGCGCCGGCAAGTACACGCGCGGCATGCGCCTCTACCACGTGCGCCTCGGCAAGGAGGTGCGGGTTGCGGATGCGCTCACCTTCATGGCGGCCGAGCGCGCCCAGGCCGAGGAGGCCTATGCCGGGGACATCATAGGGCTCCATAACTACGGCACGATCAACATCGGCGACAGCTTCACGCAGGGCGAGCGGCTCGCCTTCACCGGTGTGCCGAACTTCGCCCCGGAGATCTTCCGCCGCGCAGTGCTCAAGGACCCGCTGCGCATGAAGGCGCTGCAGAAGGGACTGTCGCAGCTGTGCGAGGAGGGCGCGACGCAGCTGTTCCGGCCGGTGCGCAACAACGAGCTGATCCTGGGAGCGGTCGGGCAGCTGCAGTTCGAGGTGGTGGCTTTCCGCCTTGCGGACGAGTACGGAGTGCAGTGCGTGTTCGAGCCGGTCACCGTCTACACCGCGCGCTGGGTCGACAGCACGGACGGCGAGCGCCTGGAGGAGTTCCGTACCCGCGCGCACGATCACCTGGCGCTCGATCACGCCGGTGCGCTCGTGTATCTCGCGCCCTCGCGCGTCAATCTCCAGCTGACGATCGAGCGCTGGCCGGGCATCGTCTTCCACGAGACCCGGGAACACGCGATCGCGTGATCGAACCTCGCACGCGCCGGCCAGCAACTTTCGGGATATGGCGCCCGCGGGCGTTTTGTGCGCACATAGCGGCCTTCATGGAGGCGCTATGAACGACGTTCAGGCGATCGCGGCCCCGCTCAGCCAGCGCGAGATCCTCATCAACCTGCTCTACGAGGCGGCCGAGCTCGAGCACAACCTCATGTGCACCTATCTCTACGCCGCCTTCAGTCTGAAGGACGGCGAGGGCGAGGGGCTGAGTTCCGAGGAGGCGACGGCGGTCAAACGCTGGCGCCAACAGCTGCTCAGCGTGGCGATCGACGAAATGGGGCACCTGGCCGCAGTGTGGAACATCACCTCGGCGCTCGGCGCGAGCCCGCGCGTGGGCCGCGCGAACTTTCCGCTGGATCCCGGCTACCTGCCGGCGAGCATCACGGTGAAGCTCGCCCCCTTCAACGCCGAGACGCTCCAGCACTTCGTATTCCTCGAGCGGCCGCGGGGCTCCGAGGAGCCCGAGGGAGCGGGCTTCGCCTGCGAGCGCATCTACGTCCGCGGCACGGAGCGACCGCACCTAACGCCGATGGGCCGTGACTACGACACGGTGGGTCATTTCTACGCCTGGCTCGGCGAGGGGCTGCGCACTTTCGTCGAGCGTCACGGCGAGGAAGTGGCCTTCGACGGCGACCGTGCTCTGCAGCTCTCGCCGGCGGAGGTGAGTCTGACCGGCTGCAGGCCGGTGATCTGCCTGAAGACGGCGCTGGCGGCGTTCGCTGCGATCGTCGAGCAGGGCGAGGGCGCACCGAGCGACTCGAGCGGCTCCCACTACCAGAGGTTCCTCGCCATCCGCTCGGAGCTGCGGGCGCTCAAGGACAAGAACCCGGCGTTCGCGCCGGCTTTCCCGGCAGCGACCAATCCGGTGCTGCGCCGGCCCCCGCGCCCGGAGGGGCGCGTATGGCTCGAGAACCCGGACGCTTTCGCAACCGTCGATCTCGCCAACGCCTGCTATGCGCTCATGCTTCGCCTCCTCGGGTACTCGTATGGCGTGCGCGGGCCGAGCACCGAGAAGTCACTCACCGTCGATCTGGCCATCGGGCTGATGCAGGCATTGGCGCCGCTCGCCGAGCGCGCCGCGCGGCTGCCCGCCGGGCCCTCCAATCCCCAGTGCAACGCCGGCGTCACCTTCATCACACTGAGAGATCCAAGCCCGTTGCCGCCAGGCCCTGCGGCGCGGCGCGTGTTCGTCGAGCGCTTCGGACAGCTCGCGGACGCGGCGGCGCTCCTCGAGGCGGACGGCGACGCCCGCGCTGTCGCGGCGGCCGCACAGCTCACCGCGCTCGCGGAGCGCGCCCGCAAGGGCTTCGATCTCGCAGCGCCCGCGCCGGCCGCCGCGGCGCCAGCTGCGGATCAGCGCGCGATGCGCGAGCCTCCGGTCCCCGCCGCTGCCGCCCCGGCTGCCGACGCGCAGGCCGCCGGTGGCATCGAGCGAGTGACGGGCGGGAAGCTCGAGCTCGAGTTCGAGGCGAAGCGCTGCATTCACTCGCGCTTCTGCGTCACCTGGGCACCGGAGGTTTTCCTTGCCAACGTGAAGGGCCCCTGGATCCATCCGGATGCGATGCCGGTCGAGCGCCTGGTCGAAGTGGCGCATGCCTGCCCTTCGGGCGCGATCCGTTATCGCCGCCTCGACGGGGAGCCGCAGGAATCCGCGCCGCCGGTCAACCTTGCGACCGTGCGCGAGGGCGGGCCGTACGCTTTCCGCGCGCAGCTCACGATCGACGGAGTCCCGGCGGGCTTTCGCGCCACGCTCTGCCGCTGCGGCGCCTCGAAGAACAAACCCTACTGCGACGGCTCGCATCACGAGATCGGCTTCAGCGCGACGGGCGAGCCGCCGACCGGCAAGGCCGAGATGCTGGCGGTGCGCGACGGCGTGCTGGCGATCGAGCCGCAGCTGAACGGGCCCCTCAAGGTGCGCGGCAATCTCGAGATCGTGAGCGGCACCGGGCGCGTAGTGGCGCGCGTCACCGCGGCGGCGCTCTGCCGTTGCGGCGGCAGTGCCAACAAGCCCTTCTGCGACGGCACCCACACGAAGATAGGTTTCAGGAGCGCTTAGCGAACCCTCAGCCGCCGCACCGCGCGCGCGAACTCATCGATGTCGCGCGAGCGGCTCGCGGGCTCGGGAGCGCCGTAGCGCAGCCGCGCGTAGCAGGCGAGCAGCGCGTGCGCGCCCTCCCCGAGGTCGGGAGCGGCGCCGCGCAGCGCCGCCGCATAGGCGAGCGGTCCTTCGTGCGCGGCACGCCGCACTCCCGTGTGCGCGAGCTTGCGGCACAGCAGGACGTACGCGCGCACCAGCGCTTCAGGCCGCGCGCTGCGTACCGCTCCCCTCATGTGCCAGGCAAGGATCACGAGCCACGCAAGGAGTGCGGCGACGAAGGCCCAGCCGAGCGCCCAGGCATCGGCGGAACGGACCCCTAAGCGCTCGAGTACGTCGATCTGCGTCGCGTAGTCGAACTTCACCACCCGCTCGTTCCACCAGGCGTTGGCGGCATCCCAGCGCTGCAGCAGGCTCACTACCCAGGGCGACCCGCGCAGCAGCCGGGTGGAGACCGACATTGCCTCGGGCAGCAGATCGAGCGCCGCCCGCACCAGGCGCTCCGGCGCCACCACCGCGGTCGGATCGACGCGCGTCCAGCCGCTCCCATCGAGCCATACCTCGACCCATGCATGCGCATCCGACTGGCGCACCGCCAGGTAAGCGCCGACGGGATTCCATTCCCCGCCCTGGTAGCCGGTGACGACCCGGGCGGGCACGCCCGCCGCGCGCATCAGCACGGTGAATGCGGATGCGTAGTGGCCACAGAACCCGGTGCGGGTGCGGAACAGAAAATCGTCGATCTGGTCGCGGCCGAGCTCCTCGGGCTCGAGCGAATAGACGAAGCCGTTGCTGCGCAGATAGTCGAGCGCCGCCGCCACGTACGCCGCATCGCCCGCGGCGCGTGCGCGCAGCGCGCGCGCGAGCTCGAGCGAGCGCGGATTGAGCCCGCGCGGCAAGGCGGTGTCCTCGAGGCGCTCCCACTCGGCGAGCGGCGTGGCCACACGCCGGCCCGTATAGGAGAGGGCCCGGTAGCTCGTCGGGTCGGACACCGGTTGCGTGGCCCGCAGCTCGTAATCGTGAGTGAGCTGCACGTTGGCATCCGGAGACCGTGCGGGCGTGTCGAGCGCGAACCAGAAGTGATGCCGGCTCGGCTCGAGCGCGACGCGGTAGAGATAGCCGCGGCCGGTGAATTGCCACGGTGTGGGCGAGCTCCAGTCGTGCGAGCCGCGCGACCAGGTCGCGCCGTCGAACTCAACCAGCACCGGGCCGCGCCAATAGCGCTGCTCGGGCGGCGGCATCTCACCCTCGAACTGGGCGCGAAACGCCACGTCGTAGGCGGTCGTGAGCTTGCCGATGCTGCCGGGACTCATGGTCTCGGAGAGCCCGGTCGTGGCTTCCTCGCCGTGTCGTATGGCCCAGAAGGAGCCGGCGAATCGCGGGAAGAACAGGAACAGCAGCACCGCGAGCGGCAGCGCCAGGAGGAGCGTGCGCCCGGAGAGGGCGAGCGCGGTGCGCCCGGGGAGGCCGTCGGCGGCGATCACGGCGAGCGCTGCGCAACACAGCCACGCCTGCGCGAGATAGAGCGGCGCGCGCACGAGACTCTGGCGGTCGAGGCACGCGGCGAGCAGCAGAAACAATCCCGCACCCACCAGCACCAGGCGGTCGCGGCGCCGGTCGGTCTCGAGGAGCTTCAAGGCCGCCATGAGCGCGAGCAGTGCCGTGCCGGCGGCAAGCCCGTTCAACGTGTGGAAGCGCGCCAGTACCCCAAGAGTCACCACCGCGACGAGCACCGCGCGTGCGATCCTGCCCGGTTGCGGTAGCGCTGAGCGCGCGACGGCGAGCCGCCACAGCGCGAGCAGCAGCGCTGCGACCGTCACCCACGCCGGCAGCCGGTCGACGTGCAGCAGCAGGCCGCCGGCGAACGCGGCCGTGGCCCAGTAAAGGGCTGCCGCCCGGTCGCGCTCAGCTGCCATGAAGCGCGAGTGCCGCGAGACACTGATGGCGATGCTCGGGGCCCCGGTTTGGGGCGAGCGCCGTGCCCGGGACGGTCAGGCCGTAGCGCTCGCCGCCGGCCTCGGCGTCGACCACCCAGCGCGCGAGCTGCGACAGGCGCGCCTCGACATCGGGCAGCGGAAGCTGCGCGAAGTCGAACAGGCACAAATCGGATCCGGCCGGGCTGTATTCCTTCACGAGCAGCGGCGCCCCGCGTGCATAGGCCTTCCAGGCGACCTGGCGCGGCGAGTCGCCCTCGCGAAACGGCCGCAGTCCCAGCCACTCGTCGGCGCCGGCGCTGCCGTAGGGGCGCTCGCCGAGCTGCGGCCCGCTGGTCGTCGGCCGCGGCAGGGATCCCGAAGGGTGCGGATAAACCAGCACCTCGACCGGCAGGTGCACCCAGGTCCAGGTGCGGAACAGGCCGAAAGGGTGGGTGCTCGTCAGGCGCAGCCGGTCGATGTGCACGATGCCGCGGCGCGCCGCCGCGAGCGGCAGCGTGAGGAGCGCCCGCCCGTGCGGCGCGAGGTCGACGCCGAGCAGCGGGCCGCTGTCGAGTGAAGCCTCGACGCCGAACCGGGGCTGCTGCGAGGGATTCTCGAGCGTCAGCACCAGCGCGCCCGAGCGGCGGGCGAACATCGCCGGGCCGCTCACGGCAGCGAGCGTCGTGCCGAGAAGGTTGCGGTGGCACGCCTGCATCGCGACCAGCGCGAAGCCCGCGAGCAGGAAGGTGAGGAACAGCGCGAGGCTGTTGCCGTAGTTCAGTCCCGCGAGCAGCATGAGGAGCCACAGCCCCCCGAAGGCAAGTCCCGCGCGCGTCGGCAGGATATACAGCCGTCGTTGCGCGAGCGTCACGGGGAGCACGTCCGCACCCTGGCGCCGCCGCACCCACGCGGCCATACGGGCG
Source organism: Steroidobacteraceae bacterium (assembly GCA_035541695.1). Lineage (GTDB taxonomy): Bacteria > Pseudomonadota > Gammaproteobacteria > Steroidobacterales > Steroidobacteraceae > 13-2-20CM-66-19. The sequence goes on from DATKMV010000083.1 coordinate 9,064, forward strand.
CGCATCGACTCCGCGAAGGGCAGCTTCATGGGCGAGTCTGCGCTCAGAGCGGGACCGGCACCGAGCGCACGATCTCATCGGCCACCAGGGCGTCGCCGCCGCCGGGCTCGCGCCGCTCGAGCCGGTGGGCGACGACCGCGGGCAGCACCGCCTGCACATCCTCGGGCAGCGCCGCGTTGCGGCCGGCGAGATAGGCCCACGACTGCGCGGCGCGCAGCAGACCCTGGCCGGCGCGCGGGGAGAGTCCGAGCTTCAAGTCGCCCCGGTCGCGCGTGCGCGCGATCAGGGCCTGACAGTAGTCGAGCAGGGCATCGGCCACGTGCACGGCGCGCACCTCGTGCTGCAGATGCAGCACCGCCGCGGGGCTCAGCGCCGCGGGGATCTGCGGCAGCAGGTCGCGACGCTCGCCGCCGCGCAGCAGCTCGCGCTCGTGGGCCGCGTCGGGGTAGCCGAGCGTCACACGCATGAGGAAGCGGTCGAGCTGCGATTCAGGCAGGGCGAACGTGCCGAGCTGCTCGTGCGGATTCTGCGTGGCGACCACGAAGAACACGTCCGGCAGGCGGTAGGTCGTGCCGTCGGCGCTCACCTGGCGCTCCTCCATCGCCTCGAGCAGCGCGCTCTGTGTACGCGGACTCGCGCGGTTGACCTCGTCCGCGAGCAGGAGCTGGGTGAAGATCGGCCCGCGACGGAAGTCGAAGCGCTGGTGAGCGCGGTCGAAGATCGAGACACCGATGATGTCCGCGGGCAGCAGGTCGCTGGTGAACTGCACGCGCTGCCACGCGAGTCCCAGTATGTGCGCGAGTGCGTGTGCGAGGGTGGTCTTGCCCACCCCGGGGACGTCCTCGATCAGGAGGTGACCGCGCGCCAGGAGACACGCGAGGCAGAGGCGAATCTGGTGCGGCTTGCCGAGGATGATGGTTTCGAGCGTGGCGAGCACGGCCTGCAGGGCGCGGGGATCGGCCGGCGCTGCGTCCACGGCGCTCACGAGGGCAGCAGCTCCCGCACGCGCTCGATCTGCGCACGCAACCCCGCGAGCGTGCGCTCGAGCTCGGCGGAACGCTCGCGGGCGGCGGCCACGACGTGAGGAGGAGCGCTCTCGACGAAGCTCGTGCTCGCGAGCCGGCCACGGAGCGCCACCAGCTCCTTCTCGGCCCTGGCGCTCAGCTTGGTCAGGCGCTCAGCCTCCGCCGGCGCATCGATGAGGCCTGCCATGGGCACGAGCAGCGCCAGCGTTCCGACCAGCGCGAGTGCCGCCGGCGGCACCGGGGTGCCGGGCGCGAGCACGGTCACGCTCTCGAGTCCCGCGAGGCGCTCGATGAGCGCGCGGTGACGCTCGCTGAGCTCGCGCTCCTCAGCGCTCGCATCGCGCAGCAGCAGCGGGATGCGCCTTGCCGGGCTGATGTTCATCTCGCCGCGGATCTGCCGCACGCCGAGCACGACCGCCTGGATCCAGGCGGCCTCGCGCTCGGCCGTCTCGTCCGGTGGGAACTCGGCGGCACGCGGGTAGGGTTGCAGCATGACGGTCTCGCCCGCGACGCCGGCGAGCGGTGCGGCACGCTGCCAGATCTCCTCGGTGATGAACGGCATGAAGGGATGCAGCGCACGCTGCAGCGCCTCGAGCATTACGGCGAGCGTGCGCAGGGTGCCGGCGCGGGCCGCGGGCGCCGACTCGGGCGACTGCAGCACCGGCTTGGTGAGCTCGAGGTACCAGTCGCAGAAGTCGTACCAGGCGAACTCGTAGAGGGCGGCCGCGGCGAAGTCGAAGCGATAGTCGCTGAGAGACTGCGCGACCGTGGCCAGCGCGCGGCCGAAGCGCGCGCGGATCCAGCGGTCGGCCACCGAGAGCTCGACCGGCGCGCCCTGCGCGGGCGGCGGCTGCTCGGCGAGGTTCTGCATGACGAAACGCGCCGCATTCCACAGCTTGTTGCAGAAGTTGCGGTAACCCGCGACCCGCGGCAGGTCGAAGCGCAGATCGCGGGTCGGGGAGGCGAGCGCGGCGAAGGTGAAGCGCAGCGCATCGGTGCCGTGCGCTGCGATGCCGTCCGGGTACTGGCGGCGCGTGGCCTTTTCGATCGAGGCGGCGAGCTTCGGCTGCATGAGCCCGCTGGTGCGCTTCTCGACCAGCGCCTCGAGCGCGATGCCGTCGACGATGTCGAGCGGGTCGATCACGTTGCCCTTGGACTTCGACATCTTCTCGCCGCGCTCGTCGCGGATGAGACCGGTGATATAGACGTCGCGGAACGGCACCGCCCCCATGAATTTCAGCCCCATCATCATCATGCGTGCGACCCAGAAGAAGATGATGTCGAAGCCGGTCACGAGCACGCTCCCGGGGTAGAAGCGCGCGAGCTCCGGAGTGTCTTCAGGCCAGCCGAGCGTCGAGAACGGCCACAGGGCCGAGGAGAACCAGGTATCGAGCACATCCTCGTCCTGGCGCAGCGGCACGCGCGCATCGAGCCCGTGGCGCGCGCGCACCTCGGTCTCGTCGCGGCCGACGTATACGTTGCCGGCGCGGTCGTACCATGCCGGGATGCGGTGGCCCCACCACAGCTGCCGGCTCACGCACCAGTCCTTGATGTTGCGCATCCACTCGAAATAGGTGCGCGTCCAGTTCTCCGGCACGAAACGCGTGCGCCCGTCCTCGACGGCGGCGAGCGCCGGCTGCGCGAGCGGTGCGATCTTCACGTACCACTGATCGGTCAGCCAGGGCTCGAGCACTGCGCCGCTGCGGTCGCCGCGCGGGATCACCAGTTTGTGCGGCTCGACGCGCTTGACGAGTCCAGCCGCCTCGAGCTCGGCCACGACGCGCTTGCGCGCCTCGAAACGGTCGAGGCCGCGGAAGCGTTCCGGCACCGAGTCATTCAGCGCGGCGCGTTCGGTGAAGATGTTGATGAGCGGCAGGGCGTGGCGCTCACCGATCTCGTAGTCGTTGAAGTCGTGTGCGGGCGTGATTTTCACGCAGCCCGAGCCGAAGTTCGGATCGACATAAAAGTCGGCGATCATCGGGATGGCTCGTCCGGCGATCGGCAGCAGCACGTTGCGGCCGATCAGATGGCGGTAGCGCTCGTCGTCGGGGTGCACGGCCACGGCGGTGTCGCCCAGCATGGTCTCGGGACGCGTGGTGGCGACCACGACGTGGCCACTGCCGTCCTCGAGCGGATAGCGCAGATGCCAGATCTCCCCGTCCTCCTCCTGCGACTGCACCTCGAGGTCGGAGAGGGCCGTGAGCAGCACCGGATCCCAGTTGACCAGGCGCTTGCCGCGGTAGATGAGGCCTTCCGCGTGGAGCCGCACGAATACCTCGGTGACCGCGCGCGACAGGCCCGGATCCATGGTGAAGCGGTCGCGCGACCAGTCGACCGAGTCGCCGAGGCGGCGCATCTGCTCGGTGATCGTGCCGCCGGACTGCGCGCGCCACTGCCACACGCGCTCGATGAACGCCTCGCGGCCGAGATCGGTGCGCCGCTGCCCCGCGGCGTTCAGCTGTCGCTCCACGACCATCTGCGTGGCGATGCCGGCGTGGTCGGTGCCCGGCTGCCAGAGCACATCCTCACCGCTCATGCGGTGGTAGCGCGTCAGCGCGTCCATGAGCGTGTGCTGGAACGCGTGCCCCATGTGCAGCGTTCCGGTCACGTTGGGCGGCGGGATCATGATGCAGTAGGGCGCGCCGCGGCCCGCGGGTGCGAACCAGCCGCGCGACTCCCACCGCTCGTAGATGCGCCGCTCGATGTCCTGCGGCGCGTACACCTTATCCATTGATCGTACGATTATAGCGGCACGCCCGTTCCTCACGGCGCGTGCCGGTGGCGGCCGTGGCCCAAAGCCGCTTGGCGGGCGTCAGCGCTCGGCGCGCCGGATGAGGAAGTCGGCGAGCAGCGGCGTCGGCCGCCCGGTGCTGCCCTTTTGCGCGCCTCCCTGGTAGGCGGTTCCGGCGACGTCCAGGTGCGCCCAGGCGAGGCCCTGGGTGAACTTGCCGAGGAAGGCGGCGGCGGTGATCGCGCCGCCGTCGCGTCCGCCGATATTGGCGAAGTCGGCGAAGTTACTCTTGAGCTGCTCGGCGTAGTCCTCGGTGAGCGGCAGCTGCCAGCAACGGTCGTCGGCACGCACGCCGGCCTCCCGCAGCTGCTCGATGAGCGCCTCGTCGTTGCCCATGAGGCCCGAGTGATGATGACCGAGCGCGACCACGCAGGCACCGGTGAGCGTCGCGATGTCGACCACCGCGGCGGGGCGGAAGCGCCGCGCGTAATGCAGCGCGTCGCACAGGATCAGGCGCCCCTCGGCGTCGGTGTTGAGGATCTCGACGGTCTGGCCCGAGGCGCTGGTGGCGATGTCACCGGGCTTCACGGCCTTGCCGCCCGGCATGTTCTCCACCGCCGCCACGAGCCCCACGATGTGCAGCGGCAGGCGCAGCTCCGCCGCGAGCGTCAGGCAGGCGATCACCGCCGCGGCACCGCTCATGTCGAACTTCATCTCATCCATGCCCGGCGGGTCCTTGAGAGAGATGCCGCCGGTGTCGAAGGTCACGCCCTTTCCGACCAGCACCACCGGCGGCTGCGCGGCCTTGCCGCCGCGGTGCTCGAGCACGATGAAGCGCGGCGGCTGTCGGCTGCCCTGCGAGACGGCGAGCAGGCACCCCATGCGCTCGCGGCGGATCGCCGCCTCATCGAGCACGCGCGCCGTGAGCGACTTGTGCCGCTTGGCGAGCGCCCGCGCCTCTTCGGCCAGGTAGGTCGGCGTGCACACGTTGGCGGGCAGGTTGGCGAGGTCGCGCTGGATGGCGGCGGCGGCGGCGATCGCCGCGCCATGCTTGAAGCCGCGCGCCGCGGCGTCGGCCTTGCGCACCGGTCCGGCGAGCACCTGCTTCAAGGCGGGAGCGGGCGGCTTCTTGCCGGTCTTCAGATCGTTGATGCGGTAGAGTGTGGCGCCGGCGAGCTCGGCGACCGCGCGCCCGAAGTAGTAGTCATCGAGCTCGCGCGCCGCGGGCCGATCGAGCGCCAGCGCGACGCTCGCGATGCGGGTGCGGGCGAGGGCCGTGAGCGCGCTGGCCCACGCGCGCCGCCAGCTGCGGCGCGCCAGCTGCTTGCGCGCGCCGAGGCCCACCAGCAGCACCCGCCGCGCCGGCAGCTCCGTGACCTCGGTGATGAGCAGCGTGTCGCCGGCACGCCCGGCGAAGTCGCCGCGCGTCAGGAGGCGTTGCAGGCGGCCGCCGCAGGCCGCATCGACGGCGCGCGCCTCGGCGCCGAGCTCGCTCTCTTCGAACACGCCGACGACCAGGCAATCGACCGCGAGCGTCGCCAGGCCCTTCGTCCAGACTCCGAATTCCATCCGCTATCCCTTCCCGTTGAGACGCGCGCTCGTCTGATTTACCTTAGTCGCGGCTCTTGAGCGCCTCGCTCCGTTGGTGTTGTTCAGCGCGCGATGTGCTGCGATGGGTATGAGCGCCGTCAAGTGTAACCCAAGAGCCTGCCGGGTTTGCGGCGGCGCGCAGGCGGAGCGTCTTTGGGCACGATTCTCGGACGTTACATTTTGCGAGAAGTGGCCGCGGCATGGGCGGTGGTGACGGCCGTGCTGCTGGTGATCCTGCTCGCCAACCAGGTGGTAGGGGTACTGGAGCGGGCCGCAGCCAACCAGTACCCGCAGAACCTGGTGCTCGAGCTGATCGGCCTTGGCGCGCTGCAGTATCTGTGGGTGCTGCTGCCGGTGGGGCTGCTGCTCGGCGTGATGCTGGCGTTCGGGCGGCTGTATCACGACAGCGAGATGGCGGCAGCGCTCGCCTGCGGCACCGGGCCGGCCACCGTCTACCTGCCGGTGACGTTGCTCGCGGCGCTCCTGACCGCCGCGCTCGCCTGGCTCACCCTGGTACTGGCGCCCGCGGCCACGGTGCGCGCGCTCAACCTGCGCAACGAGGCGCTGCGCGCCGGGCAGCTCGCGCCGATCGCGTCCGGCAAGTTCCGCAGCCTCGGCGGCGGCAGCGCCGTGGTGTATGCGCAGGAGGTCGCCGACGACGGCACCCTCGGCAACGTGTTCGTCGAGCGCAGCAGCGGACGCGAGGTCGAGGTGGCGCTCGCCCGCAAGGCCCGCCGCGAGGTCACGCCGGACGGGCTCACGCACATTCTCACGCTCTATGACGGTGAGCGCTTCGAGGGTGTGCCGGGGAGCGCCGAGTTCCGCATGCTGCGCTTCGCCGAGCACGTCGTGCCGGTGCCGGTGCCGCAGGCGAGCGAGACCGTGACGGCGCTCGAGGCACGCCCCACCGCAGAGCTGCTCGGCTCGCGTTCCCTGCCCGAACAGGCGGAGCTGCAGTGGCGCATCGCCATGCCGCTCACCTGCATGGTGCTGGCGCTGCTGGCCGTGCCGCTGTCGCGCCTCAAGCCGCGCCAGGGGCGCTACGCGCGGGTGTGGATCGCGGTGGTCATCTACTTCCTCTATCTCAACCTCGTGTCCGCCGGCAAGGTGTGGATCGGCCGCGGCACGGTGCCGGTGGTGTTAGGCCTCTGGTGGACGCATGCGGTGGTGGTGCTGCTCGCGCTCGCAGTGATCGTCGGTCCCGGCCTCATGAACCGGCTGCGCTACCGGGTGCGGCGCCAGTGAGCGTGCTCGACCGCTACCTGGTACGGAGCATCCTCGGCTCGGTGCTGCTGGTGATGAGCGTGTTCCTGATGCTCGGGGGACTGTGGTTGCTGATCGATCAGCAGGACGACATCGGCGTCGGACGCTATACGGTGTGGAGCGCGCTCTGGTACACGCTGCTCAACCTCCCGCAGCAGGCCTACGAGCTGCTGCCCATCACGGTGCTGATCGGGGCGCTGCTCGGCCTCGGTTCGCTGGCACGCGGCAGTGAGCTCACGGTGGTGCGCGCGACCGGGATCTCGGTGGCGCGCATCGCCGGCACCACGCTCATCGCGGCGGGCCTCCTGATCGGTGCGGAGCTGGTGCTCGGGGAGTTTCTCGGCCCGCCGCTGCAGCAGGTGGCGCGCGAGCAGAAGGCCTTCAGCAAGCTGAGCAACGTCAGCTTCGGCACCGGCAGCGGCGCCTGGGTGCGCGACGGCGACATGATTCTCAACGTGGCCGGACAGTCCGGTGAGCGGCAGTTCGGCGGCATGCAGATCTTCGAGCTGTCGCCGCAGCACCAGCTGCTCGCGTTGGGCCGCGCCCGGCGCGCCACCGCCGGATCCAATCGCAAGTGGCTGCTGACCGACTACGCCGAATCGCGCTTCGCCGGCGACAGCGTGAGCGCCACGCCGCCCACCGAGCGCATCCTCGAGTCGAACGTCACCGCCGGCTTCCTCGGCCTCGCCGTCCAGGATCCGGATCAGCTCACGATCGGCGCGCTGTGGCGGCTGATCAGCTACTACCGGGCCAACGCGCTCGATGCGCGCGAGTACGTGTTTGCGTTCTGGTCGCGCATCGCGCGCACCGTGGCGATCGCCTTCTGCGCGCTGCTGGCGATACCCTTCGCGCTCGGGCCGCTGCGCTCGACCGGCTCCGGCACGCGCATGCTGCTCGGCCTGGTGCTCGGCATCACTTTTTTCCTGCTGCAGAGACTCATCGAGAGCAGCACGGTCGTGTTTGCGCTGGACCCGGTGCTGCTCGCCTGGCTGCCAACCACACTGCTCGCGGCCGTATCGCTCGGGCTGCTGGCAAAGACGCGTTAGTCGCTCGGGACACCCGTGTCGTGGCGTGGCAGCTGATCGCCGATCGTCGTCCACGGCAGCCGATCCTTCACCCACACGTGCATCCGGGGCGCGAGCAGCGTCGGGTCATCGAGCGAGGCCAGCGTGACGTCGATCTCCGCGGCACGCGCCTCGTTCCGGTAGGTGAGCGAAGTACCGCAGCTCGCACAGAAGCCGCGCCAGACCTGCGCCGATGAGCGGTACTCGCTCAAGCGGCCGCGGGTCATGCGCAGCGCAGCGCGCGCGCACGTCCCCCAGGGAACCATGGGCGCGCCGGTCGCACGGCGGCAGCTCGCGCAATGGCAGTAGCACGGATTGCTGACGGCGCCCTCGATCTGATAGCGCACCGCGCCGCACAGGCAACCGCCGACGTACACGGTTTGAGACATGGCTCATTATCGCGCGCGGCGCGGCGCAGCGATTGCCGCGGCGCACCAGTCCGGCGATTCCAACAGGTGCAGCTTAGGCTGCGGCTGTGCTGTTGGTGAGGCGCGATCGCAGGTCTACACTCCGCCGCTCCCGGAGCGTCGCACCGACGCACCGACTAACTACACCAACAAGAGGGGAGCGAACATGAGAATCACAGTGGCAGCGCTGCTGCTGGTGCCCGCGGTTGCTTTTGCGGGCAGCGCCTTCGATGGCACCTGGAAGACGAAGCTCGATTCGATGCAGACGAGCGGAAGACCGGATTCGTTCCAGCTCGTGAACGGCGAGTACACCTGCTCGAACTGCGACCCGCCTTACACGGTCAAGGCGGACGGCCAGTTTCACGAGACCAAGGGAAATCCATATCACGACTCAGTGGCGGTCAAGGTGCTGAGTCCGACGTCAATCGAGATCACCAGCCGGCTCGCCGGCAAGGTGACCGTGGTAAACACCGTCGAAGCGGCCGGCGACGGCAAGATCCTCAAGGGCAGCTATGTCGACCACACGGGCGCGAAGGAGGCGACGGGCTCCTACACCGAGAAGCGCGTGGCGGCCGGGCCGGCGGGTTCGCACGCCATCTCCGGTAGCTGGAAGCCGGACGTGGCCACCGCAGGGAACGAAGCGGCGCTTATGGTTGGTTATGCGATGACGGCAGATGGCTTCAGCATGCACTGGAACGGCCAGAGCTACGACGCGAAATTCGACGGCAAGGAGTACCCGGTCAACGGTGATCCAAGCCACACGACCGTGACGCTGAAGCGGGTAGACGAGCACACGGTGCTCGAGAGCGATCACCGCCAGGGCAAGGTGACCGATGAGATCCGCCTGGCGGTCGCCGCCGACGGCAAGACCATCAGCGCCGAAGACAAAGATCTGGCTCACGGACAGACGACCACTTACACGCTGGAGAAAGTGAAGTAGTAGAGCAATGTGCGCCGGGGCCCGCGATCCGCGGGCCCCGGGACCCACGTGACTGCAGGGACGACCCGGGGGCGCGCCCGCCTCAGTGCCGGTGGCCGGGGAAGAGGCGACAGTAGATGCAGTCGGCTCCGGTCGGGTTGTCGAGCATGAAGTGGCGCACCCAGTACCCCTCGCCGCGCGAGGCGGCGTGCTCGAAGGACTGGTGCTCGAGATCGTGGCCGACCACCTCGACCGCGCCAGCTCCCTCCAGGATCTCGGCGGCGCGCTCGGTCTCGATCGCGCCGCGCGGATGCACGGTGATCGTGGCGGCACCTCCGTCGACACGCTCGGCGAGGCCCTCGACGAACGGGCGCTCGTCCTCCTTGCTGAGGAGCGTGCGGAAGTACTGCACGAACTTCTCGTGCGCCGAGGCGGCGGGCTGCAGCCCCGCCCGTCCCGGCTCGCAGGACGCGGTGAGCTCGACGCGGTCGGTGGGAAAACCGTCGCTCACCAGGCGGGTGCGGACCCGGTCGGCGGCCGCGTACTCATTGAACACGGCGAGAATGACGGCGCTCATGTTCGCCTCCTTTCGAGCCGCTCCGCAGCGTGCGGCCGCGGCCCAAAAAAGTCTACGCCGGCGGCGCGAGCAGGGACACGACGCGCGATCGATTGCTGCATTGCAACAGTTCCCGCCGGACGGAGGCGAGAAAGCGCAGCAGCTGCGCGGGGGGAGGGTAATTCGCCGGGTGAGGTTCTAGGATCGGTCCATGGTGAGCCCACGCCCACGCCGCCGCGGCCGGCCGCCTCATGCCGACGTCCTGACGCCGAGCGAGTGGCGCGTGGTACATGCGATTCAGCACGGGATGAGCAACCGCGAGATCGCCGCGCGCCGCGGCATCAGCCCCGATGCCGTCAAGTATCACGTGGCGAACGCGCTCGCGAAGCTCGGGGTCGCGAATCGCCAGGCGCTGCGCCGCTGGTTCCGCGAGCCGCGCGACAGTGCGCTCGCCCGCAAGGAGAGACCCATGACGACCCAACTCTCGCTCGGCGCACTCGCGCAGGTTTCGCGCACGGTACGCGATATCCGCGAGTCCAAGGCCTGGTACGGCGAGACCCTAGGCCTGACGCACCTCTACAGCTTCGGTGCTTCCGCGTTCTTCGACTGTGCCGGGACGCGTCTCTACCTGAGCGCGAGCGAGAAGCCGGGACCTGAGTCGATTCTGTATCTGCGCGTCGCCGACATCCGTTCCGCGTACGACACGCTGCGCTCGCGCGGCGTCGAGTTTGTGCAGGCGCCGCACCTCATCCATCGCCATGCCGATGGCACCGAGGAGTGGCTGGCGCATTTCAACGACCCGGAAGGACGCCCGCTCGCCCTGATGTCGCAGGTCGGGCCGTAGCGCCGCGCCTACTTGCCGTTCGGCGCGGCAGCCTTCGCTGCCGGCTTCTTCGGCGCGGGCTTCGGCGGCAGGGGCTGCAGCAGCTCCTCCAGCGTGCGGAAGATCGCCGAGTACTTGTACTCGGGAATCTCGAACTCCCAGCCGCCGAGCCGCGTATTGAGCTGCTGCGACTCTGCCTCGGCGTCCTTGGCGCTCGCGCTTGCCTTGAGCGAGAGGAAGGCGTGCGCTCCGTCCTTGCGGCCCGCGGCCTCGATCTCGAGTCCGTCGAAGGTGCGAAACACGGCGTGCGAGAGCTTGCCGCCCGCCGGCGCCGCGGCTTTCTGCACGTCCTCGAGCATGAGCGAGCTCAAGGCCGCGGCGATCGCGTCGGCGGCGCCGGCGCTGGTCAGCGCGCGGCCCTTCGGGATGGGCGCCACGGTGAAATCCGCCTGCTCCTTCTTATCGCGCGTCGCTGTGAACGCCTGGCCCTCGGCCGGCTTCTCCTCCACCTGGCGCACACGTGCGACGGGCAGGTCGATGACCGAGCGCTCGAGCCAGGTCTTGGGATCGGCATCGAGCGTCAGGAGCGGAGCCGCCAGGAGCGAGGGCACGGTGCCGGCGACCCGCACGTAGCCCGACTTGCCGCTCGAGCTCTTGCCGACGATGAGCGAGAAGGTGCGTGTCGGCGTGACGGCGTCGATCTGCGTACCGGTGGCCGTTGGTGAGCTCACGTCCTCCACGCCGAGCTGCGGGTAGTTCGCCGGGAGCCGTGTCTTCTCCTCGACGACGTTCAGCGCCCCGAGATCGAGCAGGAGCTTGCGCACCTTGCCGGGCTCGGCGGCCCAGTCGCGCTCACCGACCACCCAGCCATGGCTCGCCTTCTTCAGGCTGGTGCGCGTGCCGTCACCGCGGCGCAGGTCGACCTCGGTCACTTGGTTGACCGCGTGCTCGAAGCCCGGCAGGACCAGGTCTCCGGCGAGCGTCGCACGGTCGAGGTGGCGCTTGGAGGAGAGCCAGATCGCAAACACGATCAGCGCCAGCCCGCCGGCGAGCAGCAGCGCGGCGCGGCGCGGCGTCATGGCCGCTGCTCCGCGGCCGGCCGGCGGCGCGAGCGGCGGCGCCAGGCCGCAAAGGCGAGCGCCAGCAGCGCGAAGGCCGCCGGAACCAGGATGATGTCCACGATCTTGATCTCCGTGCCGAGTGTGCGGATGTCCTGATCGAGCCCGGCGCGCACCGCGCGCAGCTCCTTGCGGATGCGGATCTTCTCCTGCGCGAAGTGCTCGATCTCCTGCTGCTCCGCAGGCGTGACGATCAGTCCATTCTGATCGCCGCCGCCGCCCTTCGATTGCAGCGCGCTCAACTTCTGCTCGGTGGCCTGTAGCTGGTGCTCGAGCTCCTGTTCCTTGTCGCGGAAGCGATCGTCGGCGGCGCGCCGTAGCTTCTCGACGCGCTCGAACGGGCGGGTGAAGGTCGCGCGGCCGCGCACGCTGATCAAGTCGGCACTGCCGGCGAGGTTGTCGAGGGCGTTCAGCACCAGGTCGCCATTGCTGGCCCAGGCCTGCACCAGACGCTGGCCGAAGAACTCCTGCGCGTGCACCCACAGGTAGTCGGCCAGCAGGTCGGCGTCGGCGATCACGACGAGATTGAGCGGCTTGGCGGAAGCCTTGAGCGGCGCCTCCCCGGACGGCAGGGTGACTCCGGCCGGGGCGCCCGCGGGGAAGGCGCTGGTGACATTGCCGGTGACGCGCGCGGCGATCGTGTAGCGCTCGCCGCTCGGCTTGAAGCCCTCACGGAGCGTCCCGGGATCGAACAGCATGCGGAACCGCTCCACGGGCAGCAGCGCCGCATCGGTGCTCGAGGAGAGGAGCGGCTCGAACCTGGTCGCCGCGCCCTTGACCGCCTCGAGGTGGCCCGCCATGGCGACATTGATGTTGGAGAGGCCCGCGGTGATCACGTCTTGGGCGGCGAAGGTCGTCTTGTCGAGGCCGAGCACGCCGAGATGCTCGGTCGGCGGCTCGCCCTGATGCATGGACACCGAGAGCGCATGGCCGCGGTCGGCGACCACTTTGGTCGCATCGAACTGCACACCCCAGGCGGCGAGCAGCTCCGGCAGGCTCGAGGACTTGTCGGCGCCCATGGCCGACATCGGGTTGCGCGGGTCGGCGCCGGCGGTATCGGACTCGCACATCGGGTCGACGAACACCAGGATGTGGCCGCCCTTGAGCGCGTACTGGTCGATCGCGAAGCGGGTCGCCGGCGAGAGATTCTTCGGGTGCACCAGCACCAGCACGTTCACATCGGGGTCGATCTTGGTGGCGGTCGGCTCGAGCGGCCGCACCTCGAAGAGCTGCTCCGCCTGCCCGTAGATCACCCACGGCTCGCGCATCTGCCCGGTCTGCGGATCGAAGCCCGGCCCCATCGGCAGGGTGGACAACCAGGCCAGCACGGGCTTTTTCGGGTTGGCGAGCTGATACACCAGACGCACCACGTCGTATTCGAGGAACTGCTCCTTGTTGGGGTCGAAGAACTCGATCGCCGCGTGGCCGTCGGTGGAGTTGGTTCCGGCGAGCCCGAAGTAGAACTGCGAGCCCGTGGCGCCCATCGGCACGCCGCGCACGCCGAGCTCGGCGGCCCGGTCCTCGTCCTCCGAGAACGGCTGCGGATCGACCACGTGCAGATGCAGCTTGCCGTTGGAGCGTGCCGCGAGCTCCTCGAGGAACTCGCGCACCCGCACCCCGTAGGTCTTCAGCTGCGGCAGCTGGCCGGCGGCCTTCTCCGAGAAGAAGAAGTAGAGGTTGATCGGCTCGCGGATGCTCTTGAGGATGCGCTCGGTGCCCGGCGCGGTGGAGTACAGGTGGTTCTGGGTGAGGTCGACACGCCAGCCGCGCAGCGCGTAGTTGAACAGCACCGTGAGTGCGATGAACAGCAGGGCGACCGCCAGCAGCGTTACGCCGCCCAGAGTGGAGCGTTTCGTCATGGTGCTAGTCCGCCTTACGCAGCTCGAGAGCGATGGCCGTGGCGAGCAGGAAGAAGCCGATCAGCATCGCGAAATACAGCAGGTCGCGCACGTCGATCACTCCCTTCTCGATCGACTGGAAGTGGGTGAGGAACGAGAGCGATGCGATCGCATCGGTGAGCGCCTGCGGCGCCCAGCCGCGGAACAGGTCGAGCACCAGCGGGAAGCCCGCCAGCAGGAACACGAAGCAGGCGACCACGCCGAGGATGAAGGCCACCACCTGGCTGCGGGTGAGCGCCGACATGCACGAGCCGATCGCGAGGAAACCGCCGGCGAGCAGCAGGCTGCCGAGGTAGGCGGCCAGGATCGCGCCGTTGTCGGGGTGGCCGAGGTAGTTGACGGTGATCCACAGCGGGAACGTGAGGGCGAGTGCCAGCGCCGTGAAGATCCACGCCGCCAGGAACTTGGCCGTAACCGCCTCGCGCAGCGTCACCGGCTGCGTCATGAGCAGCTCGATGCTGCCGGACTTGCGCTCCTCGGCCCACAGCTTCATGGAGACCGCCGGGATCAGGAACAGGTACAGCCACGGATGGAAGGTGAAGAACGGCTCGAGATCGGCCTGGCCGCGCTCGTAGAAGCCGCCGAGATAGAAGGTGAAGGCGTTCGCCAGCACCAGGAAGATGAGTATGAAGACGTACGCCAGCGGGGTCGCGAAGTAACTCGCGAGCTCGCGGCGCATGATGATGCCCACGTTGCGCATTGCTTCAGCTCGGTCAGGCGGTGATGGTGCGGAATACTTCGTCGAGGCGGCCGGATTCGAGGTGCAGCTCCTTCAGCCTGAGCCCCTGACGGGCCGCGAGCTCGGACAGCGCCGGCAGGATCGTGGCCCCGGCCTTCGGCAGCGCCGTGAGGCGCGCGTCGCGCTCGCTCACCTCGAGGTCGGCCACGGCCGGGAGCGAGGCCAAAGCGCTGCGCGCCGCGGCGAGCTGCCCCGGGTCGTCGAGCTGCATCGACACGGCGTTGTGATAGCGCGAGCGGGCCGCGAGGCCGGCCGGCGTGTCGTCGGCGACGATGCGGCCGCGGGCGATGATGATCGCGCGCGTGCACACGGCATCGACCTCTTCGAGAATGTGCGTCGAGATCACGATGATCTTGTCGCGCGCCATGTCGTTGATGAGCGTGCGCACCTCGTGCTTCTGGTTCGGGTCGAGACCGTCGGTCGGCTCATCGAGTATCAGCACCGGCGGGTCGTGCATGATCGCCTGTGCGAGGCCGACGCGGCGCCGGAACCCCTTGGAGAGCGTCCCGATGCTCTGCTCGAGCACGCCTTCGAGCTGCAGGTGGTCGATGACGTGCTTGAGACGCGCCGCGCGTCGCGCGCCCTCGAGCGCGCGCACATCCGCGATGAAGGCGAGAAAGCTGCGTACGCTCATCTCGCCATAGCTCGGCGCCCCCTCCGGCAGGTAGCCGAGCGCCGCTTTGGCGCCGAGCGGATCGGTCTCGACGTCGTGGCCGCAGATGCTGGCGCGGCCCGATGTGGGCGTGACGAAGCCCGCGAGCATGCGCATCGTGGTGGTCTTGCCGGCTCCGTTCGGGCCGAGGAAGCCGAGCACTTCGCCCGGTCCCACCTGAAAGCTCACATCCTCCACCGCCGTGAGCGGGCCGTAGTGCTTGGTGAGATGTTCGGTCTTGATCATGAGCTTTCGGGGTGTTAGTCAGGTCTTCGGCGGAAAGTTCCCGCCACGCTCAAAGCGCGCGATTGTGAACGTGAGACGACGGGGTTTTCAACTTCCCCGTCTTCGGGGTCGAAATCTCTTTTTGTACAATTTGTTACGAAGCTTTCATGCAGTGATGTCGAGCCGGTGAGGCGACGCGCGTGTCATTGATCCGCCATGGGCACGTCATCGGCGCGTCAACGGCAGGACGCACACTGCCATTCCGTGCAGGCGGATCTCCCCGATGATCTTCTGATGGCGCACACCGAGCTCGAGCGCGGGGCGCCATTCTGCGGCAATCCGAGCTGCGCGCTGCACGTGCGGGTCCGCGATGCCATCGTCGAGGGCGGCGGCAACTGGCTGACGCTCCCCGATGGGCGCATCTTCGGGCGCAGCCGCTTCGATGACACCCTGCTGTGCGATGCGTGCGGGACGCGCCGTGGGCCGGTGCGGCTCGGAGCCGACCCGGCTCAGGACGTGAACCGGTGCCGGGCGCGCCAGTAGAGGATGCACAGGGCGCCGCCCGCCATGCCACCGAGGTGTGCGAAGTGCGCTACCCCCTGCTGGGTGCGCGTCAGTCCCGAGAACAGCTCGATCAGCGCGTAGACCGTCACGAACAGCCAGGCCGGCACCGGGATCGGTATCGGCAGCACGATCAGCTTCTGGCGCGGGAAGTACCAGGCGAAGGCGAGCAGCACGCCGAACACCCCGCCGGAGGCCCCGAGCACCGGCTCGGCGGCGCCGCCCGCGCCTTCCACCAGCAGCTGTGTGACCGCCGCCGACAGCACGCACACGAAGTAATAGAGCGTGAAGCGCCGTCCGCCCCAGTACTGCTCGAGCCCGCTCCCGAACATGAAGAGCGCGAACATGTTGAGAAAGATGTGTGCCAGGCCGCCGTGCAGGAAGGCATACGTAACGAGCTGCCACAGGTGGAACATGCCGCTCGCCGGCGGCCACAGCGCGAACCAGGCCAACATCAGATCCCCGCCGAGCATCTGCAGCAGGAACACCACCACGTTGGCGAGGATGATCGAGCGTGTGGCGGGCAGCAGTCGCGGAAACATCCGCGAATCTTACGGGGTCAGAGCGCGCGCTGCAGGCCCTTCACCTCCATCCACGGCTCGACCGTCCCTTAGCGGTCCCCCGCCGGCAACCGCTCAGGCCGCGCGCAGCGATTCACGCAGGAACGTCATGAGCGGCGCGCTCGTGCTGTGCGCGACGTTGAAGCGCAGCCACTGCCGGCAGGTTTCCCCCGGGGAGAACAGGCCGCCGCGCGCCAGCAGGATGGAGCGCTCGCGCGCGCGGCGCACGAGCTCCTCGACGGCCACGGATTCGGGCACGCGGCCCCAGAGAAACATGCCTTCCCCGGGCTCCGCCTCGAACTCCACGCCGGCAGAGGCGAGCGCGGCGCGCGCGTCGCGCCGCATGCGCGCGAGGCGCGTGCGCACCTGCTCCACGTGGCGCTTGTAGCGTCCGCCGTCGAGTACCTCGAACACGTAGGACTCGAGCAGCGTCGAGCCGGAGAGGACCGAGAGCACCTTGCGCTCGATGAGCCGCGAGACGAGCGCCAGGTCCGCGGCGATGAAGCCCACGCGCAGCGCCGGGCCGATGAGCTTGGTGTAGCTGCCGACGTAGATGACGTGACGCAGGCCATCGATCTGCGCGAGCCGCACCGCCTGGCCCTGGTAGAGGTCCCCGTACACATCGTCCTCGATCACCGCGAAGCCGTACTGCTCGGCGAGCGAGAGGATGCGGTGGCAGTTGGCCGGCTCCGCGCTCGAGCCGGTCGGGTTGTGTACCAGTGTCTGCATGAAGAAGGCGCGCGGCCGGTGCGTGCGGCAGGCCGCTTCCAGGGCTTCGAGGTCCGGCCCGTCGGCGCGGCGCGGGATGCCGATGAGGCGCACATGGTGCGCGCGCAGCTGCTCGAACAGCACGAAATAGCCCGGATCCTCCACCAGCACCGTGTCGCCCGGCGAGAGCAGGATGCGCGCCAGCAGGTCGAAAGCCTGGCTCGCGCCGTAGGTCGTCACGATGTTGGCAGCGCCCGCGGCGATGCCGTGCTGCAGGAGACGCGTCGCGATCTGCTCGCGCAGCTCCGTGAGACCCTGCGGCGGACAGGGCAGAAAGGCCTGCGCGCGTCGCCCGCGGGCGAGGCGTGTCAGCACGGCCGACGGCGTCGTCTCCAGCAACCACGCTTCCGGCAGGAAACCGGAGCCGGCGGCCACGATGTCCGCGGAGTTGGCGAGACACAGCCGCGCGAGCGCCATGGCATCGGTGCCCGGGTCCTCGAGCGCCTCGATGGCCACCAGCGGTGCCGAGAGCCGCCGTGGTGTGACGAAGAAGCCGCGCCCGGCGCGCGACTCGATGACCCCGCGAGCCACCAGACGGTCGTAGGCATCGACCACCGTGAAGGGACTGGCGCTCACCTGCCGCGCCAGCTTGCGGATCGAGGGCAGGCGCGTGCCGGGCGCGAGCCGGCCATGACGCACGAGCTGCGTGACGCGCTCGCAGATCTGATCGACCAGCGGCACTTCCGAATTGCGGACCAGCTCGAACATGGGTGCCCCTGAGGTGTCGCTTCAGCGGACCATCATGATCGCCGTGACGCCGAGCGCAAGCGCCATGGCGACGTTGAACGCGAGCCGGCCGCGGGGTGCGCCGATGAAGCGCCGCAGGGTCGTGCCGAACAGCGCCCAGACGGCCATGCACGGCACCCCGATGCCTTCCATCACCGCGGCCATGTAGGCCCCGCTCAGGAACGGCCCGAGCTCACGTGGCAGGAACAGCGTTGCGGCCGTGACGGTCATGATCCAGGCCTTCGGGTTCAGGAACTGAAACAGCGCCGCCTGGAGAAAGCCCACCGGGTGGTGGCTGTGGCGTGCCTCGGCCTCACCCGAGGTGAGCAGTTGCCAGCCGAGGTAAAGGAGATACGCCGCGCCCACCCAGCCGAGAGTGCTCTGCAGCGCCGGCCAGCGGTTGAAGAGCGCGGCGAGTCCGGCGCACACCGCGAGCAGCTGCACGACGAAGCCGCAGACGATGCCGAGGATGTGCGGCAGCGTGCGGCGGAAGCCGAAGCTCGCCCCGGATGCGGTCAGCATGACGTTGTTCGGTCCCGGGGTGATCGACATGACGAACGTGTACGTGACGAAAGGCGCTGGATCGATCATGCGGCGAACCTCCTCGGGGTGGACGGTTGCAGCATGCGCCCGGCAGCGTGTACCGGGCAGATACGGCACCGGTACGCACGCGCGGACTGTACGGGAGCGGCACCGGTACAGGCAGGCATCCGCAGCGTGCGTCACGATCCGCAGCGTGCGTCACGGTAGCCTAGAATGTTGCCCATGACCTCGCCCGCAGACACCGCCCGGGAAGCTTTCATCTGTGAGGCGCTGCGCACGCCGATCGGCCGCTACGGCGGTGCGCTCGCCGCGGTGCGCGCCGATGACCTGGCCGCCATTCCGATCGCAGCGCTGCTCGAGCGCCAGAGGGCGCTCGATCCGGCAGCGATCGAGGATGTGTTCCTCGGCTGCGCCAACCAGGCGGGCGAGGACAACCGCAACGTGGCGCGCATGGCGGCACTGCTCGCCGGACTCCCGACCACGGTGCCGGGCGCCACCATCAACCGGCTGTGTGGCTCCGGGCTCGATGCGGTAGCGAGCGCGGCGCGCGCCATTCGCACGGGAGAGCTGCAGCTCGCGATCGCCGGCGGCGTCGAGTCGATGTCGCGCGCACCCTTCGTGCTGCCGAAGGCCGACAGCGCCTTCAGCCGTAGCGCCGAGATCTTCGATACCACGATCGGGTGGCGTTTCATCAACCCGCGGCTCGAGGAGCGTTACGGCGTCGATTCGATGCCGCAGACCGGTGAGAACGTGGCGGCGCAGTTCGGCGTCTCGCGCGAGGATCAGGACCGCTTCGCCTGGCGCAGCCAACAGCGTGCCGCGCAGGCGGTGGCGCGCGGCTTCTTCGCCAGCGAGCTCGTGCCGGTCGGGATTCCGCAGCGCAAGGGCAAGCCGCCGCTCGTAGTGGCGCGCGATGAGCACCCGCGCCCGGAGACGACGCTCGAGCAGCTCGCCTCGCTCCCGACGCCCTTCCGCGCCAACGGCACCGTGACGGCGGGCAATGCGTCCGGCGTCAACGATGGCGCCTGCGCGCTGTTGCTCGCGTCGGGGAGCGCGGTGCAGCGCTGGAATCTCACCCCGCGCGCGCGAGTGATCGCCACCGCCACCGCCGGGGTCGAGCCGCGCATCATGGGCATGGGACCGCTCCCGGCAACGCGCAAG
This sequence comes from Steroidobacteraceae bacterium, assembly GCA_035541695.1. Taxonomy (GTDB): domain Bacteria; phylum Pseudomonadota; class Gammaproteobacteria; order Steroidobacterales; family Steroidobacteraceae; genus 13-2-20CM-66-19. The sequence continues at coordinate 28,393 of DATKMV010000083.1, forward strand.
GTCCTCGCTCTCGCGCGGCTCTCGCTCGAGCAGCTCGATGTCATCGAGCTCAACGAGGCGTTCGCCTCGCAGGCACTCGCGGTGCTGCGCGGGCTCGGTCTCGCCGACGACGCGGCGCAGGTGAACCCGAATGGCGGCGCCATCGCCCTCGGGCACCCGCTCGGGATGTCCGGCGCGCGCCTGGCGACGACCGCGACCTGGCAGCTGCAGGCGACCCGTGGCCGCTATGCGCTCTGCACCATGTGCATCGGCGTCGGGCAGGGGATCGCCATGATCCTCGAGCGCGTGTAGCGGGACGTCAGCTGCCCGTGGCGAGGCTCCACGGCAGATGGTCGAGGTCGAGATTGCCGCCGCTCACGATGATGCCGACGCGCCGCGAGCGCAGCGCGGCCGCCTCGAAGACCGCCGCGTACGCCACCGCCGCCGAGGGCTCGACCACGATCTTGAGCACCTCCCACATCTGACGCATCGCACGCACGATGGCTGCGTCGCTCACCGTGATGATCTCCTGCACGTGGCGGCGGATCTCCGCAAACGGCTTCTCGCCGAGCGTTGCCCGCAGGCCATCGGCGATGGTGTCGGGATGCTCGACGGGCACGAGCCGGCCGGCGCGCAGTGAGCGCGCCGCATCGTCGGCGCCTGCAGGCTCGACGCCGATCACGCGAATGTCGGGCTTGATCGCCTTCGCCGCTACCGCGGTCCCGGAGAGCAGCCCGCCGCCGCCGACCGGACACAGGAGCACATCGAGCTGCGGCACCGCTTTGAGGAATTCCAGTGTCGCGGTCGCCTGACCGGCCATCACCAGCAGGTCGTCGTAGGGATGGATGAGCGTTGCGCCGGTCGCCGCCAGCACCTGCTGCACCGTGCTCTCCCGCGCCGCCTGCGTGGGCGCGCACCCGGTGATCTCGGCGCCATAACGGCTGACCGCGGCGCGCTTCGCCTGCGAGCTGTTGTCCGGCATCACCACGTAGGCGCGGATACCCCGCAGCGCGGCGGCGCGCGCGAGCGCCGCGCCGTGATTGCCGGAGGAGTGCGTGGCGACACCGCGCCGTGCCTGGGTCTCCGACAGCGCAAACACCGCGTTGGTGGCGCCGCGCGCCTTGAAGGCGCCGCCTTTCTGGAAGTTCTCACACTTGAAGGAGAGCCGCGCCCCCGTGAGGGCATCGAGCGTGTTGCTCGTGAGGACGGGTGTCAGGTTCACCTTGCCGCTGATGCGCTCGCGCGCCTCCTCGATGAGCTCCCAGGTGAGTCCCGTCGGCGCGGGTGCAGTGGTGGTCGACATGGCGCTCGAGCATGGGGAGCGCCGCGGGCAGGGTCAAGCCGCAGCGGCCATTACGGCGCCGTGGCGCGTGCCGTGAAGCTGCTGCCGTGGCCGAGAAGCGTATCGAGCCGCGCGAGTGCCGCGTTCACGTCCACCGGGGGCGGCTGCACCGCGGGCGGCTCCGCCGCGGGTGGCGCGGCGCTGCCGTGCACCGCGCTCGCGCCGGTGAGCAGCGTGAGCAGGGTGGTCGTGGAGAGGTGCCGGGGTGAAGCCGCAACGAGCAGCGCCATCACCGCGGTGATCTCGGCCGCGGCCATGGAGCTGCCGGACTCGAGGTCGTACTCGCCCGCCGGCCGCAGCGTCATCACGTGCTGGGAAGGCGCGGTGAGCACTCCCGCCGTGACGGCATGCTCCATGCCGGCGGCGGTGATCACTCCCGCGATCGCAGTAGGGAAGGGCGCGTCCGGTCCGGCCGCGGCGCCGACGAAGGTGATGCCGCGCTTCAGCCCCGCCTGCACGAGAGCCGTGAGCAGCGGATCGGCGGGCCCCGCGATACTCAGGTTCACGATCTGCGCCTGCGCGGCGAGGGCTGCGGCGAGTGCGCGCGCCAGCGTGAAGGTGTTGCACGCGGCAGCGTCCTCCCCGGCCGCGAGCTGCCAGCACGCCTCCAAGACCTGCAGTTGCGCGCGCGGCGCGATGCCGACGATTCCGATGTGATTGTTGGCGACGGCGGCGATCACGCCCGCCATGGCCGTGCCGTGCCGCAGCGATGCCGGGCGGCCCGGACTGTCGAGGAAGGATTCGGTGTGGACACTCGCGCCGTGCAGGTCCGGATGTGTGACGTCGACTCCGGTATCGATGAGCGCGATGCGGACACCGGCACCCTGCGTGCGCTCGTGGGCGCGCGCGATGCCGAGCGCGGCCATGTTGGTCTGCAGGTCGAAGAGCGGATCGTTGTAGCTTGCCTGCGATTCGGCACCGCCCGCGGCAGTGAGCGTATGGAACTCCTGCAGCGGCTGTGCCAGCAGCACCCGGGGATCGCGCGACAGCGCCGCCAGCACCTCGGTGACCGGACGGCCGCTCGCAACCTCGAACACCACGCAGTGCATGGAGAGCACCTGGATCGGCCAGCTGCGCAGCTCGCGCAGCGAGTACGCGGCGGCGACGCTGCGTGCCTCGCGGTGCGCGCTCTGGCCGACACCATAGCCCGCGCCGCCGTAGCGGCTGCCGGTCGTTCCCGCCGGACCCGGCGAGGCGACCGGCTGGTTCGCAAACGCTACGACGATCTTCGGCCGCGCGCCCGCCGGATCCGGCGCAGCGGCGAGCGCCGCGCCCGCCGCCAGCAGCAGCAACACAGCGGCAGGGAACAGGGCGCGCATCAGGGTTGCGGCGGTCCGCGCTGCGTGCCCGCGGTGGGCTCCGCGCCCGCAAGGGGCTGGACCCAGCGCACGCGAGCGTCCGCACGCAATCGCGCCGCGAGTGCGCGCAGCTCCTCGCTCGTGCCCGCAGCGTCCGCCGAGGGCGCAAGCGGCGCGACCCCGACGATTCCACTGGCGTCAGGGCCCTCGACGATGCGCGCGCCGGCGCTGCGCAGCGCCTCGCCCACACCGGCGATGGAGAGGGAGGGCACGAACGCCACGTGCAGGACCGGAGCGGCAGACGCCGCCGGCTTCAGGGTATGGGTGATGTACAGCGGCTGCGACCAGCGGTAGGTCGTCGCGGCAACACCGAGCAGGCCGGCGAGCACCACGAAGCTCGCCGCCCAGGCCAGTCCCGGCGGACGCCAGGCGGCACGGCTGCGGATCGCGAGCGAGCCGAGCCAGGAGGCGCGCGGGGCGGTGGCCGCGGCGGGCGTACGCCCATCGATGCGGTCCATGAGCTTGCGGAACGAGGGACCGGGCGCGTAGGTGACACGCTCGGGCTCGGTCAGCACCTCGCACAGGCGCCGCTGCAGCACGAGCTCCTGCGCACACTGCGTGCAACCGTGCACGTGCGCCTCGAGCCGCAGGCGCTCGGCCACGGAGAGCCGCCCGTTCGCGAGCCACGGCAGCATCAACCAGGCATCAGTGTGCGAACACGTATCGCTCATGAGGTTTTCTGCCCGGGCGATGTGTTGCTGCCGCGCACGCCCGCGTCCCGCTCCACGGTCACGGGCGTCGCCAGCTGCGGCAGCAGCCGCTGCAGCTTGGCACGCGCATGGAAGAGTCGCGTCTTCACCGTGTTCACCGGGCAATCCATGATCGTGGCAATCTCCTCACAGGAGTGGCCGAGTTCGTAGCACAGCTCGACCGCCAGCCGTTGCTCGAGCGGCAGCTCCGTGAGCGCACGTCCGAGCCAGTCGCGCAGCTCCTCGGTGTCGACCGGCTGTACTTCCGTAGGTGGCAGCTGATCGAGGTCCAGGTTCTTCTCGGCGAGCCGTGCCGAGGAGCGGAACGCGTTGCGCGCCTTGCGGTAGGCGATGCCGAGAATCCAGGTGGAGGGCTGCGAGTCGCCGCGGAAGGTATGCGCCTTGCGCCACACCACCCAGAACGTGTCGTTGACGACCTCCTCGGCGATGTCGTACCGCCGTGTGAGGCGTGTCAGGAACCGCGCCAGGCGCCGGTGATAGAGGTAGTAGAGCTCCTCGAAGGCCTTGCGGTCGCCTTCCGCAATCCTTGCGATGAGGTCCCTCTCACGCGCAGAGTTGGCCGCGCCGCGGTAGGTCGGCTCTGTCATGCCCCGGTCGCTGCAGCTGGTTGCCTTCACTTACGCGCTCTCTCTGGCGGTAAGTGTCACCCGCGTCCCCGCGGGTTCAAGTCGCCCTCTACTATGCTTCTGCGCTCGCGCTACGGTCAAAAGCGCCACGTTACGCTTCCTGCCCAGCGCTGGTTCGCGCTCGGGTACGGCATCAGCACCTCGGCCCTGTCGCCCGTGAGGTAATAGCCGGCCTCGATGCGCCAGTGACGGTGCTCCCAGGCGAGCCCGAGGTTGCCGTACGCGTAGCCATCCGCCGACTCGGCGCCCGGACCGGTGCCGGTGACGCGGTAGTAGCCCGCTCCGGCGGTGATGTAGAGGCCGTGGTAGATGAGCCACTGGCCGGTGGTCTCGGCAATGAAGGCGGGCGCGCGGCTCAGGCGCTCGTAGAACCAGTAGCGGGGTGCGCTCGGGATCGCCGTGATCGCGAAGGTCCAGGCATCGAGCCAGCTGAGCTGCGCGCTCAGCTCCTGGTAATCGTCCGAGGACTCCTGCGACCCGCCGAGCAGATAGTGGGCGCGTCCACTCAGCACCACGCTCCACGCATCGCCGAGGTCGAAGCGGTGCCCGAGATAGATCTCGAGCTCGTAATCGGCGTAGGGCTCGAGGCCGCCGTCGCGCGTCGATCCCCACACACCGAGGAACGTGCCGCCGACGCCTGCGTGCAGGTCCGCCTGAAACGCCGGATTGTTATTGCTGCTCGAGACGCCGCGATAGATGTAATCGCTCGCGACCGTCAGACTGCCGCCGACGCTGAGCGCGCGCGTCGGCCCCTCGGCGAGAGCCGCCGGCGGTCCCAACAGCATCGTGAGGAGCCATGGCAGTCCGAGCGACCGAGACATAACCCCCTGCTATCCCCGGCATTAGCCAGCTATATAGACGGCTTGCAATCTCCGCCCGACGTATACTGCCTGTCTTATGGAGAATCTACCGTCCGAGCAGAGCGCGGCGGTGCGCCGCATCGTCGCGGAGCACAAAGACAGACCGGGTCCGCTCCTCGAAGTGTTGCACGCCATCCAGACGAGTCTAGGGTACGTTCCCGAAGGGGCCGTTCCCGTGGTCGCCGACGAGCTGAACCTCTCCCGTGCCGAAGTGCACGGTGTGGTGAGCTTCTACCACCATTTCCGGCGTTCGCGTCCGGGCGCGCATACCGTGAGCCTGTGCCAGGCGGAGGCCTGCCAGTCGATGGGAGCCGGGGCCCTGGCGGAGCATGCACAGAGGCGCCTCGGCATCCGCTTTCACCAGGCGACGGCCGACGGCCGCTTCTCGCTCGAGCCCATCTATTGTCTCGGTAACTGCGCCTGCTCCCCGGCCGCCATGATCGATGGCCGTCTGTACGGGCGGCTCACACCCGAGGCGTTCGATGGCCTGATCGAAGGCTTCAAGTCCGCGACATGAGCACCAGAGTCTTCGTTCCGGGAGATGCGGGCGCGCTCTCGGTGGGCGCGGGCGAGGTCGCCTCCGCCATTGCCGCCGAGGCCAGGCGCCGCGGTGCGGCGCTCGAGCTCGTCCGCAACGGATCGCGCGGCGCCTACTGGCTCGAGCCGCTCGTGGAGGTCCAGACACCGCGCGAGCGCATCGCCTACGGGCCGGTGCGCGCCGGGGATGTCCCCTCGCTCTTCGCCGCGGGCTTTCTCGATGGCGGCACGCATCCGCTCTCGCTCGGGCTCACCGATTCCATCCCCTGGCTGCGCAGCCAGCAACGTCTCACGTTCGAGCGTGTCGGCATCATCGACCCGACGAGCGTTGCGGATTATGTGAAGCACGGCGGTTACCAGGGGCTCGAGCGAGCGCTGCAACTCTCCGGTGCGCAGATCGTGCAGGCGGTGACGGCGGCGGGGCTGCGCGGCCGCGGTGGTGCAGCGTTCCCGACCGGCATCAAGTGGAAGACGGTGCTCGAGCAGAGGGCTCCGCAGAAATACGTCACCTGCAACGCGGATGAAGGTGACTCCGGCACCTTCGCCGATCGCATGCTGATGGAGGGCGACCCGCTTTCCCTCATCGAGGGCATGACCATCGCGGGGATCGCGGTGGGCGCGACGCAGGGCTACATTTACCTGCGCGCGGAGTACCCGCACGCCCACGCAGCGCTCAGGGCGGCGATTGCGGCCGCGTACCAGGCGAAGTATCTCGGCGCGGACGTGGCCGGCAGCGGCCGCCGCTTCGACCTCGAGGTGAGGCTCGGCGCCGGCGCTTACATCTGCGGCGAGGAGACCTCGATGCTCGAGAGCCTCGAGGGCAGGCGCGGCGAGGTACGGGTGCGCCCGCCGCTTCCCGCGATCAAGGGCTTGTTCGGCCGTCCGACGATCGTGAACAACGTCGTGACGCTGACGAGCGTCCCGTGGATCCTCGCGCACGGTGCCGAGGCTTACGCCAGCTACGGCATGGGAAAATCGCGCGGCACGCTCCCGATCCAGCTTGCGGGCAATATCCGGCGGGCGGGACTGGTAGAGCGGGCGTTCGGCCTCACCTTACGGGAGCTGCTGTACGATATCGGTGGAGGCACGGCGACCGGCCGGCCGATACGCGCGGTGCAGATCGGAGGTCCGCTCGGCGCTTACGTTCCGCCGGCACACTTCGATACCGCCGTCGACTACGAGGCTCTCGCCGCCGTCGGCGCGATGCTCGGACATGGCGGCATCGTGGTGTTCGATGACACGGTCGACATGGCGCGCATGGCGCGTTACGCAATGGAGTTCTGCGCCATCGAGTCCTGCGGCAAGTGCACACCCTGCCGCATCGGCTCGACGCGCGGGGTCGAGGTCATCGACCGCATCCTCGCCGGCATCGACGGGGAGCGGAACGTGCAGCTGCTGGAGGAGCTGTGCGAGACCATGGTGCAGGGCTCGTTGTGCGGGCTCGGCGGCATGGCGCCTTTTCCGGTACAGAGTGCGTTGAAATACTTCAGGGAAGACTTCCGCGCGCGGGTCTGACGGCGCGCTAGCGAGGCCGCTCAATGTACGCGATAGATTACGAAGACTTCGGCACTCCGCCACCTGCCGCAGCGGCGGAAGGTGAGGCCACAGCCGCTGCGGTCACCGTCGAGGTGGACGGGCGCGCCATCACGGTACCCGAGGGGACTTCCGTCATGCGTGCCGCCGCGATTGCGGGAGTACGCGTGCCGAAGCTGTGTGCCACCGACACGCTGAAGGCGTTCGGCTCCTGCCGTCTGTGTCTGGTCGAGATCGAGGGCCGCAAGGGCTATCCCGCCTCCTGCACGACGACCGTCGCGGCCGGGATGAAGATCCGCACCCAGTCGGAGAAGCTCTCGCAGCTGCGTCGCGGCGTGATGGAGCTGTATCTCTCCGACTATCCGCTCGAGCGCGAGGCCACTGCCGCGGAGACGCACACCGAGCTGCACGCCATGGCGCAGACCCTCGGTGTGAGCTCGAGCCCGTACGCCAACGGCAGACGTCACGTGGGCCAGGCGAAGGACGAGAGCAATCCGTACTTCACCTTCGACCCGAACGTGTGCATCGTCTGCTCGCGCTGCGTGCGCGCCTGCGATGAGATTCAGGGCACCTTTGCGCTCACCATCCAGGGACGCGGCTTCGAGTCGAAGGTCGCCGCCAGCCAGAATGAGCCCTTCCTTGAGTCCGAGTGCGTCTCCTGCGGCGCCTGCGTCGAGGCGTGCCCGACCAGCGCGCTGATGGAGAAATCCGTGGTCGCGCTCGGTCCGCCCGAGCGGTCGATCGGCACTACCTGCGCATACTGTGGTGTCGGCTGCGGCTTCAAGGCGGAAGTGCAGGGGAGCGGCGCGGACACGGAAGTGGTGCGCATGGTGCCCGACCGCGAGGGCAAGGCCAATCACGGTCACGCCTGCGTCAAGGGACGCTTCGCCTGGGGCTACGCGACGCATACCGACCGTGTGCTGAAGCCCATGATCCGCAAGAGCATCCACGATGACTGGCGCGAGGTCTCCTGGAAGGAAGCGATCGCCTACGCGGCGAGCGAGATCAAGCGCATCCAGGCGAAGTACGGCCGCGACTCGGTCGGCGGCATCACTTCCTCGCGCTGCACGAACGAGGAGACGTTCCTGGTGCAGAAGCTGGTGCGGGCGGCCTTCGGCAACAACAACGTCGACACCTGCGCACGCGTCTGTCACTCCCCCACCGGCTACGGCCTGAAGAACACGCTCGGCGAATCGGCGGGCACGCAGGCCTTCGATTCGGTGATGAAGGCGGACGCCGTCATGATCATCGGTGCCAATCCCACCGATGGTCACCCGGTGTTCGCGTCCCAGCTCAAGCGCCGCCTGCGCCAGGGCGCGAAGCTCATCATCGCCGACCCGCGTCAGACGGCGCTGGTGCGCACCCCGCACATCGAGGCGGACGAGCACCTGCAGTTGAAGCCCGGCACCAACGTGGCGCTGCTCAATGCGCTCGCCCACGTCATCGTCACCGAGGGGCTGGTGAAGGAGCAGTTCGTCGCCGAGCGCTGCGAAGCCGATTCCTTCGCGAAGTGGCGGGCATTCGTCGCCGAGCCGCGCCATTCACCGGAGGCCACCGAGAGCATCACCGGCGTGCCGGCCGCCAGGGTGCGCCACGCCGCGCGCATCTACGGCACCGCGCCCAACGCCGCCATCTACTACGGGCTCGGCGTCACCGAGCACAGCCAGGGCACGACCGCGGTCATGGGGATCGCCAACCTCGCCATGGCCACCGGCAATCTCGGCCGCGAAGGTGTGGGCGTCAACCCGCTGCGCGGTCAGAACAACGTGCAGGGCTCGTGCGACATGGGCTCGTTCCCGCACGAGTTCAGTGCCTACCGCCACGTGTCGGATCCGGCGGTGCGCAAGTCCTTCGAGGCGGTGTGGGGCGTGCAGCTGCAGTCCGAGCCCGGCTTGCGTATCCCCAACATGTTCGAGGCGGCGCTCGATGGCACCTTCAAGGCCATGTACGTGCAGGGCGAGGACTTCGTGCAGTCCGATCCCAACACGCACCACGTCAATGCCGCGATGGCATCGCTCGAGTGCTGCATCGTGCAGGACCTGTTTCTGAACGAGACGGCGAAGTTCGCGCACGTGTTCCTGCCGGGCTCCTCGTTCCTCGAGAAGGACGGCACCTTCACCAACGCGGAGCGGCGCACCTCGCTGGTACGCAAGGTGATCGAGCCGCTCGCCGGCTACCAGGATTGGGAGATCACCTGTCTGCTCTCCAATGAGCTCGGCTATCCGATGAATTACCGCAACGCGAGCGAGATCATGGACGAGATCGCGCGCCTCACCCCGACCTTCGCCGGCATGACGCACGCGCACATCGAGCAGCTCGGCAGCATCCAGTGGCCGGTCAACGAGGCCGCACCGGAGGGCACGCCCACCATGCACGTCGGGCAGTTCGTGCGCGGCAAGGGCAAGTTCTGGCAGACCGAGTACGTGCCGACCAGCGAGAGAGTCAACACGCGCTTCCCGCTGATCCTCACCACCGGGCGCATCCTCACCCAGTACAACGTCGGTGCGCAGACCCGCCGCACCGGCAACGTGGTGTGGCACAAGGAGGACGTGCTCGAGATCCACCCGCACGATGCCGAGGTGCGCGGCATCGCCGACGGCGACTGGGTGGGGCTCACGAGCCGCGCCGGCGACACCGTGCTGCGCGCCAAGGTGTCCGAGAAGATCGCGCCGGGCGTCGTCTACACGACCTTCCACTTCCCCGAGACCAACGCCAACGTGGTCACGACCGAGAACTCCGACTGGGCGACCAACTGCCCCGAATACAAGGTGACGGCGGTGGAGGTGGTGCTCGTGAACCAGAAGGAGGCGTGGGCGAAGCGCGCCGAGGCCGAGCGGTCGCTGCCGCGCCGCAACCCGAAGCGCCGCCGGCCGGATCGCGCGCCTGCCTGATCCCATGAGCGTCGGGGCGGAGGCACGCGGGCGCACCGCCGCCGCGGTGAGCGCCGAGCTTCCGGTCGAGCGCTGGCGCGGCGGCAGCGTCGTCCGCACCACCGATCTCGTCGCCGAAGAGATGCCGGTGGCACTCGTCTATCACGACGTGCCGCACGTCGTGATGCTCGCGACCCCGGCGGACCTCGAGGACTACGCGTACGGTTTCTCGCTCAGCGAGGGACTGGTGGCGAGCGTCGATGAGATTCGTGGCGTCGAGGTGGTGCAGGGCGAGGCGTCGGCGGATGTGAGGATCAGCGTCGCCTGGGAGCGATTCACGCAGCTGCTGCAGCGGCGGCGCAATCTCGCCGGCCGTAGCGGCTGTGGGCTGTGCGGCGCCGAGAAGGCGGAGGATGCGATCCGCGAATGCGCGCCGGTGCCGCGCGGCGTCAGCATCACAGCGGCCGAGCTGCACCAGGCGATGGCACAGCTCGCCGGCCGGCAGCCGATCAACTCGCGCACCGGCAGCGTCCATGCGGCGGCCTGGGTCGATCCGGCGAGCGGTATCGAGGTGGTGCGCGAGGATGTCGGGCGCCACAACGCGCTCGACAAGACCATCGGTGCGCTCGCACGCCGCAAGGCCGATTTCTCCGCCGGCTACATGCTGATCACGAGCCGTGCGAGCTACGAGATGGTGCAGAAGTGCGCCACCATGGGCGTCACGCTCCTCGTCGCGTTGTCGGCGCCGACCGCCTTCGCAGTGCGCCTGGCGCAACGCGCGGGAGTGACGCTGGTGGCCTTCGCACGCGCCGAGCAACACGTCGTCTACACTCACGCGCACCGCCTGCGGAACTGAGAGCTGACAATTCCATGAACATCGACCTCCTCATCAAGATGACCAACGAGATCGGCGAGTTCTTCCTGGGCGCCGACTCGAAGGATCCGCAGGCAGCGGCCCGCGACGTCGCCAATCACATCAACCGCTACTGGGAGCCGCGCATGCGCGCGCAGATGCTGAAGTACTACGAGGAGCGCGGCGGGGCCGGTCTCACCGACCTCGGCAAGAGCGCGGTGGCGCTGCTCCACGCGGCGAGCAAGGCGGCCGCACCCGGGCCGGCCGCGGCGCCGACGAAGAGCGCGGGCCCATGAGCGCGGGCGCGCGCGGCAAGGGGCGTGCGCTCATCTGCGGCTCGCTGGCCTTCGACACCATCATGGTGTTCGGCGACCGCTTCGCGAATCACATCCTGCCCGACAAGATCCACATCCTCAACGTCTCGTTCCTCGTGCCGCAGATGCGGCGCGAATACGGCGGCTGCGCCGGCAACATCGCCTACAACCTGGCAATGCTCGGCGATGAAGGTGTGCCCATGGCGACCGTCGGGCGCGACTTCGAGCCCTACCGCGAGTGGCTCGTGCGCGCCGGTGTCCCGACCGAGCACGTGCGGGTGATCGGGAGCGAGCTCACTGCGCAGGCGTTCATCACCACCGATCTCGATGACAATCAGATCACCGCGTTCCACCCCGGCGCCATGCAGCACAGCCACCTCAACGAGGTGAGCGAGGCGCGCGGGGTGACCCTCGGCATCGTGGCGCCCGATGGGCGCGAAGGCATGCTGGCGCACGCGGCACAGTTCGCCGCGGCGGGTATTCCCTTCATCTTCGACCCCGGCCAGGGACTGCCGATGTTCGGGCCGGAAGACCTGCAGGGCTTTCTCGCTCAGGCGCGCTGGGTGACGGTGAACGATTACGAGTGGCAGCTGCTGCAGCAGAAGAGCCGCTGGGGAGTGAGCGAGATCACCTCCCGCCTAGAGGCGCTCATCGTCACCCGCGGCGCTGCGGGCGCGGTAATTCATACGCGCGGCGAGCAGATCCTGATTCCCGCCGCTCCCACACAGCAGGTGGTGGATCCGACCGGCTGCGGCGATGCGTTCCGGGCGGGGCTCCTGCACGGGCTCCTGCACGGGCTCGACTGGCGCACCACCGGACATATTGCATCGCTCATGGGCGCGATCAAGGTCGAGGCACGTGGAACGCAGAATCACCGCTTTACACGCGCGCAGTTCGATCAGCGCCTCGCTCGAGCTTTTGGCTAGCCCAAACGCGCGCCCATCTTGGGTTAAACTGCCTCCCCCCGTTAACCACCCGGCACGATCGACCCCATGGCGAATGACTATCTCTTTACCTCGGAGTCGGTCTCCGAAGGCCATCCCGACAAGGTCGCGGACCAGATCTCCGACGCGGTGCTCGATGCGATCCTGCGCGAGGACCCGCACGGGCGCGTCGCCTGCGAGACGCTCGTCAAGACCGGGGTCGTGATCCTTGCCGGCGAGATCACCACGAGTGGCTGGGTGGACGTCGAGTCGCTGGTGCGCAAGACGGTGCTCGACATCGGCTACAACTCCTCGGAGATGGGGTTCGATGGGGCGAGCTGCGGCGTGCTCAACATCATCGGCAAGCAATCCCCCGATATCGCCCAGGGGGTCGACCGCAAGGACGAGCGCAAGCAGGGTGCCGGCGACCAGGGAATGATGTTCGGCTATGCGACCAAGGAAACGGACGTGTTGATGCCGGCGCCGATCACGCTCGCTCACCGCCTGGTGAAGCGCCAGGCGCAGGTGCGCAAGGCCGGGAAACTTCCGTGGCTGCGTCCCGATGCGAAGAGCCAGGTGACGCTGCGCTATGAAGATCAGGAGCCGGTCGGCCTCGAGGCCGTGGTGCTCTCGACGCAGCACAGTCCCGACGTCTCGACCAGGGCCCTGCGCGAAGCGGTGATGGAGGAGATCATCAAGCCGGTGCTGCCGGCGAAGTGGGTCGACCGCCGCACCAAATATCACATCAATCCGACCGGGCGCTTCGTCATCGGCGGCCCGGTCGGGGACTGCGGCCTCACCGGCCGCAAGATCATCGTGGATACCTATGGGGGCTATGCGCGCCACGGCGGCGGTGCCTTCTCCGGCAAGGACCCCTCGAAGGTGGATCGCTCGGCGGCGTACGCGGCGCGCTATGTCGCCAAGAACGTGGTCGCCGCGGGTCTCGCCGAGCGCTGCGAAGTGCAGGTGTCCTACGCCATCGGCGTCGCCGAGCCGATCTCCATCATGGTGGAGAGCTTCGGCACGAGCCGCCTCTCGGGCGAGCATCTGACCCGGATCGTGCGCAAGCATTTCGACCTGACACCGTACGGACTGCGCGAGATGCTCGATCTGGTGCGGCCGATCTATCAGCGCACCGCGAGCTATGGTCATTTCGGGCGCACCGAGCCCGAGTTCACCTGGGAGCGCACCGACCGCGCCGCAGCACTCGCCGAGGAGGCCCGGGGGATCCGCGCCGCGTAAACTATCGACCGGCAGCCACGGCGGCTGCAGCCACGCCGGCCGAGGAGCGTTGCGACGGGCAGGGCGCCAGTGAGGCGCGGAGCCCGCCAGGCTCGGCCGGACGGGGAACATCCATACGGCGCTCACTCAGATCATGGAGTATCGAGCATGAACGCCACCCTCAAGCCTGCCACGCCCCCTGCAAGCGACTTCAAGGTCGCCGACCTCTCGCTCGCCGAGTTCGGCCGCAAGGAGATCGCCATCGCCGAGACCGAGATGCCCGGTCTCATGGCGATCCGCGAGGAGTTCGCCCCGACGCAGCCGCTGCGCGGCGCGCGCATCTCAGGCTCGCTCCACATGACGATCCAGACCGCGGTGCTGATCGAGACGCTGCAGGCGCTCGGAGCGACGGTGCGCTGGGCGTCGTGCAACATCTTCTCCACCCAGGACCACGCCGCCGCCGCCATCGCCGCGCGCGGCACCGCGGTGTTCGCCTGGAAGGCGGAGTCGCTGGAAGACTACTGGGACTACACCCATCGCATCTTCGACTGGCCCGACGGCGGCCATTCCAACATGATCCTGGACGATGGCGGCGATGCCACCCTGCTGTTGCACCTCGGCACCCGTGCCGAATCCGATCCGGGCGTCATCGCGCGCCCGAGCTCCGATGAGGAGCGCGCGCTCTTCGCCGCCATCCGCTCGCGGCTCAAGTCCGATCCGCACTGGTACTCGACCCGCATGCGGCAGATCCGCGGCGTCACCGAGGAGACCACCACGGGCGTCAAGCGTCTCTACCAGATGGCCAGGGAGGGCCAGCTCGGCTTTCCCGCCATCAACGTGAACGACTCGGTCACCAAGAGTAAATTCGACAACCTCTACGGCTGCCGCGAGTCGCTGGTCGATGCCATCAAGCGCGCCACCGACGTCATGGTCGCCGGCAAGATCGCGGTGGTCTGCGGTTACGGCGATGTCGGCAAGGGCTGCTGTCAGGCGCTGCGCGCCCTGTCGGCGCAGGTGTGGGTGACCGAGATCGACCCGATCTGCGCGCTGCAGGCGGCCATGGAGGGCTACCGCGTCGTCACCATGGACTACGCCGCCGACAAGGCCGACATCTTCGTGACCGCCACCGGCAACTTCCACGTGGTGACGCACGAGCACCTGGTGCGCATGAAGCACAATGCGATCGTGTGTAACATCGGCCACTTCGACAACGAGATCGACGTGGCGAGCCTCAAGCAATACGCCTGGGAGAACATCAAGCCACAGGTCGACCACGTGATCCTCCCGGACGGCCGCCGCCTCATCCTGCTCGCCGAGGGTCGGTTGGTGAACCTCGGGTGCGGCACGGGACACCCGAGCTACGTGATGAGCTCGAGCTTCGCCAACCAGGTGATCGCGCAGGTGGAGCTGTTCTGCAACACGGCGAAGTATCCGGTGGGCGTGTATGTGCTGCCGAAGCATCTCGATGAGAAGGTGGCGCGGCTGCAGCTGCAGAAGCTCAACGTGACGCTTACTTCCCTGACGGACACCCAGGCCCGCTACATCGGCGTCGACAAGGCCGGGCCCTACAAGTCCGAGCACTACCGCTACTGATGAGCGCGGCCCTGCTCGACGGCAAGGCGGTCGCCGCGCGGGTGCGCGCCGAGGTGGCGCAGCGCGCGGCGCAGTTCGCCGCGCGCCACCGACGCCGTCCGGGGCTCGCGGTGGTGCAGGTCGGGGAAGACCCGGCTTCCAGCGTCTACGTGCGCAACAAGCGCCGCTCCTCGCTCGAGGCCGGGATCGAGTCCTTCGCGCATGACTTGCCGGCGAGCGCGAGCGAGGCCGAGATCCTCGCGCTGGTCGACTCGCTCAACCGCGACGACCGCGTCGATGGCATCCTCGTGCAGCTGCCGCTGCCGAAGGGGGTGAATGCCGACCGCGTCATGGACGCCGTCGATCCGCTCAAGGACGTCGACGGCTTTCATCCGCTGAACACCGGACTTCTCGCGCAGAAGCGGCCGCGGCTGCGCCCGTGCACCCCCTGGGGCGTCATCCGCCTCGCGCGCGAGTACGGCATCGAGCTCACCGGGCGACGCGCGACCGTGGTCGGCGCTTCCAACATCGTCGGCCGTCCGATGGCGCTCGAGCTGTTGCTGGCGCGTGCGACCGTGACGGTCTGCCATACCGGCACGCGCGACCTGCGCGCCGAGGTCGAGCGCGCCGAGGTGCTGGTAGCGGCCGTCGGCAAGGCCGGATTCATACCCGGGGAATGGGTACGTCCCGGCGCAGCAGTGTTCGACGTCGGCATCAACCGCACGGCCTCAGGCTCCCTGGTCGGAGATGTGGAGTTCGAGCCGGCCGCGGCCCGCGCCGCCTGGATCACGCCCGTGCCCGGCGGGTTGGGCCCGATGACCATCGCCATGCTGCTCTCGAACGCCGTGGACGCCGCCAACTACCGCGCCGCGCGGGAATAGAATCCGCCAGCCGCGGGTCTTCTTCACAGGACCGGCGGTCGGGACGGACCCGTGCAGGACAAACGTGCTCGCTTCGAGGCGTCGGTGTTACCGCATCTGGACGCGGCGTACCGCTTCGCCCGCTGGCTGTCGCGCTCCGGGGATGCGGAGGACCTCGTGCAGGAGGCGTTCCTGCGCGCCTGGCGCGGGTTCGAGGGTCTGCGCGGCGGGGACGTGAAGGCGTGGCTCTTCACCATCGTCCGCAACTGTCACGCAACCGCCTTGCAGCAGGGGCAGCGGCGCGCCGTGCTGTCCCTCCGCGATGCGCCGCTGCCGGCGATGCGCACCCACAGCGAGCCGGCAGGCGATGACCCCGAGAGTGTGGCAACGGCCGAGGAGGAGCGGCGCAGCCTCAGGAGTGTCATCGCCGCGCTCCCGGATGAGCATCGGGAAGTGCTGTTGCTGCGGGAGATGGAGGACATGAGCTACCGCGAGATTGCACAGGTGACGCAGGTGCCGATCGGCACGGTGATGTCGCGTCTCGCCCGGGCGCGCGCCGCGCTGCGCGGCAAATGGCTCGAGCAGGCGAGCGGGGGGCCCCGTGCAGTGCGCTGAGGCCTTGCGGGTCCAGGCTTACTTCGATGGCGAGGTGGATGCCCTCACTGCGCTCGAGGTCGAGCGGCATGCCGGGCATTGCGGCGAGTGCCGTGAGCTGCTCGAGCAGCTCACGGCAACCCGTGCGCGGCTGCGGCAGGAGCTCGAGTTTCCGCAAGCCCCCGCCGCGCTGCGCGCCTCGATCCGGCGGCTTCTCGATGAGGACCGTGGCGCTTCCGCGGCCGAGGGGCCAGGGCGCGTGCGCTCGCAGGGTCGGCCGGCTCTGAAGTGGCTCGGGGCGCTCCTCGCCGGCGGCGCGGCCCTCGCCGCCGCGGTGCTGCTCTTCTTCAGGGTCTCCGCGGCGACCGATCCGCTGCTCGATGACCTCCTGAGTGCCCATGTGCGCTCGCTCATGCCGCTGCACCTCACGGATGTGGTGTCGACCGACCGGCATACCGTGAAACCGTGGTTCGCAGGCCACGCCGACGTCTCGCCGGTGGTAGTGGACTTCAACGAGCAGGGCTATCCGCTCGTGGGCGGTCGCGCCGACTATTTCGACGGGCAACGTGTCGCCGCTGTCGTCTATCGGCACGGCACGCACATCATCAATGTATTTGCCTGGGCGGCAGGCGGGCACGCCTTGCCGGAGTTCTCGAGCCGCAGCGGCTATCACATCGTGTGCTGGAAGCTCGGCAATCTCCAGTACTGCGCCATCTCCGACACCGGTTGGGACGAGTTGCAGGCGCTGACGCGACTGTTACGCGCGGCCGGCTCGGCCGACCAACCCCGGCTCGACCGTTACCTGGACAAATGACCACGATGCCGGACTCGATTGTTGGTGCTGGCTCATCAAACAGACAGCAGCGCCGTGCGAGCGGCCTAAGTGTCGGAAATTACCGACGTTCGTGCCGTGCGGCGAGCCGTGGGACGCGGCCGCGGGCTTTGCACCGCGCTTCACCGGTTGGAACGGCACCGGCACAGTGTCTGCGGCGGCGCCACATCGGTGAAAGTTACAAGTTGTGTCATGTAATTCAGTGGCGGCACCCTGCGCTCGGGCAGCGGCCGGCGCCTCGCTGCGGCAGCGCCAGGGGTCGACGGGCTCCAACAACCAACTGCGCCTGTACGACTCGCTCGCGCGAGCGGCGATTCAGTGTATGATCCATGGTTCCGGCCCTTCGTTGGGTGTTTTGCGGAGAAAAGTAATGGCACGACGTCCACCGAATGACGGTGCGTCCTGGAGCGCGCGTGAACTGGCAGCGCTGCGGGCGCTCGCGAAGTCAGGAACCCCGACGAGTCAGGTCGCGAGGAAGCTTGGGCGTACCGCGGCTGCGGTACAGCAGAAGGCCATGCGCGCCGGCATCTCCTTCCGCGCCGCCAAGCGCTCCGGAGCACGGCGCAAGAAGTAAAGCGGTCCTTCGTTTCAGACGCTTACTCTCCAGGGTGTTGCGACCGGCTCGCGCAACGCCGTGATCGGCGGTGCCCGCGAGCCGGCCGGGACTGCGGAGCTGACACACGAGTCCGGCGAGCGACCGGCGCATGCGCAAGCTGATACGGCTGATGTGGCTCCCGGCGACGCTGCAACTGTCCGCGTGCGGCGTGCAGCTGCGGGACACCACGCCTGCAGAGTACCCCGCGAACCACGATCTCGGGATGTACGATGTGTCGGCCGTGGTCGCGCGCGGTGCGCTCGTGAGCCCGGGCTCCGTGTATGTCTACGCCCAGGGCGATGGGGAGAGGATCGCCTTGCAACCGAGCGCCGATTACTCGGAATGGCACGGGTTGTACTCGGTCCGCTGCCGCAGCAGCTTCGCTCTGCAATTCGTGGCCGAATGGAAGCTGCCTTTCGAGATCCGGCGCGAGGTCGTGCCGCCGCGGCCACGCCCGGTGCGGTTGATCGAGCCGCCGCTCACCCGGGCGGCGAGTTTCGACACCTCCGGGAAGCCCCCGAAGGGGGGCTGGTCAGGGGCAGTGCAGTACCGGTTCGTCACCGTGCCGTCGGTGCGCATCACTGCGGCGCACATCGAGCCACAAAGCTCTGCAAGCGCCGACACTGCTGCGGCCAAGCCCCTGTCGGTGCTCTCCTCATTCCCGGTGGTCGGCGGGTGCGGGGACCTCATCGAGGTGCGCGTCGCATCGAGCGCGGTGCGGGCGCATGGCACACTCGTCATCGAGACCGATGATCCGGCGGATCCTCACTGGCAAACGCGCGTGGAGTTCTCACCCAAATGAGCAGCTTGCCGAGGTCGGTCAGGCGTTCGATCGTTCTGACGGTGGTCATTGCGGCATTCGCGGCGCGGTTCGGCACGGCTCAGCAGGCCCCGAGCGCCGCGGGCGCCGCGAGCGATCGACCTGGAGCGCAGCCGGCCGCCGCGCACAAGATCGGCATCATCGGCACGGGGCACATCGGTGGCACCCTCGCGACGTTGTGGGTTGCCGCCGGGCACGAGGTCCTGATGTCCTCACGTCACCCGCAGGAGTTGCAGGCGCTCGCGCACTCACTCGGCCCCCGCGCACGCGTCGGCACCCCGCTCGAGGCGGCGAAGTTCGGCGAGGTGATCCTCATCTCGGTGCCGTACGGAGCGCTGCCGCAGGTCGGACGCGACTTCAAGAGTGAGCTCGCCGGCAAGATCGTCCTCGATACCGGCAACCCTTATCCCGAGCGTGATGGACCGATGGCGGTCGAGGCGCGGCGCAAGGGAACGGGCGTAGCATCCGCGGAGTACCTGCCGGGCGTGCGCCTGGTGCGGGCGTTCAATGCGATCAACTCCGGGGACCTGCGCAGCGAGGCACATCGCAAGGGTCAACCGATCGCGATTCCTCTGGCGGGGGATGACAGCGAGGCGCTGAAGGTGGCCGAAGGGCTGGTGCGCGATGCCGGCTTCGCACCGGTAATCGTCGGGCCGCTCTCCAAGGCGCGGGAGTTCGATGTCGGCACGCCGGTGTACACGCGCCTCATGACCGAGCCACAGCTGCGGGCGGCGCTCGGTCTGAAGCAGGAAGGGAGCGCACCGGACTGAATCGAGCTCAAATCCGGAGTGTGCTTGAAAAATGCGCCCGCGCTATCAATCTGGGCCACTCGGGAGCACGTTCATCCGGTGCGAGCGTAAGTATGGTGTGACCGCGCTGAACGTGATGTGAATGACTGCAACTGTGGAACGCGCGCCTCAGTCCCGCAATCTTGCACGCAGGCGCTCGATCTCCTGCGGCGACACCCCGATCTGAGCGAGATATCCACGCACACCGCCGCTACGCTCGAGAAACTCGAGCATGTTGTAGGCACCTTGCTCCGGACAGCGCAGCGCCTCGAGTATGCGCTCGCGCTCGGTGTCCGGATAACGCCGCAGGTAGCCCTCACGCAGGTTCTCCGCGCTCACCGCATAGTCCTGCGCAATCGCGGCCGGTGTCGCATCGGCGAGCGCCAGCAAAAGCGCCGCGATGAGCCCGGTGCGGTCCTTGCCGGCCACACAATGGAACAGCAGCGGCTCGGCTGGGGCTGCGGCGATGAAGCCGAGCACGGTGCGCAGCTCCGCGCGCACGTGCTCGAGCACCACGCACTTCCACAGCTCCTTGGCCGCATCACGGCTGCGCAGCCGCCATTCGTCCTCGGTGTGCGTCAGCAGTGAGATGCGCGCGTAGCGCAGCTGCGGCAAGCGTTCCGGCACGGGGCTCGGGCTGCGGATCGCCTCTTCCGGCCAGCGCAGATCGAGAATGGTGCGCACGCCGTAGTCGGCGAGCGCCTGCACGCCGAGCTCGCTCAGCTGCGCCAGGTCATCGGCGCGCAGCAACGACCGCCAGCGCGTCTCGCCGCCGTCGGTGGTCGGATAGCCGCCCAGGTCACGGGCATTCAGCAGGTCTGGAAATTCGAGCGACCGCGTTGATGCGCTCACCCGGTGCGTCTCAGTCCTCAGGATCTCACCTCGCGTTTCGCCTCGCGCTGCTGCGTTTCGCCTCGCGCTGCTGGCTGAGCCCGACGCCGGCGAGGATCAGCGCTCCCGCGAGCAACATGCTCTGCGTCACGCGCTCCCCGAGCAGCAGCCAGGCCCAGATCACACCGAACAACGGTATCAGGTAAGTTACCGTGGCGGTACGCGGGGCGCCGATGCGCGCAATGAGCCGATAATAGAAGACGAAGGCGACGCCGGTGCAGAGCACACCGAGTAGCACGGCACTCAGCCATGAGACTGCCGGGAGCGGGTGCCGCGGCCAGGTGTAGATCGCCAGCGGCGCGAGCAGCAGCGCGCCGCTCGCGAGATTGGCGGCAGCGGTCGCGGCCGCCGGCAGGCCCGACAGATAGTGCCGCACGAAGTTGATGCCGAAGCCGTAACAGAGCGCCGCGGCGGTGCCGGCGAGCGCCGCCGCGCCCACGTGCGCCCCCGCGATGTGGCCGCTCGCGAGAATGGTCACGCCGACGAAGCCGGCCACGAGCCCGACCCAGCGGCGCGGGCCGATGCGCTCGCCATAGAAGAGGAACGCAACCAGCGCCGCGAACATCACCGTCATGGCGTTCGTGATGGCGCCGATCCCCGCGGGCGCGCGCTCGGCGCCCCAGGCGAAGAGCAGGAAGGGCAGCACCGCGTTGATGCTCGCGATGCCGAGCACCCGCAGCCAGACCGCCGGGGTGAAGCGCGCCCGCTCGCGCCACAGGAAGGGCAGCAGCGTGAGCGCACCCAGAGCGAGCCGCACGTCGACGAGCGCAAAAGGCCCGAAATCCGCGGCCGCGACCCGCATGAAGAGAAAGGAGCCTCCCCACACGGCCCCGAGCAGCGTGAGCTCGAGTGGCGTGCGCCAGGCGGCTCGGTCAGAGGAGTGGCGCAGGCGCTTGGCCGCGCTCGCGGCAGTGATCTCGGATGCAGACATGATCGTGCAGTCCCCTGTTGCCGAGCCGTGCGGCGATGAGCGCAGGGTCTCAGGCCATGGCGGGTCGCCGCCACCCGATGCTTGCTGCCCCTGCGCCCTCATTTCAGCGCCTGTCGGAAATCCTCCAGCAGATCCTCGGTCGACTCGATTCCGACGGAGAGCCGCAGCAGACCATCGCTGATGCCAAGACGCAGCCGCTCATCGCGGGAGAGCCCCGCATGGGAAGTGGTCGCCGGGCGCGTCAGCAGGGTCTGCACACCGCCGAGGCTCGGTGCGACGGCCGGGATGCGCACACGGCGCGCAAAGTCCTCGGCTCGGGGCTCGCCGCCTTCGAGCTCGAAGCTCAGCACGCCGCCGTACCCGCTGAAGAGGCTACGCGCGCGGGCGTGCCGCGGGTGCGACTCGAGGCCTGGGTAGTTGACGCGCGCGACTGCCGGCTGGCCCTCGAGGAACTCGGCAATGCGCTGGGTGCTGTCATTCTGGAAGCGCACCCGCAGCGCCAGGGTCTTCAGTCCGCGCTTCAGCAGGAACGCGGCGTGGGGATCCAGCGAGCCCCCCAGATGATTGGCGCGATGCCGGATGGGCTCGATAGCCTCGGTACGTCCGACGACCGCACCCGCGACGATGTCGGCGTGACCGTTCAAGTACTTGCTGGCGCTGTGCAGGCACAGATCGAACCCCGCGGCGAGCGGGCGGAAGTTCACGGGCGTCGCGAAGGTATTGTCGATGATCGAGATGAGACCGTGCTCGCGCGCGAACTGCACGACGCCCTCGAGATCGGCCACCTCGAGCAGCGGGTTGGTCATCGCCTCGACGTAGATGGCGCGCGTGCTCGGGCGCAGGAGCGACGCCCAGCTGTCGCGCCGGTCGGCGTCGATGAAGTCGCGCTCGATGCCGAGGCGCGGGAGCTCCCTCGTGACGAGATCGTGCGTGCCGCCGTAGAGACCGCTCTGCGCGAGAAGGTGATCGCCCGGAGAGAGCACCGTGAGGAGCGTGGTGGCGATGGCCGCCATGCCACTCGCCGTGACGAGCGCCGCCTCGCCACCTTCGAGTGCGGCGAGCTTCTCGTGGAGCGCAAGCTGACTCGGCGTGTTGTTGATGCGCAGGTAGCGGATGTCGTGGTAGCTGCCCTCACCGCCGTACTCGTAGGTTGCCGACTGGAAGATGGGCATCTCCACCGCTCCGCCGATGCGCGGGTAGGGCTCGCCGGCGTGCACCAGCTGCGTCTCGATGTGCCTGTAGGATCTGGATACGCTCATGGGAGCTCCCGTGGTGCGATTGTCACGTGAATACGCTAGCGTGTCCGTATGCCTTTATGGAGAGACTAACGCTCCCCGGTGCGCAGACACTGTGCCGCCCTTCGGCCAGTACAATGCGGCAGGCACCTCGCATGACCCGACCGACCGAACGCTTTTCGGCGCTGGTGGACCATTATCGGCGCTCCCGGCCAGGTTACCCGTCCGCGGCGATCGACCTGCTGGCTGCCCGCTGTGGACTCGACGATGCCGCGATCGTGGCAGACGTCGGCTCGGGAACGGGCATCCTGAGCGCACAGCTCCTCGGCCGCGCGGGGCAGGTAATCGCGGTGGAGCCGAACGACGCCATGCGCCAGGCCGCCGAGGAGCAGCTCGGCCATATACCGGGATTTCGCAGCGTGGCGGCAGCGGCCGAGGCGACGACTCTGCCGTCAGAGAGCGTCGACCTGTGGGTCGCGGCACAGGCGTTCCACTGGTTCGATGCGGCGCGTGCGCGGCGCGAGGCGCTGCGCATCCTGCGCCGCGGCCGCTTTGCAGCGCTTCTGTGGAACGAGCGGCCGCCCGAGCTTCCGGACTTCCTGCGCGAGTACGAAGCGCTGCTGCGCCGGCACGCGGCCGAGTACGCGAGCATCGTGGCGCGGCGCGTGGACGAGGAGAGCATGCAGAGTTTCCTCGGCGGAGCGATGCAGGTCGCGCGCTTTCCGAACCGGCAGCGGCTCGACTACGCCGGGCTCGAGGGCCGGCTGCTCTCCTCTTCCTACGCACCCGCGCCGGGGCACCCCGAGCGTGCGCCGATGCTCGCGGGCTTACGGGATCTCTTCGAGCGCCATCAGAAGGACGGCGTCATCGTTTTCCCGTACGAGACCCGGGTGTACTTCGCGCAGATGAGCTGACCTACCACACCCGCACACGCTCGCCCGGCGCGAGGTAGAGCTTCTGCCCGGGGACGACCTTGAACGCGTCGTACCACGCATCGAGGTTGCGCACCGTGTCGGCACGGTACTCGGCGGGGGCGTGACCGTCGGTCACGACCTGCCGGCGCAGCGCCGCCTCGCGCACCTTGCGGCGCCAGGTCTGCCCGAAGCTCAGGAAGAAAAGCTGCTCGGCGCTGAAGCCTTCGACCGAGGGTGCCGCGCCTCCGTGCAGACTCAGACGCCACGCATCGAAGGAATCGGCGAGGCCCGCCACATCGGCGATGTTCTCACTGAGTGTCTGGCGTCCGTTCACGCTGATGTCCGGGAACGGGTGATAGGCGTCGAACTGCTCGATGAGCCGCGCGCCGGCCGCCTGGAAGTGCGCAAAGTCTTCCGGTGTCCACCAGTTCTGCAGCTTGCCGCTGGCATCGAAGAGTGCCCCCTGATCATCGAAGCTGTGGCTGATCTCGTGCCCGATCACGGCTCCGATCGCACCGTAGTCCATGACCGGGTCCCGCTGCGGGTCGAAGTAGGGCGGCTGCAGCATGGCAGCGGGGAAATTGATGGCGTTCATCGCCGGGAGGTTCACCGCGTTGACGAGCTGCGGGTTCATCGCCCACTCACCGCGGTCGACGGGCCGCTGGAGCTTCTGCAGGCTCTCGCGGTAGTCGAAGAGCTGCGCGCGACGCGCGTTGCCGAAGGCATCGCCGCGCACCACCTCGAGTCCCGAGTAATCGCGCCAGTGATCCGGGTAACCCACTCCGACCTTCAGGCTCTCGAGCTTGGCTTTCGCCCGCGCGCGTGTCTGCGGCGCCATCCATTGCAGCCGGTCGATGCGCGTCGCAAAGGCGGCGATGAGGTTGCGGACCATCGCCTCCGCGCGCGCCTTCTCCTGCGGCGGGAAATACTTCGCCACGTAGATCTTTCCGACCGCCTCACCGAGAGCGGCGTTGGTCTCCTCGACCGCACGCTTCCAGCGTGGCTCCTGTTCCGGTGTACCCGAGAGCACGTGCTGGTGAAAGGCGAACTGCTCGGCGACGAAAGCTTTCGGCAGAAAGCCACTCATGCTCTCGATGAGATGGAAGCGCAGGTAGTCCTTCCACGTCTCGAGCGGGACACTCGCCGTGAGCGCGGCGATGCCCGTTACCGCGCCCGGTTGCCACACGACCAGCTCGCGCTGCTGGGCGAGTCCGGCAGAGGCGAAGAACGCCGGCCAGTCGAGCCCCGGCGCCTTTTGGGGAAATTCGGCCATGCTCCAGTGGTTGTTGCCCTTCAGCACATCCTCGGAGTCTGCCCGGCTCACGTGCGCCTCGGCGATGCGCCGCTCGAGCTCGAAGATGCCCTGCGCCCTGGCCTTGGTGTCGGCGATGCGCGCGAGCGAGAGCACCGCGGCGATGTGCGCCTGGTACTGGGTGCGGATGTCCGCCATTTTCTGCGAGGAGTTGAGATAGTAGTCCCGGTCCGGCATGCCGAGGCCGCCCTGCAGCAGGAACGGTGAATAGCGCGTCGGCTCGCTCAGGTCCTGCGCCACCCAGAGTCCGAAGATGTTCGGGGTATGGAGCTCGGTGTTGTTCAGGATGTCGACGTCGCTGCGCAGCGTGCCGCCGAGCGCTCGTGCGAGCGCGGCACGGTCCGCGATGGCGTCGATGTCCTTCAGCAAGGGCTTGAGCGGTGTCAGCCCTCGCTGCTCGATGCGTGCGGCATCCATGTAGGCGGAGTAGTAATCCCCGATGCGCCGCGCGTCGCTCCCGGCGGCGCCCGAGGCGTCAGCGGCGCGGATCAGCTCTGCGGTGCGCTTGAGCGTGAGCTCGGTAAGCTCGGCTCCGGAGCCCCAGGAGGCACGATCGGAGGGGATCTCGGTTTTCGCGAGCCAGTTGCCGTTCGCGTACCGGAAGAAATCGTCCCCGGGCGCCACCGAGCGGTCGATGCCCGCGAAATCGAGCCCGGGGTCGAGCGTGCCGGCAAGGCACCGCCCGGCAACGCACAGCGCGGCAACGCTCAGTCCGGCGAGGCGCAGCCCGGAGAGCACCGCACGTGTCAAGGACACCGCGGGTTGGGAATGTTGTTGCATGTGTTGGCAGTCTACACGATGGACCGTGCTTGCAGCCCGCAGCACACCGCGTGCTAAGGTCAGCCGATCGATGGGGGCTCAGTCAACTCGGGCAGGTATGAGGGCGGTCGGTGCGTGCGGGCTTGCCGTCCTGCTGCTCGGCGCACAGGTGGCCGGGGCGTGGGGACCGCAGGGTCATCGCACCATCGGGGCCATCGCCGACCGTCTGCTTACCCCGGCAGCACATGGCGCGGTGTTGCAGATTCTCGCGGATGACCGCGACAAGTTCGGCGCTCCCTCCGGGCGCACCACGCTCGAGGCCGTGTCGGTGTGGGCGGACGAGGTACGGGGCACTGCGGCCGAGCGCCCCGCCTGGCACTACGACGACGTCCCGGTCTGCGGCGCGGCGGACAAGGCCCGTTACTGTCCCGATGGCCAATGCAACAGTGCCCAGATCGAGCGGCTCTCGGCAGTGCTTGCCGACCCCGGCGCTGCCCCGCGCGAGCGCAATGAGGCGCTCAAGTGGCTGGTGCACCTGGTCGGCGACATCCACCAGCCGCTGCATGCGGCGGACAACTTCGACCACGGAGGCAACCGCGTGTCTGTCGTGCTCGCGGGCGTGCACACCCGTGGCCACGAGAGCCTGCACCGCGCCTGGGACAACGAGCTCGTGCAGCTTGCGCTCCACGAGCACAGCCGGCAGCGCCCGCCACGCGATATCGATGCGCTGGCATCCGAGGCGGCGCGCCTCGAGCGCGAGGTAGGCCGTGGAGATCCGGAAAGCTGGGCGCGCGAATCGAACAACCTGGCCCGCAACGTGGCCTATCGTTTCCCAGGGTTCGCGTGCAACCGCACGCCGCAGGGGGTCGTGGTGCTCGACCCCGCGTACCTCGCTGATGGCGAGCTCGTGGTTCGCGAGCGGCTGTTGCTTGCGGGCGCGAGGCTTGCGACCCTGCTCAACTCGACACTGCAGCGTAGCCCCGCTGTCAGCCCGAGGAAGTCCCGATGATCAGGCACACTCACGCAGGAGGCGCTCGAGGTTGCATACCTCATCGATCCGGCCGGGCGGCTGCGCAGGGCGCTCACCTATCAGACCGGCGGGGCTACCCGGGATTTGAGTGCTGCGGACGCGCAGGGCCGGCTCGCGCGCGAGAAGAATACTGGTCGGCGCGCGCCCGGGCTGCGCCCACCCCCCGCCGGCACCGCCCGCGGTGCAATCCGGGTCCGGCCGTTGATGGGTGCCGCGGGGGCCGTGTTAAATTACCGTTCCCACTCTTCGAGAAGGTGAGCCCGTGAGCGCCGTCGAGCAGAGCCTGCCAAAAGGCCCCCAGCGTACCCCGGAACAAGCCGCCGTGACCGTGCCGTCCCCGCCCATGCAGCTGCCGGCGCAGGACGCAGCGGAGGGCAAACGAGCGGATCGCTGGTTGTTGTCGCGCCTGCTCGCCTCGCTCGGCTCGCCACCGCTCGAGCTCGCGATCCGTGACGGGGCGTGCGTCAGGGTCGGCAACCCGGTGGCCCGGGTGACCTTCGCGAGCCGCGCGACACTCCTGTGGGTGCTGCGCGATGTTCCCCTGCGCTTCGGCGACGCCTACAGCGATGGCTCGGTCCTGGTGGAAGGCGACCTCGTGCAGCTGCTCGAGACCGTGTACCGCGCCGGGCGCGAAGGTGCCGGCGCACGCGTGCCCCTCGGGCGCGTCTCGCGGATGCTGCGCCGCCCACACCGCAACACCCTGGAGGGCTCTCGCGACAACATCCACCACCACTACGACATCGGCAACGCGTTCTACGAGCTGTGGCTCGGAGCGACGATGGCCTACACCTGCGCGTACTATCCGACGCCGGCGGCAGTACTCGATCAGGCGCAGATTGCGAAGATGGATCACGTGTGCCGCAAGCTGCGCCTCGCGCCCGGCGAGAGCGTGGTGGAGGCTGGCTGCGGCTGGGGAACGCTGGCGATGCACATGGCACGCCACTACGGCGTGCGCGTGCGGGCTTTCAACATCTCGCGCGAGCAGATCGCCTGGGCGCGCGAGCGCGCGCAACGCGAGGGACTTGCAGGCCAGGTGGAGTATGTCGAGGACGATTACCGCAACATCTCCGGGCGCTACGACGCCTTCGTGTCGGTCGGCATGCTCGAGCACGTCGGAGTGAAGAACTATCCCACCCTCGGTGGCGTGGTGCAGCGCTGCCTCGGCGGGCGGGGGCGTGGCCTCATACACTCCATCGGCCGCAATCGCCCGGAGCCGCTGCAGCCCTGGATCGAGAAGCGCATCTTCCCCGGTGGCTACCCACCGGCGCTTTCGGAGATGTCGCGCATCTTCGAGCCCTGGAATCTCTCGGTCCTCGATGTCGAGAACCTGCGGCTGCATTACGCGCAGACGCTGCGGCACTGGCTGGCGCTCTTCGAGGGCGCGAGTGAGCGGGTGCGCGCGATGTTCGATCACAAATTCGTCCGAATGTGGCGGCTGTACCTCGCCGGCTCGATCGCCGCCTTCAGCACCGGATCGCTGCAGCTGTTTCAGGTGGTCTTCGCGCCCGGGGAGAGCAACGACATCCCCTGGACACGCGCGCACCTGTATACGGACTGACGCACGCGCCCAATGCGCAGCTGCGAGGTGCTCATCGTCGGCGGCGGCCCCGCGGGCTCGACCGCGGCCTGGCACCTGCGCCGGGCGGGAGCAGACGTGCTGCTGCTCGATCGCGAGCGTTTCCCGCGCGTCAAGCTGTGCGCCGGCTGGATCACGCCGGAGGTGGTGCGCGAGCTCGGCATGGATCTGGCGAGCTACCCGCATCGCCTCCTCACCTTTCCGCGGCTGCGCCTGCACTCGGGCAGGCTGCACGTGCCCGTGCCGTGCGTGCAGCACTCCATCCGTCGCCTCGAGTTCGATGCGTGGCTGCTCGAGCGCTCGGGCGTCGAGGTGGTGCAGCACAACGTGCGCCACATCGAGGCCGATGCCGGCGGCTACACCGTCGATGGCGCGTTCCGCTGCCGTTATCTGATCGGCGCCGGCGGCACCCGCTGCCCGGTGTACCGGGAGCTGTTTCGCGAGCTCAATCCGCGCGAGAGCGCGCTGCAGATCGTCACCCTCGAGCACGAGATCGCCTACGACTGGTCGGACGGCGACTGTCATCTGTGGTTCTTCGAGCAGGCGCTGCCGGGCTATTCCTGGTACGTGCCGAAGGAGCGCGGCTGGCTCAACGTCGGCGTCGGTGCGATTGCCGAGCGCCTCAAGGCGCGCGGCCAGGACATCCGCGCTCACTGGGCACACCTCATCGCCACGCTCGAGCGGCGGCTCGCGCCGGGCGCGCGGTATGATCCGAGCGGCTACAGCTACTACCTGCGGGGCAGGCTCGGGGTGGTGCGCCGCGATAACGCTTTCATCACCGGGGACGCCGCCGGCCTCGCCTCGCGCGACCTCGGGGAAGGGATCGGGCCGGCGATCCGCAGCGGGCTGCGCGCTGCCCGTGCCATCCTCGCCAGCGAGCCGTACCGCCTGGACGATGTGACCGGATTGAGCATCGGCAGCATCGCCCGGAGCATGTTCGGGCGCGTGGCGCCGGCGAGGAGGGATCCGAAGGGGCTGGCACGCGCTGAGCCGGGAGGAACTGCACATGGCCTACGTCACGGTGATCAATGAGCACCAGCACGTACAGCAGATCGTCTCCGGTCATCACCATCTGACCGCGGACGAGCCCGTCACCGCCGGCGGCAGCGATGCCGGGCTTGCGCCGCGCGAGCTGCTGCTCGCGAGTCTCGGCGCCGACACGGCAGTCGCGTTGCGCCGGCACGCCATGCAGCAGGACTGGATGCTCGGCAAGATCACCGTCGGGCTGCGCTGGTCGCGCGATGCGACCGGCCACGATCACATCGAGCGGCGGCTGTCCTTCGCGCGGCCGCTCACCGCCGAGCAGAAGGCGCGGCTGCTCGAGATCGCGGATAAGAGCCCCGTCACTGCGGTGCTGCGTGCGGGCATTGCGATCCAGTCGACCCTGATGGAGTGAGCTCGCCGCGCGGCTGAGATCAAACCCTTTCTTCGCGACAGAAGGAATAAGAGTGGCTCGCGCAGAGGGAAGCTCGTGGCGACGTGCAACTGGTCGGCTTACCCCTTCACGATCTACGAGATGGGCGGGATCTGGAAGGCGGTAGGGGGCGTCTACATTTTCGCCGGCCCCGGCTCGGAGCCCGGTAAATGGAAGGCTTACTACGTCGGGATCTGCGACAGCTTCAGGGATCGATGCCCGACGGATGAGCACTGGGCGGAGGCGGTGCAACTCGGCGCGACCCATGTGCACGCCCGGGTAGTTCCGCGGCAACTCGAGCGGGACAAGATCGAGAAGCAATTGATCTTCGATTATCAGCCGCCTCTCAACACGCCTCGGGCCTACGCATCACGCTCTGCCTGACCGGCCGGGCTCGCAGCGCGGGTTCTGCTCAGAAGGCGCACGCCGAGCAGCAACGGCGCGACGCTCATGAATGCGAGCAACCCGTTCGGTGTCCACCAGTCCATCGCCAGGCCGCCGAGCAGCGGGCCGACGATGCCGCCGGCGCAGTAGACGACGACGTACACCGTGTTGGCGTCCGCGAGGTCGGCGTGCGGGTACGACTCGCCGAGCAGCGCAATTCCCTGCGTGTAGAAGCCATACATCGTGCCGCCCCAGAGCAGGAGCAGCGGCCACACCAGCCACGCCGTGCTCATGACCGCGGACAGGAGGATCGGCCCCACCACGCAGACGATCGTACAGAGCCCGAGCACGCGTCCTCGCCCGAGCCGGTCGCCGAGGCGGCCGATGGGGACCTGCAGTATCACGTTGCCGGCGAGGAACACGCTGACGAGGAGCAGCGATGCACGCTCATCGAGACCGCGCAGCAGCGCGAACACCGGCAGCAGTGAGATGTAGGCCGATTCCACGAGTCCCGCGATGGCAGCAGCCAGCATCACGGTCGGCGCCGCGCGCGCAATCCGCAGCCACCGCAGCCGAGCGCCGTCACCCGCAGCGGCGGCCGGCGGATCGTGCGCCGCGAGCAGCGGCAGGGCAGTGAGCGCGAGGCACAGCGCTCCGACTGCGAAGGGCCGCCAACCGCTCGTGCCCGTCAGCTGCAGCAGCAGCGGGCCTGCCATCACCCCCGCTGCGAATACCGTGGCGTAGGTTCCCATCACGGTGCCGCGCCGCGCATCGGTGCTGAGCCGGTTCAGCCAGATCTCGCTCGCGATCCACTCGAGCCCGAGGGCACACCCGGTCAGGAAACGCAGCCCCAGCCAGCCCGGCAGGTCAGGAAAGAGCGGCATGAGCAGCAGCACGAGGCTCGAGACCAGCATGCCGAGCGCCGTGGCGCGGCGCAGGCCGAGGCGCCTGATGGCACGGGGAAAGAGCGGCGCGCAGGCGATGACCGCAAGCGTGCTGATGCTGCTCACCGCGCCGATCTCGACACTCGAGGCCCCACCGCGCTCGAGCACGAACGCGATCAACGGCGGTTGGAAGCCGATGACGAGACCGACGCCGAAGCTTGCGGAGAACACCGCGGCGAGGCTGCGCCCGTGCGAGCGGCTGCGGTCCGAGGTGGGCAGGGGCGCTGCGGCGGGCATGCGCAAGAGCGTACAACAGGCGCAGGCCCGGCTCGCGCGGGCGAGCTTACTTCAGGCGCATCGCTCCGATATTCACATCGATGCGGTCGCGGGTGCCGACCTCCACCTCGGTTCGCCCCTGGTTCACGAGCGACCAGGGCAGCGGCAGGTTGTCGGGCAGGACGGTGAGCACGTGGTGTCCGGCCGCCACCGCCTGGAAATCGAAACGCCCGTTGGCGTCCGTACGCGTGGAGAAGCGTCCATCGAGGACCACGGTGACATTCGCGGCGCACGTCTCGCCGGCGTCGAAGCGGCCGTTCTCGTTCACATCCAGGTAAACGACCCCGGCGAGGCGCCCCGAGCCCGAGCCGGGCGCGCCGCCGAGCGGAACGAAGTGGCCGCCGCGCGCATCCTGCCAGCGCAGCGTGAGGAAGACGCCGCGCTGGCCGAGGGAGGCCTGTGGCACCGGGACCGGAGGAGTGAGTGGCGAGGTGATGACGAGCGGGGACCAGGAGCCGACCCAGTTCTCGTAGTAGGTCAAGAGCGTCTGCCAACCGCGCGCCATGTGCCAGGTCAGGGAAACATCGGCGGACGTCGTCGGGGCGATGCGGCCCTGCACCGCTTGCGCCCACTGCACGGTGCCATCGAGCGACAGCCGGGCAGTGACGTCCCCGCCACCGTAGGCGGCGAGCCGGACCAGCGTGCTCGAGGCGGCGGGGAGCACCGGGGTTGCCGCCGTATAGACGTGATCGATGCCGAGCGAGGTGGCGAGGCGCGCGCCGGTCGGCATCTTCCAGGTCTGCTGCAGCGTGGTCGCTACGTCGTTGGTCTGCGAGTTGGTCGCATAGTCGATCTGCACGCGGCTCGAGCCGAGGTCGTTCGCGTTGTCGACGTAGCCCTCGACGGACCAGGCAGTCTGACGACCGCCGTCGCGGGCGAGCAGCACGTTGACGACACCGCCGATGCCGGTGTCGCGCCAGAGCTGGTAGCGCGCGTCGCCGTTCACAAAGGTGCTGTCTGCTCCGTGGCCCGACACGGAGCGCACCTCGTCGACGCCGACGTCCGCGACCCAGCGGCGCGTCTGGTAGCCGAGCCGGTAATAACCGCCCTCGACGTCGCTGGTGATGAGCTGGTTCCCCCATGCGAGATTCGGATCGATGCGGAACGCGCCGTATGACTGCGTGTAGGCGCCCTGTGTGTGCGAGCCGTCCAGCCACAAACCGAAGGCGTTGCCGCTGCCATCGAGGGTGCCGTCGATGAGATTCACCTGCGCACGGCTTGCGTCCGAGCGCCACGCCGCGCTCAGGATGCCGGTGTCGGAGTTGATGCGCAGGTTCGAGATCTGCGGCGGCAGGATGCTCGCGCCGGGAGCCTGGTAATAGAGATTGGCATCGCGCGCGCCGGCGTACTGGCCTCCGACCGTCCACTGCGGAGCGGGTGTCCACTGCGCCCCGAGCGCCGCGGTCGAGCCGCCGAGGGTATCGAAGGTCGGCACCTTGATGCCCTCGAACACCCCGGGCTCCCCGCCCCCGGCGACGATCTGGATGCCCGAGGGTCCGCGCCACTCCGTCTCCGCGCCGAGCATGGTGCCGGAGGCCAGGATGAAGCGAGGCTGCTGACGCTCGAGACCGATCTGCGGGGTGTTGAGATCACCGAGTCCGTTGTCGGCCTGCCAGCCGCCGTCGAAGGGCATCGCGCGCTGATGCAGCGAGAAGGACGCCCGCTCGTTGCCGGCATCGTTGAGCAGCGGCTCGACTCCGTCCCCGATGCGGGCGCCGAGATCCGCGGAGAAAGTGCCGTAGGTGCTGGTCTCCCACTGGCCGGAGGCCACGATGCCGTTCTCGTGGAGCGTCGGGGCGGGGTTCGCGCCGAGGCTCTCGAGCCTGCTCGCGACGGCGTCCACGTGCCCGGAGCGGGCGAGACCGGAGCTCTCGTTCGAATAGTAATCGCCGAGGGAGATGTCCGGGGCGAGGTTGCCGCCGCCGATGAGCCGATCCTCGTAAGCTTGCGGCGGCGGTGCGGGTCCGGAAGTGGACTGGGCGCGTGCCGGTAAGGCAGGCGCGAGTGCGGCGAGCACGTACAGGCACGCGCGGACCGCGCGCGCTGCGTGCGCATTCATTTGAAGGTCTCGTCGAGGCCTACCTTCTGGTCTTCCCACTCCAGCGTGCCGTGCACCGACACCGGATAGGTGAGCGCGCCCGCCGCGTTGTTGCCGATCGAGGGGTTGAGCACGACGGTGCGTACCTCACCGGGCAGGATCGGCAGGTCGGACGGCGTGAAGTCATAGGCCTTGCCGCTCGCGTCCTTGCCGCTGAGGAATCCGCCCATGCGCGTGTGCGCATCGCCACCGTTGTGCACGCGCAGCGCCGGCAGGCGCTGTCCGTTGTAGGTGATCACCTCGGGGCCGAAGATCTCGAGCTGCGGGGCAGCGCCGCCCACGCGCACGTACACGATCACGCCGATGCGCCCCACGATCGGCAGCTGTGCGGCGCCCGCCTTGGCGATGGAGGGCTCATCGCTCTCGATCATGATGCCGAAGCGGCACTCACCCGGCGGTGCATCGGCCGGCACCTGCACCTCGAAGCGATAGCGCACGGTGCCGCCGGCGGGCAGCGCGACCAGCCCGCGCTCGATCGCGACCCACGGTCGGCAGCTGCCCGGCTGCAGCGCGTCGTAGAAGGTGAGCCCGTAATCGGCGCCGAGCACGAAATCGGCGGTATGGAAGCGGTAGCGCGCCGGTGTCTCCGAGCGGTTGGTCACCTCGATCACCTCGCGCAGCGTGGCGCCTGGCTTGCCGCTCACCTCGAAGCGCGGCGGCGACACCACGGCAGCGAATCCATCCGCCTGGGCGCGACCGGCGCATATCACCAACAGGACCAGCCAGATGAGTGATCGCACGATGTCAGCTCCCGTCCATTTCGAAGTGGAAGTTCACCGGGTAGCTCGCGAGCATGCGGCGTCCCTCGACGCTCACCGTCAGCTGCATGACATCCTCGATGAAGGGCGCGGTGATCGCTCCCGCGTACACCAGCACGCGATTGCCCGCGCGCAACTGACCCGGCAGCAGGCGGCCCTGAGTGGTCCAGGCTGCGCGGATATCGCCCGGCTGCTGCGCCGGCAGCACCAGGTAGATATGTCCGCGCCGCCGCAGCCAGGGCGCCACGTTCAGGTGCACGCGCAGCTGCAGCGTGCCGACCATGCGTGTGGCGTCCGAGCCGCGCGGGGTGAGCTGCTGCCAGTGCATGGCGAGCGCGGCGTTGTAGGGCAGGGTGCCCGAATCGTCGATGACGCTGCCGGCCCGGGCCGCGGTTGCGGCGGCCACGCCGAGGGCGACACAGATTATGCGGAACCAACAGCGAGTGATGCCTGGCATCGCGGCGGGCGTCCGTGCGCTTACGGGGCCGAGATGGTGTAAAGCACGCGGCCGGTATAGGTGCCGGCAGCCGGTACGACGGTGTTCTTGTAAGAGAACGTCCAGCAGCTTTCCGCCCACTGGTTCTGGGCGATGGTGCCGACGGTGAGGCTCGTGCCGTTGAAGCTGCCCGCCGGAAAGGGCTCGGCGCCGGCATCGCCGTTGCCGCCGCTCGTCCAGCTGATCTGCGAGAACGGCAGGGTGTCGCCGGCGCCGTCGGTCAGCGCGGCCGGTACGGTGGCGGTCACCGTGGCGGTCTTGCCGGCGTTGCCGGGCTCGCGGTAATAGCCGCCGATGTAGAGCTGGTTCGGCAGGTTGCAGAAGCCGTAGTGGTCGAAGAAGCTCTGCGCCTGCGCACTGTTGGTGGTCATCGCCTGCGCCGTGCCGTTGCCCACGGCGTTCGCGGCGACGCTGACCGAGACCACATCGATCTTGGGGTTCACCGCCGGCGTCGTGTTGGGAGCCTGCGCGATCGGTGGGTTGTAGCTGCAGGGCGCGGCGCAGTAGGTCGCGGGGCTGCCGTTGATCGTGGAGACGAAGCTGCCGTCACCGACGGCAAGAAATACCGTGCGCGGCGATGCGGCGGCGAGCGTGATGGTGAAGGCCTGCGCGCCGCTCGCCGCGGCGAGCAGCGCCAGCACGGCGGCAGCGGCTGTGCCGAGTCGCCGTCCATTGCGTCCCGGGAGGCGCCCGCACATGCCGCGCCTCCCGGGGGACATGGTGCATCCTGCCTGTCGCTGCGGCCGCTTACGGCACCGAGGCGGTGTACGTAACGCGGCTGTTGTTGGCGTTGATGCCGCCGTAGACGCCCTGCGGCGGTATCGTGGCGTTGGCGTACGAGTAGGCCCACTTGGCGTCCTGCTGCACGATCTTGCCGACCGCGGTCAGCGTGACCGTCGTGGTGGCGCCATCGGCGAGCGCCGGCGCGGCGAGCACCGTCGCCGTCGTGTTGTGCGACGCCGCGGTCGTGATGTTCGTGTAGCTGATGGTGTCACCGGCGGCGCCGTCGTTCAGCGCGCCGAGCGTCGAGGAGGTGAGCGTGACGTTGCCGTTGTTGGCTACCACCACGGCCGTCTCCGTGCCGCCGCCGAGGTCACCGCCCGTGCCGCCGAGCGGTCCGGTGCCGAGCTGCGCGGCGGTCGGTGCCCAGGTGATCTGGTCGATCACCGCCTGTGTGGCCCAGCCGCCCGCCGCCGTGCCCGTGCCGTTGCCGACGCGCAGGAACAGGAACTTCGGGATGGTGATCTGGAAGTCGACGTGGGCGGTCGCCGTCATCGGCGAGGCGGCGCCCGTCTGGTAATTCGACTCGGCATTGCCGATCAGGGGCATGGCGACTGCACCCGCCGCCAGTAAACCCCGGACGATGAAGGGAATTCGCATGATCTCGCTTCCTGGTACTAAAGAATCCGGTGAACTTGCCGATATGCTATGGGGCCCGTGCGCCCCATCGCCGTGCTTATGTCACGGTTCTGTCACGCTGTGCGGAGCCGGGGGGATGTAATGCCGGTTAAAAGCCGCGACTTGCGAAACAGCGCACATGGCACCGCAAGCTCGCGCGGCCGCGTTACGGTACGGATGCGGTGTAGGTCACGCGAGCGTTGTTGGTATTCACGCCACCGTAAGTGCCGGCGGGTGGCACGGTCTGATTGCGGTACGTGTAGGTCCACTTCGCATCGCGCTGCACGATCTTGCCCGCCGCCGCTACGGTGATGGTGCGGGTCGCAGCGTCTGCCAGCGCCGGCACCCCCAGCACCTGTACGGTGGTGAGCTTGCGTGCGACCGTCCGGATCTGCGCATAGCTGATGGTGTCGCCGGCGCCGTCTGCGAGCTTGCCGAGCGTCGTCGAGCTGAGCGTCACGTTGCCGTGATTGGCGACGATTACCGCAGTCTCGACGCCCCCGGTGAGATCGCCGCCCGTGCCGGCGAGCGCAACGCCATTGCCGATCGTGCCGGCAGCCGGTACCCAGCTGATGAGGTCGACGTTAGCGTTGCTTGCCCAGCCGCCGGCGGCGGTGCCAGTGCCGCTGCCGATGCGCAGGAAGATGAACTTGGGAATGGTGATCTGGAAATCGACGTGGCTCATCGCGATGAGCGGGGAGGGGGCCCCTGACTGGAAGCTCGACTCGGCCGGGCAAACCGCCGGTGCGGCAGCCGCCAGCGACAGCAGCACCTGCACGAGTAGGGTAGGCGGTCTCAACCGTAGCGAGCCCATGGATGAGGACAATGCTAGCGACCCGCAGGCGCTCACGGACGGCACGGCCGTCACGATTTCGGCCGCGCTCCGCGCTGACCCCGTGCCGCGCAAGGCTGCTGATGAAAAGTGTGAAGCGCAGCATCCCGCTGCTCATTTTGCGAACAGCTGCGCCTCGATATCCCGGAAGGACTTGAACTCGAGCGCGTTACCCGTCGGATCGAGAATGAAGAGCGTCGACTGCTCCCCCGGGGTGCCGCGAAAACGCGTGGTGGGCTCGATCACCCACTCGACCGGGTGCGCTCTCAGGCGCTCGACCAGGCGTTGCCACTCCGCCGGCTCGAGCACCACGCCGCAGTGGGGCACCGGAACACCATGGCCGTCCACCGCCTTGAAATGCGCCTCGAGGCGCGCCCGCGGGCCGAGGGCCGGGTTCAGGTGGCACACGAACTGGTGGCCATAGAGATTGAAGTCGATCCAGTCGGGCGCGCTGCGCCCCTCGGGGCAGCCGAGCACGCCCGCGTAGAATCGACGCGCCTCGGCGAGATCGCGCACCTGGACGGCAATGTGACACGGCGTGAGCTTCACGAGGTGTCACGCCTGCGTCAGCCCGCGGCGGATCGTCACACGGATCTCCGTTGCTGAGGCTCGAGTCGTTTGCGGCGATTATACCGCGCAGCCCGCGGTGCCGCCCTTAGCCGGGACGGACAGTGCTGCAGCTCTGCGCTTGCGCCGGTGCTCCGGTTTCGTCGCATCATGGGCGCATGAGGAGAAGAGCCCCCGCTCTCTTGGTGGGCGTGCTTGCGGCGGCGCCGTGCGCGGCTGAGACCACGGCGCCCGGGCCCGGGCAGCTGCCGCCCGGCTACGGACAGGACATCGCCGCATCGCGTTGCCTCGGCTGTCACGACGCGGCACGCCTGGTGAGTCCAGGCTACGACCGCGCCGGTTGGCAGGACGTCATCGGGCAGATGGGCAAGCTCGGCGTCGTCCTGACACCGGGCGAGAGGCGCGTGCTGCTCGACTATCTCGCCCGCAGCTTCCCGCCCCAACCACAGGCCGCTGCGCCACTCGTCGCAGGGTCCGCGCAGGTGAGCTTCCGCGAATGGGCCGTAGCCCCTGCGCGCGCCTTTCCGCACGATCCGCTCGCAACGGCCGACGGTGCGATCTGGTATACGGGTCAGCGCGCGAGCGTGCTCGGGCGCATCGATCCGCGCAGCGGCGCGATCCGGGAATTCCCGACGGGCATTCCGGACTCCGGTCCTCATGGACTCACCGCCGATGCGGCCGGCCGCATCTGGTTCACGGCGAACTATGCGGGCTACATCGGGCGCCTCGATCCGCAAACGGGCGAGATCGCGGTCTACCGCATGCCGGATGCACACGCCCGAGACCCGCACACGCCGGTGTTCGATCAAAGCGGGGTGCTCTGGTTCACGGTGCAGGCCGCCAACATGATTGGCCGCCTCGATCCGCGCGATGGAGCGGTGCGCCTGAGCGCAGTTCCGACACCTCACGCGCTGCCGTACGGGATCGCCGTGAGCTCGAAGGGGGTGCCTTTCTTTGCCGAGTTCGGCGGCAACCGCATCGGCGCCATCGATCCGAACAGCCTCGCGATCCGCGAGTACCCGCTGCCCGCTGCGGACGCCCGGCCGCGCCGGCTCGCGATCGATGGCGCCGATATCATCTGGTACACGGACTACGCGCGCGGCTTCCTCGGGCGTCTCGATCCGGCGAGCGGCGCGGTGCGCGAGTGGCCATCGCCCGCAGGACCCCACGCCGAGCCTTACGGCATCACCGTGCTGAACGACATCGTCTGGTACAGCGAGTCGGGTGCCACGCCGAACACGCTGGTGCGATTTGATCCGCAGCGTGAGGCCTTCCAGACCTGGCGCATACCTGGAGGCGGTGGAGTCGTGCGCAACATGATGGCGACACCCGATCACAAGGGACTCGTGCTGGCCGAGAGCGGGGCCGGCAAGGTCGCGCTGGTCGAGGTTCATTAGTCGAAGTTGACCGGCGCGTTCCAGCGCCAACGGGAACAGCGGAACGTCGGTCTGCGCCGGCGAGGCGAACCTGCGCGATTCATTCCTGCACCTACCCGCAAGATCGGTGTAGGGAGAGCTCCTCATGCGTCTTCGGCATCTGGCTGCATGCCTCGCGATTGGCCTCGTCATGAGTCTCGCGGGCGCCTGTGGTGGCGGCTATGGCGGCGGTGGAGGTATGGGCTCGGGTGGCGGTTACGGAGCAAGCCCGCCGCCCTCGGTCGCCTTCACGGCCCCTGCGCAGGCGATGAGCATCAATCTCGGGCAGGCGGTGAAGCTCGCCTGGACCGCGAGCAACGCGACCTCCTGCACCGCGAGCGCATCGAGCGCGACAGCGGGGAGCTTCTCCGGATCGCAGCCGGCCACGGGGCAGACGAGCGTGGTGCCGACCGCGATGGGCAACGTCACCTACACGCTGAGCTGCTCGGGCGCGGGCGGCATGCAGAGCGCTACGACTCAGACCCTCACCGTCAATCCCTCGATCCTGAGTCAGCTCGCGAGCGTCGCGCCGAGCGCCATCGGCTCGACGATCGATCCGATCGAGCAGGGCGGCAACCCGTATGGCCTCGCGCTTGCCCCGGCGAGCGCGGGCCTCGTCTCCGCGGGCGATCTGCTCGTCTGCAATTTCAACGACGGCGCTACCAACTCACAGGGCAAGGGAACGACGCTGGTGGGGCTGCATCCCTCGGCCGGAGCGCAGCCGTACCGCATCGCGCAGAGTGGGAGCCTCGAAGGCTGCAACGCACTCGCGGCACTCGCCGATGGCACCATCGCAGCCGCGGCGATCACGAGCAACCAGGTCCCGCTCGTCAGCACCTCAGGCGCCCTGACCACGCCCTTCGCCGCGGATGGATTTGCGGCGCCCTGGGGCATTACCTACGTCGCGGCGAGCGGTGGCAAGTCCGCGGCGCTCTATGTCGCCGATCTCGGCGGGTCGATCGATCGCATAGAGCTGAACGGTGATGCGCAGAGCTCCTTCACGACCATCGCGAGTGGCTTCTGCGGCAGTGGCTCGCCGGGTGCGATCTTCGCTCCGGCCGGTCTCACCTATGATCCCTCGATCGATA
Organism: Steroidobacteraceae bacterium; assembly: GCA_035541695.1. GTDB lineage: Bacteria > Pseudomonadota > Gammaproteobacteria > Steroidobacterales > Steroidobacteraceae > 13-2-20CM-66-19. The sequence continues at coordinate 67,898 of DATKMV010000083.1, forward strand.
CGCTCTATATCGTCGACACGAGCTCCAACAGCGTGGTGGCCTTCACGAACGTCACCGCTATCGCTGCGAACGGGATCGTGGTCGATGGCCAGTGCAACACGGTCGCGGCGCCCCCGACGCCCGCACCCACCTTCAGCGGGCCAGCCGCCGCGTCCGCCCGTGTCATCGCGCACGGCGGTCCATTCATTGCGCCCATCAGCGCCGCACTCCTCGCGGACGGGGATCTCATCGTGACCAACGGTGATGTCAACATCGGCAGCGGCCAGATGGCCAATCTGGCGGTAGAGGTGTCGCCGGTGCTGCCGGGTGGCTTCGTGGGTGAACCCATCCAGCTCGACACGAGCGGCACCCCCGGTGCGCTCTTCGGCGTCGTCGCCACGGTGGATGCGCAGGGACACCAGATCGTCTACTTCAACGACGACAACACCAACACCGTGATGAAGCTGGCGGCTCCATAGCGCCTCTCGGGCCGGCGTGGGCGGGCAGGGAGGCCCGCTCGCGCGCGCAGCGCGCCGGCGCTACAGTGCAGGCGGACAGGAGGAGGCCGCCATGCACATACGCGAGGCCCGTGGAGAGGACCTGCCCGCACTCGGGAAGCTCTTCGATGCGTACCGGCAGTTCTACGAGCTACCGTCCGACCTGAAGAAAGCCGGCTCCTACATCGGGGCGCGGCTCGCCGCGGGCGACTCGGTGGTGCTGGTCGCGGAGGACGAGGCACAGCAGCTCATCGGTTTCACGCAGCTCTATCCCAGCTGGTGCTCGCTGCTCGCAGCTCCCGTCTATGTGCTCTACGACCTGTACGTCGCGCCTGTGGCGCGGCGGCACGGGGTGGGGCGCGCGCTGCTCGAGGCGGCGGCGGAACGCGGGCGGCGGGATGGCAAGCTGCGCATGACGCTCTCCACCGCGAAAACGAATCTCACGGCCCAGTCGCTCTACGCGTCGCTCGGCTGGCTGCGCGATGATGAGTTCTACGTCTATAACCTGGGCATTCCGTAGGATCTTGACCTCAGGAGGTCGGCCGTGCTGCGGACGATCGTTCTGGCGTGTGAGGGTCACCGGAACATCCGGGGTCAAACAGCAGGGCGATCCCGCGGTTCTCGGGTTCCGGCGCCTTGCGATGCTTCTGCAGTAACTCGTACAGGGCTTCGCACCGATTCCCCGACTGCTTCGCGGTCCACGCCGTCACATCGTCGGCGGCGTGGCAGCGTGCGCAACGTTTCTCGAACGCCTCGATCCCCGCAGGCGGGGTAGCCGGCTCCTCGTTTCGGGGCGGCGCGCCGCCCACGGGTGCAGTTGCCGTTTCGAGCCTCGCGGTAAGCGATCCGTCGCGGAGGCCCGCCGACCAGGCGAAGGCGAGAGCGACCAGCGCGAGGAACACCGTGAGACCGATGGCGAGGCGCAGGATGAGTCGATGGGACACCGGTGCAGCTCCGCTCAGACGATGTTGAAGCGCTCGGCATGCACGCGTACCTGCGGCAGCCGCAGCGTCGCCAGGTGCTCTTCCACCGCATCCATCATCGCGGCTGGCCCGCACATGAAATACTGGTACCGCTTGAATTGTACCGGCAGATGGCGACGCAACAGAGCCGCGTCGATCCTGCCCTGCTCACCCGTCCAGCCCGCGGGTGGAGCTTCGAGCACCAACACCAGCGTCAGGCTCATCTCACGGGTCAGACGGGTCAACTCCTCCCGATGTATCAAGGACTCGCTGTCGCGATCCGCATAGAAAAGGATCACCGGCCGCACATCGCCGCGATCGCGCATCGTGAGAAGCATCGAACGCATGGGAGTGATACCTATACCCCCGGCGATCAGCACGAACCCCTGCCCCGGCTCGCGGTCGAGCGAGAACCCGCCGAAAGGGCCATTCACGTAGATCTGCGCGCCGGGGGCAACTTTGGGCACGGTCTGGCCGGACCAATCTCCGAGGTCGCGGATCGAGAACTCGATGCGTCGGTCGGAAGCCACCTCGGCCGATGAGGCGAGCGAGATCGGATGCTGCTCGCTCACGAACGGCCGCCCGGTGGACAGCCACGCGAACTGGCCCGGTTGAAACTCGAACCCGGCGTGCCCGATCGGCTCGAGGACCAAGGTGCGGCTACGGCCACCCTCATCGCGATTGGCTACGACCTTCCAGGGTTTGCGCTGCATGCTGAAGAACTCCCACACGCGATAGCGCAGCAGCGGCAGCAGGTAGGCCAGGAAGCAGCCGACCATGAGGCCTTGCAGCATGGGCCGCGCGGTGTAAGCGTGGACGGCGAGTATGTGCTTCAGACCGAACACAGCGATGCCCAGTGCGAGCAGTGAGTGCAGCACCATCCACAAGCCGTACTTCAGCCGCAGCGCTTTGCGGAAAACTGCCGTGAGCGCGATGCCAACTACCAGCCATAAAGCCCAGTTGCCATCACGCAGCATTGCCGATCCGCCGAGGGGATTGAGTTGCGTGAGGTCGCCGCGTGACACGAGCGCCGCATGGCCGATGACGAACAGCAGTGCGGCGATCCCCATGTATTTGTGGAAGAACATCAGCACGTCATTGCCGTAGAGCTGCGAGATTCCACGCAGCCGCCCGACCAGCAGGAATTCGAATGTCAGGAGCGGGTAAGCGATGAGTCCGCACCCGACACCGAGCTCGAGCAGGAAGGAGCGGCCAGCCTCGACCGGCGCGATGAGTATGGCGAACCGAAGCGGCAGCAGGATCGCTACGACGTAGCAGACGAACCAGAAGATTGCGTTGAAGAAGCCTGCCATGCGCCGTCACCCTCGCAGCCGCGGAGCAGCATGCATGGCGCCCCTGGAAAGCGCAAACACGTTCGTCTGATACTCTGAGCTCGATGCGCACCATCCTGTGCTTTCTCGTCGTTGCCGCGACTTTCCCCGTCTGCGTCAACGGGCTCGAGACGTCTCTCCCCTTGAAGGTGGCGCTCGTGACCTTCGGCCCCGGCCCACTCTACTGGGAGCGATTCGGCCACAATGCCATCATCATCGACGATGCGGCGGCTGGCACACGGCTGGCCTATAACTACGGTGTGTTTGATTTCCAGGAGGAGCACTTCCTGCTGAATTTCGCGCTCGGACACATGCACTACAGTCTCGGCGCTCAGCCTCTCGATGCAGGCGTTGCGCGATACGTGAGTGAGGGCCGTTCAGTGACCGTGCAGATGCTGAACCTGATGCCGGCACAGGCGCGGCAGCTGGCGGAGTTCCTCGCCTGGAATGCGCAGCCCCGGAATGCGGTCTACCGATACGATTACCTCATCAACAATTGCTCGACCAAAGTCCGCGACGCTCTGAATCGAGTACTGGGCGGCGCCCTCGAGCGCCAGCTTGCAAGCCGGCCAGCGCCTCACACTTATCGCTTTGACGCCGTCCGCATGATCTCGCCTGATTTCTGGCTCGCACTCGGCATGGACATGGGGTTCGGTCCGAAGGGGGACATCCCGTTGAGCCTGTGGCAGGAGAGCTTCGTTCCTATGGTGCTGAGCCGTGCGCTGGATGCTGTCGCCGTGCGTGACGCGAACGGCCAGATTGTGCCGCTGGTGAGCGATGAGCAGGTCGTCGAACCTGGAAGACTGCCGCCTGCGCCCGCAGCCCCGCGTGATCTCCGAGTGCCTTTCCTGGCCCTCGGAATCGGGTTAGCCGCGCTGCTGCTGTGGCTCGCGCACGGGAAAAGTCGCCTCTATCGGGCATCATTTGTGCTGCTGGCGGTCGCGTGGTGGTTGATCTGCGGACTTGCCGGCCTCGTGCTGGCTGGGATGTGGGGGTTAACCGACCACTGGGGCGCCTGGGATAACGAGAACCTGCTGCCGCTCAATCCCGCATGTCTGGTCCTTCCGGCAGTGTGGTGGCGCGCGCCACGAATCGCCCGCTGCCTGGTCACCCTGGTGGCTGCGGCGGCGCTGACCAGTCTGATCGTCCGTAGGCTGCCGGGCTTGTACCAAGGCAATCTGGCATTTATTGCTCTTACGGTTCCGGTGCACCTGGCCCTGGCGTTGTTGGCTTGGCGTCAGTTCTGGGTGGTGGGGATCGGCGCCCACCGGGATGCTCGACTCGCATAGCGGTGCGATGGCGCTTGAAATCCTTCGGCTGTTACGCTGGCGTTCGCCGGACCAAGAACCTGCGGGCCGTTCAGTTGCTGCTAGGACACACTAAGCTGGAGAGTACGGTTCGTTATCTCGGCATCGAGGTCAATGACGCTCTGGAAATGGCCGAGCAGACCGAAGTATAGCGAGTGGCCCGGGCCGGTCGGCGTCAATGGGCGCTGACCGGCCAGCAACGGTCACTCAGCCTCGGCTCAGTTTTCTACCAAGCGGCCCTTCGTGATCCCTCTATCACCTCAGTGCGGCAACTTCATCTTGCGCAGGAACGCGCTATAACGCGGGTCTCCTTCGAGGCTCTGCGGTAGCGGATCGCCCTTGATGGACCAGAGATCTGCGTCCTTATCTTGCGTAGGCTTTGTCCAGCCAATCGAAAGCGCGGTCGTTCTGGCCGCGAAACGCATAGACCTCCGCAATCCCCTTTGGCCACAGCGCGGCACTCTCGATAGCGAGCCGCGCTTGGGCTGCGCCAGGCATGGCCGGTCATTGGGCCAGACTCGCGCAGTTGCTCAAGTTCGGCTTCCCATTGAACCGATCGCGAACCCACGCAAGCTGGTCAGGAGTGGATTTCGACGTCGTCGCATGATCAAGGCCCGAATAGTGGCGAAAGGTAAGTGCCACACCGTTGCTGCAGGCCTTCTTTGCAACCGCTCGCAGCAGCGCATAGGGCACGGTTTCATCGGCCTCGCCCGCGATCACGTACAGCGGTCCGCCGACCCGTGCGCGGCCTACTTCATTCGCCTCGAAGAACCGACTCGCCGCCGACGTTTGGTCCCAGCCAGGCCTCAGCACGGGCCCTGCCGGTGCATTGATGGATGCGGCATACGCGTAATTCCAGCAGCCCTTAGTCGTCACGTCCGAATAGTGCTTCAGCGCCGCACCGGTCAGCATGTCGGACGGCTGGAACGAGGGCTCCTGCACGTGAATTGCATACGCCATGTAGCCCAAATAGAAGGAGGCGGCACTCCCCTGTTTGCCCATGGCAAGCAGCGTGGACTTGAGGTTGACAGCTCCGGCGACCGAGACGGCGCCAAGGTAATTGGAGTCCTGCAGCGTCGCCTGCATCTCCGCGACGCTCCAAGCCGCGAGACCGCCTTGCGAGCGGCCGATGACTACCCAGCGCTGGCCGAGCGCGGCGACGGCGCTGCGCGCCGCGGGAATGGAGAAGATCACGTCGTGGCCGTGCGCGGTCTTGTTGAGGTACTCATGGGGGCCTTCCGTGCCGAGCCCGTGATAATCCGTAGCAACAACTGCAAAACCCGCCCTGACCATGGGTATCGCGCCTTCCTCGCCGTACTCCATATCCCTCTCAAGCGAGGGCGCACATTGTCTGGCGACGCCACTGGTGCCGTGAGCCCAGGCGATTATGGGCCAGCCGCCAATGGGCGCCGTGCCGGCAGGTACCAGCACGACACCAGACGTTGCGACGTCCTTGTCATCGGCGCTGAGTGAGTGATAGAGGATGCGTACCGCAGTGACACCGTCCGGCAACGCATACCCGGTACCGGGTTCCTGACGGAGAAGATCACCGGGCCTGCTCGACGCGAGCGCCGGTGTGTCGTAGAACTCAGTCCGGGGTAACGCATCCTCGCTTTCCATGCGTATCGCGTCGTCGATCGACCCTGGAAGCATCGGCTTCTCGGCCATCGAGGCGAACGAACAGAATGCCAACAGACCTAAGGCGAGACTGATGATCCGCGGACTCGTGGAGGTTTGATCACTCGGTCGGAACATGCGCAGCCGCTTCTCGGTAGACAATCAGCTTACTCGCGGCCATCCGAGGCCGTCGAGCGAGCTTTGGCTCGTCGCCGGAGTGCCACCTGAGCGGATCCCGCTCGCAAAAGGAAGCTCACGCGCAACGTCAGTCAGTGCCGTTGTGCCCAGTCCCGGACGGTTGAACGACTGCTTACCGGAACGGCATCCGACCCAGATCGGCCAGAAGCAGAACTAGCAGCGGGGAAATTCGACGCGATAAAGCTGCCATTGAAGGCCTCAAGCAAGCAGAGTGGCCCCGATTAGCGGCACACCGGTCACACGAGTGGCGGAACTCGATGCCGATACGCCGACGTTCGCTCCGACTGGCCGACATGGCGCTGCAGACCCTCGACCAGAGCCTCGAAGGTGACCCTGCAGCGTGGACTGTTGCGCAGGTCCTCGTGCATGGCGATCCAGGTTTCCAACGGCAGAGAGAACTGCTTCGCGAGAACGCGCACCATCGCCTTATCGCGACGGGCGATGGCTGTCTGACAGACGCCTATCCCGGCGCCCGATCGGAGCAGCGCCAGCTGCGCGAGGTCGCTGTCGGTGCGCATTGCAAATGCCTCGCGGCGCCAGACTGGGAACGGCTTGCTGGCGTGACGGAGAAACTCCGTCGTCTCGTCGAAACCGATGAGCGCATGCGCAGCCAGATCGGCAACGCTGCGAGGCGTGCCGTATCGGGCCAGATACCGCTGATGCGCGTATAGCCCCAACCCGATCTGACCGACACGCCGTGCCACCAGCAGTGCCTGTCTAGGGCGCACCATGCGTACCGCAATGTCCGCCTCCCTGCGCAACAGATCCTGAACGCGGTTCGTCAGCACCAGTTCGACTATCAATTCCGGGTATTGATCCCGCAGAGCAGCGACGATCGGCGGCAGCACTTCCACGCCCATGACATCACTGCAGGTCAGGCGAACCGTACCGCGCACTCCCGTACCCTGGCTGGCTGCGGCGCGCTCGAGCGAGGCTGCCGTGCTCTGCATCGATTCGGCAAAGCCGCGCAGTGATTGTGCCGCCTCGGTAGGCATCAGACCCGTTTGGGAGCGGATAAACAGCGCTAGGCCCAATGACTTTTCCAGCGCGCCAATATGGCGCCCTACCGTCGGTTGCGCGATACCCAGTGCGCGCGCCGCGCCGGAGAGCGAGCCCTCCTTGAGGACTGCGAGGAACGAGCGGTACAGCTCCCAGCTGATGTCCGATGCCATACATAAATGTATAGCGGCGCGGACATTTAACTCAATTCCTTTAGTAGGAGACCCATTCCAAGATGTCGCCACTGGATGACTGACCGGACAAGGCAGATGACAAGCAGCAGCTCGGCATTGGTGTTGGGTGCCACCGGCGGCATCGGCGGCGAAGTGGCGCGGCAACTGCGAAACGGCGGATGGAATGTGCGGGCATTGCAGCGGCGCGCGCCGCGCCGCATCGAGCAACGAGACGGAATGACATGGATCCGAGGCGACGCCCTGCACGGGCACGATGTCCTGGGGGCAGCGAACGGTTGCTCGGTGATCGTGCATGCGGTCAACCCCCCGGGCTATCGACGCTGGTCGGAACTGGTGCTGCCGATGCTGGACAACACGATCGCGGCTGCATCCGCGGTGGGCGCCACGATCGTCTTGCCCGGCACCGTTTACAATTTCGGTCCCGACGCCTTTCCGAGGCTCACCGAGGAATCTCCCCAGCATCCTGTCACTCGCAAAGGGGCGATTCGGGCCGAAATGGAGCGGCGGCTGCTGGCTGCCAGCAGCAACGGGGCGCGTGTGCTCATCGTACGGGCCGGTGATTTTTTTGGTCCCCAGGCAGGGAACAGCTGGTTCTCGCAGGGGTTGGTAAAGCCAGGCAAGCCGGTCACGTCAGTCAGCAATCCCGGCCGCCGCGGTGTCGGGCACCAGTGGTCCTACCTCCCCGATGTGGCACGCACGATAATCGAGCTGCTCGCGCGGCGCGATTCGCTCGAACCGTTCGCCGCGTTGCACATGGCCGGTCACTGGGATGCAGACGGCTCGCAAATGGCCGAGGCTATCCAGCGAGTGGTTTCGCGGCGAACCGGTCGGAAACCACGCATCGCCGCCTTTCCATGGTGGCTGCTGACCTTGGCTTCGCCGTTCGCCGCTACATTCCGCGAGATGCGCGAGATGCGCTATCTGTGGCGCGAGTCCGTACGAATGGACAATGCTCGGTTGATAGCCACTCTTGGGCAAGAGCCCCACACCCCGCTGGATGAAGCGGTCGAAGCTACCCTGGTCGGGCTTGGTTGCTTCACGGCATCCGCGAGCTACGAAGCCCGAGTGCTCGCTTAGGCGTCACCCACTGATACCGAGCACGCCAAAGACAAATCAATTCGTGGGCCCCTTGGATCTTCGTCAGGATTCAATTCATGAATGCGAACTTCGATCCCGAGGTCCTGTAGCCGCCTGCCGGAAGTCTTATTGCATCCTCATCTTTGGCTTTGCGTCACGGCGCGGTCGTTTTGGTCAGTCGGTACAGGTATCTCGGCCGCTCTATAGCAGTCGTTCACCACCTTCAACAAAGGGTCACGAGCCGTCGCAAAGCGCCATCGGACATCGTCCGGCGACTGCCGGCCAGCAGCGGTCGGTCATAGTCACCGGGTAGATTCCTCCAGAGCGGTCGTTCGCCTCACTCTGGCAGGTTCATCCTGCGCAGGATTGCGCGGTAGCGAGGCTCCGTCGCAATGTTAGTAAGGAGTGGATCGCTCCTGATGAAGTATAGGTCCTCATCCCGCGCCGCGTAGGCCTGTTCGAGCCAGTCGAGTGCATTGTTCACATCGCCACGGTACGCATAGACCCGCGCAATGGCTGAGCGCCAAGTCGTCCCATTTTCCTGGATCGCCAGACTCAGGAACTTGTCCGACTCCGTGCGGTTCCCCAACGCGTTGTGCGCCATCGCGCTGCCCTCGTACTGTCCATCGGCGATGGTCTCTTGCTGGAACGCAGCTAGTGCGTCAGCGAAGCGGCGTTGGCAAAGTAATGCAATGCCTAGAAACCAGTTTCCTGTGCCAACGCGCGGGCTGATCCGGAGCGCCTCGCGCATCGAGATCTCAGCGTCGGCGCAGCGACCACTACGCAGGTATACCAGGGATGCCACCTCGGTAAGGAACTCGGCGTTGCGGGGATCCAGCGCCAGAGCCTCACGGTAGTGTTCAATCGCCTCGGGCCACTTGCCGAGCGTGGCCGCCAGCGCGCCATCCGCGGCTATTGCACTGACGCCTGCCCCCAACGATCGTGCGCGGCGGATGCTATCAGCGGCTCCGGCCCAATCCCAGTCGTAAATCAACTGTATCCAAGCGAGCGCGGCGTAAGCTGCACCTGAGTTGGGATCGATACTGAGTGCCCGCTTCACGGCCTCCCGGGCGCGTTCGAAGGCAACGGGCGGTGGTATCCATGCTTCCTGGCCGATTTGGACGTAGGCCTCGGCGAGACCGACCGCGGCGGGCGCGAAGCGAGGCTCGATCTCAAGAACCTGCGTGAAGGTTGCCGCCGCTTCCTGCACGGCCGACTCCGATCCAGCGTCCAGTGCGCGGAGTGCACGTAGATAGAGATCATGGGCCCGAGCATCAGTGGTCTCCGCAGTCCTCGATCGCGCGTCGTTGAGGAGCGTTATCTCCAGGGCGCGCGTGATTCCGGCGGCGATCTCGTCCTCAAGCGCAAGCACGTTGCCAGACGAGCGGTCATAGCTCTCCGACCAGACATGCGCACCATCGCGCGCGTCGATGAGCTGTGCGCTAACTCGCACCTGATCGCCCGCCTTGCGGACGCTGCCATCGAGCACGTAATTCGCACCAAGTGTTTCGCCAATCTGCCGCAGATCCGCGCTCCGCCCCTTAAACTGGAAGGACGAGGTGCGGCCGATGACGCGCAACCCCGGAATCTTTGCCAAAATGTCGAGAATCTCCTCCGCCATTCCATCGGCGAAATACTCCTGGTCATGCTTCTCGCTCAAGTCAGCGAATGGCAGCACTGCAATCGACTTCTGCGTGACGGTTGACTGCGACTGACTGGCTGCGTCGGCTTGCGCATGTCGGTGCAGACCTGAATGTCGCAATGCGAACCAACCGCCTCCGCCGACGATTCCGACTGCAACCAGTCCAAGTACGATCCAAAGACTAGGTCGGTCCCGCGTCTGCGGGGAGGAGGTGCTGGGTAGCGTGGGAGCCGGCCGTTGGGCCGTCGCTACTGGGGCCGGCACGCCGAGTAGTGCCGTGACCCGGGCAACAAAAGCCGGAGACGTCACGCCTGCTGGCAGACGCGTCCACTGGATCTGATGAAACTTCTCGGGGACGGAAGAACCTCGTTCTGGCGTGTTGTCGATTACGACCGGAATCAGAAACGCTCTCTTCTCGGCCATGTCTCGGGTGCGGTCCGTCGCGAGGCCCCACTCGCGCCGGAAGTAACCCTCGTCTCGGGCCTCTGTATTGGCTGAAATGACCGGGATGAACAGACGGCAGTCGTGGACCTGCTCGCGAATCTGGCGGTCCCAGACTTCGCCACCCCTCAACTCGCTCTTATCGAACCAGACCTCAATGCCTGCTGCGCGCAATGCATCGCAAATCTTTTGCGCCGCCTCGGCATCCTGCGAGGCGTAACTCAGAAACACGGCCCCAGCCGCGGTCCCTGCAGGCTTAGCCGACTCCCCCTCCATCCGCGCCCTCTTGATCTTGTGCGGTTTGCGGAAGAATGCCTTGCGGACCGTGGTTCAGGCAATTCTGTTAAGCGAACGTCCGCATTCCACCAATTGAGCGTCAGGTAACGGGAGGTCCATCGGACCGCTCGGGGTCGCGAAGCGACCGTCGGCTGGGTGGTTTCAATTGACAGTCACTGACCGGCCAGAAGGGGACATCCGAAGCAAATTTCGACCTCCGGAAAGCAGTCATGGATTCGCTATTCCTCAAAGGCGAAGTTGGCAGGTCGCTAAAGGTTTCGAGCTGCGGTGGGAGGTTGCAAGTGACGATACGAGGTGTCGCGCTCACTCAGCGGGTCGGCGCATCAGAGGCACATCCGGCGGCTCATGCCGTGACGCTTCGAATTGACGCATCCGATCCTTGATTTCTGCTGATTCCCGCTCGACAAAGGCTGGCCGGTCCAGGGTGTAGTCGATGCCCGAGTAATTCATTGATTCTAGCCACGTCGCCACTTTGTTCATCGGACGACGAAACGCCCAGGGTCCGCCGCTCATGTCAGTTGTCATGGGCATTTTCTCAGTGAATTGTTTCCGATAACCCGTCAGACGCGCCGCGGCTGGAGCACCAAGTCGGCCGCTTCCTCAGCCTCTTTGAGAAGCGTCTTGCGCGGCGAGCCTATCTGCGCACGCATGGTCAGGGCACGAGCAAAATCCGTGACTTGGATCGCGCGCACGGCTACCGGAAAGTCAGGCGGGATGTCTCCCGCGGTGATCCCATCCCGGAGACGGCGCTCCACCAGCGCCGCGCCGCTGGCGACCGCGCTCTGCAGGAACCGCTGAACCTCAGCGTCGTTTACTAGCGGCGCGACGCACATCATGAGGCAGCCCCGGGCGGACCCTTTCTGGGTCGCACTTTCGACGGCGTACCTCAGAAAGTCCGCGATCGAGTCGCGAAGACTCTTTGGCGAGAGGAGTGCCTTCGCGGCTGATGCGCCCTTCCGCTCTGCGTACGCCTTAAGGACGCGCAAGAATATCGCACGCTTGTCCCCAAAGACGGCATACAGGCTCGGCCGTCCCACACCCATCCCGGCGACGAGATCGTCAATCGTCACTCCGTCGTAGCCTTTCGACCAGAACACCTGAGTCGCCTTTTCCAGCGCGCCCGTCTCGTCGAAGCTGCGCGGTCGTCCCACCGGCCTAGCGGTCTTTTGAATCATTTGGTTCAAAAATCATTGACAATGGTCGTCGCACAAATATATAACTGAACAGTTCGAAATTAGCAAGCCGGCGTTACGACTCGGCCTTCACCCTTCACCACGGAGTCGCCCATGGAACATTCGATCGCTCTCGTCACCGGCGCCACTTCCGGGCTCGGCCTTGCGGCAGCCCGTCTGCTCGCCGGAGAGGGCTGGCACGAGATCATCGTCACCGGGCGCAGCCTGGCCGGGGCCGAGCGCGCGGCCGCTCAACTCGCGGCTGAGAACAAAACGGTGATCTTCACGCCGCTGGCGCTGGATCTGGACAAGCCCTCGAGCGTGCAGGCCGCCACCGCCGAGCTCGTCAAGCGCGGCAAGCCGATCGATTTCCTACTGCTCAATGCAGGGATGGTCCCAGGTAAGAAGCGCGTGATCACTGCGGCCGGCGTCGAGGCTTCTCAGGCCCCGCTCACCGGCCATCATCAACTGACGGTCGGGTTGCTCCGCGCCAACCTGCTGAGCCCCACCGCGCGGATTGTTATCGCCGGCGCGGAACCTGCCCGCGGGGGCGTACCCCTGTTCAACCACACCGACGTGCCGGCCTTAGCGGCCAAACGCCACCAGGGTAACCGAACCGCCGCTATTGAAGCCCTGCTGCGCAACGGGCCGAACGTGAAGTACGTACCCAACAATGCGTATGCCGACGCGAAGCTCATCATCGCTTGGTGGACCGCGGCGCTGGCCCGCCGGCTACCCTCCGGCATGGCCGTATACGCTGTCTCGCCCGGTGCCGCGACCGACACCAAGGTGGTGCGAAACGCTGGCCCGGCGTTGAAGTATCTGTTTATCCCAATCGTGAACCTCATTCCCGGCATGAATCAGACGCCGGAGACCGCGGCCCGTCGGTACCTCCAGGCATCGGAGTTCGGAACCGACGTCTCAGGGCATTTCTTCGCCTCGGCTCGAGGGAAGTTCACAGGCCCCATTGAGGCGCAGCGCCACCCACACCTCCACGATCGCGCCAGCCAGGAAGCCGCGTGGCAGGCCGTCGTCAAGGTCTCTGGCGTCGATTTCGAGCCTGCCAAACCCGCGTCGCCGTCTGTTCCGCCGATAACAAAAGGGCCGGGCGGACCATAGAAAAATGGCCGAGTGCGGCCAGAAGCAGTCGTCCATGAATTTAGGGGGTCGTTCGCTGCAGGCCACCTGAAACGGCACGTTAGGGGTTCGGTAAGCTACTTCTCGAGGGCCGCGATGGCGGGCGCCTGAATTTGGTGGAGCGCGTCGGCCACGGTTTCACGTACACATGCGTTGTAGGTCGCTGTATGGTACCTACTCCAGGGGTCTTCCGGGTCGTGACAAAGGCGCTCGGCGACGCGCCTTATGCGCTCAGATGCGACGCGGGCGCCTGCGGGCGTGGTGAGGTCGAGGTCGGCGAGAGGGACCTTCGCATTGCGAGTGGCGACGCGTATGGCGGGCGGATCCGCATAGGCGGTGACGACGGACGCGAGGCCGAATAGCACGACCATGCCGCTTGCCCCGATCCAAGTGTGAGGGCAGAACGAGCGACGGGGCAGTTGAGTCCCGGTATTCATAGGCGATCTCC
>DATKMV010000084.1:0-38830 GCA_035541695.1 Steroidobacteraceae bacterium
CGTCCGCGACCGCTTGTTGATGAACGCCGTGCGGCTCGCCTACCGCGACGTGCTCTATCACGGCCGCTATCCCGCTTACGTGCTGTATCTGACACTCGACCCGAAGCTCGTCGATGTGAACGCGCATCCCGCGAAGCTCGAAGTGCGCTTCCGTGACAGCCGTCAGATTCATGAGTTCGTCTTTCGCGCGCTCGAGCGAGCACTCGCCGGCACCATGCCCGAGGCGGGGGCCGCTCCTGCGGCGAGCTTCGCGCCGGCGGCGAGCTTCGCACCTGCGACAAGCGCCTCGCCGGCGACGAGCTTCTCGCCGGCGGCCCTCTCGCCCGCCGTCAGCCTCTCACCCGCGCGGCAGTTGTCGGCGCCGTTCCCGCATCATTCACCGGCGCATTCACCGGCGCGCGATCCCTGGGCGCTGGCGGCGCTCGTTGCCGATGCCCCCACGCCCATCGAGGAGCAGCCGCTCGGCACCGCGATCGCGCAGCTCCACGGTGTCTACATCCTCGCGCAGACCGCGGGGGGTCTCGTGCTGGTCGACATGCACGCGGCCCACGAGCGTGTGCTGTACGAGAAGCTCAAGGCCGAACGCGCGCGCGGCGCCGTCCCTTCGCAGCTCCTCCTCGAGCCGCTCACCGTGCAACTGAAGGCCGGCGAGCTCGATGCGATCCTCGAGGACCGGGAGGAGTGGACGCGCGCAGGCTTCGAGATCGATGCGCTCTCGGACACGCACCTCGCGCTCCGCCGCGTGCCGGCGTTCCTGCCCTCGGCCGAGATCCCGCGCATCGTGAAGGAGCTCGTGCACGACCTGACACTCGATGGCGGGACCCATCACCTCGAGAGCGCCGCGGACCGGGTGCTCGGCACGCTCGCCTGCCGCTCCGCGATCCACGCGCACCGCCGCCTCACCCTGCCGGAGATGAATGCGCTGCTGCGGCAGATGGAGGAGACCGAGCGCGCCAACCAGTGCAACCACGGCCGCCCGACCTGGACGCGGCTCACCCTGCAGCAGCTCGATCAGCTCTTCCTCCGGGGCCGTTGAGTGGGGAACGCCCGTTCCCCGCATCCCGGCGCGCTCCCGGTCTACGTGCTGACAGGCCCGACCGGGGCCGGGAAGACCGAGGAGGCGGTGCGCCTCGCCGAGCGCTTCCCGCTCGAGATCGTCAGCGTGGACTCGGCGCTCGTGTACCGGGGACTCGATATCGGCACCGCCAAGCCCGCGAGGGAGCTTCGCGCGCGCATCCCGCATCACCTCATCGACGTGTGCGACCCCGCCGAGACCTATTCCGCCGGACGCTTCGTAACGGACGCGATGGCCCACATCGCAGCCATCCACTCGCGCCGGCGCCTGCCGCTCCTGGTCGGCGGCACGATGCTCTATCTGAGGGCGTTGCTCCACGGGCTCGCGGCGCTCCCCCTCGCCACCCCGGAGCTCCGGGCCGAGCTCGATGCCCGCGCCCTGAGAGAGGGGTGGCCGGCGCTGCACGCGGAGCTCTCACGATACGACCCGGAGGCGGCGGCGCGCATTGCGCCGAACGATGCCCAGCGCATCCAGCGCGCGCTCGAGGTGTGCCTCACGAGCGGGCAACCGATCTCGAAGCTCCAGCGCGAGACGGTGAGTCCGCTCGCCGGCTACCCGGTGCGTTACACGGCATTGGTGCCGGCGGACAAAGCGCAGCTCCACGAGCGCCTCGGCCAGCGCTTTGCGGCCATGATGGAGGCGGGGTTTCTGGAGGAGGTGAGGGGGCTCTACCTGAGAGGGGACCTCACCTCGCGACATAGCTCTATGCGTGCGGTCGGTTACCGGCAGCTGTGGGCACACCTCCAGGGAGAATACGACCTGACCGAGGCCGTACGCCGTGGCATCGCCGCGACGCGGCAGCTCGCGAAGCGTCAGCTGACGTGGTTGCGCAGCGAAGGGCGGTCGCAGTGGATGATCCCGGCCCACGCCAGACTGTCGTGGAATAAAGACATAAGTCAGGATTTGGCCGAGCTTGGGCTTTGAGCGAAGTCACATGTTAAGATGGAGACGTCGGTCCTCGCCTCTGGCGAGGCGCGTTAGCTTGCTTTAGGGACCGCGAAAACATCGGAAGTTGTCCTGCGGTCCGTTGTGCCAGCGAACAATTCGAAGCTGAAAAACAAGGAGAACCCGATGGCCAAAGGCCAGTCTCTTCAAGACCCTTTTTTGAACGCCTTGCGCAAGGAGCGGGTGCCCGTCTCGATCTACCTCGTGAACGGCATCAAGCTGCAGGGTCAGATCGATTCCTTTGACCAGTTCGTGGTGCTGCTGCGGAACAGCGTGAGCCAGATGGTCTACAAGCACGCGATCTCCACCGTCGTGCCGGCGCGCAACGTGCGCCTCACCACGGAGGAAGGCGCGCCCGCGGAGACCCCCGCCGAATAATGCCCCCTGCCACGGGAAGCCTGAGTGTTCGAACGCCCCCGGACCGGTGAGCGCGCCGTACTGGTGCGCCTGGGGTTGGGCGCACCGGTCGACCCGGAGGACCTCGAGGAGTTCACGCAGCTGGCGCTCTCGGCGGGCGCACGTCCCGTCGCGACCATCACCGGGCGCCGCAGCCGACCGGATCCGCGTTACTTCATGGGCACGGGCAAGGCCGAGGAGCTGCGCGATGTGGCGCGCGAGACCGACGCAGAGCTCGTCCTCGTCGATCACGCGCTCTCGCCGAGCCAGGAGCGCAATCTCGAGAAGCTCATCGAGCGGCGCGTGCTCGATCGCAACGGGCTGATCCTCGACATCTTCGCGCAGCGCGCGCGCAGCTTCGAGGGCAAGCTCGAAGTCGAGCTCGCGCAGTTGAAGCACATCTCGAGCCGCCTGGTGCGCGGCTGGACGCACCTCGAGCGGCAGAGGGGCGGCGGCGTGGGTCTGCGTGGCCCGGGCGAGACGCAGCTCGAGACCGACCGCCGCCTCATCGGCCAGCGCGTGCGCGTGCTCTCGCGGCGGCTCGCGAAGATCAAGCAGCAGCGCGAGACCGGCCGCCACCTGCGCGCCGAGATCCCCGTGCCATCGCTGGCGCTGGTCGGCTACACCAACGCCGGCAAGTCGACGCTCTTCCGCGCGCTCACCGGCGAAGACGCCTACGTCGCGAACCAGCTCTTCGCGACGCTCGACCCGACCGTGCGCCGCATCCAGCTCGCCGGTGGCACCGAGGTGGTGGTGGCCGACACGGTCGGCTTCATCCGCGAGCTGCCGCACGAGCTCGTCGCCGCCTTCCAGTCGACTCTCACCGAGGCGCGCGCTGCAACATTGCTGCTGCACGTCGTCGATGCCAGCAACCCGCACCGCGAGGAGCAGCTCGCGGCGGTGAACGGGGTGTTGGCGGAGATCGGCGCGAGCGCCATTCCGCAGATTCTCATCTACAACAAGATCGACCGCCTCGAAGCGCCGCCGCGCATCGATCGCGACGCCGAGCGGCGTGCGGTCGCGGTGTGGATCTCCGCGGAGCAGGGCCTGGGGCTCGATCTGCTCAGGGATGTCGTCGCCGAGCGGCTGTCGCGGTTCGTGCGCCCGGCGCGCGTGCGGGTGCCGGCGAGTGCCGGCGCGCTGCGCTCGAAGCTCTACGCCGCGCGCGCCGTGCGCAGTGAGAGCACGACCGCGGATGGCTCGATCGAGCTCGCCGTGGAGCTGCCCGATTCCGAGCTGCTCGCGCTCGCGCGCACCGCCGGCGTGCAGATCCTCGAGGTGCAGCAACCCGGTGCCGCCGGTGCCGCCGGTGCCGCCGGTGTGGCCGGTGCCGCCGATGCGGCTTGTGCGCCCGCCAACGCCTCCCTACAATCGCCCGCCGCATCGAGCGCCGGCAAGCTGCGCTGATCGCGCCGTCAGTTCTTCGATATGCCCTGGAACCAACCAAGCGGTCCGCAGAGTCCATGGGGGCGCCGTCCGGGCGGCACCGACCTCGATGAGCGCCTGAAGAGCTGGCAGCGCAAGCTCGAGACGCTCTTGCGTCCCGGCGGGCACGGCGCTGACAGCGGCACGCTCCTCATCGTCCTGCTGGTGGCGGTCGTCGGCCTGTGGCTCGCGAGCGGCATCTACCAGGTGAAGGCCCCCGAGCGCGGCGTGGTGCAGCGCTTCGGCAGGCTCATCGAGGTGACCAGGCCCGGCGCCCACTACCGACTGCCGTGGCCGATCGAGAGCGTGAACATCGTGAACGTCGCGAGTGTCAACTCGAGCGACTTCAAATCCCGCGTGCTCACTTCCGATGTCAACCTCGTCGACCTGCACTTCGCGGTGCAGTACCAGTTCGCCGACCCCGTCAAGAAGCTCTTCAGAGTCCGCAATCCCGAGGACACCTTGAGTGAGGTCTCCGAGAGCGCGATCCGCGAGATCGTCGGCCGCAGCACCCTCGCTGACCTGCTCGTCGGGTCGACGCGCTCGGAGGTCACGCGGCGCACCAAGGAGCTCATCCAGCACGTGCTCGATTTCTACAACTCGGGCGTCACGATCACCACCGTGAACCTCGAGGACGTGCAGGTGCCGCAGGAGGTGATTCCCTCGCAGCGCGATGCCAACAAGGCCCAGGCCGACAAGGAGCGCTTCATCCTCGAGGCCGAGGCCTACGCGAATGGCATCCTGCCCGTCGCGCAGGGCAACGCCGCGAAGATCCTCCAGGACGCGCAGGCCTATAAGTCCCGGGTCACCGCTATCGCGGAAGGCCAGGCGGCGCGCTTCTCGCAGCTCGAGGGTGCGTACGCCCAGGCGCCGGAGGTGACGCGCCGGCGGCTCTATACCGATGCGATCGAGAACGTGCTGTCCCGCTCCCACAAGGTCATCATCGACTCGCGCTCCGGCGGCAACATGGTGTACCTGCCGATCGACAAGCTCCTCGAGCGCAGCGTCAACCGCGAGAGCGACGGCGGCACCGAGAGCAGCGCCGCAGGCGCCAAGGACCAGACCGACCAGGTGACCATCGAAGGCACCCGCTCGCGGGGAGAGCGCTGAGATGGCCTCGCGCGTCGTGCCGTTCTTCGTCGTCGCGGGGCTCCTGCTCTTCGTCGCGTTCTCGCTCTTCACGGTGAATGAGACCGAGTTCGCCATCCGCACCCGCTTCGGCGAGATCATCGATACCCGCTACCGGCCGGGCCTGCACCTCAAGTGGCCGTGGGACCGGGTGATCAAGTTCGACCGCCGCATCCTGTCGGAGTCCTACACCGGTGAGACCTTCCTCACCAACGACGGCCGCGGCCTCATCGTCGACTTCTACGTGAAGTGGCGCGTCAAGGATCTGGCCACCTACTACAGCGCGGTGGGCGGCAGTGAGGGCCTCGCGGCGCAGCGCCTCGCCGAGATCGTCAAGGACGGCATCAAGAGCGTCGTGGCGCAGCGCACGCTCCAGCAGATCGTGTCCGCCGAGCGCGCCGCGGTCACCGGGCAGATGATCGGACCTGCGAGCCGCAACGCCGAGGGGCTCGGTCTCGAGCTCCTCGACGTGCGCGTGCAGCGCATCGATCTCCCGGAGGAGGTCGCGGCGCGCGTCTACGAGAGCATGAAGCAGTCCTTCGCCAAGACCGCCAACCGCCTGCGCGCCGAAGGCAAGCAGGAGAGCACCACCATCACCTCGACCGCCGACCGGCAGAGGACCGTGATCGAGGCGGACGCCGAGCGCGATGCGCTGCGCATCCGCGGCGAGGGCGATGCGGTCGCGGCACAGACCTACGCGCACGCCTACTCGAAGAATCCCGAGTTTTACGCCTTCTATCGCAGTCTGCAGGCCTACGAGCGCGCCCTTGGCAAGGACAGCGATCTGCTCGTGCTCACACCCGATGGGGAGTTCTTCCGCTACTTCAAGGAAGCCCCGGCGGCCGGGGCCGCGCCGCGGCATCACTAGTCCGGGGCTCATTCTCCCGTGTCCGTCAATCTCTCGGACCTCCTGGCCGCGCTCGGCCTGTTCCTGGTGTTGGAAGGCATCGCGCCGTTTCTCAATCCCCAGGGCGTGAAGCGTGCGTTCGCACGCCTGCTGACGGTGCGCGACCGCGAGTTGCGCTATGCCGGTCTCGGCAGCATGCTGGTCGGCGTCATCATCCTGTTTCTGGTCCGTTAGAGGCTCAACGTGGGACAGTTCGTCGTCGTCATCGGCACCCAGTGGGGCGATGAAGGCAAGGGCAAGGTCGTCGATCTGCTCACCGAGCGCGCCGCCGCCGTGGCGCGCTTCCAGGGCGGTCACAACGCCGGCCACACCCTCGTCATCGACGGCCGCAAGACCATCCTCTCGCTCATTCCCTCGGGAATCCTGCGCGAGGGCGTGCGCTGCTTCATCGGTAACGGCGTGGTGCTGTCGCTCGAGGCGCTCCTCACCGAGAGCGACATGCTGATCGAGCGCGGCGTGCCGGTGTTCGAGCGGCTGGCAGTCTCGCCCCTCTGTCCGCTCATTCTTCCCTCGCACGTGCTGCTCGATCAGGCGCGCGAGCGGGCCCGTGGCGCGAACGCCATCGGCACCACCGGGCGCGGCATCGGTCCGGCGTACGAGGACAAGGTGGCCCGCCGCGCCGTACGGGTCGCCGATCTCTTCCAGCGCGACCGCTTCGCGGCGAAGCTCGGCGAGGTGCTCGACTTCCACAACTTCGTCCTGCAGCACTACTACCGCCAGTCGCCGGTCGATTTCCAGAAGATGCTCGATGCGCAGCTCGCCATGGCCGCGCGCATCGCGCCGCTCGTCACCGACGTGACGCGCGAGCTCGAATCGCTCCGCCTCACCTCCGCCAACGTGCTCTTCGAGGGTGCACAGGGCGCGATGCTCGACGTCGACCTCGGCACCTATCCGTACGTCACCTCATCCAACACGACCGCCGGCTTCGCAGGCACCGGCACGGGCCTGGGTCCCAAGGCGTTCGATGCGGTGCTCGGCATCGTCAAGGCGTACACCACGCGCGTCGGTGCCGGACCCTTCCCGACCGAGCTCTTCGACGCCTACGGCGAGCATCTCTTCCGCGTCGGCCACGAGTACGGCTCGGTGACCGGCCGGCGGCGCCGCTGCGGCTGGTTCGACTCGGTCGCGCTGCGCCGCTCGATCGTGAACTCCAGTGTCACGGGGCTGTGCATCACCAAGCTCGACGTGCTGGACGGGCTCGACACCATCCGCATCTGCGTCGGCTACCGCACCAACGGCACCGTGAGCCCGCACCCGCCGGTGAGCCTCGAAGGTTATGCCGGCATCGAGCCGGTGTACGAGGAGCTGCCCGGCTGGCGGGAGTCGACCGCGGGCCTCACCGAGTACGGCGCGCTCCCCGCGAACGCACGTGCCTACCTCGAGCGGCTCGAGGCGCTGGTCAAGGTCCCCATCGACATGATCTCGACGGGGCCCGACCGCGAGCAGACGATCCTGCTGCGGCACCCCTTCGCCGGGTGACTTCGCTCGGCCTCACTCCCGCGCATGCCCCGCGGACGGCGCGCAGGGCGCTCGCGCTCATCATCCTCATCGCCTGCGTGCTCGCGAGCGGCTGTTGGCGCGTCTACTCCAACACCTGGGACGAGCCCGAGCACCTGGCCGCGGGTATCGAGCTCCTCGATCGCGGCAAGTACGAGTACGACACCGAGCATCCCCCGCTCGCCCGGGTGCTGCTCGCGCTCGGTCCATACCTCACCGGCGCACACTCCTACGGCACACCGCCCCCCGAAGGCACTCCCGAAGGCCTGCACATCCTCTACGCCAAGGGCGCCTACTGGCGCGATCTGACGCTCGCGCGCCTCGGCACGCTGCCGTTCCTGGCGCTGCTTCTTTTCGCGACCTGGCTGTGGGCGCGTCGGCTCCTGCCCTCCGAAGGCGCAGCGCTCCTTGCCGTCGTGCTCCTCGTATCGGCGCCGCCGATCCTCGGGCACGCCGCGCTCGCGAGCCTCGATGTCGCGGCCGCGGCGACCACGCTCCTTGCGCTCTACGCGCTGCAGCGCTGGATCGAGAGCGCCCGCGCCCGGGACGCGTTGTTGTTCGGGCTCGCGGCGGGCTTTGCGGTGGTGACCAAGTTCTCGAGTGTCCCCTTCGTCGGCGTGTCGCTCATCGTGCTGGCGCTCCTCCACGTGGTGCTCGTGCGCGCGCCGAGCTCGACTGCACAATCCGCCACTGCGCAAGCCGCTACTGCACAACCCGCTGCTACGCTACCCGCTGCTGCGCTACCCGCGGCCGCCGGCCCTCTCGCCTCGTGGGGTGCCCGCGCCCGTGCCAGCGCCGGTGCCCGCCTCGGAGGGCTCGGCCTCGCCGCCGCAGCGGCCCTCGTGCCGGTCTTCATCGCGTACGGCCCGCGCGCTCACGATCCGGCGGGTGCCGCCCTGCGACTCAACTGGGCGGTGTCGTATCTGCTGCAGCAGCACGGCGCATCCCACGCTCTCGGAGCCGTCATCTCGCACCTGTGGCTGCCGCGCGAGCTCGGCGACCTCTTCAACGGGATGGTGGCGGTCAAGGCACACAACGACAGCGGGCATCTCTCCTATCTTCTCGGGGAGGTACGCACGACCGGCTGGTGGTATTTCTACCTCGTGGCGCTCGCCGTGAAGACACCCCTGCCGCTTCTCGTTGCGGGGCCGCTCGGCATGGGATGGCTCGCCCTCGAGGGCTGGCGGGCGCGCGATTGCTGGGCGCTGGCCCCGCTCGCGCTCGTCGTCGCAATCGTGGTCTCGGCGAGCGCGGTGAGCCACATCAACATCGGCATCCGGCACATTCTCATCGTGTATCCGTTCTTCGCCCTCGGTGCGGCTTACCTCACGGTGCGCGCCTGGCGGGCGATCCGCAGCCGCCGCACGGTGCCGGCCGCTCCCGCCAGCGGCTCGGCCACCACCCCCAGCAGCGCTCCCGGCCCCACCCTCGCCGCAGCGCTCCTCTTCGCCGCGCTGCTCTGGCAGCTCTCGACGCTCTGGCGTCCGTGGCCGGACTATCTGCCGTGGTTCAACGAGGCCGTGCCGCACCCCGAGCGGGTGCTCGTCGACTCGGACCTCGACTGGGGACAGGATCTGCACCGGCTCGAGCTGCGCGTCGCGCAGCTGCACATCGGACACCTGAGCCTCGCCTACCGCGGCACCGCGGACCTGCGGCGCGAGCCTCTGCCGCAGACGCATATCCTGAAGCCCCACGAGCACGTCAACGGCTGGGTCGCGGTCTCGCAGCTCGCCCGCACCCGTAACCTCGACGATTACGCCTGGCTCGACGCCTATGGCCCCATCGAGCGCGTCGGCAAGACCATCGATCTTTATTACTTGCCCTGAGACCGTGCGTACGGTCGGCCTTGCGTAGCGCCGTTATGCCCATAAGCCAGGCAATGCGGCGTCAGTTCGTGCAATTAGTGTGAGCCACCCCGCCCGCAGCGGTCAGCGCACTACGACTCACTGACGTCGTTGAATTGCAGACGATATCTGGCTGACCGTTTCCGAAGACGGTCGGTGGCGGTCCGGCGAACATCCCGCTCGAGAGGTCTCCCAGATAGACGCCATGTCCGGTGTTCTGCGTAACGCTCGGCCCGGCGGAGGTGCCGTCACTGAAGAACGCCGGTTGAACGCGCACTTCGGCGGACACATCGGCATTGATTCCATCCCCGGAATTCACCTGGATGACGCACCCTGCGCAGGCAAACTGAGCCTGCCACAGTTGCACGCCGGCGCCATTGTTCTGGACAGTTGTCGCCGACTTTGAGAAGCCCGGGAAAGATGCCGGATCGATGACCCCTAGTCTCACCCGACCACCGAACCTGGCAACTACCCCTACGGGGTTCCCTTGAATCGACACGCCGAGCGCAACGACGTCGCCGAAAGCGAAGATTCCATCCGAAGTGCCATTTTGAACTACTCCCCCGACAATCACTGCCGACGCCGTGGAATAAACGCCGACGGCGTCCGCATCACCCTGAATCGTGTTCCCCAAGAGCGTGCAGTGCGAGCCCTGCTCACAGTCGACCGCGTCGTTGTTGGCTCCATGCAATCCATCGATCGTCATGCCGATGATCGTAACGTTGGAGTTTCGAATATCGACGACGTCGGCAGCGCCGTCCGATGCATCGGTGATCGACGCGCCCTGGCTGCCAGCGATGGTCAGCCTGTCCATGTTCTGGACTTGAACGTTTTCATGACAGGCTCCCGACACGTTGATCGTGCTTGGACCCGGGACGCTCTGCAGCACCTTGAGTGCGCCTCCAATCGTGTGCGGTCCCTCTTTCGCAGCACAATTAACGTAAAGCGTTGCCGCCTCGGCCGCGCCGAACGACATCAGCAGAAGCGCTGCCAGGCAGCAACCCGGTGCATGAATGGAACGCGACATAAAACCCCCCATTTGTTCGATGAGCCGTCGGGAGACGGCGAAGACCCTCACTTCACCAACGTAGCCAGGGAGACACGCTCAATTTTCCCCCCGCTGATAGGCGACGCCGATGTGCCGCTGAAAAAGTAGGCGCTGCCATCGGGTGGGACAAAATAGGTCCAAGTGCCGTATCCCATGTATGTCACCTTCGCCACGCAGGTGGCGGTTACGGCAACGCCGCTCGAGGTGTCGGTGAGCGTCGTGAACTGGTAGCTACCGGTGCCGGTGTATGTGTAGGTGCCCGAAGAGTCGGTCCAGATCTGATACCAGGTCAGGTGCCCACGCCCATCGTAGGATTCCATGCCGCTCGTTGAATGGCGGTAGGTATCTGTGGCGTTGGTACCTGTACCGCCGTATGCATACGTTCCGCGCAGTGTCGCAAGCGAACACGAATCCAATGCACCCTCTGCGAACGCCGCACCGACGTTGAGTCCTGCGATCGACATGCCAATCGCTGACATGAGTCGTTTCTTCATGACAATCTCCCCGCTCGTTGGTCGTTTGATCCGGAACCAATGGTAACTCGCAAGTCGCCCCGCTTCGTGTACAGATCGCTTACAGAAACGTGCCTTGCACCACATCAAGTTAGGTTTCAGCCTTATTGCTTTGAGCAGCGGCGCTCACTTCGGCGCCGAGCGAATATCGAGCGGGTTGGGTTCGCTCCAGTACAGATGGCCGCTGTCCACCGCGAGGTTCGAGGTGTCCGATCCGAACGCGACCTGGCTCGTGAAGGCGACGGGCGCATCGGCGTCACCGCCGCTCAGCGGCACCTTCGCGATCTGCAGGCTGTCGATCCAGTAAATGTTCGAGCCGTCGACGACCAGGTCGGCCACGCTCGCACCGCCGTTCTGATTGGTGATCGTGAGTCCCGAAGCCGGACCACCGGCGAGCGGGATCATGCTGATACCCGGAAAGTTCTGGAAGCCGACATAAACGGCCGTTGGGCCGACGGCGAGTGGGCCAATCGGCATTCCCAAGGCCACCACCGATGGCGTGCCGCCGCCTGTCGGCACGGTCGCGACGTTGGTGTTGTCTGCCACCCAGTAGAGGTTGCCGTTCGGCGCCAACCGGATCGGACCGCCCTGGCTCGTTCCCGGCGCGCCCGGGGTCACGAGCGTCGTCGCTCCGCCGGCGAGCGGCACGCCATAAACGCCGGGGCCGGCGTCGAAATAGACAGTGGTGCCGTCGCTGGTGAGGCTTGCGATCGGAGCCTGAGCGATTGAAAGT
Organism: Steroidobacteraceae bacterium; assembly: GCA_035541695.1. Taxonomy (GTDB): domain Bacteria; phylum Pseudomonadota; class Gammaproteobacteria; order Steroidobacterales; family Steroidobacteraceae; genus 13-2-20CM-66-19. The sequence continues at coordinate 11,511 of DATKMV010000084.1, forward strand.
GTCTCGATGACACCGCCGCCGATCGGCACGCGCTTCAGGCGGTTCCAGTCTGCGACCACGATGTCCGTGCCGACGACGATGAAAGTCGGTGAGTCGCGGTAGATTCCTTCGACCAAGGTTTGACCTGCCATCGGCGAGACGAGTCGGGCGATGCGCCCGCTGCCATCCGGAAACGAAACGGTTGGATACCCAGGCTCGGTCCAGCAGATCTGTCCCGAGCCGTCGAGGGTCAGAGCGTGCGGCGCATCTTGACCCTGGTAGAGCGTGGTAACGGCCCCGCCGCTGAGTGGCACGCTGTAGAGGCCCGGCATGCCCTGGTTGTTGACCCGGTCCTCGCTCCACAAAGCATTTCCGCCGGCAATCAAGAGTCCGACCGGGTTCAAAGCGGAGCTCGCGAGCACGACCGGCGTTCCGCCGGCCGTGGGGATCGCGTTGACATGCGTCGATCCTGGAGCGCCGAGTGGAATCGAGTCGGTCCATACCAGCGTCGTGCCATCGCTGGCGAGATCAATCGGTTGCCGAACGTTCGCGGCGAGCGTGATCGGCGCGCCGCCGGCGAGCGGCTGTGCCTGCAGCGAGATCGTTGCCGGTGTGCCCGGAATCGAAATGGTGTTTGCGTAGTAAACCGCAGTGGCATCGACGGCGAAAGTGTCGCTGGCGGCCGGGAAACCATCGACGATGGTCGTCACCGCTCCACCACCGGCGGGTACGGAGCGGACCCAGCGGGTCGGACTCGACGTCGTCCTTTCCAGCCAGTACACGACGCCACCGTGCGCCTTCAAAGTAATGACGGGCGTCGGTGTGCTCGCGATCGTAGTGATCGACCCGCCATTCAGCGGCATCGCGCGAATCAGGTACGTGTCCGGCGCCTGTGTGGATTCCACCCAGTAGACATTTCCAGCGTCGGCTACGACGTCCAAAGTGTTTAAGGTCGCGCAGAAGGCTGCCTGAGCCACCAGAGTCGTCGCACCGGCCGCTGTCGTGCGGTTCACGACCCGGGCGGCCTCGCACGGGGCACCGTCGAGCACCTGATCCAGCCAGATGACGTCGGTACCGGCGAACACTGCGGCCGAAGGATCGATGACTTTCTGTGCAAGCCCCTGGATGGCGCCGCCGGTGACCGGCACGCGTTTGATGACGTTTTGATCCTGTTCCGACCAGTAAAGATATCCGCCCGCGGCCTTCAGCTCGCGCGGTCCCGGCTTGGTCGCGGCGACGACCGGCGCGAGATTTGCCGGCAGGGAAATCCGGAACGGGCCCTGGAGCACGTTCGAGGTCGAGCCTCCCTGATCGCTCGCGGATACCTTGAACGTATACAGGCCGGCGTTATCGATTTTGATCGTGATCGATGCCTGTATGGTGCCGGAGGTCCGGCCGCTGGCATCCTGTATGTTGGCCGTCTGCGAGCCGAGCTCGGCGCCGTTGGAGTCGTACACCGCGAGGGTCACGGTGGAGAGATCGCCCCCCGAGTCGCTGAAATCGAACGTGCCCCCCACCGGCGCGGTGCCGCCGGCACTCTGCGCCACGCTGTGCGGCGAGTAGTTGAGATTCGAGAGCACCGGCGGCGTGGCAGGCTGCGGACCCGAAGAGCTGCCGCCCCCACAGGCGGCCAGCGCGGCCGTCACGATGATCGGCCAGAGAATGCGAGCCATGTCCGAGACGCTCATGTCAATTGCCCCCATGTACTCCGAGGACGACGCTAACACCCGCGCAGGGCCGGCACGATCTACAGATCGGTTACACATCGTTTACAGATGACTGGCGCGTGTTGCCGCATGCCAGCTTCGTCGCCACGCGTCAGACTGGATGGCGGAACGCCTCGAGGAAGGGCGATCACGGCATTGGCGTAGAGCTCTGCTACTGCTCCGTGCTCAGGACCCGCCGGCCGCCGCCGCCGCCTCGCGCAGCCGCGTGATGCGGGCGAGGGGGGGTGGATGCGAGTAGTAGAAAGCGGCATACACCGGGTCCGGAGTCAGGGTGCTGGCGTTGTCGCGATGGAGCTTGACGAGCGCCGTCGCAAGCTCCCCGGCATCGGCGTAGCGCGAGGCGAAGGCGTCCGCCTCGAACTCGTGTCGACGGGACCAGAGCGAGGCGAGCGGCGTCACGAAGAAGGTGAACACCGGCACCACCAGCACGAAGAGCACGAGCGCCGCGTGCGTCGAGGGCACGGGCACACCGAGCGCGTGGTAGAAGTCCGGCTGCCGCGCGAGCCAGCCGAGGAGCGCGAGGCCGAGGAACATGGCCGCCATCGAGAGCAGCAGCCGCTTGCGCACGTGCTTGAGACGGAAGTGCCCGAGCTCGTGCGCCAGTACCGCTTCCACTTCCGGGTGTGCAAGGTGCTCGAGCAGCGTATCGAAGAACACGATGCGCTTGTGCCGCCCGATGCCGGTGAAATAGGCATTGCCGTGGCTCGAGCGCCGCGAGTTGTCCACCACGAAGACGCCCTTCGAGGCGAAGCCGCAGCGCGTGAGCAACGCCTCGATGCGCGACTTGAGTGTCGCGTCCCTGAGCTCGGTAAAGCGGTTGAAGAGCGGCGCGATGAAGGCGGGCCAGGCCCAGGCCATGAGGAACATCACCCCGAGCCAGAGGCCAAACGCCCAGAGCCACCACCACCTTCCGGCGCGCTCCATGAGGAGGAGCGTGGCGATGAGGAGCGGGCCTCCCAGCACCACCGCAAGCCCCAGCCCCTTGGCGAGATCGGCCAGGAAGAGCGCCGGGGTCGTGCGGTTGAAGCCGAAACGCGCCTCCAGGCGGAACGTGCGCCAGATGGAGAAGGGGAGACTCACGAGCTGCGCGAAGAGCGCGAGGGTCGCGATGACCGCCACACCCAGCCAGGGCTCACTCAGCCCGCTGCGCCGCCACAGGCCATCGACGAGCGCAATGCCGCCGCCCAGGGTGAGGACGAGGAGGAGGAGGGCGTCGACCACGGTGCCAACACGCCCGAACCGCACCTTCGCGATCGTGTAGTCGGCGGCCTTGCCGTGCTCATCGGGCGACACGCTCCCCGCAAAAGGCGCCGGCACCTCGTCCCGATGCCGGGCAACAGCGATCGCCTGCCGCTGCGAAAGCCACAGGTCGAGCGCGACGCTCGCGAGCAGCGCCAGCACGAATAACGGCGTGAGCCAGCCCATGCCGGAAGTGTAGCGCGCCGCCGCGCCCCTGCGACCCCGACCCGGCACTGCGACACTGCGATATCCGGCGTCCGGCTCGTCCTGGCTTGTCCATATTCCCCGAGGAGTTCAGGCTTGAGCCCATAGAAGCCAAGATCCGACCCGGGGGGCGCAGTGAGCATCTACGAGCAGGACCTGCCGAGGACGCGGGCGAACTACGCCCCGCTCACGCCCGTGAGCTTCCTCGAGCGCACCGCGGAGGTCTACGGTGACCTGCCGGCCGTGGTGCACGGTGCGCGACGCTACAGCTGGGGCGAGACGCGTGCCCGCAGCGCCCGGCTTGCCGCGGCGCTGCGCGCACTCGGGGTCGCGCGCGGCACCACCGTGAGCGTCATGCTCACCAACACCCCCGAGATGATCGAGGCGCACTACGCGGTACCGGCGCTCGATGCGGTGCTCAACACGCTCAACATCCGCCTCGATGCGGCGCTCCTCGCCTGGCAGATGCAGCACTGCGAGACCGCGGTGCTGATCAGCGATCGGGAGTTCTCGGGCGTCATGCAGCAGGCGCTGCGCATCCTGCGCGAGGAGCACGGTCGTACGCCGGCCCTGATCGACGTCAGTGATTCCGAGTACGCGGGGGCGGGCGCTCCGCTCGGCGGTGAGGAGTACGAGGCGCTGCTTGCGCGGCATGCGCCGCTCGCGCGCCTCGAGGGCCCGGAGGATGAGTGGGACGCGATTGCCGTCTCCTACACCTCGGGCACCACCGGCAACCCCAAAGGGGTGGTGACGCATCATCGCGGCGCGTACCTCAACGCCGTGAGTAATGCGATCGACTGGTCGATGCCGCACTTCCCGAAGTACCTGTGGACGCTGCCGATGTTCCACTGCAACGGGTGGTGCTTCACCTGGACGGTGGCGCTCCTTGCGGGCACGCACGTCTGCCTGCGTCGCGTGGAAGCCGCGGCAGTGCTCGATGCCATGCGCCGCCACGGCGTCGATCACTACTGCGGAGCGCCCATCGTTCATAACATGCTGATCGATGCCGATCCCGCCGCACGCGCCGGAATCACCCAGCGCGTGCGCGGCATGGTGGCGGCCGCCGCTCCGCCGGCGGCGCTCATCGACGGCATGGCCCGGATCGGGTTCGACATCACCCATGTCTATGGCCTCACCGAGACCTACGGCCCCGCGGCGCTCGCGGCCAAGCGACCGCAGTGGTCGCAGGAGAGCCTCGCCGAGCAGACGCGGCTCAACGGCCGGCAGGGAGTGCGCTATACCCTGCAGGAGGACATGACGGTGATCGACCCCGCGACGCTGCAGGAGGTGCCGGCCAATGGCGAGGTGCTGGGTGAGATCGTGTTCCGCGGCAACATCGTCATGAAGGGGTATCTCAAGAACCCCGCCGCGACGCGCGCCGCATTCGCCGGCGGCTGGTTTCACACCGGCGACCTCGCGGTGCTGCAGCCGGATCGCTACGCCAAGATCCGCGACCGCAGCAAGGACGTCATCATCTCGGGCGGGGAGAACATCAGCTCGCTGGAGGTGGAGGATGCGCTCTATCGTCACCCCGCGGTCGCCGCCTGTGCCGTGGTGGCGCGGCCCGATGCGAAGTGGGGCGAGACCCCGCTCGCGTACGTCGAGCTCAAGGCCGGCGCGCGCGCCACGGCGGAAGAGCTGCTCGCGCACTGCCGCACACTCCTCGCCGGCTATAAGATGCCGCGCGAGGTGCGGTTCGAGGAGATACCGAAGACCGCCACCGGAAAGATCCAGAAATACCTGCTGCGCGAGCGCGCCCGCTCGGCGAGCGCCATCGAGTGAGGTGATGCCATGACCGATTCCGCCGAGCGCACCGGGGAGGAGCTCATCCGGGTCGAGCGCGACGAGCGCGGCGTGATCACGCTCACGCTCAACCGCCCCCAGGCCTTCAACGCGCTTTCCGAGGCGCTGCTCGCGCAGTTGCAGCGCACGCTCGATCGCATCGAGACTGACCCCGGCGCGCGCGTGCTGGTGCTCGCCGGCGCCGGCCGGGCGTTCTGCGCCGGGCACGACCTGCGTGAGATGCGCTCGCAGCCCTCGCTCGAGTACTACCAGCAGCTCTTCACCCAGTGCTCGAGCGTGATGCTGACGCTGCGCCGCCTGCCGGTCCCGGTCATCGCGCGTGTACAGGGCATCGCAACCGCGGCCGGCTGCCAGCTGGTCGCGCAGTGCGATCTCGCCGTGGCCGCCGCCGATGCCCGCTTTGCGGTGAGCGGCGTCAATCTCGGACTCTTCTGCTCGACTCCGGGCGTGGCGCTGTCACGGGACGTGCCCCTCAAGCAGGCGTTCGAGATGCTGGTGACGGGAGATTTCATCGATGCGGCGACCGCGCTCGACCGCGGGCTCGTCAATCGCGTCGTGCCCTCCGAGGCGCTCGATGAGGAGGTCGGGAAGCTCGTCGCCGGCATCCTGCGCAAGCCCCGCATCGCCATCGCGCTCGGCAAGGAGCTCTTCTACCGCCAGTCCGAGCTCGGGCTCGCGGCGGCCTACGAGGCCGCGAGCCGCACCATGGCCTGCAACATGATGGAGTCTGCCGCGCTCGAGGGTGTGCAGGCCTTCCTCGAGAAGCGCACCCCCCGCTGGACATGAGTCCGCTCATTCTGTTGGCGTGTCTTGCGGTCGCGCCGCAGGCCGCAGCGGGGGAGGTGGTCGTGCAGCGCGATGTCAGGGTCGCGATGCGCGATGGCACGGAGCTCGCGACCGACCTCTATCTCCCGGCGCAGGGAGGCAAGGTGCGCGCCGGGCGCTTTCCGGCTCTCCTCCTGCGCACCCCCTACGACAAGGAGATGCGCGCCAAGGGCTTCTCGGGCTCGAAGCTGCCGGCCTCGTATTTCGCCTCCCGGGACTACGTGGTGGTGATGCAGGATGTGCGTGGACGTTACAAGTCACAGGGCCGCTGGCGGCCCTGGTACGACGATGGTCGCGATGGCTACGACACCGCGGTCTGGATCGCCCGCCAATCCTGGAGCGATGGTGGCATCGGCACCCTCGGTACCTCCTACGAGGGCGGCACACAACACTCGCTCGCGCTCGCTCACGCGCCCCACCTGAAGGCGATGGTGCCGGTCTTCTCGGTGTCCAACATCGCCCGCTACGGGATCCGCCACAACGGCGCCTTCGAGCTGCGCTGGCTTAACTGGGTCTTCTGTATGGGAGACCCCAACAACCCGCCCAACCTCACCGCCGCGGCGCGCGCTGCGAGCGATCCGGCTGCCGCGCCGGCACTCGCCGACCTCGCGCGTCACGTACCCGAATACGCGCGTGCGCTGCCGCTGCGCGCCGGCACGACTCCGCTGAAGTTCGCGCCCGATTACGAAAGCTGGCTCATCGATGTCATGAGCCGCGGACCCGAGGACCCGCTGTGGCAGGAGATGCAGGTCGAGGTCGCCGACCATCTCGATGAGTACGAGGATGTGCCCGTCTATCACGTCACCGGCTGGTACGACTCCTGGGCACTGCAGGTGGCGAATCTCAATTATGCGGGCCTGAGACAGCACAAGAAGAGTCTGCAGCGGCTCATCGTCGGACCCTGGACGCACAGCAGTCCCCAGCTTGATCACGCCGGCGAGGCGCAGTTCACCCCCGATGCCGCCATCGACCTCAACGCGCTCGAGGAGCGCTGGTTCGAGCACTGGCTGAAAGGCAGCGCCAACGGCGTCGAGCGCGAGCCTCCGGTGCGCATCTACGTGATGGGCGGGGGCGACGCTCACAGGACCGCCGAAGGACGCGTCTTCGTCGGCGGTCACTGGCGCGATGAGAAGGAATGGCCGCTGGCGCGCGCGAGGCCGACGCCGTACTTCCTGCACCCGCATGGCGTGTTGTCGGCCGACACCCCCGGCGCCGCCGAGCCGCTCACCTACCGCTTCGATCCCCGCCACCCCGTGCCCACCCTCGGCGGCAATGTCTCCTCCCAGGGCGCGCTCTCGAGCGAAGGCGCCGCCGATCAGCGTTGCCGGGCCGAGCTCTGGACCTGCGCGGATTCCGCGCCGCTGTCTGCGCGCAACGACGTTCTGGTCTTCGCCACCGAGCCGCTCACGCAGGATCTCGAGGTCACAGGTCCACTCATCGTGAAGCTCTGGGCCTCCTCCGATGCGCCCGACACCGATTTCACGGCGAAGCTCATCGATGTCTACCCGCCGAACCGCGACTTCCCGGCCGGCATCGACATGCTGATCGGTGACAGCATCGTGCGGGCGCGCTATCGCAACGGCGCGGCGCGCCCGCAGCTGCTCGAGCCCGGCAAGCCCTGCGAGCTCACCATCGAGCTGTATCCGACCTCCGTCCTGTTCCGCCGCGGTCATCGCATCCGCCTCGACATATCGAGCAGCAACTTTCCGCGCTTCGATGTGAACCCGAACACCGGCGAGCCGCTCGACGACAATCGCAGCTGGCGCACCGCCGAGAACACCGTGTATCTGGATGAGGCCCATCCCTCGCGCATCCTGCTTCCGCTCGTCCCGGTCTCGGGGAGCTCAGCCACGCGCTGATCGCTGCGCTCAGCGCTCGCCGGCCTCGGCGCCGTACGGCCGCACGCTCGCGGCCACCGAGTCCGCGATGTGCTCCTTGGTGATGATGCCCACCACATCCGATGCGTGCGGGATGCCGCTGCCGCGCACCACGATGATCATCGAGGCACCATCGCGCCAGAAGCGCTGGATGACATCGAACATGATGTCGCGCTCGTGCGCGATCGTGAACGCCGCGCTCGCCACGCTGCCGATGGGCAAGCCGGTATAGGCGCCCTCCAGCCCGTGGCGAAGGCTGGTATTCACGCGCAGCGTACCCGCGATGCGCTCCCCCTCCGTCACCACGATGTGCCGCAGCCTGCCGCCGTGCTCCGGCAGTCGCAGGAACTCATCGAACCCGGTGCTCGCCGGCAGCAGCTGGAATTCCGTCTCCATGACCTCGCGTGCCTGGCGGATGAGGAACATGTTGGCATGCATCGCCTTCGGAATGTAGTGCTTCCGCCCGGCGAGCTTGATGGTGTAGATGTTCTCCTCGCTCAGCATGCGGCGCACGCCGATGCTGACCGCGACCGCGATGATCATGGGCATGACGATGTCGTAGTCGCGGGTCATCTCGAAAATCATCACGATCGCGGTCATCGCCGCTCCGGTGCCGCCGCCCACCATCGCCGCCATGCCGATCATCGCAAACGCCGGCACCGTGCTGTCCGGTAGCGCCAGCCAAGACTGCGACGCCGCACCGAAGGCGCCGCCGAGCGTGGCTCCCATGAAGAGGGAGGGCGAGAAGATCCCGCCCGAGGACCCCGACCCGAGGCTGATCGAGGTCGCCGCGAGCTTGCTCACGAAGAGCAGGGCGAGGAAGGGCGCCGCCGCCAGGCCGCCCACCAGGATCTGCTGGATGGTCGAGTAGCCGACCCCGTCGATGCGGTAGTGCCCGGAGCCCAGATAGAAGGCATACATCATGAGCCCGATGGCAGTCATGCCGAGGACGTGCCGCAGGTAGGGGTTGTGCGCGCGCTCGAACGCCTGCTCCGCGAAGTGCAGACCCCGTATGAAGCCGGTCGCCGCGACGCCGCAGAGCGCGCCGAGGAGCGCACACAGCAGCAGGGACTCGACCGAAGTGGATCCGGGCACGCTGGCAAAGAGCCGCGAGGGCACGTCGAAGGCCGGGTGCGCACCCAGCAGCCGCCAGCCGATGAAAGTGGCCGTACCGGTGGCGAGGGCCACCGGCAGGAAGGTCCGCACGCTCACCTCCGGCATCATGAGCTCGATGGCGAACATGACGCCGCCGAGTGGCGTGTTGAAGGTCGCCGCGATGCCGGCGCCGGCGCCGGACGCAACCAGGGTGATCCGCTGCCAGGTCGCCATGCGGACCAGCTGTCCGAGCGTGGAGCCGAGCGAGGCGCCGATCTGGATGATCGGACCCTCACGGCCCACGGCGGCGCCGGTGCCGATGGAGAGCGCCGAGGCGAGCGATTTCACCGCTGCGACGACCGGGCGGATGACGCCCTCGCGGTAGAAGATGGCGTCCATGACCTCCGGCACGCCGTGACCGCGCGCCTCGGGTGCGAACTTCGACACGAGGAAGGTGACCGCGAGACCACCGATCACCGGCACCAGCACGATACCCGCGCCCCAGCGGGAGGCCGGCTCGAGCAGGTTGGCGTCGTAGATTGCCGAGAGCTTCCCGTAGTAGAAGGCGTTGTGGATGACACCGATGAGCGCACGGAAGGCCACCGCGCCGAAGCCGGTGACGATGCCGACGCCGATCGCGAGCAGCGACAGCGAGAAGAGGCCGAGCGTGCGCTCGCGAAGCGTTTGAGTCATCCTGGCCCCAAGCTTAACGCGTGCCAGGCGGGTCGTTGCGACTCAACACCCTCTGAAACATCGCGAGGACGGCGGGCAGCGGGCGGTGGATGGGTGGCAGGGCCTGATAGTTCTGCCAGCCGCCACCGAGACTGCGGTAGAGCTCGATGAACTCTTCGGCGGCGGCCACCTGTGCGGCGGTGTACTGCTCCTGGATGCCGTACTCCGCCCGCTCGGCGTCCACCACGTTCAGATAGTCGGTGAGGCCGCGCTCGTATCGTTCGTTGGCGAGCGTCACGGCCCGCTGGCTGGCGACCAGCGCGGTCTCCAGCTTGCCGAGACTCAGCTGTTCGGCGGCGTACAGACCCATGTTGCTGTCGACTTCGCGTACCGCTTCCTGGATGACCCTCTTGTAATTGACCAGCAGCGCACGTGTCTGAAGATCGGCGATCTCCACCTGGGCGTCCAGCAGCCCGAAATCGAGCAGCGGCCACGCGGCGCCGGCGCCGTACGAATAGATGTGCTGGCCGATGGTCGCCAGCCCCGGTGCCTGCTGGCGCTGGAAGCCGATCGAGCCGGAGATCGCGATCGATGGAAACAGCTCCGCGGTCGCAACGCCGATCCGCGCCGTCGCTCCGGCAAGGTCGCGCTCGGCCTGCTGAATGTCCGGACGCCGCCGCAGCAGGTCGACCGGCAGCCCCGTCGCCACGGCACCCGGCACTGCCGGCACCATGGCCCTGGGAGCAAGCTCCCTCACCATGTCCTCCGGATAAGCCCCGAGCAGCGTCGCGATGGTGTACTCGGCCGCCTGTTCCTGTGCCGCGAGCGGCGCTGCCTGCGCTTCGAGCATCGCCAGCTCGCGCGTGGCGAGCGTCACGTCGAGCTCGTTGGTGATGCCGCGCTCGTAGCGGATGTTGACGATGCGCAGCGACTCGCGCAGCACATCGATGGCCGCGGCCAGCACCGATGCGCGTACCTGCAGTCCACGCAGGTCGACGTAGGCACGCGCGGTGTCGGCAATCACCGCGACCAGCACGCCGTTGCGTGCGGCGAGAGTCGCCTCGGTATCGTAGCGCGCCGCCTCGATTTCGCGGCGGTACTTGCCGAACACGTCGAGCTCCCACAGCGCCTCGAAGCCGCCGACCACGTTGATGTGCTTGAGGCCCGCGGAGTTGTCGCCGGCCCGCAGCCCCGGTGATGCACGCCCGCGTGCCAGATCGCTGCCGGTTCCGCGCGCTGCCCCGATGCCGGCATCCGCTTCCGGCAGCACCGCCCCGATGATGGCCGCTTCGTAGGTGCGCGCCGCCTGCAGCCGGTCGAGCGCGATCAGCACCTGGGGATTGCCGCTCAGGGCGCGGGCGATGAGCGAGTCGAGCTCGGGGTCCTTCAGGGCCTGCCACCAGGCCGCGATCTCCACGGGCGCCGCGGCGGGCGCTGGTGCCGCGGCGGTCCCTGGCGGTGCGGCGGTCCCTGGCGCGTTGCTGACGCTCCCGGCCGCCGCCATGCTGTCCGCGGCGGCGAAGGCCCCCGGAGTCGGGGTGTTCGGCGTGTGGTAATTCGGGCCCACCGCGCAGCCCGTCACGAGGCTCGCACACAAGGTCACGGCAAAGGTGCCTGCTCGTGCCATGGGGCAGTGCTCAGCGTGCGGCCGAAGCCACCGGTGTGGCCTTCTCGGGTTCGACAGGCCGCGCGTGCACGAGCTCACCGTCGGTGATCTGACTGCTGATGTTCAGCGCCAGGCGGTCGCCGGGTGCGACCCCCGAGCTCAGCTCGACCACGCTGCCATCGTCGCGTCCGATCGTGACGCTGCGGAAATGCACCTTGCCGGAGGCATCGACTCGGGCCACCTCGGGCCCGCTGGCGCGGAACACGAGCGCGGCCGCGGGCACCTGCACCAGCCCGCGCGGCGGCAGCCCGAACCCGACCTTGACGTACATTCCCGGCACGAACTCATCTTTCGGATTGGGGATGTCCACTTCCACGCGCAGCGTGCGGGCCTGAGGATTCAACGCCTGGGAGGTCCGGGTCACCTTGCCGGTGTAGTCGCGTGCGACGCCGGCGCTCGTCTGGACCTGCACCGGCGCCTGCCCCCTGATCAGATCCTCGGCTGCGCTTTGCGGCGCATCGACGAAGATCCGGATCGGATCGTTCTGCGACATGACGTAGAGCGGCGTGGTCGAGGAGGTGCTGCCGGCGGTGACGAGATTGCCGATATCGATGTCGCGGACGGTGATCACACCATCGTAGGGCGCGGTAACCTTCTTGAATTGCGTGAGCGCCTGGTATTTGTCGACGCGGGCCCTGGCGAGCGCGACGTCCGCCTCCGCGGACCTCTGGCGTGCGACCGCGCTGTCGTAGGCGGCTTTCTTCTCCTCGCGCTCCTGGTCGGAGACCACCCCTTTCGGGGAGTCACGCCAGCGCACGTAGGTGGTCCGGGCGAACTGGGTCTCCGCCTGTCGAACGACGACCTTGGCCTGATCGGCCGTGAGTTGTGCCCGCGCCGCCGCCAGCTCCGCGTCGAGATCGGGCGTCTCGATGAGCGCCAGCACCTGACCGGCGTGCACGCGGTCACCGATGTCGACGAACCACTGGCCGACGTAGCCATCGACACGCGCGTAGATGGTGCTCGCATGCCAGGCTGCGGTGTAACCGGGGAGCGCCAGGCGCTGAACCTCCCCGACCGGCTGCGCGGTGATCACATCGACCAGCGGTGGCGCGGCCGCCGCTTCCCGCGCCGAGCGTGCGACGCCGTGCGACTTGACGAGGCGATCGATGCTCACCAGCACGAAGGCGACCGCGAACATGATGGCGAGTATCTTGGCCGCGCGTTTCAGCCGCTCGCCGGTATGCGGGTCGAAGTGGGCCGGAGTCCCGTGGGCTTCGACGGCCTGCATGTCATCGTAATGCTCGGTCTGCAGGACCTCCTCCTGCTGGCTCTCGTCACTCTCTTCGTGCGTGTGCTGCATGCGCAGTTCGCCTCAGGCTGTAGCTGCCGGGCCGGGCTGCGACGGCGCTCGCCGCAGCAGGCGGTACATGGTCGGCACGAACACCAGCGTTGCGAAGGTAGCGAACAGCAGTCCGCCGATGACCGCGCGCGCAAGCGGCGCGTTCTGCTCGCCACCCTCGCCGACGCCGATCGCCATCGGCACCATGCCGAGAATCATGGCGCCGGCGGTCATCAGCACCGGGCGCAAGCGGGTGTAGCCGGCGGTGAGCGCGGCGACCAGCGGATCATCGCCTGCGTCCATACGCTGATTGGCGAAGGTCACGACCAGAATGCTGTTGGCGGTGGTGAGACCGATCGACATCAGGGTTCCCATCAGCGCCGGCACGCTGAGGTGCGTCTGCGTGAGATACAGCATCCAGATGACGCCGCTCAACGTGAACGGCACCGCCATCAGCACGATGAGCGGATCGATCCAGCTCTGGAAGTTGATCACCAGAAACAGATAGACCAGCACCACGGCGAGTGCGATGCCCGTGAAGAGCCCGGTGTAGCTCTCGCGCATGGTTTCCACCTGGCCGCTGAGCGTCACCTTCATCGCCTTCTCCGCCGGCGGCCGGTTGGCGGCGATCAACCGGTCGATGTCCCGGGAGGTGCCATAAAGGTCGCGGTCCTGGACGTTGGCGTGCACGTCGAACACCGGCCGGATGTTGAGCTGCGAAGTAACGAGCGGGACCGTCTGGCGACCGATGGACGACATATTCATCAGCAGCTGCGACTGGCTGGCGCCGGCGACGCTGCTGACCGGCATGATCTTGAGGTCCTGCGAGCTGGCGATATCGTAAGGCGGCTGCTGCACGACCAGCGGATAGCTCACACCGTTGCTCGGGTCGACCCAGAAATTCGGCGCGGTCTGCGCGCTCGAGTTGGTGGTGACGAGCACGTTGCTCGCGGCCTCGCGCTGGGTGAGCCCGACCTGGGTGGCGAGCACGCGGTCGACGTCGACCGAGAGTGCCGGGGCATCCGGAACCTGGAACACGTGCGCGTCGACCACCCCCGGAACGCGCGCGATCAGCCGCGACAGCCGCGCCGCCAGCTTGTAAGCGCTGTCGGTGTCCGCTGCGCTCACGCGGATGTCGATCGGGGCCGGCTGCCCGAAGTTCAGCACCTGATCGACGATATCCGCGGGCTGGAAGAAGAATTGCAGCGCCGGATACTGCTGCGGCAGCTCGCGGCGCAGCATGGCGGTGAGCTCTGCGGTCGGCGTGTGCTTCTTCTGCAATGAGACCAGGATCTCACCGTCCATCGGCCCGACGGTCGCAGAGTCCGAGAGCGCGATGTTGATGCCGCTGTAGGGCAGGCCGATGTTGTCGAGGATCACGCTGATCTGATCACTGCCGATCAGCCGGCGGATGCTGGCTTCCACCTGCGAGAAGTACTGCTGGGTGGTCTCGATGCGCGTGCCCGCCGGGGCACGCACGTGCAGTCGCATCTGCCCCGCGTCCACATCCGGGAAGAAGTCGCGGCCGAGGAACGGGAACAGCGGTAGCGACACCACCATCATGCCGATGAACGCGAGCACGATCAGCTTCGGCTGCGACAGCGCCCAGGCCACCGCGTTGCGGTACGCCTCACGAAAGCGTCGAAAGGTGTGCTCGAATGCCAGATGGATGCGCAGCAGTGGATGCGCACCGCTCCCGGGGTGGCGCAGCGCACCCTCCTGCCAGCCGGCATCGCCCGCAGCGGCAGGGGCGCGGCCGTGCGCCGGGTGCGCGCGCGTGCGCATGAGGTAGAAGAACAGCACCGGCACCAGGGTGAAGGAGAGCACGAGGCTCGCCAGCAGCGCGACGATCACCGACATCGACAGCGGTGAGAACAGGTACTTGGCCGTGCCCTGCAGCAGGAACACCGGCACGAACACGATGCAGATGCAGAGCGTCGACAGAAAGGTCGGCGTGCCGACCTCGCCGCAGCCGTAGATGATGGCATCCGCGAGGTGGGGGCGCAGCGCGATGTTGCGCTCGATGTTCTCGATCACGACCGTGCCATTGTCCACGAGGATGCCGACGGCCAGTGCGAAACCTCCGAGCGTCATGGTGTTGAGCGTCTCGCCGGTCGCGCCCATCACGAGCACTGCGGTGATGATCGACAGCGGGATCGCGGCCAGGATCATCACCGTCAGCCGCCAGTTGCCGAGAAACAGCAGGATCATGAGCGCGGTGAGCGCCGCGGCCATGGCGCCGCCCATCAGCACGCTGTTGAGCGACGCCTTGACGAACACTGACTGGTCGAAGATCGGGTTGATGTGCACGTCATGCGGCAGCATGTGACGGATCTCGGGCAGCACGCTGCGGATACCGTTGATGACCGCGAGTGTCGAGACGCCGCCGGTGCTGCGGATGGTCATCAGTGCTCCGCGTACGCCATCTACCGAGACGGAATTGGTCTGCACCTGGAAACCATCGTGCACATGCGCGACGTCGCGCATGAATACTTCCCGGCCATCGACCCACTTGATCGGGAAGGAGTTGATGGCCTCGATGACGTTCGGGCTGTTGTTCATCGCCACCAGGTAGTCGAAGTTGCCGATCTTCACATCGCCCGCCGGCAGGATCACATTCTCGGTCTGCAGGGCGTTGCTCACGTCCGCGGGGGTGAGACCGCGTGCCTGCAGCGCCTGTTGATCGAGATCGGCCATGATGACGCGCGGCTTGCCGCCGTACGGATACGGCACCTGCGCCCCGTGGACCACCGCGAGCGCGGGACGGATGATGTTCTGCCCGAGGTCGTTGAGCTTGGTGTCGGGGAGCGAGCTGCTCGAGAGCGCCAGCTGAATGATCGGCACATCCGTCGCCCCGTAGCGGATGACGAGCGGCGGGGTGATGTTCGGTGGCATGTACTTCAGCACCACGAGCGCGCTGCTCGCGAGCTGCGCGACTGCGCGCGTGACGTCCGCGCCCTCGTGCAGGTAGATCTTCTCGACGCCGACGCCCTCGTAGCTGGTCGCCTCGATGCGCGAGATGTCATCCACCAGGGAGGCCATCTGCCGCTCGTGGAAGGTGAGGATGCGGTTCTGGATGTCCTGGGCGTCCATGCCGGCGTAGGTCCACACCACGCTGCAGACCGGTATGTCCATCTTCGGGAAGATGTCGACCGGCATGCGCAGTGACTCGCCGATACCCAGGAGCCCGACGAGTATCAGCAGCGCCGCGACGGTGTAGGGGTGCTTCAGGACGTAGCGCACGAGCGGCATGGCGTGTCCCGCGTGTCCTAGGTGCGCAGCGGCGCGTCGGCCGCGAGCGGCTGCCGCAGGCGGAAGGTGCTGCCCCGCCCCGGCGCGCTGATAACTTCGATGTCGCCGCCGTGGGCGCTGCAGATGGACTTGACGATGGCGAGGCCGAGACCGGCGCCGCCCTGCTCGCGCGAGCGCGAGCTGTCGACACGGAAGAAGCGCTTGAAGACGTGGGGGAGCGCTTCCGCGGGGATGCCGATGCCATCGTCGGCCACCTCGAGAAGCGCGCAACCCTGCTCGCGAGCCACGCTGAGGCGCACGCGGCCGCCGGCCGGGGTGTACTTGATCGCATTGTCGAGCAGATTGACGATGACCTGCTTGAGGCGCGCCGGGTCGCCTTCGACCATGACGCCGCTCGGGGAGTTGCACGTCACGCTGACGTTCTTGTCGGTGGCGAGGAGACTCATCTGCTCGGCGGTCGTCGCCGCGAGCTCCGCCAGATCGAAGCGCCGCCACTCGGCGCTCGCCTCACCCGCATCGAGACGCGACAGCGCGAATAGGCTTTCGACGATTTCAGCGAGGCGCGCCACCTCCTCGAGCACGCTGCCGAGTGTCTCGCGCGTTTCGCTGGCTAAGCGTGGGTCCTGCGCGAGGCTCTCGAGCTCGGCGCGCATCACCGTGAGGGGAGTGCGCAGTTCGTGGCTCGCGTCGGCCACGAACTGCTTCGAGTCATCCAGTGCCCCCTGCAGGCGGCTGATCATGTGATTGAGCGACACCGACAGCCGCTCGAGCTCATCGCCGCTGCGTACCACCGGCAGCCGCTCGCTGAGGCTATGCTGTGTGATCTCTTCGGCTTTGCGGGCGATCCGCTCGACCGGATCGAGAGCACGCCGCACCAGCACGAAGCCGCCGCCCACCGCCACCGCCACCGCCAGCGGCAGGCCGACCGCCAGCATGCCGAGCAGCCGCCGCAACGTGGCCTCGACCGGCGCAGCGGAGGTCCCGACCTCGACGAAGTAGCGGTTGCCGTCGGCCGCGGTGGCGGGCACCGCGGCTATCAGCAACGATGCGTCACCGAGCGCGACTTTGCGCGCCGCACGCAGGGTTGCGGCCGCCGGGAGCGGTGGCACGCGCGCCGGCTCGAACTCCTCGCCCCGCGGCGCACCGGAGGCGTACACCACCGTGCGGTCCGCGCGCGTGATGCGGATGAAGCGGTCGTTGCTCTCAGGGGAGTAGAGATTCTCGACCTGGACGCCGATCCCGCTCTCGCTGTCGCGGTCGGCGCGCGCCACCAGCGTGGCGGCGATCTGTCGTGCGCGGCGCGCCTGGGTGTCGAGCACGTTTGCTTCCAGATAATGACGCAGCGAGACGAAGGTGAGCGCCCCGAGCAGTACGAACACCACGGTCAGCACCCCGGCGTACCACGTGACGAGCCGGAAGCTGAGCGAGCGCGTATTCACCGTTCGGCGCTTTCCGCGAGCCCGTAGCCGACCCCGCGCACCGTCCGGATCAGCTTGACCGGAAAGGGGTCATCGACCTTGCTGCGCAGGTGCCGCACGTACACGTCGACGATGTTGGTAAGACCCTCGAAGCTGTGGTCCCAGACGTGCTCGATGATCATCGTGCGCGAGAACACGTGCCCGGGGTGCGTTGCGAGATACTCGAGCAGCGCGTACTCCTTGGCCGTGAGCTCGATGCGGCGCCCGCCGCGGCGGACCTGCTGCTTGCATCGATCGATCTCCAGATCACCGACCCGCAGCACGCTCAGACGCGTGATCGGTCCGCGGCGCAGCAGCGCCTTGACGCGCATGACCAGCTCCGCGAGCGCGAAGGGCTTGGTGAGATAGTCGTCGGCGCCGGCTTCGAAGTTGTGAACCTTGTCGGCCGTCGCGCCGCGGGCCGTCAGGATGAGGATCGGCACGTGCTCGTTCATCCGGCGGATGCGCCGCAGCACCTCTTCCCCGGACAACTGCGGCAGCATCAGATCGAGGATGATCAGGTCGTACTCATAGCTCTGCACGAGCTCCCAGCCGCGCGCGCCATCCTCGGCGACATCGACGGCATAGCTCTCCGCCCGCAGCGCGCGCGCCACGAGCTCGGAAAGCTTCTTCTCGTCTTCCACCAGCAGCAATCGCATGGGCACTCCACCACCTGTCCCCAGCACACCACACTGAGATTAATGTCGGAGAAATGGCAGATTAAAATCCTTTCAGAAATCCTCTGCGACGCCCCAGGCCGGAATGACTTAATGTTTCTTTAAGGGCCGGTTAATGCTGCGGCGATACTCTCCTGCGTGCCCCGCGTGCGGCGAACCCCGCCCGCACGCGTCCAGGCCGGGCCTCGTTTCCCAGACCCCCCGGTGCCTGGCCGCTCGGCGGCGCCCGCGCAAGGGCGCCGCCACTTTCTCACCGCGGCTCGGCGGTGTGCTGCGCCTGCAGGTGCACAGGGCCGGGAGAGGCTTCCATGCCGTCCGTTGCCGCCGGCGGTGCCTTCACATCGACCAGCGCCACGTTCACGACCGCCGGGTCATCGCGCAATTTGACGTAGAGCTTGCCCTGCTGCGGACGCGGGATGCGCAGCGTGCCCGCCGTGAATCCATCGGGCACGTGCGTGACGTGGGTGAAGTCGGCATCGATCGCCACCGAGTCGAGAAGAAAGAGATCCGCGCCCTTGAGCGAGCACGGCGCGTCGACGTCCGCGGTGCAGTCGACTCCGGCGAATCTCGGCAGCCGCACGAGTGTCACGAGCGGCACCCAGTCACCGGCTACACCGTCCACGATGCGGCGAAACTGCAATGGACCGAATGCCGACGGCCCGAGGGTTTTCGCCGGATCGAGCCTCACGAGCGCCACTTTCCGGCTCTGCAGCATCATCTGCCCCGCGCTGACGCTGAGCAGTGTCCCGAAGGCGCCATCGGCGGTCGCGACCTCGAGCTGGTCCTCCGCGGAGAACGAGGCGGGAGAGTGCGCCTGGATGGAGAAGGTGAGGCGGGCTCCGAGCGGGAGCTCCGAGGCGTCGCCGAGCTGCAGCGCGTTTTCCCCGGCGCCGGCCCACTGAACCGACTGGCTGATGAGCGCTGCGCTCGGGCGCGCCGTCTCGAGCGCGGCTTTCACCTTGAAGGTGCGCCCGTCGGCGAGGCCGACGTCGGCCTCGTGGCCCTCGAGCGCGTGGGTGTCGGCGCCGCTCTGCGCGAGCATGCGCAGCTCGTCGTGGCCTTCGCGGACCGAGAGCGTCCCGGGTGTGAACTGCACGCCGCCGAAGCTGAGTTGCTTCACCTCATCGAGGCGGTTGCCGCGCAGAACACCTTCGGTGTCACCCGCGTGTACGGTGAAGCTCTCGAGATGTCCGGCCTGCGCGAAGGCACGCAGCGTCACGGTCTGCGCCTCCGCGGCGCCGAACTGCGTCAGTCTCAGGCTGAGCTCCCCCGCGCTGGCGTTCTGCAGCGGTACGGTCAGCTCCACCTCGTTGGGATGAGTTCTCTTCCATTCGACTCTCTGGGACTTCGCCGCAGAGTCGACCAGCGACACTTCCTCCAGGCAGCTGACACTGTCGGCGCGCAGGTGGAGCGTGTTGGCACGGCCGACGATGAGATCCGCGGACTCCCCGGGCGCAAGGCTCCATGACTGCGAATGCGCGTCCGCCAGCTTGAAGGCGGGGCCCTCGTAGCGGTCGAACCCCCATTGCCCGTGCAATGAGCCGCTTCCGCCCGGCAGGCTTCCCGCGGTGGCGAGCGCGGTCACTGCGAAGCCTCCACGGGCAGGATCGGGTTGCGCGGGAAGCTCCAGCGTCGAGCCGTTCTTGCGGGTGAGGCGGAGTGTCATATCGTGCGCATACTCGGTGGCGAAGACGACCGGCGCACCTTCTACCGGCAGGAGCAGGGGCGACTTCCCGGCACAGAGCACTTCCACCGCATTCACCGGCTGCAGGGTCGGGGAACGCGGCGTCTCGATCGCCGGCAGCGCGACCACCAGCACCGATTTCGGATCGTGGAACGAGGGCGGTGCGTTCAGGGTGAGCGCCGCCTGCCGCCCGTGCATCGAGGTGAGTGCGGGAAAATACTGGTAGCGCGCCGTGTGCAGCGAATCGAGGATCCGCGCGATATCCATGATCGAGCCGATGAAGGGGCCGTAGTAGCCGGATCGAAGCTGCGGCGTGTTGCTCGCCTCCATGGCCAGATCGCTCGCCGGTCCGGAAGTGAGCGCCTGCGCAAGCGTGGCAGCGTGCCCGTCATCGAGGATCAGCGAGTCGCCGCCCTGCGCGAGGCACGGGGCCTGCAACACCGCCAGCTTGCCGAGACACCCATCGTCCACCTTGATCGCGAGGGAGCGCGACAGGAGCGGGACGGCGTCCTTCAGCTGCGTCGGGTCGAGCTCGGCGAGGTGCCTCACAGCCGCGAGGTAGGTCTGCAGCCGCGCGTGGTCGAGCGCCGCCTGGTTGAGGTCCTGCGAGGTGCGCACGAAGGCTCCGGGGCGTCCACGTACCGCATCGACGAGCGTCCGATAGGCGCCGCCGGTCTGCGGTGCAAGGAAGATCAGAAGCTGCTGCGCCAGTTTCGGCACGGTGAGCGCGAGCCCCTCGCGCGCGCAACGCTGTGTCCAGGTCTCGCAGGGGAAGAACCAGTCCTCGGGCGGCGGCTCGGTCGCACCCCGCAGGAACGCCGCCACCATCAGCCAATGCGCAGACTCCGTGGTCGGTAGGTCCGCCTTGAGCGCGATGCGGTCGCCGGCGGCGAGGCTCGGCACCTGCGCGATGGGCAGCGTGCGCGCGCCGCGGGTGACCTCGATCTCGAGAGTGGGCCCTGCGAGATCGAACGGCGCAGCAGCGGCCGGCGGAGCGCGCAGCGAGGCCAGCGCCAGGACGGTCAGTACGGTTTTGAGGCAAGCGAAGCGCACGGGCAACATCCGGTTTCGCGGCAAACTGTAGCGCATCGGGCATCGCGCTGCCCGTGACTGCGCTCGCAGCTTCCGGCCCGGAAACCTCCGGTACGTCCGCCAGCTTGTGGTAGAAGGGCGCGGTGACAGTCCCGCCGCAGACCCAACGCGCCGAGCTGCTGCGCGCCATCGGCCGCTGGACGATGGTAGCGCTGGCGATCAACAGTATCCTCGGCAGCGGCATCTTCGGGCTGCCCGCTCCGGTCGCCGGCTTCCTGGGTCGTCTGAGCCCGCTCGCGGTGCTGTTGGCCGGGATGGCGATGGGGGTGATCATCGCGTGCTACGCGGAGGTCGCCTCGCAATTCACCGAGACCGGCGGCACCTATCTCTATCTGCGCCACGCCTTCGGGCGCCTCATCGGCCTCCAGGTGGGCTGGCTCACGCTCCTGAGCCGCCTCACCGCGGTCGCGGCGGCGGTGAATCTCCTCGTCACCTATCTGGCGGAGTTCTTTGCGGGCGCCACGCACCCGGCTGCGAGGCTGCTCATCATCACGCTTTTCATCGGCGGGCTGACGGCGGTCAACTGCCGCGGCATCGGCGCCGGCGCGCTGATGAGCAACGCCTCGGTGGTGGCGAAGCTCGGCGCACTGGCCATCGTGTGTGTCGCCGGCATCGCCTGGCTGCTGGTCCATCCTGCGGTGGTGAGTCAGCCGGTCGCAGCGGGAGCGGACTCGTGGCTCAAAGCGATGCTGCTGCTTCTCTTTGCCTATGGCGGCTACGAGGCCGCGCTCAATCCGATGGGCGAGGCGCGCAATCCGCGTCAGGATGTCGCGTTCGCGCTCTTCGTCGCGCTCGCGGTGCTCACCGTGCTCTACAGCGTGCTGCAGTGGATCGTAGTGAGCGTGCTCGCCGAGCCCGCGGCGAGCCAGCGGCCCCTCGCGGACGCCGCGCGCGTCATGATGGGGGCGCCGGGCGCGGCGCTCGTCTCAATCGGTGCGCTGCTCTCGGTCTACGGCTACGTGAGCGCCAATCTCCTCACCACGCCCCGCGGCATGTTCGCGCTCGCCGAGCGTGGCGACTTCCCCGCACTGCTCGCCGCAGTGCACCCGCGCTGGCGCACGCCGTACGTCTCGATCGTCATCTTCGCGCTGTTGCTGTGGGCGTTCTCGCAGTTCGCGAGCTTCTCGTGGAACGTGACGCTCTCGGCGGTCGCCCGCATCCTGTACTACGCGGGTGTCTGCGCGGCGGTTCCGGTGCTGCGACGGCGGCAGCCCGCCGCGGCTGCGTTTCGCGCACCCGGCGGGCTCGCGCTGCCCTTTCTTGGTATCGGGATCTGCCTCGCCCTGCTGACCCGGGTAGATTTCAGCAAATCCCTGATCCTCCTCGGCACCGTCGCCCTGGCGCTTCTCAACTGGGCGCTGGTGCGCGACCGCCCGGAGCCCACGGGCCCCGCGCGCGCCCCGCAAAGCCCCTAGGTTTTCTCGGGGCCCTTCTCAATCCGGCTGCGAGCCGGTGTTGCCGTTGCGCTCGACGCGCACCCTGCTGTCGACGCGTGTCACGCCCGGCGCCTGCTGCGCGAGCTCCTTGGCCTTGTAGACGGCATCCGAGGAGTACACGAAGCCCGTGAGCTCCGCGACTCCGTCATGCACGCTCACCTGCACGTGACGGAAGTAGTGCTTCGGGTCCGCGCTGAGGCGGTCGTTGACTTCCTTCGTAGCGCGGGCATCGCTCTCGGTCATCGGACGGTTGCTGTGCATCATCGGCGTGTCCGCCTGCGACCCACCCTGCGCTCCCGCCATGGCCGGGTCGGTCGGCGAAGGATTCTGGGGCTGGGCCTGGGCCCAGGCGGTTCCGAGCGCCGCGCACAGAAGCGCCGCGGCGAAGCTGGCTTGCTTCAGTTCCATCTGAGAGCACCTCCTCGATCGTTAGGACTCGCTGGAAGACGGCGCAGTTTGGCGCGGGCTCGTGCAGAGCGGTGTCGGTGCGCGGCGGTAGCGGCAGTCAGTCTGCGGCTTTCGCGCCGTTTGCGCCCAAGGCCGGCTTTCGCAGCCGCGGCGCGCTACCTGCGAAGCTGCGTGTCGACCTTGAGGTTACTGGTCACGACGCGGGTGACACCCGGCACCTTGGCAGCGACCTTGCGGGCTCTCGAGATGGCGGCACCGCTGTCGATGTAGCCGCTGAGCGTGGCGATGCCCTTCTCGACCCGCACGTCGACGTGGCGGAAGTAATAGTTGGGATCGGCCTCCAGTGCCGCGTGGACCGCCTGCGTCAGGGCCTCATCGCTCGCGGGCGCCGCCGATTGCGCGGAAGACGCTGGCTGGACGGCTGGGGCTTGCGCGAAAGTCGACGAGGAGTGCCAGAACGCGGCGAGCGCGCAGGTGAGGAGCGCCGTTCGCCGCGTGGGTGAGCTATCTGGCGGGACCCGTGTCACGCCCGTTACGCTCGAGCTGCAACTGGTTGGTCATCACGCCGGTGACCCCGGGCACGGTGCTCGCGATCTTGCGGGCCCGGTAGATGGCATCCGCGCTCCATACGTAGCCGCTGAGATGCGCCACGCCGTCGTCGACCTGTACGTCCACATGGCGGAAGTAGTAGACCGGGTCTGCGTTCAGCTCCGAATAGATGGCGTTGGCGAGAACCTCGTCCGTGGCCCCCGCTTCGGCGCGCATCGACTGCGCGGCGGAGGCTGCCGGTGCTGCCGGCGGAGCCGATGCACACGACACCGTGAGCGTGGCCAGGGCGATGATGCCCCAGGTCGATCCCGTTGGTGCTGTGCGCTTCAGGCGTGACTCCTTTCGTCTGTCATCCCGACCCCGTGCCGTCCCCACCGCCCCGATTGCCCTCGCGCTCGAGCTGCATGGCATTCTCTACGGCGGTGACGCCGGCAACACGGCGGGCGATCTCCTGAGCCCGATAGAGGGCATCGGTCGTCCACACGTAGCCGCTGAGGCGCGCTACGCCGTTATCGACCTCCACTTCGACGTCACGAAAATAGTAGATCGGATTGTTCTCGAGCGCCGTATACACCCGCTCGGCAGTGGCGGCATCGGCGCGTTCCTGCTCGGGGGATTTCGGCGGAGCGCTCACACAGGCGGCGGCGAGCGCCGCGGCGCCCGCCACGAGGAGAATCAGTACACCTGTGCGCTCGAGCGCCACCAACGATCTCCAGCGGCCTCGAACGGAGCCGCCTGGCCATTGGACCAGGGCAGGGCGCGTCGGTTCAGCGCGCCACCGGCCCGTTCTCGTTGCCGTTGCGATTCAATTCCAGATCGTTGACCACCTGCGTCACGCCCGGCACGTTCGAGGCGATGTAGACGGCCTCCTCGAAGTCCGAAGGTTCCCACACATAGCCGGACAGTCGCACGACACCGTTGTCCGCATGGACATCGATGTGCTTGGCGAAGAGCGACCGGTCCGAGTTCAACGCAGCTTCCACGCGCTCGGCCATGACCTTATCGGCCTGCACTTGTGCGTCGGTCTTCGGAGGTCCCGATGCGCAGCCAGCCATGGCGGACAACACCGCCACCATAACGCCCGCGTACGACACGCGCTTCATCACTCGTGGCACCTTATTTGCTCCTGGTTGCTCTCGCTGCGATTTACACCACCGCCGCAAACGGCGCAAGCGGCCGGCCAGACCTGGAAGAAACCCCTCGCGGCGCGAGCCGCGAGGGAGCCGTATCAGAACTTGAAGTTCAATCCCGTCGAGAAGCCCTGCGGACGGCAGCCACCCCAGGTGGTCGGGCCGGCGCTGCTGTAGTCGACGAACACCGTGTGCGTGGCGTCGTGGCAATCGGTCTTGATCCCGTGGCTGCCCGCGCCGATGTCATAGTGCGCGTTGACGTTGTTCACCGTCACGGCGTAATCGAAGTACCAGGTCAGCTGCTTGTCGAACTTGTGCCAGTAGGCGGCTGTGTACATGTTCGACGTGTTGTGGCCGACCCCGTTCGGGTCGAAGTTGTGCTGACCGCCCGGGTCGCCGACCGATGCACCGGCGTGCGCCCAGCCGGCGGCAATCCGGTCCGCGCCGCCCGAGAACTCGTACTCGATGGACGCCCATTGCCCGTTACGCTGCCGCTCGTTCTGGAACTGCATGCTGTCGGGAACCTTGCGGTGCATGTCCTCATACAGGTAGGAGACCGTCAGCCCGAACTGGAAGTGGTACTGGCCGCCGACCTTCATCGCATACTCGTCGGCCGTATCGTACGCCGGGTTGTAGGGCGGTGAGCCCGCGACGGCGGAATCCGGAAACTCCGTTATGAAAGCGACGTACTGCGAGTCGGGCCCGCAATCCAGCCGCGGGTCTCCGCTCGGGGGCAGGGTGCCGATTGGAGGCGGGGGACCGGTGGTCGTGTTGCACCAATTGCTCGCCCCGTTGATCGCCCCGTAGATCGGGTTGTTCGAGCCGATTCCGTCGCTGCTGCGGTTCACCCGACTGTGCAGCTCGTAGGCGGCGGTCAGGTAGAGACCGCCGTACTCGAACTTCAGGTCGCCGCCGTACGAATAGTTGAAACCGCCGTCATCGCAGTTGAGGAACAGGTTGCCGCTGCCCGGGCTGTTCGATCCGGAGCAGTCCGACGACTGGAGCGGCGTGATGTTGTTATACGGATCCGGGTTCTGGCCGAAGCTGTAGGACGCATCGAAGCTGAACCCGTTCCAGCTCGGCGAGTCGTACACGATGATGTGATCGATGCGCGTGCCGAACTCGATGCGAGTTATCGCCGCCGGTGTTGCCCATGACAACGCTGTAGTTGCCCAGCATCCCGGTGAAGGGGTTGAGCCGGTCGGTCGAGGTCTTGTACGGGCTGTACATCTCGCCGAACTTGAGCTGTCCCCAGCTCTTGCTGCGAAGACCGATGTAGGTATCGCCGAGCCCGATCGCTCCCTGCACCGTGTTCGAGGACTTGGTCCAGGTGTTGTTGAGCCCCGGTGCGGCGGCCATGTCGAGTGAGGTCGACACCTGGTAGATGAAGTCCACGTTCGAGGTGCCGATCTTGTGGCTGCCGCGGTAGCCGACGTTGGACCCGTTGCTCGACATCATCCCCATCCAGCTCACTCGGCCGTACGGGGGCGCGCCGCCGTTTTTGGGGTTGGTATGATCCAGGATGCAGGGCGGGCCGCCGTTCGGGCCTGAGCAGGCCAGGTGATAGGCCACCATGTCTTCCATGCCCTTGGTGGTGTAGTCGATCGACACGTCGAGCGTGCCGAAGAAGCCCTTGATGAACGTGTTCCAGGCTTTGTCGACCGTGCTCACCGTCTTGGTCGTCTTCGTCTGCTCGTCCTGCATCTGCTTGACCTGCTTGCTGAGATCATCGATGCGCTGCTGGAGCACGCGCATGCGAGCATCCTGATCACCCGCCGTCTGTGCGAAGGCCGGAGGGGCAGTTGCCAACAATACCGCCGCGGCTGCTAGCCACGCGGCTATGAACGTGACCACTCTCGTGCCAAACATAAGAAAGTCCCCCTTTCCGAAGGCGTGAGTGAACGAGACCGTCAACCGCAAGAAACCTGTTGTTAATGAGACAGCGCTACGCGAGTTCATTTCTGTGATGCCCATAGCGATAATACGTTATATCTGACTCTTAAAGTGAATTCTTCGTGGCGCCCGCGCAACAACAAACACATGCCAACATGCGCTCACGGCGGCCGGATGTCAGCCGGGATGAGGCCTGCGCCGCGCGCCCAGCGATACTTCGCACCGAGCACGGCGACCGGAATCTCGGTGGAGTAGGGGTACGCCGGGATGCCGTGCTGGTAGAGATACTCCGAGGCCTCCTCGACCTCGACATCGCCCGCAAGCGAGGCGACGACGGGCTTCACGATGCCCTTGGCCTTCATCTGCTCGACCACCTCGACCATGAGGCGTGCAAACACCATCGGCGGCGTGATGATGGTGTGCCAGTAGCCGAGGATGAGCGCGTGAATGCGCTCGTCCTCGAGCCCGAGCCGGACAGTGTTCTGATACGTGGTCGGCGGCTCACCGCCGGTGATGTCGATGGGATTGCCCGCGGCGCCAAAGGGCGGGATGAATTTGCGGAAGGCCGCGTCAAGGTCCGGTGGCATCGCCATGAGGCTCAGTTGATTGTCGACACACGCATCTGAGAGCAGCACGCCCGAGCCGCCAGCGCCGGTGATGATCACGACGTTGTTGCCCTTGGGCGTCGGCAGCAGCGGAATGCCGCGGGCGAAATCCAACATGTCGCGCAGCGATCTGGCGCGGATGACGCCGGACTGGCGGAACACGTCCTCGTAGATCTTGTCGTTGCCGGCGAGCGCGCCGGTGTGCGAGCTGGCCGCGCGCGCGCCCATGCTGGTGCGGCCGGCCTTGAGCACCACCACGGGCTTCTTCTTCGAGACGCGCTTCGCGACCTCGGCGAAGGCGCGGCCGTCCTTCAGATCCTCGAGATGCTGGCAGATGATCTGGGTGTTGTCGTCCTGCTCGAAGAACGTGAGCAGGTCATCCTCATCGATGTCGGCCTTGTTGCCGAGGCCGACGATGGCCGACACGCCCATCTTGGTCGAGCGTGAGAAGCCGACGATCGCCATGCCGATGCCGCCCGACTGCGAGGATAGTGCCGTAGCGCCCTTCACGTCGTAGGCGGTGCAGAAGGTCGCGCACAGGTGCTTCGGCGTGTAGTAGAAGCCGTAGATGTTCGGTCCCATGAGGCGTACGCCGTACTTGCGTCCCACCGCCACCACCTCCTCCTGGCCGGCGACGTTGCCGGTCTCGGCGAAGCCTGAGGGGATGAGCACCGCGCCGGGGATCTTCTTCTCGCCGCACTCGGTGAGCGCCTGCGCCACGAACTTGGCCGGGATCGCGAACACCGCCACGTCGATGACGCCGGGCACGTC
>DATKMV010000085.1:0-12384 GCA_035541695.1 Steroidobacteraceae bacterium
ACGAACGATCAAAACAAACCTGCAACCCAACTTGCTTGACGGATCGTGAACACCTGAAGTAGAAACTCAATCACCAGCTGCCCGTTCCACGCACCGTTCACCATCGCGTGGAATCACCGTTCACGATCGCTGGAATCCGCATCCAACCGCTTTTTTCTTTGAGCCTCGTGCAATACTTAGCTGACTAACGGTTCATATCGCGCAGCTGCTGTGCCGTAGAGCGCGTCCGATGCCGGCGCCTCTCCGAAGCAGCGGGCTCCAGAATCACTGGTCTTTCGAAGACATAAAACCCGACTCCCAGGCATACGGCCTCCTGGCCTCCTCTCTTCGGAGTCACGGTGTACCCTCGATGGTTGAGCGCATCATCCAGAGAGTCCGCCAGGCTGTTCACTTGGGATTGGATATCGCGCACCAGCATCGGCCGGTAGCGAGGATCGAGCTGCGCATTCACGATTCGACGCACCAGTCGCGGCTGACCTGGATTCTCGAGGTTGTAGAGGAGCGTCTCGCAGAGCTCGTTCATCTGATCCCCGAGGCTCGCGATGCCGGCCGGATCCCAGCGCACCGTGGCATACGTTCGGCTCAGGGCCTGCAGCGTCCCGTCGGGGCGCTCACGAACCGCCTTCACTCGCAGGAGCTCCTCCAGAATGGGCGTGGCGCGTGGCTCGTTGCTGTAGCGGCTCACGAGTGCCTTGAATGACTTGCGTGAGCCGGAAACCGGCAGCACCGCAGGCTCACCGGTCAAGGTCTGGAAGTCCGGATCGTTCCACCATCCTGAGAGGACCCGTTCGGCGCGTTGTCGCCCGCGATCGCTGGTGCGCCACTCATCCGTATCGGCCTCGAGTATCGCGGCGACCTCGGCTCGCGTGAGGCCGGTCACGACCGCGATTCGCGAGACATGCGGGCGCAGCTCCCCGCGCGTTTCCCGCGCCTGATCCCGTGCCGCCCGCACATAGGCCACTTTCACGAGCGACAGAAAATCACCGACTCCGATCCCGACGGTGAGCAACAGCCTCACGAGGGGATCGAGCATCCGGACGATGGCGCTTCGCACGGCGGACTTGAGCGAGTCAGTCACTGAATACCCCACGGAGATCGGGTCGCCACAATTAACTCACGGCCTTCGGCCTCTCACGAGCCGTGCCGCACCAACCGCCAGAGTGTTTCGATACTTCACGCCCAAGGCTCCCCCGGGCTCGCTCACCTTGTGACTCACGCCATTCTTGTGGTAAGAAGCTATGTAGTCGTGGTAAGAAAGTTTACTTCGACGGAACGGAAATAGCTACAGCCCCTCATCGATGCCAGCCGAGATGGGCGGCATGTGGCGTCATCTTGAGGAGCTGTTGCCGATGGTCATCGCGCACCGGGAACGTCATCCGCCAACGACGCGAACCCCATCAGAACCGAGCGCAACCGGCGCTCCCCCACCCCCGGGGCCTACGCTGCGGCGCAACAACAGTGGGCCGCCGCTCAACGGGGTTCATGAGGTCAACGAGCGCTGCATCGAGATGCTGGTGAGCAGCGCCCGGCAGGAGCAGACCCCATCCTTCGCACTGGTCTTGGAGCTACGCGAACTCCTCAAGAGCGCGGATCGCGCACTGCGCCAGCGTGCGGCGCGAGTGAGCTTTCTCCTCGTCGACATGGAGTTTGGCAATCCCGACTTCTGGCATGTGGTGTGCAGCCACCCCGCACAGCAGCTGAAAATGCCGCTGTGGCGGGGCTCCTTCCCCCGGGGCTCGGCCATCCAGCTGGCGCACGCCACGCTGGTGCTAGCCTGGAATAGCCTCCGAACGGATCCCTCGACCGCACGGGTCCTTCTCGGGATGGCGCGATCGGTTGCGGAGCTCATCGGGCGATTGAAGTTCGACGAGATCGACCGCATCGCTCATAAGCGTTTCCGACACGTCCGCCCCCGGTGGGATGACCGTCCTGCGCTGTGGCGTCGATTGCTGCTTGCCGCCCAAAGCGATGACGCGAAATTGATGGGTGCGGTCAACCTGCACGCTCTTCAACTCCTGACCGGAGAACTGCTATCAGACGCCGAGAGAGCTGGGGCTCCGCTCGCTGTAGCGCGCATCAGGACCCAACGACCTGTGCCAGGCGATCAGGCGCCGTAGTGATCAGTCACTTTGCGGAGAATGGAGCGGCGGACGGAGGGGCGAACCTCACCGAACGCCAGTATCCAGGAGGCCAGCGCGTTGTCCTGAGCGTAGAGGAAGGGTGCGGGAACCGCGAGCACCCGCGCCAGCCGTGCCGCGGTCCCCACGTCCGGCGTGTGCTTGCCGCGCTCGTACTGATTGATTCGGGCGCTAGCGGCGAAGGGATCTATGCCGGCCTTGATGCCGAGCTGCCGCTGCGAGAGGCCCGCCCGCAGCCGCGCCTGCCGAAGGCGCCTCGCGACCACTGACAGCTCTGCCATCTTTGCCTCACGTCCACAGCCCGCAAGAGGCAAAGAGCGTTACCGTTTTGCAATTGACACGATACTAAGAGATTCTTAGTATGGAAAAATGGATGCTCATCGACTGAGGACAGACCCCAGACCGGACGGCTCGCGTGTTGGTACTGACAAGGCGACTGGGCCAGACTCTGATGTTCGGACCGAGCATCCGGGTTACCGTGGTTGGCATCAGAGGCAATCAGGTTCGGATCGGCATCGAGGCGCCCAGAAGCGTGCGCGTGCACCGCGAGGAGCTTTACCACCGGATGCAACGCGACGAACGGACATTAAACGGATCCTCAACGGCCACGGCGTCGCGGCCAGGAACCGACGAACTGACGACTCGCGGGAATCACGGGTAATACGGAAGCGATAAGTGCAGGCTGGACCACACTTTCCCACTCGACGCGACCCCGGCATTGCGCGAGACATCTCCGCGGTTGTGCTGCGAGTCCTATGGCACCTCGTACGCCTGCCTGTGTTTGCGCTCTTGGTACTTGCGGCACCGCTCGTGCGACTGGCGCTCGGCGCACTCGGCCTTCTCAGCCTTCTGGCTGCGTTTTTTTATGAGTTCTTCTCACCTCTGTCACACCCGCCCTTCTGGACTCTGCTGGGGTTCGCGGTGGGGTGCGGCGTGACGCTCCTTTTGTACGAGCGATTGCTGCGCCTCTTCTCATAGCATTCGGGAACCGCAACCGACCGCCCCCCGCAAGGGGGCTGTCGAAGTTTCTGCTCGATTTCGCAAGAAACTTGTACCGAGCTAACGGGACGCTCAAATCTCGAGAACTACGCGAGAAATCGCCGTCCGGAAACCCGCCCCCTCTTTGGGTTTTCGCGCAAACGCGCTTCAAACTTGAGCAGACGCGCTGAGTACGTCTCAGGCACGATATGGCAGCGGTGGAAGCTCGCCCTCGCACCAACGGCATCGCCAAGGGCGACGACGAAGCGAATGGCTTGAGGGAAACATGACATTCGTTACCGCAGACGTTCTTGAGCAGCTCACGGGTAAGAGACGGCCCAGCGCGCAGGCACGGTGGCTTGCTGCAAGGCACTACAAGTTCGAGCGGCGCGGCGACGGAACCATAGTGCTGCGGAGCGATGAGCTCGACGCGCACACGATCAGTAGACCGGCGGCGTTCGCACGGAAACGGTGGGAGCTCGATCTATCTCAATTCGACAGGAAAAGTTAAAATTGTTATATGGGCCGCCGGCGAAAATCTAACAAGCATTTGCCGCAACGCGTCTACCTGCACCACGGTCGCTATTGGTTCATCGAGCGAAGCGGCAAGCGGTGTGACCTCGGTACCAGTGAATCGCAGATGTACTCGAAGCTGGCCGAGTTCGCCGAGAAAACTAAGCCATTGCACACCATGAGCGAGGTGTTTGACCGCTACCTCAATGAGGCGCTGACAAATCTCGCACCACGCACGCAGCGGGACTACCGCGGCTATATCGAGAACCTCCGTAGGTCCTTTGGCGAAGCCGCTCCCCAAGAGGTGACGGCAAACAGCATCTACGACTATCGGGCAGCCCGCGCGAGAGAGTCCGTCGTCCAGGCAAATCGCGAAATATCTTGTTTGTCGGCGATCTTCCGCGAAGCGATCGGATGGCATGCCGTCTTGAGAAATCCTTGTCACGAACTCAAGCGTCTGCACGAGCAGAAGCGCACGCGATACGTGACGGACCGGGAGTACTTGGCGCTCTACAACATAGCGTCTGATCGGATCCAATGCCTCATGGACATGGCGACCATCACCGGACAGCGCGAAGGCGACTTGCTCAAGCTTCCGAATCGCGACCCGAGCGTGTACACGGATGAGGGAATCGTATTCCGCCCCGGCAAGTCAAAGCGACGGCATCCGCGACATGGAAAGATGATCGAGACCTCGAAAGCGGTGATCGTTGAGTGGTCGCCCGATCTCGAGGCTGTGATCAAGCGCTTGCGCAAGCTCGGTCCAGACATGCGCCGAACGCTCTTCTGCAATTTGCAGGGCGAGCCCTATACGGAGAGCGGCTTTCGCTCGAACTGGCACCGGCTGATGACCCGTGCGACGAAGCCGGGCAAGAACGGCGAGACGCCGATCTTGCTCGAGCCGTTCACGTTTCACGACCTGCGAGCGAAGTCGGGGAGCGATGCTGAGGACGTGCGAGAGGCGAATGATCGACTGGCGCACGATGACCTGCGTACGACCCAAGTCGTATATCGACGCAAGCCGCGTCGGGCGCGGCCAGGCCGGAAGGTGGGCACGTGACGTCAAAATATTTCACAGTGCTGCGAATATTTCACACTCGGTGCTTTCCTCAGGCGTCTAACTTTTTGATTTGATGGTGGCCAGGGGCGGAATCGAACCACCGACACGCGGATTTTCAGTCCGCTGCTCTACCAACTGAGCTACCTGGCCGCCGGGTGGGGGCGCGTATTAGACCGGCCTGCGCACGGTCCCGTCAAGCGAGCTCTGCGGTAAGCCCTTGATTTATTGAGCCCTGCCACCGCTGCGCCGTGCCATTACCGCCGCGCGCTCTGCGGCCGATAGGGCGGCACTCCTCCCTTCTGAGAGAGGCGAGCGCCCGCCTGCGGAAACCTCGAGCACTGACCGCCTGATGCATTTCGAGCAGGCGCTGCGCAGACAACAATGCTCTCCCGCGGGCGGCACGCACACACGCCCGACCTCGCTCAACCGTTCCAGGGAGGATTCATGCGTCACTCTTATATATCGCTGCCCGTCGCGGCCATCGGTGCGCTGGCACTGAGTGCCTGCGCACGCAACGAAGCCGCGGAGCACCCGGTCGCGGCCATGCTGCCGCAGGTGACCGTCGCCGCCGCGGTTTCCCGCAAGGTCACGGAGTACGACGAGTTCACCGGGCGCTTCGAGGCGGTGGAGCGCGTCGAGGTGCGCCCGCGTGTCTCCGGCTACATCTCGTCCGTCAACTTCACCGATGGCAACGAGGTAAAGAAGGGTGACGTGCTGTTCGTCATCGACCCGCGGCCCTATGCGGCGGAGCGTGACCGGGCGCGCGCGCAGCTGGCCCAGGCGCGCTCACAGCTCGCGCTCGCGAAGTCCGAGCGCGAGCGCGCCACCAAGCTCCTCGGCCAGCATGCCATCTCGCAGGAGGAATTCGATACCCGCAGCGCCGGCAGCGAGCAGGCCCAGGCCAATGTCGAGGCAGCGCAGGCAGCGCTCGACGCCGCGGCACTCAATCTCGAGTTCACGCGCGTCACCGCGCCGATCTCCGGCCGCATCAGCCGTGCGCTCGTCACCAGCGGCAACTTCGTCGCCAATGGGCAGACGTTGCTGACGACCCTGGTGTCGCTCGATCCGATCTACGTCACCTTCGATGGCGATGAGCAGGCGTATCTGAAGTACATCAAGGCGGTGCGCGTGAGCGCACCGGGCGGTGCGCACGAGAACGGCAGCCCGGTGCTCGTCGGCCTCGCGGATGAGACCGGCTTCCCGCACCAGGGCGTGATGGCTTTCGTCGACAATGCTCTCGACCCCGCCACCGGCACCATCCACAGCCGCGCGCGGCTCGAGAACCACGAGCGGCTCTTCACTCCGGGCCTGTTCGCCCGCATCCGGCTCCTCGAGCGCTCGCAGCACGACGCCGTGCTGGTGAATGACAGCGCGATCGGCACTGACCAGACGGTGCGCTATGTCCTCGTCGTCGGCTCCGGCAGCAAGGTCGAGTACCGGCCGGTGCAGCTCGGTCCGCTGATCGATGGGCTGCGCGAGGTGCAGTCGGGCCTCAAGCCCGGCGAGGTGATCGTGGTGAATGGCCTGCAGCGCGTGCGGCCGGGGGCCCAGGTGCAGGCGCAGCGGGTCGCCATGGGCGAGCACGATGCCGGCGAGCCCGCGGCGCTCCTCGCAGGCAACGCGGCGGCGCATTGAGCAGCGCGGAGACACGGGGATGAGATTGTCGAACTTCTTCATTGACCGCCCCATCTTTGCCGGCGTCATCTCGGCGTTCATCACGATCGCGGGTCTCATCTCGCTCTTCAGGCTGCCGGTCAGCGAGTACCCCGAGGTGGTACCACCGCAGGTCGTGGTGCACGCCTCGTACCCCGGTGCCAACCCGAAGGTGATTGCGGACACGGTGGCCGCGCCGCTCGAGCAGGCGATAGTCGGCGTCGAGGACATGCTCTACATGTCCTCGACCTCTACCATGGATGGCGCGCTCACCCTCACGGTGACGTTCCGCATCGGCGCTGACATCGATCGCGCCCAGGTGCAGGTGCAGAACCGCGTGAGTCAGGCCCTGCCGCGCCTGCCCGAGGAGGTCCGTAATCTCGGCGTCAACACGGTCAAGGCCTCATCGAACCTGACGCTGGTCGTGAACCTCACCTCCCCCAACGGTCGCTACGACTCGCTGTACCTGCGTAACTACGCGGTGCTCAACATCAAGGACGTGCTGGCGCGGCTCCCCGGCATGGGTGATGTGCAGGTGTTCGGCGGCGGCGACTACTCGATGCGTGTCTGGCTCGACCCGCAGAAGCTCGCCGCACGCAACATGACCGCCGGGGATGTGGTCGCCGCGATCCGCGAGCAGAACGTGCAGGTCGCGGCCGGCCAACTCGGCGCACCGCCCTCCAACACCGAGTTCCAGATCGCGCTCAATGCCGCGGGGCGGCTGAACGATGAGCAGCAGTTCCGCGATGTCATCATCAAGACCGGCAACGACGGCCAGGTGGTGCGGCTCGGCGACGTGGCGCGCGTCGAGCTCGGCGCCCAGGAGTACGGCGTGCGCAGCCTCCTCGACAACAAGCCCTCGCTCGCCATCCCGGTGTTCCAGTCGCCCGGCGCCAACGCGCTCGAGCTCTCCAACAGTGTCCGCCGCACCATGGAGGAGCTGAAGAAGAGCTTCCCCGAGGGCATGGACTACGGAATCCTGTACGACCCGACGCAGTTCGTCCGCCAGTCGATCGAGGCCGTGCTGCACACGCTCCTCGAGGCGGTGGCGCTCGTGGTGCTGGTCGTCATCCTCTTCCTGCAGACCTGGCGCGCCTCTCTCATCCCACTGATCGCCGTGCCGGTCTCGGTGATCGGCACCTTCGCGGTGCTGCTCGCCTTCGGCTTCTCGATCAACACCCTCTCGCTCTTCGGGTTGGTGCTCGCCATCGGCATCGTCGTGGATGATGCGATCGTCGTGGTGGAGAACGTCGAGCGTCACATTGCCGCGGGGTCGTCGCCACTCGAGGCCACCAAAGTGGCGATGGGCGAGGTGAGCCGCCCGATCATCGCCATCACGCTCGTGCTGTGTGCGGTGTTCGTGCCGGTTGCCTTCGTCAGTGGCCTCACCGGCCAGTTCTACCGGCAGTTCGCACTCACCATCGCCATCTCCACGGTCATCTCGGCGTTCAACTCGCTCACCCTCTCGCCGGCTCTCGCGGCGGTGCTGCTGAAGCCGCACGGTGCTGCCCCCGACGCGCTGTCGCGGCTGATGAACCGCCTGTTCGGGCGGTTCTTCCGGCGCTTCAACCGCGGCTTCACACGCGCGGGCGACGGCTATGCGGGCGCGCTGGGCCTCACCATGCGTCACGGCGCGATCGCGCTCGCAATCTACGCCGGGCTGATCGTGCTCACCTGGTTCGGCTTCGACGCGGTGCCCGGTGGATTCATCCCCGCGCAGGACAAGCAGTATCTGGTGGCGGTGGCGCAGCTGCCGCCGGCGGCATCGCTCGATCGTACCGAGGCCGTCACCCGCCGCATCGCCGCGATCGCCCTGCAGCAGCCCGGTGTCGCACACGCGGTCGAGTTCGCCGGCATGTCGGTCAACGGCTTCACGCAGAGCTCGAGTGCCGCGCTCATCTTCCTCCCGCTCGATGATTTTTCGCATCGCCGGGGCCGCGCCGCGTCGGGGCCGGCGCTCGCGGCCGCGCTCAATCAGAAGATGGCGTCCATACAGGACGCGTTCGTGATGGTCGTGACCCCGCCGCCGGTGATCGGCCTCGGCACCCTGGGTGGCTTCAAGCTCAATGTGGAGGACCGCACGGCCGCAGGTCCGCAGCCGCTGTTCGCGGCGCTGTCCGAGGCGCTCGCCAAGGCCAACCGCAACCCCGCGCTCGGCGGCGCCTTCAGCACCTTCCAGATCAACGTGCCGCAGCTCGACATCGATGTCGATCGCGTCAAGGTGAAGCGGGAGAACGTGCGTCTCTCGGATGTCTTCGAGACCTTGCAGGTGTATCTCGGATCCTTGTACGTGAATGACTTCAACCGCTTCGGGCGCACTTACCAGGTCGTGGCACAGGCCGATGCCCCCTACCGCTCGCAGCTCGATGACGTGCTGCCGCTCAAGACGCGCAACGCCAATGGCGAGATGGTGCCGCTCGGCTCGGTCATCAGCGTGTCGCAGTCTTTCGGACCGGATGTGGTGCAGCGTTACAACGGCTACGCCTCCGCCGACATCAATGGCGGACCGGCGCCGGGTTTCAGTTCCGGGCAGGCACAGGCGGCGATGGCGAAAATCCTCGATCAGACACTGCCCCGCGGCATGTCGTACGAGTGGACCGATCTCGCCTATCAGCAGCTGATCTCCGGTAACACGGCGCTGCTGGTTTTCCCACTGTGCGTGGTGTTCGTGTTCCTGGTGCTCGCCGCGCAGTACGAGTCGCTCACTCTGCCGCTCGCGATCGTGCTCATCGTGCCCATGTGCCTGCTGCCCGCCATCACGGCGGTGCGCCTCGATCATGGAGACAACAACGTGTTCATGCAGATCGGGCTGCTGGTGCTCGTCGGACTCGCCTGCAAGAACGCCATCCTGATCGTCGAGTTCGCCAAGCATCTGCAGGAGGATCGCGGCCACGATGCGCGCACCGCGGTGCTCGAGGCGGCACACCTGCGGCTGCGCCCGATCCTCATGACCTCCATGGCGTTCGTCATGGGCGTCGTGCCGCTGGTGCTGGCGGCGGGCGCGGGTGCCGAGGTACGCCACGCGCTCGGCGTGACGGTGTTCGCCGGCATGCTCGGTGTCACCTGCTTCGGGCTGCTGCTGACTCCGGTCTTCTATGTGCTCGTGCGCCGTGCGGCGGCGGCACCGGGCCGCCGCACGCCTGTGCCGCCGCAGCTCGCTGCACCGGAGGCCGCGCATGACTGACGTCTCCCGTCGCCGCGGCGCGACCTTCGCGGCGCTCATTGCGCTCATCGCTCTCGCCACGGTCCTCGCAGCGCTCGCGGGATGTGCGGTCGGTCCGAATTACGCGAAGCCCGCGACGTCGGTGACGACGCAGTTTGCAGGCACTGCGGAGGGCTCCTACTCCGGCGCGGAAGCCCAGGCTGACTTCTGGACGCAGTTTGGCGACCCAACGCTCGATCGACTGATCGAGCAGGCGCTCATCGCCAATCACGACCTGCGCATCGCTCTGGGGCATCTCATGGAGGCCCGCGCAGAGCGTCACCAGTCGCAGTTCGACCTCGCGCCGACCGTCACCGCCTCCGGCGGCTATACCAAGGAGAGATTTCCCGCGGTCGACAGCCCGACTGGAGAGCCGCTCACCCAGCGCTATTATGACGCGGGGTTCGATGCGTTCTGGGAGCTGGATTTTTTTGGCGGTGTCCGCCGCGGCATCGAGGCGCGTACCGCGCAGATGGAAGGTGCGGAAGCCGGTCTGCACGATGCGCAGGTCTCGGTCACCGCGGAGGTGGCCCGGACCTATTTCGAGTTGCGCGGTGAGCAGGCGCGCTTCGCGGTTGCCTGGCGCAACGTCGAGAACCAACGCGCTACGCTGCAGCTGACGCAGGCGCGGCTCGATGCCGGCCGCGGCACGGAGCTCGACACCGCGCGCGCGCAAGCGCAACTTTCCGCGACGCTGAGCACCCTGGGCCCGATCGAGGCCTCGATTGCGCGCTCCATCCACCGCCTGAGCGTGCTCACCGGTCAGCAGCCCGGCGCGCTGCGCGAGCTGCTCTCCGTGCCGCAGCAGCTGCCGCAGCTGCCGCAGCTGACTGCGGTCGGGGACCCGGCGGGACTGCTGCGCCGCCGCCCCGACATCCGCGTCGCGGAGCGGCAGCTCGCCGCATCCACGGCGCTCGTGGGTGTCGCGATCGCGGATCTCTTTCCCAAGGTGACCTTCACCGGAAATTTCAGCTACGCCGCCGCGGAGCCCGGGCAGCTCGGCACCTCGGCGAGTCGCGGCTACACCATCGCACCCGGCATTACCTGGGCGGCTTTTGATCTCGGCCGGGTGCGGGCTGAAGTCGCTGGCAGTCGTGCGCGAGCCGACGTGGCGCTCGCGACCTACGAGCAGACGGTGCTGCGCGCCCTCGAAGAGACCGAGAACGCGCTCATCACTCATGCGCGGACCCGCCAGAGTCTCGCGGATGCCGCAGCGGCGGCCGCGGCCAGTCAAACGGCCGCGCGCATCGCGCGTACCCGCTACGAGGGCGGCATGGTGGATTTTCTCGACGTGCTCGATGCCGAGCGCACCCAGCTCGTGGACGAGGACAGGCTCGTGCAATCGCGCACCGATGCGGCTACCAGTCTCATCGCCCTCTACAAGGCCCTCGGTGGTGCCTGGCAGGGGGCGCCGCCGCCGCGTTATGTTCGCCAGGCCGGAGGCTAAGCCGTTGATCCCGCGTGTAAACCCAACACGGCAGGCGGCCCGGGCCGCCCGCCCGGCCGCCGGCGCACTCTCTCTAAAGATAGACCCGTCCCCAAAGGGGGACCCCGGGGAGCTCCGCCGCGTTAGACTTCGCCTCCCGCGACCTTCCGCAGGAGTCTCTTCGGGCATGAATGCCTCGCTGTTGGAGCTCGAGAACGACGCCGGCCCGTGCGCGGAGGAGCTGGCGCGCATCAACGAGTCGTTGCAGGGCCGCGAGCGGCTGCTGACCGCCTCGGCCCGTGCGAGCCGGCTGCTGCTGGAGGCGCCGGATGTGCGCGCGGCGATCCCGAACGTGCTGGGTCTGATCGGCGAGGCCGCGCGCGTCGATCGCGTCAACCTCATGCTGACACGCAGCGGACCGAACGGCGAGCGCCTCATCGGGGTCGTCAGCGAGTGGTCGGCAGAGCACGGCACGCTCTTCCTGACCGAGCCCTCGGCATGCACCTGCGACGAGTCGAGCTGTGCGCCGCTGTTTGCGGAGCTGCGCGCCGGGCGCAGCCTGTGCTTCAACGATGGCGAAAGCGCTGCGGGCCGCGCCTGCTCCCCCATCTGCGATGCGGGGTCCCAGACGAAAGCGATCGTGCCGATCTTCGTCGCCGGAGAGTTCATCGGCGTGGTCGGATTCGAGAATACGCGGCAGCATCGCGCCATCGATTCCTCCGAGCTGGCGGCGCTCGAGACGGCTGCGGGAGTCATCGGCGCGGCACTGCACCGCGAGCGTCTCGTGGACGATGTGCGCCGCGAGCGCGAGCACATGGCGGAGGAGCGCGTCGCCGAGCTCGCCAAGGCGAACGCGGTCATCCGCGGCAACCTCGAGCGGCTCGCCGGCGAGACCGACCTGCACAGCTTCATGGGGCACATGCTGCTCGAAGCTGCCCGGCAGTTCGATGCCGTCTCCGGAGCGGTGATCGTCCTGAAGGATGCGCGGCAGGAGTGGCGCATCATCGCCCATGTGCACGAGGGCCAGCTCGGACGGGCCCCTTATGTGGATGCCGTGCCCGTGGCGGGCTCCCCTTTCACCGCCCGCTACGTCGACAAGCGTGAGCCGCTGTACGTAGACGTTACCGAGGACACGCGTGAATTCTGGCCCGGGACACTCTCGTATCGGCGCGAGCTCGGCATCGTGAGCACCGTGCTCTACCCGCTCGTATTTGGTGGCCGCAGCGTCGGCTTCCTCGTGCTGAGCTTCCAGCGTGCTGCACGCGAGGTCCACCGCAGCGAGCTGCTGGTGGCGCTGGCGCAGCAGGCGACCCTTGCCGTGCAGCTGACGCGCCTCGCCTACTCGGCGAAGGAAGCGGCGGTGCTCATGGAGCGCACCCGCATCGGCCAGGAGATCCATGACGGCCTGGCACAG
>DATKMV010000086.1:0-10873 GCA_035541695.1 Steroidobacteraceae bacterium
GCCCACATCGGCGACTCGCGCCTGTACCGGCTGCGCGGCGAGGAATTCAAGCAGATCACCCGCGACCATTCCCTGTTGCAGGAGCAGATCGACAGCGGCATGATTACGCCCGAGCAGGCCCGCCATTCCCAGAACAAGAACCTGGTGACCCGCGCCCTGGGCATCGATCCGTCGGTGGAGCCGGAAGTTCACGACTACGACGTGGCGCCCGGCGACATCTACCTGTTCTGCTCGGACGGTCTCAACGATATGGTGGAGGACGAGGAGATCGCCATGACCTTGCAGGCCCTGGCGGCCAATCTCGAGCTGTGCGCCACGCAATTGGTGCAAATGGCCAATGACAATGGCGGACGCGACAATGTTTCGGTTATCCTGGTGCGGGTGAAGCAGGCTTTCCCCGCCGCTCGCAGCTGGTGGGCCAGGTTGCTGGCCTGGCTCAAGTAACGGAGTGCAACGATGGCTAAACTCATACTCAGCATGGATGGTCTGGTGCTCAAGGATATTCCTCTCAACAAGGAGCGGACGACGATCGGGCGCAAGCCGCACAACGACATCCAGATCGACAACCTGGCCATCAGCGGCGAGCATGCGGTCATCGTCAACATCCTCAACGACTCCTTCCTCGAAGACCTGAACAGCACCAACGGCACCTACGTCAACGGCAAGCTCATCAAGAAGCATGCGCTGCAGCACGGCGATGTGATCACCGTGGGCCACCACCAGCTGCGCTTCGTCGAGGACGACGAGCAGCAGGATGAATTCGAGAAGACGATGGTGATCCAGCCCTCCGCGCGCCCGGTGGAGAAGCTGCGCACGGCGACCGCCAATGCGGAAGCCGCCGGTGCCGGACCCTCCTCCACGGGCCGCTCGCGCACGCTCGGCGATGGCGCGACCGCGGTCAAGAAGGCGAAGCTGCAGGTGCTCTCTGGCGCGTTCGCGGGGCGCGAAGTCGAGCTCAGCAAGGCGCTGACTACGCTCGGACGTCCGGGGGTGCAGGTGGCGGCGATCACCCGCCGCGCCGAGACCTACTACATCGTGCACGTCGACAGCGGCAAGGAGAATGACTTCCCGCTGCTGAACGGCACGCCGATCGGCGCCAATGCCACGCGGCTCAACGACAACGACGTGATTCAGCTCGCCGGCGTCAAGATGGGGTTCTTCGTCAACTAATTCTATTGGGCAAAATCGTCTGCGACGATTTTGCCGGACATCAGCTTCGTTGGCGCCGGCAAAAGGCGTGACTTTCGCCGGCTGCGCACTGGCGGTCCTCAGCGACGCTTTTGCCGGACATCAGCTTCGTTGGCGCCGGCAAAAGGCGTGACTTTTGCCGGCTGCGGCGGTTCTCAGCGGGGCTCGAGCGGCACGCGCGGGCTCACGCTGCAGAGAAGCTCGTAGGGGATCGTGCCCGCGTGGCGGGCGCTCTCCTCCACGGGGAGCCCCTCGCCCCAGAGCACGACCGGTGTGCCGACCTGCACGTCCTCGAGCCCCGATACATCCACCGCCAGCATGTCCATCGAGACGCGTCCCACCAGCGGCACG
This sequence comes from Steroidobacteraceae bacterium, assembly GCA_035541695.1. Taxonomy (GTDB): domain Bacteria; phylum Pseudomonadota; class Gammaproteobacteria; order Steroidobacterales; family Steroidobacteraceae; genus 13-2-20CM-66-19. The sequence continues at coordinate 1,540 of DATKMV010000086.1, forward strand.
CGCACACCCTGCATCAGCACCGCAGCGCCATTGGCGAGACTGCGGTGCACGCCATCGCCATAACCGGCTGCGACGATGGCGATCCGCGAGTCGCGCGGGGCGACCCACTGGCCGCCGTAACCGACCGTCTCGCCGCGCGCGACGCGGCGCACCGTGATCACCGAGCTCATGAGCGTCATGACCGGCTGCAGGCCGAGAGATGCCGCGTCACGATCGGCGAACGGCGAGGCGCCGTAGAGCGCAAGTCCCGGGCGCACCCAGTGGCAGCCGGTCGGCACATCGCCGAAGAGCGCCGCGGAATTGGCGATGCTCAGCTCGTAGTCGAGCCCGACGATCACGGCGCGGAAGCGCGCCAGCTGCGCGCGTGTCACCTCATCGTCGCGCTCGTTGGCGCACGCGAGGTGGGTCACGAGCCGGATCTCGGCGGGTTGCGGCTCGAGGCTGCGGATGCGGTCGAGCGCCACGCGGAAGTCGCGCGGCGCAAAGCCGAGGCGGTTCATGCCGGTGTCGATCTTCAGCCACAGCGGGCAGCGTACCGCCGCTTCCGGCAGCCGATGCAGCAGCTCGATCTGCGAGGCGTCGTGCACCATGAGATCGAGCCGCTCGTACACCGCTTCGGCGAGCTCGGCGAGGCTGAACACCCCCTCGAGCAGCACGATGCGTCGGCCGATTCCGGCGGCGCGCAGCGCCAGGCCCTCCTCGAGCCGGGCGACGGCCAGGGCATCGGCCTCATCGAGCGCGAGCGCCGTGCCCGCGAGCCCATGGCCATAGGCGTTGGCCTTGACCACCGCGATGATGCGGGCACCGCCCGCGCGGGCGCGGATCACCCGGAGGTTGTGGCGCAGCGCGTGACTGTCGATGATCGCCCGGATGAGCGGGCTCACCTCAGCACGCCCTCCGCGTAGGCGTCGGACACGTAGTTGGCGAAGCGCGTGTACTGGCCCTGGAAGGTGAGCAGGAAGGTACCGATCTCGCCGTTGCGGTGCTTGACGAGGTCGATCTCGGCAACCCCCTTCCGGGTGGTATTGCGGTCGTAGACTTCCTCACGGTAGATGAGGAGGATGATGTCCGCATCCTGCTCGAGGCTACCGCTATTGTGCGAAACGACACCGTCTGCAAACCAACACGCAGGTCCTGGAACCGTCAGATCGAACACGTCCGCCTCGCCATCGGGCACGATGCTCACGATCCGATCCCACAGCAGCTCCCCGGATGAGGCGGGCTCGGGCTCGAGGGCATCGAGGCCAATCCAGACGGCCGCAGCACTCGCCGCACGCGCTCCGCCGCCGGCCACGGCGCGCGGCACTGCGCCCGGCACGCGCAGTGTATTCTCCTGTGCCTGCCGCAGCGCTTCCGTGACCTCGGCCACGGACTCACACCGCGGACCGAAAGCGCCCACCAGCTCGAGGAAGGCCCGCTGCGACTCCACACCACTCACGCACACCGAATATACCGGCCGATAGTGACCCACCCTGACCGTATGCGTCCGCGAGGCCATGCCGAGCCGCATCAGGAGCGCAGCCACATCGGCCGCGAGGTGCTGACTGCAGGTCGTGAAGCTCACCAGGGGTCCGGCGCGCTCGCCCGCCTTGCGCACCGCGAGGATGCCGTCGGTGGCCCACAGGTGCTTGAGAAAGAGCGCGATCTGCGCATTCGACAGCGAGAACATCTCCGCGGGCAGCTGCTTCTGGTGCGAGCGCTGCCCGAAGATGCCGAGATCCCGCAGCCACTTGCCGACTCCGAACGGCGACCAGCGGTTGCCGGTGCCGCTGATCAGCAGCTGGTGCCGGCCGCCGACGCCTTCGTTGCGGGTGACGCGACAGCCGAACATCTCCGCTGCCGCGCGCACCGCGGCGCTGTTCTCCTCGGAGGCGGTGGTGTAGCGCAGCGGCTGGTGGACGGGGTAACTGCCATCGCCCACCAGATGCGCGAGCAGCACCACCCAGTGGTCGGGCCAGCGCTTGACCTGCTCGGGCTCGGGGAGGCGGCGCGCAAGCGCCAGGCGATCGCCCACACGCAGCTCCTGCACGGTGGTCCAGCCGCCGGCCGCGAGCAGGCGGTGCTCCGGCGTTGCGCGCAGCGACCGGCCGCTCGCGAGCTGCACCTTCATCAGCGCGCGCCGCCCGACCTTCCAGACCGACGCCGCACGCGCGCGCGCGGGTCGCCGGTGGGCATCGAGGGCCCAGACCTCCGGCTCGGTCCCGACGAGAGTCTCGATCGGCACGCGGCGCCCGTCCGCGAGGCACACCAGCGTGTCTCCGGTCACGCACTCGCGCAGATCGGACATCACCGGCTTCTTGTGCTCGCGCTGCTCGACCGCACGGTTCAGCTGCGACAGCGCGATCACCGGTACCTGCAGCTCCTTCGCCAGCGCCTTCAGACCGCGTGAGATCTCCGCGATCTCCGTGGCGCGGTTCTCCTTCGTCCCGGGAACCTGCATGAGCTGCAGGTAGTCGACGACCACGAGGCTCAAGCCGTGCTCACGCTTCACCCGTCGCGCGCGGGCCCGCAGCTCCGTCGGGTTGAGCGCCGGAGTCTCGTCGACAAAAATCTTCGCCTCCGAGAGCTGGCTGGTGGCGCTGGTGATGCGCACCCAGTCCTCATCCGAGATGCGGCCGCTGCGCAGGCTGTTGAGCGGCACCCCGCCGATCGAGGACAGCATGCGGGTGATCACCTGCTCGGAGGGCATCTCCATGCTGAAGATCGCCACCGACGCGCGCGTGCCGGGATGCACGGCGGCGTATTCCGCCATGTTGACCGCGAGCGTCGTCTTGCCCATCGAGGGGCGACCGGCGACGATCACCAGATCCCCGGGCCGCAGCCCACCGGTGATCTTGTCGAAGTCGGTGAAGCCGGTGGGGAGCCCGCGCAGCTTGTCGGGATTGTTGTGCCACTCATCGATCTGATCGATGACGCGGGGGAGCAGCGCCCGCACCGATACCGCGCCCTCGCGGCGGCGGAAACTGCCTTCGGCGATCTCGAAGACGCGCTGCTCGGCGCGGTCGACCAGCGTGCTGGCGGTCTCGCCGTCATTCTTGAAGACGGCGGCGGCGATCTCGGTGCCGGCGCGGATCAGTTGCCGCAGCAGCGAGCGCTCGCGCACGATGTCCGCGTAGGCGCGTACATTGGCGGCAGTCGGGGTGTCCCGGGCCACGGAGCTCAGGTACGCGAGCCCGCCCGCCGCCTCGAGCTGGCCCGTGCGCTCGAGCTGCTGCGACACCGTCACGACGTCGCAGGGCTTGCCTTCACCCGCGAGGCTCGCGATGGCCTCGAAGATCAGCCGGTGGTCGGGCCGATAGAAGTCGGCGCTCGTCACCGCATCGGCGACATTGTCCCACGCGACCGCATCGAGCAGCAGCCCACCGAGCAGTGCCTGCTCGGCCTCGACCGAATGCGGTGGGGCTGGCGCGTCGATGAGCGCGATTGGGGCTGACTCCCCGCGGGCCTTGGCGGTACCAGCCACCGCGTTCGCCGCTGCCGGCTGTTACTCTTCCGCGACGATCGTGATCTGCAGCGGCACGTCGACATCGGCGTGCAGGTGCAGACCGACAGCATGCTCGCCGAGCATGCGCAGCGGGCCGTGCGGCAGCCGCACTTCGCTGCGCTCAACCTTGAAGCCGGCGCGGGTGCAGGCCTCGGCGATATCACTGGTACCGATCGAGCCGAAGAGCTTGCCTTCGGTGCCGGCCTTGGCGTGTATCGTGAGCTTGAAATCCTTCATCGCCTCCGCGCGCTCCGCGGCCGAGGACAGATGCTCACGCGCGAGCCGCTCGAGCTCGGCACGGCGCGCCTCGAAGCGCGCCACGTTCTCGGGCGTGGCGAGCGTCGCCTTGCCCTGCGGCAAGAGGAAATTGCGGCCGAAGCCCGAGCGCACCTTGACTCGATCGCCGATGTTGCCGAGGTTCGCGACCTTCTGCAGCAGGATGACTTCCATCGCCTGGGTCCTCAGTGCTGGTCGGTGTAGGGGAGCAGCGCCAGGAAGCGCGCGCGCTTGATCGCCACCGCGAGCTGCCGCTGGTAAAAGGACTTGGTCCCGGTGATGCGGCTCGGCACGATCTTGCCGGTCTCGGTCACGTAGCCCTTGAGCGTTGCCAGATCCTTGTAGTCGATCGACTTCACCCCTTCTGCGGTGAAGCGGCAGAATTTCTTGCGACGCGAGAAGCGGCTGCCGCCGCCACCGGGTCCTCTGGAGCTTGCCATGAGTCTTTCCCTCGAAATGAGTTTAGTGCACTACGGTCGCGAGCGCTTGCTCTTCAGGCGCTCTCGGCTGGCTGGTCGTCCTCGTCACTCGGCGCAGCGCTCTCATCGCGCGAGCGCTCGCGGCGCTTGCCCCCGCCCTCGCCTTCCTCATCGGCGGCCTTGGCCATCGGCGAAGGATCGGTGACGGCCGTATCCATGTTCACCACCAGGTGGCGCAGCACCGCGTCGCTGAAACGGAAGGCGCCGGTGAGCTCATCGAGCGTCTTCTTGTCGGTCTCGATGTTCATGAGCACGTAGTGCGCTTTGTGCACCTTGGAGAGCGGATAGGCCAGCTGGCGTCGGCCCCAGTCCTCCAGGCGATGCACGCGGCCGCCGCCGGCCGCAATCATGCCCTTGTAGCGCTCGATCATCGCGGGCACCTGCTCGCTCTGATCCGGATGCACCAGAAAAACGATCTCGTAATGCCTCATCGAATGCTCCTTTCGGTTAAAGCCGCCCGGAACTCGAGGCTTACCCGGTGCGGCAAGGAGATGACGGTGCGGTCGATGCGACCCGGCACCACCCTCTGTAAAGGGGCGCGCAGCATACTGAAACGACCCCGCGCGCGCAATGCCAGAAAGCTGCGGGACTCTTATTAAACAGGCAGTTGCGCGCAGCACCGCGCACTTCAGGCTCCAAGGCGCTCCTGCACCTGGCGCCAGGCGAGCTCGGCGGTGCCACGGGCTTTCGCGCCCGCCTCGCGGGCATGGTGGCTCGCCGCCGTGCCTTCGAGCACCCGCTTCATGATTCCCTGGCGGATGCAGGCGATGCGAAAAAGGTTGTAGGCCATGCAGAATTCCCAGACCCGCGGCTCGATGGCGGGGCGTCCGATGCGCGCGCAGTAGAGCGCAACGTACTCCGCCTCGGTCGGAATCCCGAGCGACAGCAGCTCGAGCCCCTGGAGACCCCCGCCCTCGCCTGCTGGAATGCGCCAGAGCATGACGTGATAGGAGAAATCCGCAAGCGGCGAGCCGAGCGTCGAGAGCTCCCAATCGACCGCTGCGAGCATGCGCGGCGCGTGTGCATCGAAGATCAGGTTATCGAGACGGTAGTCACCGTGCACGAGCGCCGTCTCCTCGCCCGCGGGTATGTTGGCCGGGAGCCAGCCGAGGAGCTTCTCCATCGCCTCGATGCGCTCGGTCTCGGAGGCGCGGTACTGGCCGCCCCAGCGCGCAATCTGCCGCGCGAAATAGTTGCCGGGCCTGCCATAGTCGCCAAGTCCGACGGCCGCGTAGTCGAGCTTATGGAGTGCGACGATGACGCGGTTCATCTCGTCGTAGAGCGCGGCGCGCTCCGGCGGCGTCATGCCCGGAAGCGCCGGATCCCAGAAATTTCGACCCGGCACGTAATCCATGACGTAGAACAGGGTGCCGATGACGCTCTCATCGGTGCACAGGCACAGCGGCCGCGCGACCGGGACATCGCTCCCCTGCAGCGCGCTGATGACGCGGAACTCGCGATCGACCGCATGCGCCGAGGGCAGCAGCGCGCCGCTCGGTTTCCGGCGCAGCACGTAACGCGTACCGTCGGAGGCGGTGAGCAGGAAGGTGGGATTGGACTGCCCACCGCGGAACTGCTCGATTTGGCGCAAGCCGGCGAAGCCCGGCAGGTGCACCTGCAGCCAGCGCCCGAGTGAGCTCTCATCGAAGCGATGCCGATCGGCGACCGGCATGGTGCCGGAAAACTCCGCCGGGCTCATGGGGACGCGCTGCTCGGGTGCTTGCGCAGCTCCAGCCGGCCGATCTGATTGCGGTGAACCTCATCCGGGCCATCCGCGAGACGAATCGAGCGCGCATGCGCGTAAGCGCGGGCGAGCTGGAAGTCTTCGGACAATCCCGCGGCGCCGTGCGCCTGAATGGCCCAATCGAGCACCTGGCAGGCCGTGTCGGCGGCGGCGATCTTGATTGCGGCGATCTCGCCGCGCGCCGCCTTGTTGCCCTGGGTGTCCATGAGCCATGCGGCCCGGTAGACGAGCAGCCGCGCCTGATCGATGCGGATGCGCGACTCCGCGATGCGCTCGAGCGTCACGGACTGCTCGGCGATCGCGCGCCCGAAAGCCACGCGTCCCTGCACGCGCCGGCACATCTTCTCGAGCGCTCGCTCCGCCACGCCGATGAGGCGCATGGCGTGGTGAATTCTGCCCGGGCCGAGCCGCCCCTGTGCGATCTCGAAGCCGCGCCCTTCCCCGAGCAGCAGGTTGCTGCGCGGCACGCGCACGTCGCGAAACTCGATCTCCATGTGGCCATGCGGCGCATCATCGAAGCCGAACACCGGCAGGTGTCGCACGATGGTGATTCCCGAGGTATCGCGCGGCACGAGGATCATCGATTGCTGCCGGTACTTCTCCGCCTGCGGGTCGGTCTTGCCCATGAAGATGAAGAGCCGGCAACGCGCACTGCCCGCGCCCGAGGTCCACCACTTGCGGCCGTTGATGAGGTAGGAGTCCCCCTCGCGCACGATGGAGCTCTCGATGTTGGTGGCGTCGCTCGAGGCGACACCCGGCTCGGTCATCGCGAACGCCGAACGGATGCGGCCTGCGAGGAGCGGCTCGAGCCATTGGCGCTTCTGCTCCGGAGTGCCGTAGCGCTCGAGAGTCTCCATGTTGCCGGTGTCGGGCGCCGAGCAGTTGAAGACCTCCGCAGACCAGGGCACGCGGCCCATCAGCTCGCACAGCGGCGCGTACTCGAGATTGCTGAGACCTGCGCCATGGGGCGAGTCCGGCAGGAAGAGATTCCACAAGCCCGCGGCGCGGGCTTTCTGCTTGAGCTCATCGAGGAGCGCTGGCTCCTGCCAACGATCGCCCGCGCGATGCTGTGCCTCGAAGCGCTCTTCGTTCGGATAGACGTGCTCGGCCATGAAAGCGCCGAGGCGTCTCAGGTAGTCCTCGGTCTGCGTGCTGTAGCGGAAATCCAAGCTGCACCCCCGATGCAGCGCGGGCACGGCTCCCGCGCCGCTCGCATCTAGTTGTCCATGGTCAGGACGACCTTACCGAGCACCCGGCGCTGCATCACTGCAGCCAGCGCATCCCGATAGCGATCGAGCCCGAACGTCGCCGAGATGTGGGGTCGCAGCCGCCCCGCGACGTACCAACGCAGGAGCTCGGCGAGGTTGTCCGCATTGCGCTGCGGCTGCGCCTTGGCGAAAGCGCCCCAGAAGACCCCCACCATCGAGACCATCTTGAGCAGCAGGAGATTGAGCGCAATCCTCGGAATTTCCCCGCTCGCAAAGCCGATGACGAGATAGCGGCCTCCGACCGCCAGGCTGCGCAGCGCCGGCTCCGCGTAAGCACCACCGACGGGATCATAGACGACATCGGCGCCTCTGCCGCCGGTCTCCTCGCGGATGCGCTCGCGCAGGTCCGCGGTCCCATAATCAATGAGTGCGTCCGCGCCGTGCTCGCGCGCGAGGGCGAGCTTTGCACCGCTCGAGGCAGCGGCAATCACCCGCGCGCCCATGATCTTCCCGAGCTCGACCGCCGCGAGCCCCACCCCACCGGCTGCCCCGAGGATCAGCAGCGTCTCGCCTGCGCGTAGTGCGCCGCGATCCTTGAGCGCGTGGTAGGAGGTGCCGTAGGTGATCGGGAAAGCGGCGCCGGTCGTGAAATCCATCGCCTGCGGAAGCTCGATCACACTGCCGGCCTCGACCGCGACCTGCCCGGCGTAGCCGCCGTGGCCGGTGAAAGCGAGCACCCGCATGCCGGGCCTCAAGCTATCGACACCGCGCCCCACTTCGCTGATCACGCCCGCAACCTCCCCACCCGGGGAGAAGGGCAAGGGCGGCCGCGTCTGATATTTGCCCTGGACGATGAGGGCATCGAAGAAGTTCACGCCGCAGGCCTTCACGGAGATGACGACTTCCCCGGGGGCTGCGGTCGGCGGTGCAAGCTCCTCGAGGACGAGCTCCTCCAGTGGACCGAAACGCTTCGCGAGCACCGCTTTCATGGAGATTGCCTCTGGCGCACCGCCTCATAGAGCAACATTGCGGCGGCCACCGAAACATTCAGGCTCTCGACCGCGCCCCGCTGCGGCAGGCTGACCAGGAAATCGCAGTGCTGCCGTGTCAGGTGCCGCAGTCCGGACCCTTCGGCGCCCAGTACGAGAACGACCGGACCCGTGAGGTCGAGCTCGCGGGCCTGCTTGGCGGCTGCGGCGTCGGCCCCGACGATCCAGAGTCCCGCGTCCTTCAGCAGCCGGAGCGATCGCACGAGATTGGTCACCGTGACTAGCGGGGTGGTCTCCGCGGCGCCCGCGGCCACCTTGCGCGCTGCGGGAGTGAGCTGCGCCGCACGGTCGCGCGGAACGATGACGGCGAGCGCACCACAGGCATCGGCGGTGCGCAGGCAGGCTCCCAGGTTGTGCGGATCCTGCACGCCATCGAGCGCCAGCAGCAAGGGGTCGCGCGCCGCGCCGAGCCGGTCGTGGAGCTCGTCCTCGGACATCGGCCGGAGCGGTTCGACTTCCGCCACGACGCCCTGGTGTGCCACCTCGCCCACCCAGGCGCGCAGTCGACCCGCGTCGACGCGCTCGAGCGGGCGGGCGGCCGCGCGCGCCAGCGCTTCGAGCTCCTGCGCGCGCGCGTCGTGGCGCCCCTGCTGCAGGTACACGCGCAGCACACGCTGCGGCGCGCGCGCCAGCAGCGCGCGCACCGTGTGCAGGCCGTAGATCCTCTCGCTCGCCATGGTTCGCGCCGCCCGTCCGCCCGCGGCCTAGTCGACCGCGAGCTCCAGGTCGATCATGCCTTCGACGGGATTCACGGCGGTGACCACCACGCGCACGCGCATGCCCGGACCGAATTTTCGCCCGCTGCGGCGCCCCTGCCACTGGCCACCGTCGCGCGTCATCGCGTAATCGTCATCGCGCAGCGCCGTCAGGTGCAGCAGGCCGTCGGCGCCGACCTCGAGCAGCTGCACGAAGCAGCCGAACTCGACCACCGTGGTGATCAGGCCCTCGAAGGCCTGGCCGATGCGATCGCGCAGGTACACGCACTTCAGGAACGACTCGACGTAGCGGTCGGCCTCGTCGGCGCGCTTCTCGAGGCGCGAGAGGTCGGCGCCGATCGGCTCGAGCGCCGCCTGGTCGGGGGTGGACTCGCGCGG
>DATKMV010000087.1:0-25689 GCA_035541695.1 Steroidobacteraceae bacterium
GGAGAGTCTATGAGCACCGGCAATACCTATCTCGCTGTGTTCTGTGGCAGCAAGACGAGCCCGCGACGCGCCGCCTGGGACGCGCTTCCCGAAGCTGAGCGGCGCAGCCGCGAACGAGAGGGCATCGACGCCTGGAAAGCATGGGTCGAGCGGCACCAGAGCGCGATCGTGGCCATGGGTGGACCGCTCGGAAAAACCAAGAAGATCTCGGAACGCGGGATCGAGGACATCAGCAACAACCTCGGCGCCTTTACGGTCGTGCGCGCGGAGTCTCACGAGGCCGCCGCCCGACTCTTCGAGCGGCATCCGCACTTCACGATTTTCCCTGGCGACTTCATCGAGATCATGCCGGTGCTGCCGATACCGGACTCGAGGAGCGCAGCTGCATGAGAGCGACCTGGCGGGGGCACCTCATCGCCGAGAGTGACCGGACGACGGAGCGCGACGGCTATCGATACTTCCCGCCGGTATCGGTGCGGAGGGAATTCCTGCAGCCCGCACGCAAGACCGAGGCTGACCTGCGCTGTCCGCATGGTGTGCAGTTCTTCGATCTGTCGGACGGAACCCACGTGAGCGAGCGCGCGGCATGGGCGTACGAGGCACCGCGGGCCTCCTATGCGCCCATCGCACACTGGATCGGCTTTTGGAACGACGTCCAGCTGCAAGAGTAACGAACGGCGAGCGGGTGCTGCGCGGGGACGGACATGGTCAATCTGCTTGCAGCCAGCGCCTGCTTTCTCCTCATACATTTCGGCGTCTCCGGCACGAGGCTGCGGGACCGGCTGGTCAGGCGTTTCGGACCGGGACCTTATCGCGGGCTATTCGCCCTCGCATCGATCATCGGGCTCGTCTGGATGATCTCCGCTTATCGGCACGCACCGACCGTGGAGCTCTGGGGAGTGCTGTTGGGATTTCGGCCAGCGGCCTACGTGCTGGTCTTCGTTGCATTCCTTTTCGTGGTCGTCGGCATCGCGACGCCGAGCCCGACGCGGGTCGGCATGGAATCGAGTGTCACACAGGGACCCGAGGCGGCACGAGGGATTCTCCGCATCACCCGCCACCCATTCCTGTGGGGGGTTGCGCTCTGGGCCTTCGTGCATCTGGTGGTCAATGGCGACCTCGCATCCCTGATCCTCTTCGGCTCGCTGCTCGTGCTGGCCGCGGGCGGCACCTATTCCATCGATGCGAAGCGGCGACGCACTTTTGGCGGGCAATGGGCCGAGTTTGCGCGGACCACCTCGGCCATTCCCTTTGTCGCGATAGCCACCGGCAGAAATCAGGGCCTGCGGGTCGCGCTTGCAGAGATCGGAGTCTGGCGGCCGACGGCGGCGATCCTCATCTACGCCGCTGCGTTTTATCTCCACGGTCGATTGGGGGCGCCGCTGAGGTAGCGCGCTGAGCCGACTACACCCGCCCGCCGGCCTGCGGCTGCTGCTGCAGCCGAGGCACGCCGCCTCAGCTCGACAGGTCCCTGAACAGCGACAACATATAAGCCATGGACGGTGGAATATCGTCCACCGGTATGCGCTCGTTGAGACCGTGTGCGAAGCGATCGCTGTCCTTGATGAAAAGCGGACTCACGCCATAGCTGGGGATGTGCTCATGGCGAAACCACATGCTGTCGCTCGCACCCGCTGACAGGGTAGGAAATACTGCCACCCCCGGATAGCCGAGGTGGATGGCCTTCGTTATCGCCTCAATCACGTCGCTACGCATGGGCGAAGCTTCCGTGGCAACGCTCCCCTGCGAGATGTCCTGGAACTGGACTGCGGGATCCGCTGCCGCGCCTTGCAGCTCCTCCATGATCTGCGCCCGTGCATGGCCCGGGAATATGCGGCAATTGATGTTCGCGCTGGCCCGCTGTGGCAGGGCGTTCATTGCATGGCCGCCGCTCACCATCGTCGCGACGCAGGTAGTGCCGATCTTGCCGATGGTCGTCGGATTCGCGCGCAGGACGGCGATCGCGTTGGCATCGGCGGGATCGGCGGCAAAGGCGCGCATGGCCGCGCCGACCTCGGGAGCCTCGTAGCGCGCCGCGGCGTTGAAGTAGGCTCGCGTGAGATCGCTCAGCTCCGGCTTGAAGTGGTACTGCCCGATGCGCACCAGTGCGGCGGACAGCTCATTGATGGCATTGGGCTCGTAGGGCCGTGAGCTGTGGCCGCCGGGCGAGGTTACCGTGAGCTCGAAATCCGCGTAGGTTTTCTCTGCACCCGACCAGCTGAAGTACTGCGGCTTTCCCGCCGGATCGAGCAAACCACCGGTGCCATCGACATTCAGGACGAGCTCCGCATTCGCGAGCTCCTGAGCGAGCATCCGGGTCGTCTTCATGGTGGTCTCTTCGTCGCCGGAAAGTGCCAGGACGATCTCGCGCCGTGGCTTGTAGCCTTCGCGCTTGAGCTCGATGAGCGCGGCGACCGCGAGCGCATCAGCCAGCTTCATGTCGCTTGCCCCCCTGCCGTACAGCAGTCCGTTCTCGATCACCGGCGTGAAAGGATCCCGCTGCCAGTCCGCGGCCCGCGCCTCGACCACGTCCATGTGGCCCGAGACCACGAGGGGCTCGAGCTTCGGATCCTGACCTTTCCAGCGGGCGATCAGAAAGGCCGTGTCGTCGACCGGCGTGATCGTCACGTCCCCATCGCTGAACCCGCCGGCCACCAGGGCAGACTTGAAGACGGCCGCCACTTGCGGCACCTGATTGCCGGGTCCCCGTACCGAGCGCAGCGCGATGACCCGCTTGGCAAGATCGAGCGCCTGCGCATCGGCTCGTTCGTGATGCGCCGGCTTTGCATGACCGACCGGAGCCGTCACGACTGCCATCACCACCCATGTCGCTGCTGTCGTTGATCGCACGCTGTCACCCTTGGATTCTGACTGGCCGGATTCATCCAACCGCCGCAGAGTCGCACGATCCTAACCGGTCCGGTCGCCTCGATACCAGGAGCTGTTCGCCCTGCCCCCCTGGCCCCCGAAATCCCGGCCATCCAGGCAACGCCTCGGGAACGCTGGCAGCTGAGCCTCTGCGGTGGCAAGCTGTAGCAAAAGACCGGGGAGGAGTTGGCCCGCTGCGCAGGACGCACCGGGAATGCCTATGTCACCCACCTCAAAGTGCAACACGCGCCGCGCCGGCTCGTACCCGCAGAGCATCGCGCTGGCCGCCGCGTCACAGCGTCTGCAGCGCTATGTCATGCTGCGCGACCCCGACTACATCGTCAGCCCGTCGATTCGCGAATCGATCAGCTTCGCCGTTCACAATCTGACGACCGACCCGCGCTTCTCGAGGCTCGACCTGTCAGGTTGCGGCAGCGTTTTCCTCGACCTCGACCCGGAGACGCGGCAGAGACTGCTGCGGTTGTTGCATTTCGCGCTGCAGCCGGGCGGTTGCCTCTTCCTTCCGAGCTGCGAGGCGCTTGGTCCGGAGCAGGCGGAGCCGTTCGCTCCGAGCGCCGCAGGCCGGCAAATCTTCCGGCGCGCCACGAGGAAAGCGCAGCAGCACCTCGCGGGGCAGCTCGAGAGCAGCAGGCTGCAGCTGATGAACGACGAGCTCAGCCGGCTCAACCTGCACCTGCAGGACAGGATGCGGGAGGTGACCGCAGCCAACGACGGCCTCACCCATCTCCTCGCCAGCGCCGATATCGAGATCAGCACGCTGAGACAGGCCGAAAAACAGCTCCCGGTGCGCCAGCAGGCGCTGATGCGCGCGCACGCAGCTCTCGAACGCCGCGTCGCCGAACGCACGCAGTGGCTTTCGCTGTTGCACGAGCTCTCGCAGTCGATCACCGAGGCGCCCACCTGGGACATGGCCTTGCAGCAGGTGCTCGAGCTGCTGTGCCACCGCGAGGAGTGGCAGATCGGTTACGTTTATCTCCCCGATCCCCAGATTCCGAGCACGGTGGTAGCCACCATCAGCTGCATGAGCGATGAGCGCTTTCTCGCGTTCCACGAGTTGTCGGAGCAGCTGCGCTACAGGATGGGCGAGGCTCTGCCCGGCCGGGTATTCGCCGAAGGCAACCCGGTATATGCAAGGGACGTGGCAGAGCTGCTGCAATTGACACCGGTACGGGCGGCAGTCGCGGATCGCGTCGGGCTATGCGCCGGGATAGCCTTCCCGATCAAGGTCAACCGCGAGGTGATCGCGGTGCTCGAGCTCTTTTCCGACCGCCTGCATCCCCGCAACGACTGGTTCGACCATCTGATGCCGGCGGTCACTGATCAGATCAGCCGGGTGCTCGAGCGCGAGCGCACGACCGCACGCATGGCGGATCTGGTGTGGCGCGAGCAGCAGGACCTGTTGCACACGCTGCATGATGCGCTCGGCCAGACCCTGACGGGGCTCGGCATGTTGAGCTCCGGACTGCGCCAGCGCCTCGCCGTCTCTGACGAGCGGGCGGCGGATATTGCGGGGGAGATCGCACGCCAGGCGCAGCAGGCACTCGAACAGGTGCGACAACTGAGCCGCAGCCTCTTTCCGGTGGAGGTCGAAGCGGCCAGCCTCACCGCAGCGCTCCGTGCGCTCGCCTTTGCCACCGAATCTCTGCACAAGGTCCGCGTGCGCGTCGCGGGCGAGGCGCTGCAGCGGCTCGTCGACGGCGCCACGGCGACGCAGCTCTACCGTATTGCACAGGAAGCGGTGACCAACGCCATCAAGCACGCCCAGGCGCGCACGATCTCCGTGCACATCGAGGTCCGGCGTGCGGTACTGAAGCTGCGGATCGTGGATGACGGGGTCGGCATCGGCACGTCGGCCACCCGCGGCGGCATTGGACTGCAGATCATGCGCTATCGTACTCAGTCGATCGGTGGAACCCTGACGGTCGATGCGGGGACGGAGCGCGGTACGGTGGTGACCTGTACGGTGCGTGCGCCTCCACGCCGCCGCCGGACGGAGCCCGTGCGCAGCCCCTCCGACGACACCATGGAAGGTGCTGATGTCGAAGCCCGATAGCCGCATCCGCATACTGGTGGTCGACGACCATCCGATCGTGCGCCTCGGCATCCGTCAGATGATCGACGCGGAGGCCGACCTCGAGATCTGCGGCGAGGTCGACTCCGCCGAGGCGGCATTGCAGCTCGCGCAACGCCTCGCGCCCGACCTCGCGCTGGTCGATCTTTCGCTGGCACGGGGCACTGCCTTCGGACTGATCCGCGACCTGCGCGCCGCCGCCGCCGGGCTGCGGGTGCTCGTACTCTCCATGCACGATGAGACGCTGTTCGCCGAGCGGGTGCTGCGCGCCGGCGCACGCGGCTACATCATGAAGCAGGCAGCCATCGAGGGACTGATCGGGGCGATCCGACAAGTGGCCTCCGGGCGCGTCTATGTCAGCGAGCGGATAGCGCAGGGCGTCCTGGAACGCATCGGCGATCGCGTCGATGAGCCGAGCGAGCTGCTGCACGGACTCACCGATCGGGAGCTCGAGGTGTTCGAGCTCATCGGCCGCGGGGGCAGCACCGCGGGCATCGCCCGGGAGCTCGCGGTGAGCGTGAAGACGGTCGAAACCTACCGTTCGAACATCAAGATGAAGCTGAACCTCAAGGATGCCAACGAGCTGGTGCGCTTCGCGACCACCTGGGCGCAAGGGATGTGACAGCACTCGCCCCTGATTGCTGACAGCTCGAGCGTGCCGCATGGAGTTTTCCCGGGTGCTCCCTCGGGGTTGCCCTGATTGTGCGGCGCACCCGCCTGCCGAATCCTGAGCCCTGGGCCGCAGACACCGAGGGCTGCGCCAGGCGTACCGCGCAGCCAATCAAACTACAACGCGCGGGCAAGGATCGGCAGTGGACCCGGCACTCGGGCTTCGGACGGATCTGATTCGAAGCGCCCTGGAGACGGCGCCGGACGCGATCGTCATCGCCGATGGTGCCGGCACCATCGTCTTCGCCAACCGCCAGGTGGAGGCGCTCTTCGGTTATCGGCCCGCGGAGATTCTCGGCGCCAAGGTCGAGCAGCTCCTGCCCGAGCGCTTGCGGGGGCCGCACGCCGCTCACCGCCGCCGGTTTGCCGCGAGCCCGCGTGTCCGGCCGATGGGAGCCGGCCTCGAGCTCTACGGGCGGCGCAAGGACGGGAGCGAGTTTCCCGTCGAGATCAGCCTGAGCCCGATCGGGGAGTCGCACCTGACGACCGCCGCCATCCGCGACGTCACCGAGCGTAAACGCATCGAAGCAGAGCTCATCGCGGCGCGTGAGGAGGCGAACCGCGCCAACCTCGCCAAGAGCCGCTTCCTCGCCACTGCGAGCCACGACCTTCGCCAGCCCGTGCAGGCTCTGGCAATGCTCAACGGCATCCTGCGTCGAGCCGTCGGCGACGTGCACCTCACCGCTGCGATCTCACAGCAGGAGCAGGCGATCAACGCGATGTCCCGGCTGCTCGGGGCGTTGCTCGACATGAGCAAGCTCGAGTCCGGCGCCATCAGGCCGGAGATCAGCAGCTTCAGGGTCGATGCGCTTTTCGAGGAGATGCGCAGCGAGTTCTACAGCGTCGCCGCCAGCAAGGGACTTTCCCTGGAAGTGCACCC
This sequence comes from Steroidobacteraceae bacterium, assembly GCA_035541695.1. GTDB lineage: Bacteria > Pseudomonadota > Gammaproteobacteria > Steroidobacterales > Steroidobacteraceae > 13-2-20CM-66-19. Next base: position 6,510 of record DATKMV010000087.1, read on the forward strand.
CGAGCCCGTCGCGGTGCGCAGCGACCGCTCACTGGTCGAGCAGGTGCTGAGAAATCTCATCTCCAACGCCATCAAATACACCCGCTACGGCTCGGTGCGGCTACGCTCGCTCGACCAGGGTCCCCTGATCCGCGTCGAGGTGCTCGACACCGGCATCGGCATCCCGCCGGAGCAGCTCTCCAACATCTATGATGAATTCTACCGGGTACCCGGTGTAGCCGAAGGCTCGACCGAGGACAGCGGTTACGGCCTCGGGCTCGCCATCGTGCGACGCATCGTGCGGCTGCTCGATCTGCAGCTCGAGGTGCGCTCCGAAGTCGGCAAAGGATCGGCATTCGCGCTGATGCTCCCGGCGGGCTCGGGGGCGCCGCCGCGCAGTTTCCGGCGCGCGCCGCGGGCCGTGAGCGATGCCACCTCCGTGAGCCAGCCACGCGTGCTGCTGGTGGAGGACGATCCAAGAGTGCGCGACGCAACCCAACTGCTGTTGCGCTCGGAGAACTACCAGGTCACGGTGGTCACGACGCTTGCGGGCGCACTCGAGGCGGCCGGCGCGCCCGATTCCATCGATCTGCTGATCACCGACTATCACCTGGGCAACGGTGAGAACGGCATCCAGGTCATCGAGGCCCTGCGCGCACGCCACGGGCCCTCCTTGAAGGCCGTGCTGGTAACCGGCGATACCTCATCGGCGATGCACGAGCTCGCGCGTCAACAGCAGGTGCGGGTGGTGAGCAAGCCGGTGCAGGTCGATGAGCTGCTGACACTGCTGCGGCAGCTGTCGGCCAGCGCAGATTGAACCGGTCGGACTCAGGAGCGCCCCCACGTCGCGAAGGGGGCAGCGATCAGACTCGAGTTGAAATAGCGCGGATCCGCCGTCACTTCCGTCGATAGCCAGCCCGGCCGCTCGAAGGCCTGCTGCTCGTTCTGGATCTCGATCTCGGCGACCACGAGCCCGGCATTCGCCCCCAGGAACTCATCGACTTCCCAGGTCGCCCCGGCATGCCGCACGGTGTAACGATGCTTCTCGAGCGGGGGTCCATCGCAAAGCGCCAGCAGCGCCTCCCCGTCCTCGAGCGGGATCTCGTACTCGAACTCCGGCCGCGAGGCTCCCTGCGTGAGACCCTTCACGGTGAGGTAGGCGCGGCCTCCGGCAATGCGCACGCGAACGGTGCGCTGCTTGTCGCGATTGAGATATCCCTGACGGACGTGCAGCGGCGTCCCCTGTCGCCAGGCGCTTCCCTGCACGAGAAATTTCCTCTCGATCTCTGTCGGCATGCATTCCCTCCACGCCAGCCTTCAGCCCGAGCCCCGGTTCACGGCCTGCGGGAAATACGCATTCGCAGCTGCCCGCTGCGCCCTATCATAAACGGCGTCCGGTATGATGCGAGACGGGCACCCGCTCGATGAGCTGTTGCGCCAGCGGGCGTTGCTCGCAGCGCGCGAGGCCAGCGCGCACGGCGGCCCGCGGCTGCAGGAGCTGCGGCTCTGGCAGGCCGCGCGGTTGATGACGACCTACGCTGATCTGCGGCGCGACCCGCGCTGCGCCGACGCCATCGGATTCTTTCTAAGCGATGTCTACGGGCTCTCCGGGCACGCCCGCCGCGATCAGGACCTGGAGCGTGCCGCGGAACGGCTGGAGCGGAGCCTGCCGGAAGCTGCCCTGCGGGTGCTCGTGCATGCACTCGAGCTACAGCTGCTCACCGCGGAGCTCGATCAGTCGATGGCAGCCGAGCTCGGCGCCGGGCCGATCGACTGGCACAGCTACGCCAGCGCCTATCGCAAGGTCGGCAGAGCCGAGGCGCGGCGGCAGCAGATCGAGCTCGTCCTGGCGATCGGCAAGGACCTCGAGAGCCTGGTCGCTCGCGACTGGATGGCGCTCGCACTGCGCGCTGCGCGCGCGCCGGCAGTCCTGGCCGGTTACGGCGCGTTGCACGACTTTCTCTATCGCGGCTTCGCCGCGTTCCGCAAGGTCGGTGACCCCGCGCGCCTGTTGAGGGCCATCAGCGACCGGGAAGGCCGACTGTCGGCCGCACTCTTCAGCGGCGCGGCACTACCGGCGGAGATCGTTGGCCTTGGTGCAAGCCCGGCAATGGGCGGCTGAAAGCAGATCACATGTTGTGGTTCGAGCCGCTGCTGCTGAGGATTCTGCAACATGAATACCAGGCTTCGATGCATTTCGACGTCGCCTCGGGCGCTGCCAGCAGAGCACCGCCGGCGCACCCGTGCCAGCTGTATGTGCACATTCCCTTCTGCGAGGCGCTCTGCCCGTTCTGCTCCTTCCATCGTGTGCAGTTCCGCGAGGCGAAGGCGCTGACTTATTTCCAGGCGCTGCGCGCCGAGATCCGCGCCTACCATGCCCAGGGCTTCGCCTTCCGCGATGTCTACGTCGGTGGCGGCACCCCCACGGTCGCGCCGCTCGAGCTGGTGGGCACGCTCGAGCTCATCCGCTCGCTCTGGCCCATCCGCACCATCTCGGTCGAGACCAATCCGAACCATCTGCATGAGGAAACCTTCGCCGCCCTCGCTGCCGTCGGCGTCGGGCGGCTCTCGGTCGGAGTGCAGAGCTTCGATGACGGCCTGTTGCGGCAGATGCAGCGTTTCGAGCGTTACGGCAGCGGCGAGCAGATCCGCGAGCGCCTGCACGCCGCACGCGGCCGCTTCCCGACGCTGAACGTCGACATGATCTTCAACCTGCCGAACCAGTCGGCCGCGATGCTCGAGCGCGATCTCGAGACGCTCCTGGCACTGGAGGCGGACCAGGTCTCCTTCTACCCGCTCATGACGGCGCGCAGCGCGCAGCGGAAGATGGACGAGACCCTCGGGCGCGCCGACCCGGGCCGGCGGCACGAGTTCTACCGGCGCATCCTGCAGGCGCTGCGATCCGACTACGATGCTTCCTCGGTGTGGTGCTTCTCGCGTCACCGCGCTGCGGCGTCGCAGGCGCAGCCCATCGATGAATACATCGTCGAGGATGCCGACTATGTCGGGGTCGGCAGCGGCGCCTTCAGCTACCTCGGTGGTGTGCTGCATGCAACGACGTTCTCCATCAACCAGTACCGGCGCTTGATTGCCGAGGGTCGAAGTGCGATCACGCAGAGCAAGCGCCTGACCCGCAAGGAGCGCATGCGCTACGACTTTCTGGTGCGGGGCTTCGGCCTGTCACTTCGCTACCTGGACCTGCGCCGCCACGGTGCGGCATTCTGGCTCTACATGGCCCCCGAGCTCGTGTCCATGCTTCTGGTCGGTGCCATACGCTTCACGTCCACCGGCATCGAGCTCACCGACCTCGGCCGCTATTGCTGGGTGTTGATGATGGCCGAGTTCTTCAATAGCGTGAATGATTTCCGCGACCAGATGCGGCTGCACATCCGCGCCGAGCTCGCGGCCGAGGAGTTGCCGGCGAGCTCATGAGCTCCCGGCGCCCCGCTCGCCGGCGGGGCGCGAGCGGCGCTCGCGCTGCTGGCGCAGGCGCGCGAACTCTTCCTGGTCCAGGCCATCGAGCTGCTCCTCGAGCTGCTGGAGCGCGGAGTTGAGCTCCGGCAGCAGGATGTTCTCGATCGCACGGGTGCGGCGCTCCGTGCGCACGTACTCGCGCATCAGCCGCCGCAGGTTCAGGCAGCAGCTCGCCAGCGCCACAGCAGCGGCGAGCACCGTACGCTGCGTACGGACGCACTCCGCGATTGCCTCGCCGCCGCTCTCCTGCACGGGCCGCGCCGCGGAGCTGCGCGCGTCCTGCAGCGACGCCTCGATCAGCTGCAGGCCGAGCAGCCGCGAGCGCACCACCCCGAGGGTCACCGCGGCGAGAGACTCCGGCGGGTGCACGGCGAGCGCGTCGAGCCCCTCGCGCAGCAGCGCCGCGCTCAGCGCGCCGCGCGCTGCATCCTGCGCCGCGGCCATCCCCGAGCTGCGCTCGCGCAGCCGAGCGAGCTCGCGCTGGATCTCGGTCGCCAGCAGAATGCGTTTCTCGTCGAGCAGGCTGTAGCCTTCCTGCACCAGGCGCTGCTCGTCCCGCAGCTCGAGCATCGCGATGCGCGTGGTGGGCACCTCGCGGCGCGACTCAGCCATGGGGTCGGCCCTGCAGGTAGCGCTGCAGCTGTTGTGGCTTGAGCCGCGTGAGCTCCGCCGCGGGCAGCATGCGCAGCAGCTCCCAGCCGACTGCCATGCTTTCCTCCAGCGGCCGCGGGTCCTCCTGACGCACCAGCCGCTGCTCGAACGCGGCACCGAAGGCGAGAAAACGCCGGTCGACCTCCGGCAGGCTGTCCTCGCCCATCACGCTCGCCAGCAGCCGCACGCGTACCGCGCGCGCGTAGCTGGCGAAGAGCTGGTTGGCGAGCGCCGGATGATCCTCGTGCGTGACGCCCGCACCGATGCCGGCATTCATCAGCCGCGAGAGGCTCGGCAGAACGTTGACGGGCGGATAGATGCCGGCACGGTCGAGATCCCGATCGAGCACGATCTGCCCCTCGGTGATGTAACCGGTGAGATCGGGCACCGGGTGGCCGATGTCATCATTGGGCATCGTCAGGATCGGCAGCTGCGTGAGCGTGCCCGGCAGGCCCTCGATGCAGCCGGCACGCTCGTAGAGGCTGGCAAGGTCCGAGTACATGTAGCCGGGATAGCCCTTGCGGCTCGGCAGCTCGCCGTGACTCGAGGCCACCTCCCGCAGCGCCTCGCAGTAGTTGGTCATGTCCGTCATGATGACGAGCACGTGCCGTCCCTCGACGAACGCCAGGTATTCGGCAGCGGTCAGGGCGTAGCGTGGGGTGAGCAGCCGCTGCGTCGCGGGCTCGTCGGCGAGGTTGAGGAACATGGCGCTGTGCTCGAGTGCCGCGCTGCTCGCGAGCGCGTCGCGAAAAGCGGCGGCGGTGTCGTGCGATACCCCCATGCCGACGAATACGATCGCGAAATTCCCCAGCTCCTTGCGGCGCAGCCGCGCGTGCAGCGCGATCTGCGTGGCGAGCCGATCGTGCGGCAGTCCGGCGCCCGAGAACAGTGGCAGCTTCTGTCCCCGTACCAGGCTGTTGGTGAGGTCGATCGCCGAGACGCCGGTCTCGATGAAATCACGCGGCAGCGCGCGCGCCGCGGGGTTGATGGAGAGCCCGTCGATCCGCATGCGCCGCACCGCCGGCAGCGGCGCACCGCCATCGGTCGGCCGGCCGAGGCTGTCGAAGGTGCGCCCGAGGATTCCGGGACCGACATCGAACAGCAGCGGCTCATCGCGCACCCGGATACGCGTGTCGCGCAAGCCGAGGCCCACGGTGGACTCGAGTACCTCCACCACGATGCTGTGCTCATCGAGCGCGGCGGCGCGGCCGACGCGGCTGGCGCCGTCGCGACCCACTACCTCGACGAAGGAGTTCAGTCCGAGCTCGACGGTGCGCTCGAGAAACAGCAGCGGACCTTCGATGCGGCGCACGACGTCCTCGAGTACCACCTCAGCCCGCATGGGAGCGCTCCTGCGCCAAGGCGCCGAACTGGTGCTCCATCTGCTGCCAGAGCGCGCGAATGCCGGCAACCCGCGCTTCGCCATACTCCTCACCGATGCGCTGCAGTGTGATGCGCACCGGGAGGTTGGCGATCTCATCGGGCGTGGCACCGGCGTCGACGGCCGCACGCGCGAGGTCGAGGAAGCGCACGATGATGCCGAGAATCGCCGTCTGTCGCGCCGGCGAGCAATAGCGGTCGACCTCCGAGAACGAGGATTGGCGCAGCACCGCCTCGTTGAGGAGCTCGGCGCACAGCAGTGTCAGCTGCTGTGCCGGCGGCAGCGCGTCCTTGCCGACGATGCGCGCCATGCGCTCGAGATGCACCTGCGCCTGCAGCAGCTCGAGCACGCGCCGTCGCTGCTCGAGCCAGTCGGGATTGCCCGCGGCATGCCACCACGGGTCGAGCCCGGCGACGTCGGCGCTGTAGGAGAGCAGCGGGTTGATGGCAGGATAAAACCGCGCCTGGGCGCGCTCGCGGTCGAGAGCCCAGAAGGTGCGCACGCAGCGGCGTGTGTTCGCCGTTACCGGCTCGGAGAAGTCTCCCGCCGCGGGGCTGATGGCGCCGATGATGGTCACCGACCCTTCCGTGCCGCCGAGAGTCTCGACACGACCGGCACGCTCGTAAAACTGCGCGAGCCGCGACGCGAGGTAAGCCGGGTAGCCCGACTCACCCGGCAGCTCCCCGAGCCGGCCGCTCACCTCACGCAGCGCCTCCGCCCAGCGGCTGGTCGAGTCCGCCATGAGCGCGACGTGCAGTCCCTGGTCGCGGTAGTACTCCGCCACCGTGATGGCGGTATAGATGCTCGCTTCGCGCGCCGCGACCGGCATGTTGGAGGTGTTGGCGATGATCACCGTGCGCTCCATCAGCCGCCGGCCGGTGCGCGGATCCTCGAGCTTCGGCAGCTCATCGAGGACCTCGGCCATCTCGTTGCCGCGCTCGCCGCAGCCGACGTAGACGATGATGTCGGCATCGCACCACTTCGCGAGCGCTTCCTGCAGGACTGTCTTGCCAGTGCCGAAGCCGCCCGGAAGCGCCGCGCGCCCGCCGCGGGCGACCGGGAACAGCGTATCGAGGATGCGCTGTCCGGTGATCATCGGCCCCGCCACCGGCAGGCGATTTGCGACGGGCCGCGGCTCGCGTACCGGCCATGGGTGCGTGAGAGTCAGCGCAGCGTCAACTCCGTCGGTGCGCACGAAGCGGCACACGGGGTCCTCGGGGGCGTACTCCCCGGCCGGGGCGAGCCAGGTGACCGTGCCGGAGATGCCCGGCGGGACGAGCAGCCGCTCGGCGTGAGAACCTGCAATCCTGCCGATACTGTGCCCGGGCGCGAGCGTCGCGTGAAGCTGCAGGGTCGGCTCGAAGCCAAAGCGACCGGTCGCACGATGAGTCGATGCAGCCGAGAGGAACGCTTCGCCACTGCCCTCGAGCGGGCGCAGCAACCCATCGAAGATATGCCCGAGAAGGCCGGGGCCCAGGCGCACGGAGAGCGGATTGCCGCTGCCGGTCACGATGGCCCCGGGCTTCAGTCCGGTCGTGTCCTCGTAGATCTGCGCGACGATCTCATCGCCGTGCAGCTGGATGACCTCGCCGGGAAGCGCACGGGACCCGACCGAGATGGCCTCGTGCACGTGGAAGGTGTCGGCGGTCCGCGCCCGCAATACCGGCCCGCTGATCCAGCAGATGCGCGCCTCGGTCACGGCCGCACCCCGGCTGCCGGTGATGCGGCGGCGGCCGAGGGATCGGGGAGCCGGCCGAGTACATACTCGCAGAGGAACCGTGCCTCGATGTCTGCGCGCTGCGCGAGCAGCCCCGCGACGCTAGCGTCGAGGCACGCTCCGCTCGTGCGTACGCGCAGCCCGGCTCGGAGCTGCGGTGCGAGCTGCCAGCTGATCTCCCGCGCTCCGGCATCGAGCGCCTGCGCCTCGGCGCGGGACTGCTCCTCGTGCCCCAGGCCCGCCGCATGCTCGATGCTCCAGGACCGTTCGGGAAAGAGCCGACCCGCCTCGCACACGGCCGCGGTCAGCCAGGCGGAGCGCTGGCGCCCGGCACTCCAGCGGCTCTCGAGCGCAGCAGCGGCGCGGTCCCACATCTGCCGCAGGAGCGTGAGTGTCTCCCGCTGCGCGCGCTGGCGCGTCTCGAGCTCGGCGCGCGCCTCGGCCTGCCGCACCCCCTGCGACATGCGCGCTCGCTCACGCGCCACTGCCTGGTGGAGGCTTTCGCGAGCCTCGGCTTTCGCCGTGCGCAGGATCTCCCGCACCTGTGCATCGCGCTGCGCACAAATCTCGCCCGTGCGCTGTTCGCGGCGGCGCTCGACGAGCTCGAGCAGACCCTGAACCTGTCCCTCGAGGACGCTCGCAGGAAGCGCGACGGGCCCGGGAGGCGCTTTCGCAGCGGTCTCGCTCACGGCAGTACTCCGAGTGCGCGCCGCGCCTCGAGCGCGAGATCCGGCGGTTCCTGCTCACCGCGGAGGTCCCCGATGAGGAGCGTCAGCGGTGGAAAGGAATGCAGAGCCGCCTGCAGCGACGCCTGCGGCAGGAGCGCAGCGAGCTGCGCGCTGATCAGGATCAGATCCGCCTCCTCCTGCGCGGTCTGAAACGAGCTCGCGATGGTCTGCGGCGAGCCGGCGAAGGTGCGCGCGCCGGCCAACCTCCAGCCGAGGGCGGTCAGCTCATCGGCGATGACTGCGACCTCCATGCTCAGCCCAGACGGTTGAGGATCAGGATCGAGACGATGAGGCCGTAGATGGCGATTCCCTCGGCGAGCCCCACCAGCACCAGGGCACGCCCGAAGAGCTCCGGCTTCTCGGCGATGGCACCGATCGCCGCACTGCCGACGCGCGCCACGGCGTAGCCCGCACCGAGGGTCGCGAGCGCGGTGGATAGTGCCGCAGCGAGCAATGCCCAGCCGACATATTGGGAGTCGCCGTGCGCGAGGGCGGCATCCCCCGCCGCGGCGATCGCGGGACGCGCAGCGACCAACAGCCAGGTGGCGACGCTCGCAACGATCAGCGCGAGGGGCAGGAGCACACGGCTCGAGGCGCTGGCGGAGTTGCGTGATGTTGATGTCATGTGAAAGCCCTCGATCTCTACAGCTGTCGGGTGGCGGTGGACGGTAGCGGGAGCGGGCGGAACGGACGGCCGGCACCCTTCAGGAAACGGATGAAGAACTCGAAGAGAACCAGCCGCGTCGTCTGGATGCCGACCACGAGTCCTTCGATAGCGATGACGAGCGCGTTACCGAGCGCCAGCACCAGCACCGCGAGCGGGCGCGAGCCGATGCCGGCCACGACTCCTGTGATGGCTGCGGCGAGTCCCGCGTGAGCCAGCGCGAAGGCGCCGACGCGAACGAAGGAGATGGTGTTGACGATGAGCTGCAGCAGGACCTCCAGCGACTCGCCGACGGCCTCGGCGAGGCGCTGCCAACGCCGACCGCGGGCCGCGAGCGCCGCGGAGCCGAGCCACGACCACGCGAGTCCCGCCGGCACGCACCACAGGGAAGGCCTGCCGAGCGCGCGGGCGATCACCCCCAGGTAGGCGCAGGCGAGTCCTGCCTGCGACATCCACCAGATGCGTGCCTGAGCGCTCCAAACGTACTGCAGCGCCGCGAGCGCCAGCCCGAGGACGATCACGCACACCCCGAGCAGCAGGCTCGTCTTCAGGAGTACCAGTGGCTCATCGATCGGCCGCAGCCACAACGGCCGCAGGACGTCCTCACGGCAGAAGAGGCTTCCGAATGCGAAACCAAAGGCGACGGCCGCTGCGCCGCCCGGAATGAGCAGTGACATCGCCGGGTAGCGGCGGCGCAGCGCGAGACCGGCGAGCATCAGGACCGCACCCTGCCCCACATCGCCGAACATGAAGCCAAAGAGCAGTGGTGCGAAAAACGCGAGGACGCGGCTCGGGTCCGCCTCGCCGGCGGCCGGGACGCCGAGCAGCCGCGAGAACAGCTCGAAGGGCTGCAGCCAGCGCGGATTGCGCAGCACCACGGGCGCTGACAGGCCGGAGGGAGCGGCGGTGAATCGCAGCAGGTACTGGAGTTGCGCGCGCTGCAGCGCGCTCTCGATGCGCGTGCCGGATGCATCGCTGGTCCACCCCGTTACCCAGGCGAAATTCTCCGTCACGCTGAGCTCGGGCACCTGCCTCACGACCCATTCGATGAAACCGATCGTGCCGAGCACTGAGCTGATGAGGTGCATGTGGTGGAGCTTCTGCAACTCGCCCTGCAGGGTGCGCGACTCCTCCAGCAGCTGCTCGCCGCGATTGGCAACCCAGCCGAGCGCGGCGCTCCGCGCCGCGGGCAACTCCCTCGGCAGGGCGACCCGGCGCGCCTTGATGGCGCTCAGCTGATCGTCGAGCGCGGCAATCTGTGGCGCTGCGCCGAGCGCCAGGAGAAAGGCGCGGCCGCCGCCGGCTGCCCGATCGATCAGGACGCCGGAGGGAATCGCGAGCGCTGCGGCACGCTCGGGCAGCAGGTAGGCGCGGCTCGCAAGCACCGGACCGCAATTGCTGAACTGCGTGAGATCCGGCAACGGCAGCAGCGGCTGGGACAGCAGCGCCTCGAGCGGCGCGAGCTCCGAGCTCTCATAGGCGAGTTGCCGCAGCCGCTCGACGAGCGGCCCGGCGTCACTCACCCAGGCACGCAAGTGCTGCAGCGCCCCCTCCGCCAGCTGCTCCGGAGCCTTGTTGCGCTGTCCTTCGCGCAAGCGCGCCTCATCGGGCGGCGGCCAGAACGACGCATAGCGCCGCTCGAGCTGCCGGTATTCGTCGAGCACTGCGCGCAGCCGCGGCAGCACATGCTCACCCGACACATCGGCATGTGACTCCAGCTCGACCACTCCGGTCGCGGCGAGTGCGCGGAGCACGGCTGGCAGCTCCTCACGTGCCGTGAGCAGCTCGAACCACCGGGCTCCCACCGCGCGCAGACCCATCAGGCTGCCTCGCGGTGAAAGAGCCTGCGGAAGACCAGTCCGCCACGCAGCCGCTCCATGTCGAGGAGGAGCAGCGCCAGGTAGCAGCCGCTCGCAACTATCGTTTCGCCTGCGACCCGGAACAGCCGTGCGAGTGCCGGCGCACACTGCGGGGGTGTCGCGTAGATTCCGGGCGACAAAAGCTGCAGCAGGTGCCGCAACTGCTCGAGCGTCGGGTCATCCGCAGGCGCGAGCCGGCGTTGCGCCTCTTGCTGCCAGAGCAAGCCGACGGACGACGCATTGCGCACCGCCGCTGCAAGCGGCGCGAGCGCAGTCGCTTCGAGGGCGGTGGCGCGCTCCTCGGGGGTACCGACGGCGATGGGACCGCATACCGGATCGGACAGCATCCACGGGGGGACCGCTGCGGGGCGTGCGAGTCGCGCGATGAGTGGCAGGAGCGGTAACCACGCCCACCACCTCACCCAGGGCTGCCAGACCTGAGCATGCCAGCTCGCGAGCGCCCGCACGGTCGTGCGCCACTCGCTGCGCAGCGCGCCCTCGATGGCGTGCGGGTCGCGCGCGATGTCGATGTTGGCGACCCACGGCGCGAGCGCGGTGCGGCGCACCGCCTCGAGATACTGCCCGAGCGAGCGGCTCGCCTCGATTCGGCGCCACGCGGAGTCATCGAGGCGCGACCCATAGCGCGCGTGGACGCGGGCTGCGGCGTAGGACATGTTGCCGGCGAGGCTCATGCGCCCGGCTGTGCGTCTGTGGAGGTGGTGAGGCGCGCGGCAAGCCGCTCGAGTGCCGCATCCCGTCTCGCCGGGTCGGCGAGCTGCTCGAGCTCCGCGGTGCTCGCGCGCCGATGCCGCTCGAGGATTTCCGCGGTACGCCGTTCCAGTGCCTGCGCGATGCGCGCCCGCAGCTTCACGATGCGCGCTTGCGTGCGCTCGATGAGCGCCCGGCGCTGCGCGCGGGCCTGCTCGATGGCCGCGGCGCTCTCGCGCTCGCACTCTGCGATGGCGATGCGAGCCTCGTGCTCGGCGCGCAGCACCCGATCCATCGCGGCAGCCGGGCCGGCCTCGGTGGCGCCCTCAGCCGCGGACCTGGTGCTCACCGCTGCCATGCTCGTACCCCCCGCTGGTGAGTTACTTTGCGCGCACCGCGAGCGCGCCCTCCGGCGCCAGACGGCGCGCGATCAGGTAGCACAACAGCACCGTCGCCGTCACGGCTGCTCCGACCACCCACTCGTGAGCGTTGCTCCAGTCATCGATGCGGGGTGTCGTGAGCTTGGTCACCCCGTACGCTGCCGTGAGCAGGCTGACGATCGAGATACCGAGGCCCATGACACGCGAGGCGATCGCGCCGATGCGGTCGCTGCGGGTGAGAAGCTTCGAGATCCACAGTCCGTTGGCGCCATCGGTGGCGAACATGCCGAGCACGAACAGGCTGCCGATGAAAAGCGAGGAAGCGAGTCCGCCGAGCCGGGTCGCGGTGAGCGCGAACATGACGCTCTGCGAGAGGGTATCGAAGGACACCGCATACAGCATGCCCACCAGCGCGACCGTCAGTGGATGACCTGCCTGCAGCGCGCGGCCCAGCAGACGCCCCTTTACGGCAACGGGTGCGACCCGATCCTGCGGACTGGCGCTGAGCACCGCATGCAGGTTCACGACCCCGATGAGGGTGAGCAGTCCGATCGATATCCAGGCGCCGGCGAGCTCGAGCCAGCCCGGGAGCGGCTGAATGCGCTCGGCGAGACCCACGATGACGGCAATGGCGAGCACCACCACGCCGTGCCCGAGCGAGAACAGCATTCCGCACTGCGGGGCAAACGCCCGCCCACGGCGCAGGTTGATGCGGGTCAGCCCGTCGATCGCGGCCAGGTGATCCGCGTCGAAACCATGACGGAGACCCAGGAGAAAGACGAGCACGCACAGTGCGGGCCATTGGCTCGGCAGCTGATGCAAGCGCTCCCCTTTCCGCTTCTCCAGCAGGGATTCCTGCGTGCCCGGGCCATGCTACCCGTGCCCCGACTCCCCGGGCATACGTGTTTGCCACGAAGCCTGCCCGATGCCGCGGCCCTATGATGCATCTGGAGTTTGCCTGATGTGCCTTGCCATTCCGATGCAGGTCCGCTCGGTTACCGGCTTTCGCGCCCGCTGCGAGGCCAAGGGGATAGAGCGTGAGGTGAGCCTGTTCATGCTCCAGGGCGAGCCCATCGCCGCAGGCGACTTCGTGCTCGTCCACGTCGGCTACGCCATCCAGAAGATCGAGCCCCGCGACGCGAGCTCCCGCTGGGAGGCGCTCGATCAAGTGCTGGCCGCCGACGATGCATGAGCTCGCCATCAGCCTCGCGCTGATCGACGAGGCGGAGCGCGTCGCCCGCCAGCACGGAGCCCGCGCCGTTGCACACCTGCGCGTCGTGGTGGGGCCGCTCTCGGGGGTGGACGGTGAGCAGCTCGCCCGCGCCTACAGCATCGCCCGGGCGGGAAGGCTCACCGCGGAGGCGACACTCGAGTGGAGCGCCGCGCCGGTACGCGTATGCTGCGAGCAGTGCGGCGCCACCACCGACGCCGCGGCGCAGCGGCTGTTGTGCGCGGACTGCGGCAGCTGGCGGACCCGCGTCGTATCCGGTGCCGACCTCACCCTGCAGAGCATCGAGCTCATCGACGCGCGCCACTGATCCGGGGAGAGCGGGAGGGCTTATGTGCGAGACCTGCGGCTGTGCGGTGGCGACGGAACGACCGGCTGCCACCGAGACGATCACCGTGATGCGGGGGATCCTGGATCAGAACGCGGCGCAGGCCGCGCACAATCGCGCCCATTTCGAGGCGCACGACGTGCTCGCGCTCAACCTGATGTCGGCGCCCGGCTCGGGCAAGACCGCGTTGCTCGAGCGCACGATCGATGAGCTGGCGGGCCGCCTGAGATGCGCCGTGATCGAAGGCGATCTCGAAACCGATAACGATGCCCGCCGGATCCGCCGCCACGGCGTGCCCGCGATCCAGATCACGACCGGTGCGACCTGCCACCTCGACGCAGCGATGGTGCACGAGGCGCTGCACCAGCTGCCACTCGCGGGGCTCGACGTGGTGTTCATCGAGAACGTCGGCAACCTCGTATGCCCGGCGAGCTTCGCACTCGGCACGCACGCTGACATCGCGCTGCTATCGGTGCCTGAAGGGGATGACAAGGCGGCGAAGTACCCGGTGATGTTCCGCGCCGCATCCCTGGTGCTCGTCAGCAAAGCCGATCTGCTGCCCGTGTTCGAGGACTTCAGTGTCGCAGCCGTGCGCACCGCCGTGCAGGCGCTCGCTAATCCGGCTCCGGTCCTCACCGTCTCCGTCAAGAGCGGTGTTGGCATTCTGGACTGGGTCGAGTGGCTCTGCGCCGCGGTTGCCGCGCGCCGGGCACGCCCGGGCGCAGAGCCCTCGCGCGCACCCGCTCACTTCTCTGCGGCGCCATTCGCGCAGCCCTCATGAGCCGCGCCAGGGAGTGGCTGGAGCGGATCCGCGCGTTGCCGCTCGAGCGGCGCGTGAAGATCCTCAACGTCTGCGGCGGTCACGAGCGCTCGATCAGCAACGCCGGACTGCGCGCCGCGTTGCCGCCGCAGGTCGAGATCATTCCCGGTCCCGGATGCCCGGTGTGCATCTGCCCGGAAGAGGACATCTATGAGGCGATCCAGCTCGCCCGCCATGAGGCGGTGACCCTGGTCGCCTTTGGCGACATGCTGCGCGTGCCCGTGAACGGGCCGAAGTCCGAGCCACGCTCGCTCGAGCAGGCCAAGGCGGCCGGCGCGGACATACGTCCCATCGCGAGCCCCGACGAGGCGGCGCGGCTCGCGCAGGCGCTCGCCCCGCGGCCGGTGATCTTTCTCGCCGCGGGCTTCGAGACGACGACTGCACCGGTCGCGGCGATGCTGGCCGCCGGAGCGCCCGCCAATCTTTTCGTGCTGCTCTCGGGTCGACGCACCTGGCCGATCGTGGCGCAGCTGCTCTCCTCGGGGCGCCCCGGGTTCGATGCGATCGTGGCGCCCGGCCATGTCGCGACCGTCATGGGACCCGAGGAGTGGCAATTCGTCGTGGACGACTACGGCTACCCGGCGGCTGTGGCCGGCTTTAACCCGGACACGTTGCTTGCCGCTACCTACTCGGTGCTGCGGCAACTGCTCGAAGGGCGCCCGTTCCTCGACAACTGCTACGAGTCGGCCGTGCACGCCGGTGGCAACCCGGTGGGGAAGCGGCTCCTCGATTCGGTGATGGCGGTCGTCGATGCCAACTGGCGCGGCATCGGCATCGTGCCGGCTTCCGGGTTCGTGCTGCGCGAAGCTTACGCCGCGCACGATGCGCGGCGGCGGTTCCGCAGCTATGCGGACGATGCCCGCAAGCGCGCCGGACAGATGCCGGCGGGCTGCGAGTGCGCCCGTGTGGTGCTCGGGCAGATCTATCCGAACCAGTGCCCGCTCTACGGTGCGGCCTGCCATCCCCACCATCCGATAGGTCCCTGCATGGTGTCCGATGAAGGCGCGTGCCGGATCTGGTGGGCCCACGGGGTGCGGCCGCCGCAGAAGGCGCCCCGCAGCGCGACGGCTGCCTGAGGCGCGGGCATGCTGGCACACCGCCTGCTCATCACCGGACGGGTGCAGGGTGTGGGCTTCCGTCCCTTCGTTTATCGCCTGGCGCACCGCCATGGCCTCCACGGTACGGTGCGCAACGCGCTCGGGCAGGTCGAGATCGTGGTGCAGGGGCCGGCGCAGGGGGTGCGCGCCTTTGCGAGCGAGGTGATTGCGGACGCCCCGCCGCTCGCTCGCGCGACACTGCGCGCGCACGAGGAGCTCTCGGTCGAGGAGCATTTTCGCGACTTCCGCATTCTCGCCAGCGAAGCGGCCGGTCCCGCAGAGATCCACGTGCCGCCGGACGAGTTCATGTGCGAGGACTGCCGGGTCGAGCTCGCGAGCGAAGCCGACCGACGCTACCGCTACCCCTTCATCAACTGCACGCAGTGCGGGCCGCGCTACACGCTCATCGAGCGCATGCCTTACGACCGGCCCAACACCACCATGTCGGAGTTCGTGATGTGCGCGGCGTGCCGTGCGGAGTATCTCGACCCGGACAACCGCCGTTACCATGCCGAGCCGATTGCCTGCCCGGAGTGCGGGCCGCAGCTCACGCTCCGTACCGCGGGCGGAGAGGTCGTGTCGGGCGGCGAGACAGCACTCGAGGGCGCGGTAGAGGCGCTGCGCCGCGGTCACATCCTCGCTGTGAAGGGCATCGGCGGCTACCATCTCATGGTCGATGCGCGGAGCCCGCTCGCGGTGCAGCGCTTGCGGCTGCGCAAGCAGCGGCCGCGCAAGCCGCTTGCGGTCATGTATCCGTGCCGCGGCGTCGACGGGCTCGCCCGGCTGCGCGCGGACGCGCTGCCGGAGCCCGCGGAGTGCAGCGCCCTGCAATCGCCCGCACGCCCGATCGTGCTCGTGCGGCTGCGCGAAGACCATACCCTCGCCGCCGGAATTGCGCCCGGGCTGAAGGAAGTCGGTGCTTTCCTTCCCTACAGTCCGGTGCACCACCTGCTGCTCGAGGAGCTCGATGGCCCGCTGGTCGCCACCTCCGGAAACCTCAGTGGCGAGCCGGTGCTCACCGATGTGACTGCGGCCCATCGGCGTCTCGGCACTATCGCGGATTTTTTTCTCGATCACGATCGCCACATCGCGCGCCCCGCCGATGACCCGGTGTTGCGCCGCACGCACGGTGCGCTGCGCGCACTGCGTGTCGGTCGCGGGACCGCCCCTCTGGAGCTGGACCTGCCGCGCGCAGTCGCCGAGCCGGTGCTCGCGGTGGGCGCGCACCTGAAAAACTGCGTCGCGATCGCGCACGGTCAGCGACTCGTGCTGTCGCCGCACATCGGCACGCTTTCCACTCCCCGGAGCTTGGCGGTCTTCGAGCAGGTGATTGGAGATCTCCAGACACTGCACGGTGTGCGTGCACAGGCGGTGGTGTGTGACCGCCACCCCGGCTATGCGAGTACGCGCTGGGCGCGGCACTCGGGACTCCCGCTGCTCGAGGTCTGGCATCACCATGCGCACGCCTCCGCGTTGGCCTGCGAGAACCCAGCGGACGGACCGATGCTGGTCTTCACCTGGGATGGCGTGGGTCTCGGGGAAGACGGCACGCTCTGGGGCGGAGAGGCACTTCTCGGAGCACCGGGGGCGTGGCGGCGGGTCGCGAGCTGGCGTCCGTTTCGCCTGCCGGGCGGGGACGCCGCGGCGAAGGAACCCTGGCGGGCCGCCGCCTCGCTCTGCTTCGACGCCGGACTCGAATGGCGCGATGCACCCGCGGAGATTCGCATCCTGCGCGATGTGTGGCAGCGGGCGCGCTTCTCGCCGCAGACCAGTGCCGCGGGGAGGCTGTTCGACGCGGCCGCCGCGCTGATCCTCGGCGTGCGCGAGTCCACGCACGAGGCCGAGGCGCCGATGCAGCTCGAAGCCGCGAGCGATCCCGACGTACGAGGCGAGACCCTGCCGCTCGCGGTCGACGCGTCCGGTGTGGTGCGCGCGGACTGGGCGCCGCTGCTTCCCGCACTGATGGATGCACGCCGTCCGGCGGCGGAGCGCGGCGGCTACTTCCACGCGAGCCTCGCCCGAACGTTGGCGGCCATGGCGGCGCACGTCGCCGCCCGCTCTGCAGTGAGGCACGTCGGACTCACGGGCGGTGTGTTCCAGAACCGGCTCCTCACCGAGCACGCCGTGCGCGCGCTCGCGGCGCTCGGCTTCGAGGTGCTCCTGCCCGCGCGTATTCCGGCGAACGACGCCGGCATCGCCGTGGGGCAGATCCTCGAGTTCGCCTGCCGCAGGCAGAGCGCAGGAGGGTGCAGCTGATGCAGGACACGCACGTAGGTCTCGCGCATGGCAATGGCGGGCGCTACATGCGCGAGCTCATCCAACACATCTTCGTGCGTCATCTCGGCAACCCCGAGCTCGACGCCGATGCGGATGCGGTACCGGTCGACTGCGGCGCCGGCGACATCATGCTGACGACCGACGCCTTCACGGTACAGCCGCTCGAGTTTCCCGGCGGCAACATCGGCTCGCTCGCCGTGCACGGCATCGTCAACGATCTTGCGGTGAGCGGTGCGACCCCGCTGTATCTCACGCTCGCTGCCATCATCGAGGAAGGCCTGGCGGTAGCGCAGCTCGAGCGCATCGTCGCCGCTCTCGGCGAAGCGGCCCGCAGGGCCGCGGTACGCGTCGTGGCGGGCGATACCAAGGTCGTGCGGCGCGGCGAGGCGGCGGGTCTCTATCTGAGCGGCTGCGGGGTCGGAGTGCGCGCGCGCCGGCAGCAGCTCGGGATGGATACCATCCGCGCGGGTGATGCGCTGCTCGTGAGTGGTCCGGTCGGCGATCACGGCGTCGCGGTGCTCCTGGCACGCGAGGAGTTCGGGCTCATGGGACAGGTCGAATCCGATTGTGCGAGCGTGCTGCCGCTCACACAGGCACTGCTTGCGATACCGGGCCTGCGCTTCATGCGCGATCCGACCCGCGGAGGACTCGCAACGGTGTTGCACGAGATCAGCCGCGCGAGCGGCCTCGGTGTCGAGCTTGCGCAGCCTGCCATCCCGCTGCGCCCCGCGGTGCAGTCGGTATGCGAGATGCTCGGCTACGATCCGCTGTATCTCGCCTGTGAGGGCCGTGTGGTGGCGGTCGTCGATGCCGACGACGCGCCGCGCGCGCTGCAGGCATTGCGTGCCTTGCCCGCAGGAGCGCAGGCGGCCTTGATCGGCTCGACCACCACCGCACACACGCGGGTCGTCCTCAGCACTGCGCTCGGTGGGGAGCGTTGCCTCGAGGAGCTCGAGGATGATCCGCTGCCGCGTATCTGTTAGCTGCTTTCACACACATGCCTGCAGGTTTTCATACGCATGACCACAGATATTGATGCTCTGCGATCGAGCCCGCTCGGAGCGGAACTCACCCCCTCGGAATGCGCGGTGCTTGCGAGACTCGTGCGCCTCAGAACGCTCGCCGACGGCGAGGTTCTCCTGCCCGAGGGTGCCCGCGATCCACTCGTGCACGTCGTGGTCGAGGGTTCCGTGCAGGTCGTCAAGGACAGCGTGCACGGCCGCACGCTGCTGCACACCCTCAGGCCCGGGGATCTGATCGGCGAGCTGTCCTTCATGGACGATGAACCACGCTACGGCACACTGCTCGCCTCCGGACCGACCCGGGTTCTGTGCCTGAGCCGGGCTGATTTCGAGACACTGGTCGAGACTGAGCCGCGGGTGGTCTACAAGGTGATGCGTGCCATCATGCGCGTGGCGCATCGCGTGCAACGCAATATCAGCCGGGAGCTTCTCGATCTCCAGAATTACGTGTATCGGACCGGAGCGAAGCTCTGATTGCCGGCCGGCGGGGCGCCGGCGAGCAGCAGCGTGCTTCCTCAAACCACCTTGACGCGCACCAGCTCGCCGCGTTGCGGATCGGTGACGTGCACTGCGCAGGCGATGCAGGGATCGAAGCTATGGATGGTGCGCAGGATCTCGATCGGCTGCTTCGGGTCCGCCAGCTGGTGGCCGACGAGCGCCGCCTCGTAAGCGCCCGGTTGTCCCTGGGGATCGCGCGGTCCGGCGTTCCAGGTGCTCGGCACCACCGCCTGGTAGTTGGCAATCCTGCCGTTGCGGATCACGATCCAGTGCGACAGTGCGCCGCGCGGCGCCTCCATGTAGCCGGCGCCCTTCGCCTCCGCCGGCCAGCGCGCGGGATCCCAGCGCGTCTGATCGAAGGTCTGCACG
>DATKMV010000088.1:0-3692 GCA_035541695.1 Steroidobacteraceae bacterium
CTCGGGGGTCTTCGGTACGCCATGGCGCTCGAGGTAGGCGCGTGAGGCGGCCAGGCGGAAGGGAATGGAGCGCACGCGGCGCGCCACGATGCCGGCCGGCAGCGATTCATCGCTCACCAGGCGGATGGCGAGATCGTAGCCTTCATCCACCATGTCCACCGCGCGATCGATGTACGAGATGTCGAGCACCACATCGGGCCAGCGGCGGCGGTACTCGGCCAGCACCCCGGCGAATCCCAGACTCGGGATGCAGGTCTCGCAGCAGGCCACGCGCAGCGTGCCGCAGGGAGCGGAGCTGAGGGATTCCATCTCCTGCTCGGCGCTCTCGAGATCCTTGAGAATGCCCTTGCAGCGCTCAAAGTAGAGCTTGCCCGGCTCGGTGAGACTCAGCTTGTGGCTGTTGCGATTGAGGAGCCGCACCCGCAGGCGTTTCTCGATCGACATGACGTGCTTGCTGACCATCGCGGTCGAAAGATCGAGGCGGTCGGCCGCTCCCACGAAGCTGCCCGACTCGACCACCTGGCGAAACACATTGATGCTGGTGAGCGTGTCCATCTGGAGTCTTCCTCTAGTTACAAACAGCGGATCTCACTGGGTCGCAGTGTGGAATGAACACCACCCGCGGTGACACCGCATGTCGAATGAGCTTTTGAATTATTTCGACACTGCCGGGATTCCGTTTGCTTCCGGAATCCGGCGACCGGCGGGATCAGTCTGGAGCGCGCGCGTCCTGCGAGCGCGCGGGGATCTTGATCTCTTTCCAGCCATAGAGCCAGGCATCGATGGACCAGGCGCCGGGTCCGAGCAGCGCGAGAGAGGCCGCCATGACGGCGATCGATCCGAGCTGCGGACGCGGGCTCGCATGGGAGAGCGTCCCCCAGACTGTGGCGACCACCACGAGCACCGCTGCGATCGGCGTCCACAGCCCCGCGAGCAGCAGGACCCCGAGCAGGACACCGAGGCCATGGGACGCGGCAGGCAGCCACCGGCCGCCCCCGGCGAGGGCGTCGACACCCTGGTAGATCAGGGCGCTGCCGGCCGCGACACGTAGCAGCAATAATCCAATGCCGGGCGCGCCCGGCGCGAAGTTCGAGAATAGACGACGCACGGAGCGAAGCGTATGGGAACGGCCTCGCTGCCAGATACGTCCAAAAGAACGCCTGCGAGCTACTTTTGGATGCTCAAATATGGATGATTCCGCGCTTCAGCCCGATCATGACGGCGTGGGTGCGATCGTTGGCACCGAGCTTCGAGAGGATGCTCTGTACCTGACCCTTGACCGTGGCCTCAGTCACGGAAAGGCGCGTGGCGATCTCCTTGTTGGCCTTGCCTTCGGCAATGAGGCCAAGCACGCGCACTTCGCTCGGGGTCAGGGCATCATCGGTCGCATGCTCGGCGAGCTGGAAAGAAACCTCCGGCGAGATCGATTTGCGGCCCCCGTGCACGGCGCGGATGGTATCGAGCAGCTCCACATCCAGCGCTTCCTTGAGGAGATAGGCGTGGGCCCCGGCTTTCAACGCGCGTAACGCCTGCACGTCCCCGGCGTAGGTTGTGAGCACGATGATGCGCGCGTCCGGAAATTCCCCGCGGATGGCCATGATCGCTTCGAGTCCGTCCATCTCCGGCATCTGCAGGTCCATCAACGTGATATCGGGGCGGTGGGCGCGGAACTCCTTGACCGCTTCGCGTCCGTTGGCGGCCTCCGCCACCACGCGCATGTGCGGCTCGGTCGCGACGAGCGCAGCGATGCCGCGGCGGATGAGCTTATGATCGTCGACCGCAAGGATCCGGATCAGTCCCTCATCGCCCCCCATGTTGGTCTGTCTCCCCCTCCGCGGAAGATCCTGCCGCCACGGTAACAGCTCGAAATCTTAGCGCGAATGCGTGAATGCCGCAGCCGTCGAGGCGCGGGTCAGCTCTCACGAAACAGCCGCCGCAGCCATGAAGCTCTGTCCCGTGCGGCGCTCTCGTAGGCCCTCGCACCCGGGAGCCTGAAGGCGATCTCCGTGCCAGACTCCGGCGTGCTCGACACGGTGAGCTTTCCACCGATCTGCTCCGCGCGCTCGCGCATTCCCGCCAGGCCGAAGTGTCCTGCAAGCCCGGTACCACTCAGGAATTGCGGATCGAGGCCCTTGCCGTCATCGCGCACCCGCAGCTCGAACCGCTCCGCATCGTAGGTGAGGTGCACCTCGATACGGCTAGCTCCGGCGTGCCGGAAGGCGTTGCGCAGCGCTTCGCCCGCAATCCGGTAGATATCATCGCGCACCAGTGGGCGCAGCGCCTGCGGCGTCCCGTGAGTGCTCAGGCGAACCTCGACGCGGCGGTCTTCGGCCGCAGCGCCTGCCAGGTCTTGTGTGAGCGCCTCGATGGCCTGACGGAGCTCGTTCGTCTCGACGAGCGAAGTCCGCAAGCCCTGCACCGCCTGTCGCCCTTCGGTGAGGGCGGCGCGTGCCTCACCGATCGCGCTCTCGAGAACCTGGCGCGCCTCATCGGGATTGCGGGAAAGGATTTTCTGTGCGGTTCGAAAGCGCAGCAGCACCGCATTGAAGCTCTGCAGCAAGGTGTCGTGGAGCTCGCGTGCGATCCGTGTGCGCTCCTGTACGCGCGCTTCGAGCCTGAGGTCGAACCGATGGGCCAGCTGACGCACGCGCAGCCAGTACAGCAACCATAAGGCCCCGAGCAGCGTCGCCACACACAGCGCGCGGAACCAGGGCGTCTGCCAGTAGGCGGGGGCAATGGAGAAGTCCAGTGTCGCCCCTTTTTCGTTCCACACACCGCTGTTGTTGGCGGCGATGACCCGGAAGCGATAGGTCCCGGGAGCGAGATTCGAATACTGCACCTGACGGTCGTTGACGCCCTCCCGCCAATCCGGATCCTGTCCCTCGAGCCTGTACTTGAAATCGACCTTCTCCGGGACGACGAGGCTGAGTGCGGTGTAGTCGATCGAGAGCTCGCGCACGAGCGGCGGCAGGCGCAGGCCCGCTCGCGCGGCATACTTCACGCGGTTGGCGGTGATCTGCTCGATGCTGACCGGCGGAGGCACGTCATTGATCGCCATGCGGGAGGGATCGATGACACTCAGCCGGTTCGAGTTGAGGAACCAGATCCTGCCGTCGGAGGATCGCGTGACCGGAGGTCCGAAGCCCTCGAGGAGCGGAACGAGGCGAACTCCGTCGGCGGAGTCGAATCTCGCGAACTGCACGATGCGCTTCGGATCGCTCGCCCACGACTCGATCTCACGGCGCGCTGCCCGCAATAGTCCACAGCGGGTGTAGAGCCAATACGACGATGCATCGTCCTCGATGATCCAATGCACGGTGTCGCAGGGGAGACCGTTGGCCGTGGTGAGGGTCGCCACGTGTCCCTCGGTGATGCGGCTCAGACCCTCTCCGGTCGCGGCCCACAGCGTCCCCTCGCGGTCGCGCGTGAGGCTCATCACTTTCGGGTTGCGGGCCGGGTCGGGGCTCAGCGGGACGTTGCGGATCTCTCCGTGACGAAAATACCTGAGGCCGCCGCTCACGAGCCCGGCCCACACACCTCCGTCCGGGTCGACCACGATGCCCGTGACGGGCCCGCCACCGAGCTTCCCGGCCGGCATCTCCTCGCTGATCCTGCCGTCCTGGAGGTGCACGAGCCCGTCGTGGTTCGATGTGAACCAGAGGCTCAGCCACAGGCCGCCGTGGTGATCGCCG
>DATKMV010000089.1:0-46602 GCA_035541695.1 Steroidobacteraceae bacterium
AACGCATCGACGATCAGGGCACCCGGATCGGTCTTGCGAAAAAACCCCACGCAACCGCGCCGCAACGCCTCGGCGCGGTACCCCGGATCATCGTGCGCAGTGATGAAGATCACCGGAGTGTGGTTGCCGAGTGCCAGCAGCTGGCGCTGCAATTCGAGCCCCGACATGCCCGTCAGCTGGATATCGGCGAGCACGCAGGCAAACGAGGGTCGCAGCGGATCGGCGAGGTAGCGTTCCGCCGACTCGAACCCGCTCGGCTCGAATCCCGCGCCACGCAATAGCCGTCCCAGCGCGCGATTGGCGCTGGCATCATCGTCAATAATTGCCACGCTCTTCGTGCCCATGGGCTTGGCCGGGCACGCTAACAGTGCGCTGCGGGCGCGCCTACTGCCCCTAGGGGCAGGGTTGCCGTGGCTCCTGCAGGATGCCCGCCTGGCTCGTGAGGGTGGTCAGCTCGGCCACCGAGCGCACGCCGAGCTTGGTGGTGATGGCGCTGCGATGCAGCTTGACGGTGCGCTCGTGAATGCCGAGCGCGGCGGCGATCTGCTTGTTCATGCGCCCCTGCACCACGTGTCCGAGCACCTCCCGCTCGCGCTCGGTGAGCGCGGCGAAACGCCGCTCGAGCCGCCGGTGCTCGGCGCGCAGCGCGTGCGAGCGCGCGTGCTCCTCGAGCGCGCGCTGCACGGCGCCGAGGAGCGTCTGCCGCGGCGAGCACTTGTCGAGGAAATCGACCGCCCCGAGCCGCATCGCCGACACCGCGCTCGGCAGGTCTCCCTGACCGGTGAGGAACACGAACGGCAGTCCAATGCCTGAGGTCGCGCACGCCTCCTGGAGCTCGAGGCCATCGAGCCCGGGCATCCGCAGATCCACCAGTACGCAGGCAGCGCCAGCAACGCTCGCCTGCGCGGACAGGTAAGCCATGAATTCCATCCCCGAGACGAAGCACTGCACCTCGAGGCCCGTCGCCCTCAGCATGCGGCTCATGGCCGTGCGAAACGCGGCATCGTCGTCGACGACGTAGACGGTACCTGGCGCGGTCATGGCACCGCAGCCTCCGCGTCTGCCAGCGTGAAGCGGAAGGTCAGGCCACTGCCGCTGCGCGCCTGCTCCGCCCACAGGCGTCCGCCGTGCGCCTCGATGATGGTACGGGAGATCGGCAACCCCATTCCGAGCCCATTCGACTTGGTGGTGTAGAAGGGATCGAACACCTTGGCGATGACCTCCGGCGGCACCCCCGGTCCTGAGTCCGTCACGGCCACCTCCACGCGCCCCGCATCGCGCTGCAGTGCCTCGATCGTCACGCGCTTGTTGCCTGCCGCCGAGCTCTGCAGGGCGTCCATGCCGTTCATGATGAGGTTGAGCAGTACCTGCGAGAGGTGCACGCGGTCGCCCGAAACCAACGGCAGGCCGGGCGAGGATACATAGTCGAGCGTCACGTCCCGGGACATCGCATCGGAACGGAGGAGCGCAATCACATCCTCGACCACCTCATTCAGCGGCAGCGGATTCATCTGCAGCGTGCGGCGCTTGATGAGGGCGCGCATCTGCTCGATGACATCGCCCGCCCGGCGGTCATCCTTGCGGATGTCGGCGACGATCGCGCGCAGCTCCTCGAGATCGGGCGTCGGGCTGTTCAGGTGAATCTCCGCGGCCTCGGCATTGCGCAGGATGGCCCCGAGCGGCTGGCTGAGCTCATGTGCGAGCGCCGAGGCGAGCTGCCCGAGTGCCGTAACCCGCCCGGCGCGCGCCAGCTCGGAACGCAGCTCTTCGAGCTCCTGTCGCGTCTCGCGAGAGAGCAGAGAACCGCGGCTCAGCTCGAGCGCCGCGACGATGATGGTGATGAGGAACGAGGGCGTAATGAGCAGCGGCAGCGGCAGCGCTCCGAGCAGCACCAACTGCGCATACACCACGGTGGCGGCAAGTGGCAGACCGAAGCCACCCGCAGCGACCAGCGCCTTGCCGCGCTCTTCGGCGCCGCCGCGCCGCCACAGCGCCCAGGACGCATCGCCAATGAACACCACGATCAGCGCCCAGCTCCCGACCGACAGCCAGTGCAACAGCGGCACCGCTACGAGTCCCGGGGCTGCCACCCACTCTCCGAGCAGGGGCACGTGACGCAACGGGCCGACCTCCTGCCATGCGAAGGTCGGATGGGCCAGGGCGCTGCCGGCCAGCACCAGCAGCCGAAGCCCGACGATGACCCACAGCAGATTGCGGCGGCCGGTCCCCAGGTACAGGTGCACGAAAAGCACCTGTCCGATGACCGCGAGCGTCACCGGCAGAGAGCACCAGCTGACCCACGCCGTGTACTCGGCGACCGTGGACGCATGCATCATGCCCACTTCGCCACGCGCGACCGCCGCCATCGAGATCGCGGCGACGCACAGGGTGAGATTGGCCACGTTGCGGCGATCGGTGGCCCACACCACGCCATACAGGATGGCCAGCGTGAGTGAGGCGGCCGCTTCCATCGACCACAGTATGGTTACGAGACTCACCGACACATCCGTGACGTATCCCTTCGTGCCCCGTAAGGCTTCGTGCGCACCTCCGGCGCCTACCTGGAGTTGCGTCTCACTCCAGCCGACCCCGTGAATATTCTTCTGCGAGCCGGGGTCGGACCATTCCGGATTGTACTTAATTGCGACCGCCGGAGGAGCGAAGGTGCCCCGGGCATGCGCCAGAATCGCACTGTCTGTTGCGTATCCGCCACTATCCTTGAACGGAATCGACAGTCACGAAATCGACATGCTTACTGGGCGGGCGTCGCCTCCGTGTGGACCACCCAACCCCGATCGGGGTACTTGCATACGGTGTAGGTCGCATCGCTCGTGAGTCCCTTCGCCCTGTTGATGACGCGCAGGCGCTTGCAGGCTGCGCCATCGCTCCCCGTGAACTCGCGCCGGACCTGCGCCAGACCCGATGCGCCGGTCTTCGTGTTGGACCACTCCTGCTTCGCGGTGGCACTCGGATCATCCAGCACCTTGAGCGCGTTCTGCCGCATGAGCTCCATGTCCTCGGCGTTGAAGTAGCTCACGGGCGACTGCTCGAGGAAGCTGAGATTCCCGGCGTAGACCGCGATGCCCGGCATGCAGGCCACCAGGAACGTCAGCGCAGCGAGACCCCGCCCAGTCCTCATGGCGCTCACTCTCCGTGCAAGAGGTGCGATCGATCGTGCACCGGCCGCTGCGTGACCGCAAGCCGGGCTCGCGGGGGGCCGCGCTGAGCTCTCGGGCGCGAGCCGCGACCGCTGCGCCCGCGCCCTCGGAGGTAGGGAGATCTACGAATGGCCCGCTGCAGGACTCTGCAGCAGCATCTCTACGAGACATCAAGAGGAAGTGGCCATGGAGCATCGTTGGGGAGCACGGCTGACGGCGAGCATCCCCGTGCGGCTGCGGTGTCTGCAATCTCCCGACAGTGGCTGCCGCTGCCTCGGGTGCCTCGAGAACGTCAGTGCGAGTGGCGCGTTGATGAGGACCGAGCTAGGGATCCATCCCGCAGCCTCGATCGTCATCGAGACCCTGCCCGACGGACCGAGCGACAGGCCCGCGGAGATCGCAGCGTGTGTGGTGCGCTCGGGCAAGGGTGAGATGGCCATCGAATGGCAGGACTTCGCTTCGCGTGATGTGTTCGCGGTCCTCACCGAGGCGCTGCTCGCGAGCGCCACCGCCGATCCCGCAGCTGACAGGCGAGCCTTTGGCCGCGTTCCCTTCTGTGCACTCGCGCCGACGGCGGCCGAGTGACCCGCTCAGGGCGCGTTCCGCCGGCGACGGCGGCCCGCTGCCGCTGCAAATCACCTTTCGCCGGATGACGCCGTCCGCGGCGCTCGCGAGCCGCATTCGCACGCTCGTGTCGCGGCTCGAGAAGCTCGAGCAGCGCATCATTCACTGTCACGTGATCGTCGCGCCACCCGCGCGGCATCACCGGCACGGCTCGCCCTACGACTTCCACATCGACATCGCCTTGCCCGAGAAAGTGATCGCCGTCCGCCATGCCCGTTGCGGCGCTGCGGCGCACGTCGACCCCTACGTCGCGCTGCGCGATGCGTTTCGTGCCGCGCGACGTAAGCTCGAGGACTATCGACGCACGCGGCGCGGCGACATCAAGAGTCATTCACAGCCGCGGGTCAGACCGCACACCCGCGCGGCCTGACCACCTGGCGAGTGGCAGGCGCCACTGCGGAAGATACGTACGCAGGCGCCGCGTGTGGTTTGGCACAGTTTGTAAGGTCTCGTGCCCAATGGTAGGAGCGGGGTGGGTGCCAGAGCGACTGTCCGCGAACCGGCGCTGCAGGCGATCCTCGATGCCGCGGTGGACGGTGTAGTGTTGATCGACCATCGCGGCGTCATTCAGGCTTTCAACCGCGCTGCGGAGCGGCTGTTCGGCTGGAGCTCCGCCGAGGCCATCGGACGCAACGTCGGCATCCTCATGAGCGAGGCCGAGCGCGCCGGCCACGATGAGCACATTGCGCGTTATCTCAAAACGGGCGAGCCGCACATCATCGGGCGTGGGCGCGAGGTGATGGCGCAACGCAAAGGCGGCGGTTCCTTTCCGGTTTTTCTGTCGGTGGGCGTCGTGCCCGGGGGTGCGACACCTCAATTCCTCGGGTTCGTCCACGATCTGAGCCCCGAGCGCGAGGCACAGGAGCAGCAGCAGCTGCTGCGCGAGCGGCTGATCCTCGTCTCGCGCCTGGCAATGGTTGGGGAGATCGCCTCCGGCATTGCGCACGAGGTCAATCAGCCGCTCGCGGCCATCACCAACTACGCCTGGGCGTGCCAGCGTCTGCTCGGCACGAGCGCGCCGGACCTCGGTGAGGTGCGTAGCGCGCTGCAGGAGATCGGCACGCAGGCGGTGCGTGCCGCCGACACCATCCGGCGGTTGCGGCAGATCGCGCGCAGCCCCGAGACGCGGCGCGAGCCGACCAGCGTCAACGCACTCATCACCGCCATTACGGAGCTGACGCGCGCGGATGCAGCGCGCCATGGAGTGCGCTGCGAGCTGGAGCTCGCGGAGCGGCTGCCGCCGCTCAACCTCGATGGCACCCAGATCCAGCAGGCGCTGCTCAATCTCCTGTGGAACGCGCTGCAGGCACTGAGTGGCAGCAGCGAACGGCCCCGGGAGATCCGCATCAGCACCGCCCTCGGCGCCAATCACGAGGTCGAGATCACCCTCTGCGACAACGGGGGGGGAGTCTCACCCGAGGTAGCGGAGCGGCTCTTCGAGCCCTTCTTCACCACCAAGCCCGAGGGCACCGGGCTCGGGCTTGCGATGAGCCGACGCATCGCACAGTTGCACGGCGGCACACTCAGCTACCGCGCCAACTCGCCCGCCGGCGCATGTTTCATCATGCGGCTGCCCGTGGATTGACGCGCGGCTGCCGGCAAGCGCGACAAGTAGTCAGCGAGCGCCTCGATCGCATCGTGATCGAGCTGGGCGAGCAAACGGATGTGCGCGGAGGAGAGATTCGGCCGCCGTCCGTCGACCGCGTCGTAGAACTGCCGGCGCAGGTACTCGTAATGCTGGCCGGCGATACGCGGCACGCCGCTGGCGGCGACGCCCTGTGCGTCTGCGCCATGGCAGCTGCGGCAGTGGGCTGCATAGAGCGCCGCACCCGCCTCGATCGACTTGCCGTTGCCCTCGCCTGCGGGTCCGCCCGGGACGAGCTCATGGATGTACGCGGACACATCGGCGATCGCCTGCGCGTCAGCCAGGTGATGGTCGTCCGCGAAATGCTCCATGCGCACATCCCAGCGGCGGTCGTGGCGGTAATCGACGAGTTGCTTGCGCAGCACGGAGAGATGCTGACCCCCGATGCGGGGCACCTGCCCGTCGGGCGTGCCGCCCCCGTCGGGGCCGTGACAGGCACTGCAGGTCTCGTAGTGTGCCGCGCCCTGCTCGAGGTTCGGCGTACTGCGCATCACCGCGCTCAACTCCGCCTGCGCGGTGGAGAAGGCCTGCACGGCAGCGGCTGCTGCGAGCACGAGAATCGCAGCCGCGACGACCATGCGGCTGCGACCGCCCCCCGATCGATCAGGCATCATGCTCCGCTTATACGGCCGGTCTGCGCACGGCACCATAAGGGCTTCCCGTCATTCGATGCATCACTGCCTCATGGCCGGGAGTGCGCTGACCGCGTAGCCGACGAGCCAGGTGATGGCGGCGGCTGCGGCGCCGATGATCACCTGCCGCGCTCCCGAGAACGCCGCCGACCGCGCGTTGAAGAGCGAGGTCGCGAGACCGAGGAAGAACAGCGCGAGGATCGAGAGCGCGATCGTGCCTTCGATGCGCAGCGCCACCGGCAGCACACAGAAGGGCAACACCGGCACGAGCGCGCCGAGAGCAAAGAGCGCACAGGAGAAGATCGCCGCGCTCGCCGCATCGCCCGCCGACTGCAGATCCGGGTGGTCCGCCGCGACCGCCCGGCTTCCCATCGCCCGCTCGATCTGACTCGAGGCGAGCTCGCGCGCATTGGTCACCGACAGCCACTCCCCGAGCGCCATGGAGCAGGATCCCGCGACGAGGCCGGCGATCCCGGTGAGCAGGATGGTGGTGCTCGAGACTCCGGCGCCGGCAACGCCCATCATCAGGCAGAAATTCGACGCCAGCCCATCGTTCGCACCCAGCACGGCGGCGCGCAGGTTGTTGCCGAGGCCGCCATCGCTGCGCCGGCGCAGCGCGGCCGCGTGCCCCTGCTCCTCGTGCGCGAGCCCCGCGGCGCGCGCGTCCTCCTGATCTGCATACGCGTCCCGGTCCTGCATCTCGCGGGCGATCACGCTCGGCACCACGAAGCCGATACCGAGCCAGCGTGCGAGCTGGATGAGGAT
Organism: Steroidobacteraceae bacterium; assembly: GCA_035541695.1. Classification (GTDB taxonomy): domain Bacteria; phylum Pseudomonadota; class Gammaproteobacteria; order Steroidobacterales; family Steroidobacteraceae; genus 13-2-20CM-66-19. Next base: position 6,825 of record DATKMV010000089.1, read on the forward strand.
GCGGGTGCGCAGCGCCGCGTGAAAGCGTGGAACCGTGCAGCCGGCGGCGCGCAGCCGCTCCTGCCAGAAAGCGGCGTGACGCGTCTCGGCCCCCGCCAGCTCCTCGTACACGGCGCGCTGCTCGGGATTGCGCTCGATGCGCGCCAGCGCCAGATACAACGCGGCGCTGTCGAGCTCTGCGCGCCAGTTGCGCAGCAGTCGCGCGGGCTCCTCTTCGCGGCTCAGCGAGTGCGGCGGCCCACGCAGGTTGGTATCGCCATGTGGCATGATCGGACCCACTCTCGAGGGGCGGCGCTGCGATGAGCTTACCGGATCACCTGCAGGCACTTCTTCAGCGGCGAGCCTACCCGCACCCGGTACGCGCTGTCGATGTCATCGAGACGCACATCTCGTGGGTGTTGCTCACCGGCGCCTTCGCCTACAAGATCAAGCGCCCGGTTCATTACGCCTTCATCGACCAGCGCTCGGCGCGGCAGCGGCGCGCGCTGTGTCACGAGGAGGTACGGCTCAACCGGCGCTTCGCGCCGGCGCTGTATCTCGGCGTGTGTGCGATCCGGCGGCGCGGGGGTGAAGCGCGCATCGGCGGATCGGGATCCGTCATCGAGCACGCGGTGCGCATGCGACAGTTCCCGCATTCGCAGCAGCTCGCGGCGCTCCTCACGGCGCGACGCATCGAGCCCGCGGAGCTCGCGAGCTTCGGCGCGCAGCTCGCGAGCGTGCACGCTGCGCTGCCCGCTGCGCGCGCCGGGCAGCAATGGGGCGAACCGGGCGCGCAGATCGCCGCCATCAAGCAGAATGCGGCGGAATGCGTGCGCGCCGCCGCGGCGCTCGCCCGGCAGGCGCCGGGGCGTGACATCGCGGCGCTCCGTGCCACGCAGGCGCGTCTCGGCCGGTGGGCGGATGCGGCGTGGCCGCTGCTGGCGGCACGCTTCGCCGCACGGCGCGTGCGGGAATGTCACGGCGATCTGCACGCCGGCAACATCGTCCGCTACCAAGGCCGACTCCTGCCTTTCGACTGCCTCGAGTTCGATGCGGCCCTGCGCTGGATCGATGTGGCGGATGAGGTGTCATTCCTCGTGGCAGATCTCGAGGCACGGGGCCGGCCTCGGCATGCGCACGCCTTCCTCGATGGCTACCTCAGGGCAAGCGGCGACTACCAGGGCTGCCTCCTGCTGCCGGTGTTCAGGGCGCACCGCGCGCTGGTGCGCATCAAGGTCATGGCGCTGACGGCCAGCGCGCCGGGCACCTCGCCAGCTGCGGCACGCGCCGCACGCGGCAGCTTTCGCAGCTACCTCGAGTGCGCCACACGGGCGCTCGCGCCGCGGCGGCCGGCTCTCGTGCTCATGTCGGGCTTGTCGGGCTCGGGTAAGACATGGCTCGCCGGGCAACTGTCGCCAGCGCTCCAGGCGGTTCACCTGCGCTCGGATATCGAGCGCAAGCGTCTCGCCGGGCTCGAGCCACTGGCGCGCTCCGCCTCGGCGCTCGCGCGCGGCTTGTACACGCAGGAGATGAGCACGGCAGTCTACGACCGCCTGGCCGAGTGCGCTGCCGATGCCCTCGCCGGCGGCTACACCACGATCGTCGATGCGACCTTTGGCCGCGTGGCCGAACGGTTGCGCTTGCGTGCGCTCGCCGCGCGGCTCGGGGTGACGCTGTGCATCGTGTACTGTCATGCGCCGCGGTCAGTGCTGCGCCGACGGCTCATGCAGCGCGCTCGTCGCGGCAAGGACCCCTCCGAAGCCAATATCGAGGTGCTGCGCTGGCAGGAGGGTCATTTCGTGCCGCCGTCGACGGAGGAAGCGCGGCTGGTTCTCGATGCCGCACGGCTCGCCCCCGCCCAACTCGTGCGCCGCATCGCCGCTGCCGCCGCTATGGGTTGAGGGGTTGCTGCCAGGCGCGCGAGTACGAGCCGGGCGGCACGCTGTCCCCTTCGGACCACCAGCCACCACCGAGCGCGACATAGAGCGCGACGGTGTCCTGGTAGCGGACCGCGATCGCCTGCAGGTCGTTGGTGAGCGCCTGGTGATACTGCTCATCGGCGATCAGTACGTCGAGATAGGTGTTGAGCCCCGCCTCGTAGTTGATGTGCACCAGGCGCAGCGCGTCCTTGGAGCTCGCGAGCGCCGCGTCCTGGGCGCGCAGCGCCACGGCGTCGTGGTCGAGCGCCTGCAGGGTGTCGGCCACCTGGCCGAACGCCCCGAGCACGACCTGGCGGTATAACGCCATTGCCTGAGTGTAGTTGTCGATCGCCGCCTTGCGGCGGTACCACAGCGTGCCACCCTGGAAGAGCGGCGCCACGAGGCTCGCACCCACGTTCCATTCGCGGCCGGCCGCCGAGAGCGCGCTGCCGGTGCTCGTGCCGTTGGCGCTGTAGCCGCCGCTGAGGGTAATGGAGGGCAGCATGGCGGCAGTCGCCACCCCGACATTGGCGCTGGCGCTGTGCGCGGTCGCCTCCGCGGCGAGCACGTCCGGTCGCTGACGCACCAGATCCGCCGGGAGACTGACGGGCAGATCCTGCGGCAGCTTCAGGTCGCTCAGCCGGACCTCCACGGCATGCCAGTCGGCGGGCACGTGCCCGACGAGCGTCGCCAGCAGATCCTCGCTCTGCGCGAGCTTCTGCTGATACTGCGCGACCGTCGCCTCGTTGCCGGCGAGCTGCGTCTGCAGGATCAGCACGTTCGCGTACGGCACGGTGCCCGCGCGCCACTGCACCTCGGTGAGCTTCACCTGCTCGCGCTGCAGCTCGATCAGCTGCTGCGTCGCCTCGATCTCGGCGCTGTAGGCGGCGCGTGCCACCACCGTGTTGACGACGTTGGCAATGAGCGTCAGGTAGGTGGCCTGCTCGGTGGCGCGCTGCACGTCCACCTGCGCGTGCAACGCTTCGATCATGCGCCGCTCCCCGCCGAAGAGGTCGAGCGCGTAGCTCACCGACGCCGACAGCGTGAACAGGTTGAAGATCTCCGCCGGTGCCTTGACGCCGATCTTCTGGGGCGCGAGGCGCTGACGCGAGGCCGCGGCACCGGCCTCGATATCCGGATAGAAGATGCCGTAACCGCTGCGCAGCGTGTCCTCGCTCTGCCGCAGGCTCGCCTGCGCGGCCGCGATGCCCGGATTCGCGGCGAGGGCCTCGGCCACCACTGCATCGAGCGGTACGGACTCGAACAGCCGCCACCAGTCGGACCTTACCTTCGCGGCCGCGATGAAGTGCTGCGTCGTTCCCTGGGCTTGCACGCTGGCGGTCGGGTCGGTGCGCGGTGCGTAGTGGCCCGCCGCGGACGGCGGCGGCGGCTGCTTGAAATCCGGACCCACCGCGCAACCGCCGAGGAGCGCGACGCACGCCAGGGCCGGCAGCTCAGCGCGCTGCCACATAGACATCGACCAGCTGCCCGGGATAGACCGTCACTCCGGGCGGCTTGGCGAAACGGAAGATCACGGGCAGCACACGCAGGTCGACACGTTCCTGGCGTTGGTCCGACAGCTGGATCTTCGGTGAGATATAGGGCTGCACCCGTACGAAGTTGAGCGGCACGTGCTCGCCGGTGCCGCGGATCACCATTTCCGCCTTGATCGTCCCCGGTTGCGGCAGCTGGTGCACCAGGATCTCATCGATATAGGCGCGCACCTGCAGGTGGTCCTGGGGCAGCCCCATGACGATGAGCGGATTGAAGCCCTGCGTGTAGGAGTCGTAGGCGCCCTGCGCGGACACGTAGCTGCCGACACCCGAGTGCACCGCGAGCACCAGTCCGTCGGCCGGCGCGCGCAGCGTGTACTTCGCGAGCAGCGCGGCGGAGGACTGCCAGGCCTTCTGCAGCGCCTCGTAGGTCCGCTCGGCGTTGCGGATGTCATACACCCAGGCCCCGGCCCGGGTAAGCTCGTACTGCCGCTGCGCGACCTCGAGGTTGGAGGAGGCGATACGCTCGGCGTTGCGCGCGGTGTCGAGCACGTCGGCGCTGATCGCGCGCGCATCCATGTCGTAGGCCCGTTGCTGCTTGGCGAGCTGATCCTGCGCGTTCCTGAGCGTCGCGCGCGCACTCTCGACCTGGGCTTTCACGATGGCGAGGTTCTCGCGTCGGGGCTGGGCGCGCATTTCCTGGAGCGAGGCGAGCGCAGCTCCGGCCTGCGCCTGCTGTTGCTCGACGAGCGCGTGCTGCACCGAGTCGTCGATGGTGAGCAGTGCGTCGCCGCGCCGCACCCGCTGCCCCTCGACCACCAGGATCTGCGTAATGGCCCCGGGCACCTCCGGGTAGATGTTGATGTTCTCGCCGTGCGCCTGATCGCTCTCGATGATGCCGTTGGCATAGATGCCGCTGCCGTACGGGTTGGCCGCCGGAGCGAACAGCGGCGGCTGCGGCTTCGGGGTGCGACTGAAGAGGAAGGCGCTCAGCAGCGCGAGCAGCAAGCCGACCGCCGCCGCTATGAAAACTGCCCTAGTGCGCATCGAGCTGACTCCGCTCGACGCCGCTGATCCGGCCATCCTCCATGCGCATGATCCGGTCGGCGAACTCGTAGATGCGGCTGTCGTGAGTCACGATCACGATGCAGCGCTGATGGCTGAGAATCTGCTCGCGCACGAAGCGCAGGATGTTCCGTCCGGTGTCGCCATCGAGCGAGGCGGTAGGCTCGTCGAATATCAGGATGTCCGGCCGGCTCACGATGGCGCGGGCAATAGCGACACGCTGCTGCTCGCCGCCGGAGAGCTTTAGCGGCGGCAGCTCCGCACGATCCTTCAACCCCACGATGTCGAGGTTGCGGGCCGCCTCGGCGAGGGCTGCGTCCCACTCGCGATGCTGCAGAATGAGCGGGATGGCGACGTTCTCCGCGGTCGTGAGGCGCGGAAACAGGTGATAGTCCTGGAACACGAAGCCGATGCGCTGCAGGCGGAACTCGGCCAGCGCATCGCTCGAGAGGCTCCAGATGTCGGCGTCCTCGATCGCGACCGTGCCCGAGCTCGGCCGCAGGATGCCGGAGATCATGCTGAGCATCGTGGTCTTGCCGCTGCCGGAGGGGCCGACGACGTACAGCATCTCGCCGAAGCTCGCTTCGAAGCTTACGTCCTTCACCGCGTGGGTGCGGGCCTCCCCCTCGCCGAACCACTTGTTGATGCCGACCGCCCGGATCGCCGTCGCCGCCATCGCTAACCCCGGAAGATGTCGAACGGCTCGATGCGCAGTACCTTGCGCACGCCCACGTAGCTGGAGAGCCCGGCGATCACCACCACCATGACAAACGCCGTACCGAGATTGATGAAGGTGACCTGTGCTGCGTAATCGGGCAGCCGCCAGCGGGCCAGCCAGATGAGCCCGGCGCACAGGCCCACCCCGAGCCCATAGCCGGTGAGCGCCACGAAGGTCGCCTGAAAGAGGATCATGAACACCAGCTCGCTCCCCTTGGCCCCGATTGCCTTGATGGCGCCGAACTTGTCGATGTTCTCCAGAATGAAGGTGTAGAAGGTCTGTCCGGAAATCGACAGGCCGACGATGAAGCTGATGAGCGTCATCAGCATCATGTTGGTACCGATGCCCGTCCTGAACATGTAGAAGTCGGAGATCTTTGCCACGAACTCATCGCGCGTCAGCGCCAGATAGCCGCGCTTCGCCACCCGCGCCTTGATGCGCGCGATGTCCTCAGGCGTCTTGGGCTCGACCAGCAGGTAGGAAATGGTGAAGCGGGTGTTCGGTATGTACTGCAGCGCCCGGTTGTAGGTGGTGTAGAGCGTCGGCACACCGAACAGCGCGCTGGAGGCGACCTGGCCGATGGCGACGATCACGCCGCGATGATCGTTGAGCTCGAACTCGGTGCCGATGCGCGGATTCTCGAGCTTGTAGAACTCCGCATCCCTTATGGCGATGAAGGCGTTCTCGGCGAAGACGTCCTGGATATTGCCGGCGATGATCTCGGGGCGGCCGAAGAGACTGGTATCGTCGAGGCCGATGACGTTCACCGCCTGGTAGGTACCATCGTGCAGCTTGAGCAGCGCACCGCCGGAGTAGAGCGGTACCGCGTACTTCACGCCGGGGATGCTGCGCACCTCATCGAGCACATAATCGGGGAGCGGGATGGTGTTCGCGACCGTCTGCACCGCCGGATCCATCACCCACACCGAGGCGCCGATGTTGATGACGGTGGAGGAGGAGCGGCTCAGTATGCCGGCAAACAGCGAGGTCATCTCGATCATCAGGAAGACCGCGAAGGTGATACCGACCAGCAGCGCCGCGAACTTGGCGCGGTCGTTGATCAGAAGCTTGTAGGCGATCTTGAGGATTCCCGGCATCGTGCTCTCGCGGGCAAACCGTAGCGTGCCGTCCCCGCCCCGCTGGTCGCATCGCGACAAAATGGCGACGGGCGGCGCAGCGGTGAATCAGCGGATTCCGCAGCCACCCCCGGTAATTACCTATCGACAGCTGCCGGCAGCGCGCCGCGGGTCGCGCAGCCGGATTCGCGTCGCGGCGCCGCGCGCTGCGGGCCACGGGCGAGGTGCGACAACTACCTAACGACGCGGGGTGACAAATTGTGGATGCTTCGGCACGACATCGACATGAGCGCCACGGCACCACTCAAGATGGAGCAGCCTTCCCCCGCCGGGCCCGCGACGCCGCCGCCGTCAAGGGAGGCGATCGCCGCGCGCGAGGTGCCCGCAGCGCTGCATGGGCGGCTGCTGAACGTCTCGCGCATGGCGACCATCGGCGAGATGGCCGCAGGAGTCGCTCACGAGCTCAATCAGCCGCTCACCGCCATCGCCAATTACGCGCATGCCTGCGAGCGGCTGCTGTCGCATCCGCAGGCCGAGGTGGCCGAGCTGCGGGAGGCGCTCGGGCAGATCACGGCACAGACGCTGCGAGCGGCGGGCATCCTGCGCCGCCTGCGCGCCTTGGCCCGCAACCATCTCACCGAGCACGCCCCGGCAAGCCTCAACGCCCTCGTGAGCGAGCTCCATGAGCTCGTGCAGACCGATGCCCTCGTGCACGGGGTGCAATTGCGGCTGGACCTCGCGGCGGGCCTGCCGGAGGTGCACGTCGATCCCGGACAGGTCCAGCAGGCGCTCCTCAACCTGGTGCGCAACAGCCTGGACGCACTCGGCACGGGCCCCGTGGGGGGCGGCCAGATCCGTATCCGCACGCGACTCACCGCGACGGGTGAAGTCGAGTTGAGCGTGAGCGACAATGGACCGGGGGTGCCTGCGGAGGCGATGACGCGCATTTTCGATCCTTTCTTCTCCACCAAGGAGAACGGCACCGGGCTCGGGCTCGCGATCACCCATAGCATCGTCCGCGCGCACGGCGGCTCGATGGGGTACCGGCCCAACGTGCCGAACGGCGCCTGTTTCTATATGCTGTTGCCGAGTCAGTCCCGGTAGGCCTATGCAGCAACCTCCGCCGACCGTGTACGTGGTCGATGACGACGAAGGCGTGCGCAACTCGCTGCGCTTCCTGCTGAAGTCCGTGGGACTCACGACCCGCGCACTGTCCTCCGCCACCGAGTTTCTCGAGGCGTACAAGCAGAACCACCCCGGGTGCCTGGTGCTCGATGTGCGCATGCCCGGCATGAGCGGCATCGAGCTGCAGCAGCAGCTCAATCTCCGTGGCGCCACCATCCCGGTCATCTTCATCACCGGCCACGGCGACATTCCCATGGCGGTCGAAGCGATGCAGCACGGCGCATTCGACTTCCTGCAAAAGCCCTTCCGCGATCAGGATCTGATCGACCGCATCCAGCGGGCTCTCGAGCGCGATGCCCGGAATCGCGCCTCGCTCGCGCAGCACGTCAAGATCCGCGAGCGCTTCGACTCGCTCACGCCGCGCGAGCGCGAGGTGCTGACCCTCATGACGCGCGGCATGCCGAACAAGGTGATGGCGGCGCAGCTCGGGGTCAGCCAGCGCACCGTGGAGATTCACCGTGCACGCGTCATGGAGAAAAGCGGCGCCGAATCGCTCGCCCAGCTCGTGCGCATGGTCATGGATCTGGAAGCGGAGCAGCAGCCCGCCTCCTGAGTGACGCTTCCGCCCGCCCTCTCAGGCGTTCAGCAGGTCCTCGAGGACGGTCAGCAGCTGCTCGGCGTCGATCGGCTTGCTCGCGATGCGCAGCCGCGGGTCGTTGCGCATGTGCTTGACGACGCTCGAGGTGTCGCCGGTCACGAGCACCGCGCGCACTTCCGCGCCCACCTTCTCGCGCAGCGCGGCGATGACCTCGGTGCCGAGCTCGCCGTTGCCGAGGTGATAATCGGTGATGAGCAGATCCGGCGGCCCCTCTTCCGCCGCACTGCGCAGCGCCTCATCGCGGGATCCCACGGCGGATACCCGGTAGCCTTCCACACTGAGGAGCATGCGCGTCGCAGCGCGCACGCCGGCGTCGTCCTCCACCAGCAACACCCGCGGGTGGCTCGTGGCAGCTGACGCAGGCGTCGTGGCGGGCGCGCCGGGTCGCTCCGGAGTGAGCCGCTGCGACCGCGCGCGCGGCAGCAGCAGCGAGAACACCGACCCCTTGCCGGGCTCGGAAGCCACCTCCAGGCGCACATCCAGGAGCCGCACCAGGCGCTGGACGATGCTGAGCCCGAGGCCGTAGCCCTCGCGGGTGGAGTTGGCCGGAACGGCGACCTGGAAGAACTCATCATAGATGTAGGCGAGCTGGTCGGGCGCGATACCGACACCGGTGTCGATGACATCGACCCGCACGCTCTCGAGCTGACGCCGCGCGCGGAGGGTCACGCGGCCGCCCGCCGCGGTGTATTTGATGGCATTCGACAGCAGATTCTTCAGGATCTGCTCGATGAGTGCGGGATCGCTGTGCACCCACTCCTGGCACGCGGCGAGCTCCAGCTCGAGGCCCTTGGCCGCCGCGATGCTGGCGAACTCGCGCTGCAGCCCCTCGCACACGCTCGCTATGGTGAAGTCCACCGGCTCGGGGCGGATGGCGCCAGACTCGAGCTTGCTGATGTCGAGCAGCGCACCGAGGAGCCGCGTCATCGCGCCGATGGCCTGCTCCTGCTGGGTCAAAGCGTCGATGGCGCTCGGCTCCCGCACCAGGCGGCGCAGGATGCCGTTCAGCAGCGCGAGCGTCTGCAGCGGCTGGCGCAGATCATGGCTGGCGGTGGCGAGGAAGCGACCCTTGGCCCGGTTGGCCCGATCGGCGCTCTCGCGGGCGTCATCGGCCACCCGGCGCAGACGGTCCGCCGCCTCGCGCTCGCGCTCGGAGATCTCGCGTGCGGCGCGCAGCTCTTCTTCGACGCGCTTGCGATCGGTGATATCGCGGATGGCCGCCGCGATCAGCAGCTGCGCGCCGGCGCGGATAGGGCTCAGGCTGATCTCGACCGGGAACTCGCTCCCATCGGCGCGCCGGGCGAAGAGCGCGAGCCCCTCGCCCATGAGGCGCGAGCGCAGGGCCGCCTGGTACTCCGCACGGTGCTTCAGGTGGCGGCCGCGGAAGCGCTCGGGCATGAGCCGCTCGACCGCGAGCCCGATCACCTCCTCATGGCTATAGCCGAAAATCGCACTCACCTGGCGATTGGCGAAGCGAATGATGCCGCCCTCGTCGATCACCACCATGGCGTCGGGGGCGGAATCGAGGACGCTGCGGGCGAGTTCCGGGGAGAGCGATTGCATGGGATCGGATTCAGCAGCCCGATGGCTGCGCTTTCCCCTGGCTTGGTCTAGCCGGCATTATCGCATGTGCCCTCGGTTGCGATCGACCCCGCCCCCGGTACGCACTCTTCCCAATGCAGCGCGCCGCGCCCGAGAGATAGGCTTGAGACAGCTGGATGGATGAGGAGAGCACCATGAGCATCGTACGTTGGGAGCCCTTCGCCGCGATGGACGAGATGTTCAATCGCTTCCCGGGCATGTTCGCACGCTGGCCGAGGTCCGGCGCCGACACCGAAGGAAAGTCCGAGTGGGCGCCGCCGGTCGACATCAGCGAGACCGGACAGGAGTATCTGATCCGCGCCGCACTGCCGGCCGTGAGGAAGGAGGACGTGAAGCTCACCGTCGAGGGCGGCATGCTGACCCTGAGCGGCGAGCGCCGGCAGAAGGAGGAGGAGAAGAACGAGAAGTTCCACAAGGTGGAAACCTGGTATGGCAGCTTCTCGCGCAGTTTCGCGCTACCGGACGCGGTCGATGAGGCTGCGATCCGTGCCGAGTCGAAGGACGGGGTGCTCGTCATCCATGTCCCGAAGACCAAGGTCGAGACGAAAAAGCCAACAACCATCAAGATCCAGTAGGCGTTAGCGCGCACCGTGCCGCGGCGGGACCGGCGATGATGGCACCGCCCCCGTCCGCGGCTGTTTATGGCGGCTGTTTATGGAGGTCGACCCATGCATGCCCTGCGAGCCTTGGATGCCGGGCAGCCGCTGATCGATGCGGAGCTCCTGAAGCGCTACGACCGCCCGGGACCGCGCTACACCTCTTATCCGGCCGCACCGCAATTCACCACCGGCTTCGGCGTCGCGGACCTGCGCGAGCATGCAGCGCGCAGCAACCGCCAGGGCGGGCTACGGCCGCTCTCGCTCTATGTGCACGTGCCCTTCTGCTTCAGCCCCTGCTTTTACTGCGGCTGCAACCGCTTCATCACCCGCGACACCGCCAAAGGGGAGCGCTACCTCGAGCACCTGCTGCACGAGATCGCCCTCACGGCGCCGCTCTTCGACCGCGAGCGCGAGGTGGTACAGCTGCACCTCGGCGGCGGGACCCCGAACTTCCTCAGTACCGACTCGCTCGCCTGGCTCATCGAGGGCCTCGGTGAGGCCTTCACCCTGAGCCGTGCAGCCGCGCGCGACTATTCCATCGAGCTCGATCCGCGCACCACTGCGCTCGAGTATGCACCGGCGCTGGCACGGCTCGGGTTCAACCGCGTGAGTCTCGGCGTGCAGGACTTCGACCCCGACGTGCAGCAGGCCGTCAACCGCACGCAGAGCAGCGAGCAGACGCTCGATCTGATCGACGCCTGCCGTGACAGCGGCTTTCGCTCGGTGAACGTCGACCTGATCTACGGGCTGCCACGCCAGACGCCGGCGGCCTTCCGCAGGACGCTGCGCATGGTCATGTCGGCGCGCCCCGATCGGCTCGCCGTCTACGGCTATGCGCACCTGCCCGGGCTCTTCAAGGCGCAGCGCCGTATCGAGCCCACCGCCCTGCCGAGCGCTGCGGAGCGGCTCGAGCTGCTGCGGCTCGCGATCGAGGAGCTCGCGCTCGGGGGCTATCGCTATATCGGCATGGATCATTTTGCGCTGCCGGACGATGAGCTGGTGCAGGCACAGGAAGCCGGCACGCTGCAGCGGAACTTCATGGGCTACACGACCAATGCCGGCTGCGATCTCATCGGGCTCGGCGTGAGCGCCATCAGCCACATCGGTGCGAGCTTCAGCCAGAATTTCCGCGAGCTGAAGAAGTGGGAGCGCGCGCTCGCGCTCGGCGAGCTGCCGCTGTGGCGCGGGCTGTCGCTGAGCGAGGACGATCGCCTGCGGGCGGAGGTGATCGGCAGCCTGATGTGCCAGGGCGTGATCGACATGCGTGCGATCGAAGCCCGCTACGGGATCGAGTTCCGCGCCTATTTCGGCGCCGCGCTCGCCCGGCTCGAGCCTCAGGTTGCCGACGGGCTCGTGGTCATCGAGGAGGGACGCATCATCGTGACCGCCATCGGCCGGCTGCTGCTGCGGAACGTCGCGATGTGCTTCGATGCGTACCTGCATGCCCCGGCGGGCGCGCAGCAGGCGCAGCCCTCCTTCTCGCGCGCCGTGTGAGTGCGGGCGGAGACTGCGCGTTCAGCTACGCTCGGGCGGCTGCAGCTCGAGCGCGATCGTCTCGATGTTCTGCTCGATGCCGCGCACTCTGAAGCCGAGGCTGCTGGCGAGGTGAAGCATGGCGGTGTTCTCCGCCAGCACATTCCCCCACAGCTCGCGCGTGCCACGCGCGCGGCAATAGCCGATCAACTTTCGCATCAGCACCTTCCCGAGTCCCTGTCCCTTCAGATCCGAGCGCACCAGCACTGCGAACTCCGCCGCGGAGTTGTCCGGATCGCAAGAGGCCCGCGAGACGCCGACGATTTCCTCGACTCCGGCCGCATCGGTAGCCACCGCAACGAAAGCCATCTCGCGGTCGTAATCGAGCTGGGTGAGGTGCGCGAGGTCGGCTGCAGGAAGCTCGCGCACGCCGCTGAAGAAGCGCAGGTAGAGATCCTGGGGTGTCACCTGCGCGAGAAACTGCCGGTGGCGCGCTGCATCCTCGGGACGGATGGGCCGCAGCAGCAGCCGGCGGCCGCAGCATTCGACGGTCTCCTCGAGCTCGCGCGGGTACGGGCGAATCGCCAGTCGTGCGACCGCGCTCGCGCTGCTCGGGGCGAGGCGCACCCGGGCATCGAGCGCAATGACACCCTGCCGATCGGCGAGCAGCGGATTGATGTCGAGCTCGACGACCTCCGCGACGTCACAGGCGAGCTGCGCGAGGCGCATCAGTGCCGTTTCGAGCGCGGGCATCGACACCGGCGTCACGCCCCGGGCGCCAGCGAGGAGCCGCGCCACGCGGGTGCGCGCGATGAGGTCGCGGGTGAGCACGGAGTTCAGCGGCGGCAGCGCGAGCGCGCGATCCCCGATGACCTCCACCGCCGTGCCGCCGCGACCGAACAGCACCACCGGTCCAAAGGTCGGATCGAGCGCGATACCCGCGAAGAGCTCCTGCGCGCCGCCGCGGCGGAGCATGCGCTGCACGGTGAAACCCTCGATGCGGGCCTGCGGCCGCAGCTCCTGGCAGCGCTGCAGCATGGCGGTGGCCGCCTGCGTGAGTTCCTGGAAGGTGCCGAGATTGAGGGCGACCCCGCCGACGTCCGACTTGTGGCTGATGTCCCTCGAGAGGATCTTGAGCGCCACGGGATAGCCGATCTCCGCAGCGATCGGCCCGAGCGCGGCGATGTCCGCGGCGATGCGGGTCTCGACCACGGGGATGTGGTAGGCCGCGAGCAGCGCCTTCGATTCCGGCTCATTCAGCACTGCCCGGCCCGCGGCGAGAGCCGCGGTGATGATGCACCTGGCGGCAGCGACGTCCGGCGGCGGGCCTTCCGGCCCGGCCGTCGGAGCCTGCATCAGCAGCTCCTGCACCTGGTGATAGCGCATGACCTGCAGGTACGCCTCGACGGCCTCCTCGGGCGTCGCGTAACCCGGCACCGCCCGCGGCCCGGCGGCTCCGGCAAGCTTCACGCCCTCGGCGCCGAGCCAGCAGGCAAAGGCGGGCCGCGCCGCCTTCTCGAGGAGCGGTGTGCAGACCCGGGCGACCTCGGTGGTGGTCGCCACTGCGGTCGGCGCGTGAACCAGCAACACCGCATCGACCTGCGGGTCCTCGAGCACCGCACTCAGCGCACCGTGATAGCGCGCGGGCGGTGCGTCACCGACGATGTCGACGGGATCGTCGCGTGACCAGCCGCCGGGCAAGAGCCGGTCGAGCGCCGCGAGCGTCTCCGCTGAGAGTCGCGCGAGCTCGCCCCCTCCCTCGATGAGCGCGTCGGTCGCCATCACCGCCGGGCCGCCGCCGTTGCTGATGATGGCGAGGCGCGGACCCACGTAGGTGCGGTACTGCGAGAGAATCTGCGCGGCCTCGAAGAGCTGGCGTGTCGTTGCGACGCGCAGCACCCCGGCGCGGCGCAGGGCCGCCTCGTAGACTGCATCCGCTCCTGCGAGCGCGCCACTGTGCGAGGTCGCGGCCCGCGCCGCCTCCCCGGTGCGGCCGGCCTTGACGGCGATCACCGGCTTGTTGCGAGCCGCGGCGCGCGCCGCCGACATGAACTTGCGTGCGCTGCTCAGCGACTCGATGTACAGCAGGATCGCCCGCGTGCGCGCATCGCGCGCGAGGTAATCGAGCAGGTCACCGAAGTCGACATCGGCCGCGTTACCGAGCGATATGCAGTGTGAGAAGCCCACCCCGGTGGCGTGGGCCCAGTCGAGCATCGCGCTGATGAGCGCTCCGGACTGTGCGACGAACGCGATGCCGCCCGCGTGCGCTCCGAGGTGCGCAAAGCTCGCATTGAGTCCCGCCCCCGGCACGATGAGGCCGATGCAGTTAGGTCCGAGGATCCGCAACGCGTGGCGCCGTGCCGCTGCCAGCATCGCCGCAGCGAGCGTGCCACCGTGTTCAGCGGGCGCATCGAGCCCGGCGCTCAGCACCACCGCTGCACGCGTGCCGCGCGCACCGAGCGCGGCAATCAGGCCGGGGATCGTGGGCGCGGGAGTGCAGATGACGGCGAGATCCGGGGTCGCGGGAAGCTGCGCCGGTGTTGCATAAGCGTGTACGCCCGCCACCTGACGGTGATGCAGGTTGACGGGCCACACCGGGCCGCGAAACCCGCCCGCGAGCACGTTGCGCATCACGGTCGCGCCGATGCTGCCGGCGCGATCGGAGGCACCGATCACCGCCAGGGACCTGGGCGAGAAAAGGTACTCGAGATGATGACTGCTCACGGCGCGCTCGGACTCCAGGAACTGCCCGGGAGCCATCGTGCGGCCATCGCGATACCTACTCCCATACGTACTAACGTCACTGGCGTTTGCCGGGTGCCCCATTAGCCTAGGCGCGCGTCTGTTGGGAACCGCAGTCGACTTCGGGGGGGCGTGTATGTTACGCAGAACGATCGGCGAAGCTTCGAATCTGAGCGCACTGACCATCCTCGCAGCGGCGCTGCTCGCGGCACCGCGTGCGCATGCGGTTCCAAGCTTCGCGCGCCAGACCGGCATGGCCTGCGAGGCCTGTCATACGGTCTACCCCGCGCTCACGCACTTCGGCCGCGTCTTCAAGGCGAACGGCTACCTGCTCAGCAACGTAAAACAGGTGCGGGACGTCACGGGCAAGAAGGAGGAGCTGCTGTCGCTCGGCCAGACCGTGCCGCTCTCGATCATGGCGCAGATCTCTTACACGCAGATGAAGACCAGCGTGCCGGACCTCTCGACCGCCGGTGCGCCAGGGGTCGCGCAGAATGGCACCGCGGGTTTCCCGCAGCAGCTCAGCCTGTTCTACGCCGGCAAGATCGCACCCAACTTCGGGGGCTTCATCCAGATCACTTATGCCAACGACAGCGGCACCCTCGGCATCGACAACACCGACCTGCGTTTCGCGAACACCACGCTGCTTGCGGACAACAAGCCCTTCACCTACGGCCTCTCGCTCAACAACAACCCGACGGTGCAGGACCTCTGGAACAGCACGCCTGCCTGGGGCTATCCCTACGCGGCGACCAACGCGGCGGTCTCGCCGCTCGCCGGCACGGCGATCGATGGCGCCTTCGCGCAGGACGTCGCGGGCCTCACGGCCTATCTCTACTGGAACGAGTCGCTGTACGCCGAGGTCGGCGGTTACCGCTCCGCCAAGCAGGGCCAGCTCAATGAGCTCACCGGCGGTGCGGGGCCGCTCGATGGCACCGCCTCGAACGTGATGTCGGGCGTCGCGCCCTACTGGCGTCTCGCATACGAATACAACTGGAGCCGCCATTCGATCGAGCTCGGTGCGTACGGTGCGGAGTTCCGGCTATACCCGGGCGCCGGCGCACCCCTCAGCGGACCACTGAATCGCTTCAAGGACGTGGCCGAGGACCTGCAATACCAGTTCGTGAGCGATGACCATCAGGTCACGTTCGCCGGCACCCACATCCACGAATCGATGACCCTCGATGCCAGCTTCGCGAACGGCGGCTCTGCCAACCCCAAGGACAACCTCTCGACCACCCGCGTGTGGGCCGACTATTACTATCGCCGCAAGATCGGCGCGACCGTCGCCTACTTCTCCACCACCGGCAGCAGCGATGGCGCACTCTACCCGCCCACCGCCGGCGAGCCGGGCGGCAATCCCGGGGTCGTCGTGAGCGCCAACGGCTCCCCCGACACGCGTGGCTGGATGGGAGAGATCAACTACGTGCCGTGGCTGAATGTGAAGATCTCGGCGCAGTACACCGCGTACAGCAAGTTCAACGGAGCGGGCACCAACTATGACGGGCTCGGACGCAGTGCTTCCGACAACAACACCGTGTACCTGCTGCTGTGGTTCGCCTACTGAGGGTCTGATCATGCGCAAGAGCAAGCTCCCGGCTGGCCCGCTCGCGACGCGACGCGTCACGGCGGCATGGGTACTGCTGTGCGGCGCCGCACTCTGCTGCGCCTGCGCCGGCGTGCGCGCGCAGGAGTCCGCGGACCTCGCGACGCAGCTGCATGCCGAGAAGGTCGCCGTGACCATCTGCGGCACCTGCCACGGCGCCGATGGCAACAGCACGCAGCCGAAGTTTCCGCGGCTCGCCGGGCAGAATCCCAATTACCTCGCCGCGCAGCTCAAGGCGTTTCGCTCCCAGAGCCGGGGCGATCCCGATGCCATCAGCTACATGTGGGGCATGGCCGCCGAGCTCGACGATGAGGCCATCGCAGCGCTCGCCGCCTACTATGCGAAGCAGAAACCCGAACCCGGCCCGAGAGCGGATCCGGCGGAGCTCACCCGCGGCCGCGACCTCTACGAGCACGGCATCGCGGCGCAAGGCGTGCCCGCCTGCAGCTCCTGTCACGGTGCCGATGCCCACGGCACGCAGGACTTCCCGCGGCTTGCCAGCCAGCACGAGCAGTACATCCTCAAGCAGCTCGGCTCCTTCCAGAGCAACATGCGCAAGGTAGCGATCATGCACGGAGTGGCGCAGAACCTGCGCTCACCGGAGATGCAGGCGGTGGCGGCATTCCTGCAGGCGCAGCCGTGAAGGCGACACGCAGGCCCGCCGCCATGCGCCGTATCCGCCGAATCCTGCTCGCCATCAAGGATCCCGGGGCCCGGGCGCTGCCGGCGCTCGGCAAGGCGGCGCAGATCGCACGCGCTCTCGATGCGGAGCTGGTGTTGTTCCAGGCCATCGACGCGCCGCTGTATCTCGATAACTATGTCGTGCCGGCGCGCGGTGTCAGACAGCTCGAGCGCAGCATGCGCGCCGCCGCGCTCGCCCGCCTCGAGCGGCATACGGCGCGCCTGCGCAAGCTCGGCCTGCGTGTGAGCGTGTGCGCCGACTGGGACTACCCGGCTTACGAAGCGGTGGTGCGTGCGGCGAGCCGGGAGGGCGCGGAGCTCATCGTGGCCGAGCGGCACGCCGGACGCCACCTGGCGGCGGGACTCCTGCACCTCACCGACTGGGAGCTGCTGCGGCTCGCCCCGCTGCCCGTGCTGCTCGTGAAGCGCGGCGGCCTCTATCGCCAGCCACGCATCCTGGCGGCCGTCGACCCCGACCACCGCTACGCAAAGCCGGTGCAGCTCGACCGCGAGATTCTGGCGGCGGCGGGCCTCCTCGCCGGCGCGCTGCGGGGGCGCCTGCACGCGGTGCACGCCTATTCGCCGCTCCCTCTCACTGCCTATACGCGCGGCACGCTCTCCCAGGACATTCTCGATGACCTGCAGCGGCGCTCGGCACGTGTTGCGGCGGAGAAGCTCGCGCGCCTTGCCGACCCTGCCGGCATTCCGGCCTCGCGACGCCACCTCATCGCACGCCATCCGAGCGATGCCATCGAGCAGGCCGCCGTGGAGACCCGCAGCGATATCGTGGTGATGGGGGCGCTCGCGCGCTCGGGGCTCAAGCGGCTGCTGATCGGCAATACCGCCGAGCGGGTGCTCGATCACCTGCCCTGCGATCTGCTCGTGGTGAAGCCCGGTGGTTTCCGCGGCCAGGTCCCGCGGCGCCGCCGCGGGGCGCGCTTCCTCAGCGTTCCGTCCGCCTCGGCTTTCTATTGACCGGGTAGAGATACCAGTCGACGCAACCGACATCGATCGGGTGACGCGCCAATGGCTCACGCCTCTGCGCTTTGCGCATGGGGCGCGCGCTGCTCTCGGCAGCCGGATCGAAGGGGTCGAGCGACCTCAGTCGTTCGAGATGCGCGGGCCTGGTTGTTGCAATATCCATGTCATCGCCTCCATGACACATTCTCCAGCCTGCCCAGACCGGCGCCATACGGGAAAATGCGTGGCTGTCGTGCCGCAGAGAGTTCCGACGGGGGAGCTCTTTACGGACTTTCCACGATGGCGCCGTGAGGAGCACCTTCTACAGTGAGCCGCCCTCCTAAGGAGCACGACCCCATGGCGACGCGAACCCGGCAGATCCTGGTGGCTATCGGCGACCTGCGGCGTACGCCGCGTAGTGAATTGCGCAAGGCCGGCGCGCTCGCGCGTGCGGTGCACGCGCACGTGGAGCTCTTCCACGCGATCGACGAGCCCGACCCCGAGAGGAGCTTTCCGGAGACGGTAACCTTCCAGGAGTTCGAGGCACTGCGCGCCGCCATCGAGCAGCGGTATCAGCAGCGTCTCGAGCGCCTGGCGCGCGACCCGGCCCTGCGCGGCATCAAGGTGCGCTGTACGACCTCCTGGGAATATCCCGCGCACGATGCAGTCATCCGCCGTGCGCTCGCTACACGCAGCGATCTCGTGGTGGCGGCGGCGCGCGGGCATCGCTTCGGCGCACGGCTGCTGCTGCGCAATACCGACTGGGAGTTGATTCGTCACTGCCCGGTGCCGCTCCTGCTCGTCAAATCGCCACGCCCCTACCGCAGCCCGCTGGTGCTCGCCGCGGTCGACCCGTTCCACCGCCACGCCCGACCGGCGAGCCTCGATGTACGGCTGCTGCAGGCGGGCGCCGGGCTCGCCCGCGAGCTGCGCGGCCGGCTCGAGGTGTTCCACGCGTACATGCCGCTCGTCGGCCTCGAGCCGATGGCGATCGCGGCTGCGCCGGTCATCACGATGCCGCCGGAGCTCGAGGAGGCGCACATCGCGCAGGTGAGGCGTGTCGTGAGTCAGCTCGCGGCGAAGGCTGGCCTGCCACGCGCGCGCTGCCACATCCGGATGGGTGAGGTATCCAATGAGCTCAGCGCCTTTGCGCGTCGCAGCGGCGCGGCCATCGTGGTCATGGGCGCGGTCTCCCGCTCGGCGATGGCGCGGCTCTTCATCGGGAACGCCGCGGAGCGCACCCTCGACCAGCTGAGCTGCGATGTGCTCATCGTGAAGCCGCGTGGCTTCCCGGTGACGGTGGCGCGCCGCGGGCAAGCGCCCGCAGCTCCGGCGCGTTCCGCGGCGCCTCGCAGACGAGGAGGTGCCTCGGTCGCGATCGCGGCAGTGCCGCCACCATTTCTGTGAACGCGGCACTTCGTTCATACTGTCGCCACCAGCAGCTCAGCTGATCGGAGAAAACGATGAAGCCCGAGTTCGATGCCTCACGCCGCCGCCTGCTGAAGAAAGTCTCGCTCGGAGTTGCGCTCACGCCGGTTGCGGCCGGGGTGCTGCACAGCGCGTGGGCGGCCGACCTGCCGCTCGTCGCGACCGACGATCCGACGGCCAAGGCGTTGAAATACACGAACGACGCGAGCAAGGCCCCGGAGGCCAAGCCCGGCAGCAAGTGTGGGAACTGCCAGCTCTACCAGGGTGGCGCCGGCTCCGCCCAGGGCGGCTGCCTGCTCTTCCCCGGCAAAGCCGTGAAATCGAGCGGCTGGTGCAGCTCCTGGACGGCGAAGACCTAGCGCGCCGGGGGCACCGTCACGAGCACGAGCCCGTCCGAGGGAATCTCGAGGTCCAGCTCGCCGGACTGCAGCGCGCGAGTGGTTGGTGATGGGAGCGCGCCCGCCTGACGCAGCTGCGCCAGCTGGCGTTGTGTGGGGTAGCGCGGTGAGCCCATGCGATCGTAGGCGATGTTGACGTTGCCGTGCTCGTCGTCGATTGACTGCACGCTCACGCTCGCAGCGCCCCCGTGCGTGAAGCGCAGCGCCACCTTGCGCAGCGGCACCCGCTCGCCCGCCTCGGCGTAGTTCCACAGCGCCAGCACGAGCGTCCCGTCCGCGCGGCGCGTGACCAGCAGACCCGGTGCATCGCTCGCGAGCCGCTCCTCGCCGAGCCCATGCAGCAGGGCGAAGGCGTTGAAGGCTGGCTTCGGGATGCCGCCCGCCGCCAGCAGCCCGAAGCCGCCATAAAAGGGGGTCTTCACGACGCCCTGCTCGTCGAACACATCCGAAAAGGTCCAGTACGACATCTCCTGCACCAAGCCATCGCATTGGCGGACCGTCTCGGCGAGCCACGGACCCATGAAGGGCGCATCGGTCACCTCCGGATGGTTGCTCCAGCTCGCATTGAACTCCGTCCAGATGAGTGGCATCGAGGGGAGCGGCGAGGACTGAATCTCCTCGTGCACCTTCTTCACCGCGCGGCACACCATCTGCCGCCTCGGGATGTGCTCGCTCGTGCCGAAGACATCCTTGGCCGTGTCATCGCCGTAAACGTGCGTCGACACGAAATCGACCGGCACGTGGTTCTCGCTGCAGTGGCGCAGGAAGGCCGTCACCCACGCTGCCTGCGCGGTCGCGGGTCCCCCGACGCGCAGCCGACCATCGACGGCCTTGAGCGCGCGCGCCGTGTGATCGTAGAGCGTCCAGTAGGTGGATTGCTTCGGCGTACCCGACCAGAAATCGAGGTTGGGCTCGTTCCACACCTCGAAATACCAGCGGCTCACCTCCTCGATCCCGTAGCGCTCGATGAGGTGCCGCGCGAGCGTCGTGATCAGCGCGTCCCACCGTGCGTAGTCCTTCGGTGGCGAGGTGATGGGCCGATACCAGAAGCTGTGGTGGACCTCATGCGCGGCGAGCTTCGCGGGCATGAAGCTGAGCTCGACGAGCGGACGCACCCCGTTGGCGAGCAGCCCGTCGTACACCTGGTCGACGTAGGAGAAATTGTAGACCGGCTCGCCGTGCGGTCCGAGGCTGTACACGCCCATATCGTCATCGAGCAGATCGTGGAAGCGGATGTAGCCGACCGCGGTCAGCGCGCGTACCGCGCGCAGGTCCTCGCGGTAGCTGTCACGCAGGCTGAGTACTGCACGGCCGGAGCCGAACATGTGCTCCCAGAAGTGCGGGAACGGTCGCGCGGGCGCCGTAGCATCGATGGTGAGGTTTTCCGCCGGCTGTGCCGGCAGCGGCCCGGCGGCAAGCGCGAGGCCTACGGCAACGAGGGCCGCCGGTGCGGCGGAGCTCATTGCATGGGTGCGAGCCAGCCGCCGGAGAATCCTGCGCGCTCGAGGCCCTGGCGCAGGTACGGATCGTTGCGCATCACGCGCCACACGAGATCACTTCGATAATTCTCGATCATGGCGAGGATCGGACCCTCGTCGATGCCGATGTAGTCGTGATCGACCCAGCCCGCGTAGCCGTTCCTGCCCGGCTGTTGCACGGTGGAGTCGGGCACGTGCGTATGCGTCTGGCCGGCGGCATCGGGCGTGCTACGGAAGCTGGCGTTGAAGGCATCGAGAAAGCCGTACACGCTGAAGATCGACGAGCCGTAGCGGTGATACATCTCGAGCGTCGCCGGCAGGACGATCTCGGGGGCGAAGGGCAGCGAGCTGATGGCCGCGGTCGGAGCGATCGTGCCGTCATCGACGATGCGGCCGAGGCCGACACCCCGCGCGGCATACTGCATGAAGGAAGCGTCCTGCCCGTCGTAGCGCTCGGTGCCGCCGGGACCATCCGAGGCGCTGAAGCCCCAGATGTTCTTGCCGTAGGCCTGCCAGTGCTTGGGGTTGGCGATCGCGTAGCGGCGCTGCGAGTAGGTGGCGCGGCGGCTGTTCTCGAAATAGTCGAGCCCATGCGCGCGCATGTAGGCATCGCGGATGCCGCGGAAGTCCACCCACACGTGCGTGTACTGATGGCCGAAGAGCGGCCCGAAGCTGAGGAAGGTCTGATCGTAGAGCGTGCCCCAGTGCTTGTCGTAGGTGCTGGTCCACATGTCCCAGGCCTGTGGGCTGATGGGGTGGGTCGGGGAGCCGAGCGCGAGCAGGTAGACCAGCATCGCCTCGTTGTAGCCCTGCCAGTCGATGCCGGAGAAGCCGCTCTCCGGGGTCCAGGCGAGTGCCACCACCGGTGGTCGCGGTTGCGCCCAGGTCCAGTCGACGCGACGGTAGATCTCATCGACGAGCTTGCGGATCTTCACTTCCTGCGGGTGCTGCGTGTCGAAGTAGCTCTGGCAGAAGAGCATCCCCGCGAGCAGCAGCGCGGTGTCGACCGTCGACACCTCGCTGTCATTGGCGCGCACACCGCTCTGCATGTCGAGGAAGTGGTAGAAGAACCCGTGCTGGTTCGGCGCGCGCTCGAAGAAGCGCAGCGTCGCGAGCACGCGCGCGCGCGCCTCGGCGCGGGTGATGTAGTGGCGCTCGACGCCGATCGGATACGCCGTGAGTCCGAAGCCGACCGCCGCGATGCTGGCGAAGGAAGGTGTCGGGTAGCGGTCGGGGATCAGGCCGTTCCTCGGATTGGCCGTATCCCAGAAGTAACGGAACGTGCGCTCCTCGAGCTCACTCAGGAACGGATCGAAGAGCACCGACTGCGGCTCCCGCAGCGCCCCGCTCGACTCCGTTGTCGCGACCGGGCCGGGTCCCGTCGCGCCAGGAGTCGGGCCCGGGGCCGACGGCGCCGCCGCCGGAGCGGCAGCGGGCGGCGCGGCGAATACGCTGGCCGTCGCACACAGGAGCGCCGCACCGGCCACGATCGGCGCCAGAGCGCGCACGCGGCGGCTCATGCGACCACCTCGCGCCGAGGCGCTGCCTCACGGCGCGCAGTTACTGCGCGGCGTGTCGCGACCTCGCGGCGTGTCGCGACTTCGCGCCGTGTTGCAACCTCATGCGGTGTCGCGAGCTCGCGCCGCGCAGCCGCCTCGCGCCGCTGCGCAGCACGGCGCACGCCGGCGCTGCGCAGGGCACGCAGCACGTTTTCCGGGTCGTTGCAGATCGCTCGCAGCAGGGCGCGTGCGGGACCCGTGGGCTCACGGCGGCCCTGCTCCCAGTTGCGCAGCGTGCTCAACTCGACACCGAGCAGGCGCGCGAACTCCGGCTGGCTCAGGCGAGTCCAGCCGCGCAGTCGCTTCACGGTGAGTGCATTGATCTCATCTGCACGCGCGGGGCGCCGCGCCGGCCCGCCGCGCGCGGTGGCGAGACGGACATTCAGAAGCATCCGGTCAAAGCAAAAGATCTCGCTCTTCATCGCGTGCGGCGCCGGTACAGGGTGAGCCGACTGCCTGCGAGAGGCAGCGGCTTCGTGTCTTTTATAGGTCAGCGATGTACGTACGTCAATGGCGTACATTGCGTACTCCTGGAGCCTGCCTGGCTCAAGGAGACCAAAGCTGGCATTGCATTGCCGTGACGCGTGGCACGGCGGGGTTGCACCCCCCCGCTCCGGGGGCATTCCGCTCGTGTGGGCTGTGGTTCTGTGACGCACCGCACGCCCAGGCCTTGGGCTCTGCAGTTGAGCGCCCGCTCAGGCCGCTTTGGCGATGAGCCCAATGTCGCAGCGGACCTCTCAGTCGAGCGGCCATGGAAGGGTGCGTGGCAGCGTGCTGCCGACCAGTGAGCCCAGCCTGCGCCGGCGAGCACCCTCCGCCGCCTCGCGCCACCACGGCTGGACGCGCTCGGCCCGCGCCGGCTCGGTCGCCTCGCCGAGACGCGGCATCATGAGCTGCGCACCGCTGCGCGGTGCGAGCTCCAGCAAGGTCTCCGCCGGCTGGTCCCAGGCGTGCATGCCGAGCGCGAAGGTTCCCCAGTGTATGGGCAGGAACGTGCCGCCGCCGAGGAGCTCGAGCGCCTTGAGCGCATTCTCGGGACCCAGGTGCATGTCGCCCCAGGCGGGATGAAACGCACCGATCTCGAGCGTCACGAGATCGAACGGGCCGAAGCGCGCGCGGATACTCTGGTACTCGGTGGTGAGTCCCGTATCACCGCTGAAGAACACCGTGTGTCGCGGTGAGCGGATGACGAGCGAGGACCAGAGCGTGCTGTTGCGGGTGCGCAGCGTACGACCCGAGAAGTGCTGCGAAGGCGTCGCGGTGATCGTCAGCTCCGAGTCCGGCAGCGCGTACGATTCCCACCAGTCGAGCTCGATGATCTGCTGCGGCGGCACGCCCCAGGACTCCAGATGCGCGCCGACGCCGAGTGAGGTGACGAACGGCATGCGGCGCCTGCGCAGCTGGCGGATCGTCGGATAATCGAGGTGGTCGTAGTGATCGTGGGAGATGAGCACCAGATCGAGCGGCGGCAATGAGCGTACCGCCACCGGTACCGGCTGGAAGCGCCGCGGACCGGCGACGCGCAGCGGCGAGGCGCGCAGGCCCCAGACCGGATCGGTCAGCACCCGCAGGCCATCGATCTCGATGAGCAGGGTCGAGTGACCGAGCCAGGTGACGCGCAGCCCGCTGCCGGGCTGCTTGCGCCACGCCTCGAGCGGGTCGATGGCCGGAAGCGGCGCGGGCGGCACGCGCCCGTCGCTCCTGCACAGGAACTCGCGCAGCGTCGGTGGAGGCGTGCGCGGATCGCGCAGTCCGGGAAGGATCGGATGGACGTTGCGAAAGCCCTCCCCGGTCCACAGCCGCGAAGCTCGCAGGCGCTCGAGCCGGCTGCCCTCAGGTCTTCGACCTAATGATTTCAATACTGACTCCTCAACTGCGCGCCGCTTCGGGGCCCAGCGGCCGTACCCGCCCCGGAACGCCGAGCTCGCACTCGAGGGCCGCGCGATCCCAGCGGCCGTTATCCGCAGCCGCGACGTAGGTGCGGGTAAGGAACTCGAGCAGGGCCTCTTCCGGATCGACTGCGTCGCGCACGCGCTCGTAGGGCAGGATGAATTCACCGAGATCCGTATCGTAGTAGGCGCCGGCGCCGCCGGCGGCGGTATTGAAGCCGGGCGGCTCCGGGTACGCATAACAGTAGAAGGCGGCCCGCGGGAAAGCCTCGTTACCCGGCCAGAACCCCGCGCTGCTCACCTCGTGCGAATAGGCTTCGCGCGTCACGGCGTCGGCGAGGCCCGGGACACCGCCCGGATGAAGCGGTGCGCGCCGGCCCGAAAAGCGCGTTACCGCGAGATCGAAGCTGCCCCAGAAGAAATGCACCGGGCTCGCCTTGCCCAGGAAGCCGGTGCGGAAGCGCTTCAGCACCGTGTCGATCCTCGTGAGTGCGCGCCAGAACCGCTGCACGGCCGCGGCGTCATAAGAGGCATGGATCCGATCATCCGCAAAGGGGATCGCGGCGGGCAGCTCCGCGGGGTGCTCGTTGATCGCCACCTCGACTCCGAGCTCGCGCAACACCGCGCGCACGCGCGCGTAGAAGTCCGCGACGGTCCGCGGCTCGAGAGCGAAGCTGCGCTCCTCACCACGACTCGAGCGCGCACACAGCCGGTGGTGGAGGAAATCGAACTCGAGCTCGAGCAACTCGCCCGCGCACGGCATTGGCGAGGTCGTGAGGCCGCGGGTACTCACGTAGAGCGGCACCTGCCAGCTGTGATTCAGCCACGGTGTCAGCGACAACCGCACCTTGCCCGCGATCTGCGTCCACAGGTGAAGCGTAGCGATCGTGTCGCGCCACGCCGGGTACGGCAGATCGGGCCACAGGTCGCGCTCAAGTTGCATGTTGCTCCTCCCTGACGGCCGGCACTCCACGGAGCCGCGGGACCGATAGTGTAAGCTCGGCGTGCGCCAATGCGAGGAAAGCGATCATGAGCGAGCAGCCCGGTCTCAATACGCTCTGCGTCCACGCGGCGCATGAGTCGGATCCCGCGACCGGTGCGCTCGCCGCGCCCATTCACCTGAGCACCACCTTCGAGCGCAATCGGGATGGGAGTTATCCGCGCGGCTACAGCTACAGCCGCGAAGGCACGCCCAACCGCGCGGCGCTCGAGGCGTGCGTAGCGCAGCTCGAAGGCGGTGCGGGAGCCGCGGCCTTCGCCTCCGGCCTCGCCGCCAACATGTCGGTGCTCGAGCTCTTGAGCGCGGGTGATCTGCTCGTCGCTTCGCAGGAGGGCTACTACGGGTCGCTGCGGCAATTCCGGGTGTTCGTCGAGCGCCGCGGCGCACGCCTGGAGCTGGTCGATGCCGCCGATGCGGCGGCGGTGGAGGCGGCGCTCGGGCAGCGCGGCGCACGACCCCGGTTGCTGTGGCTCGAGACACCGGCGAACCCGCTCCTCAGTGTCATCGATCTGCAGGCACTCGCTGCGCTCGGTCACGCGGCCGGCGCGCTCGTCGTATGCGACAACACGTTCGCGACCCCCGTGTGTCAGCGCCCGTTCGATTTCGGCGTCGATCTCATCGTGCACTCTGCCACCAAGTATCTCGGCGGGCACAGCGATGTATTGGGCGGTGTGGTGGTGGTGCGCGAGCCGGGCACATTGCTCGAGCGTCTGCAGGAGTGGCAGCGCATGGCGGGCGCCGCGCTCGCGCCGTTCGACTGCTGGCTGCTGCGGCGGAGCGTCGCGACGCTTGCGCTGCGGGTGCGCGCGCAGTCTGCCGGCGCGCTGCAGGTGGCGCAGTTTCTCGCGCGGCACGAGCGCATCGAGCGCGTGTTCTATCCGGGCCTGCCCGAGCATCCGGGCCACACACTCGCGCTGCGGCAGATGCGCGGAGGCTTCGGCGGCATGCTCTCGGCCTGCGTGGTCGGCGGCCGTGAGGCGGCGATGCGCGTCGCCGCACGCACCCGGCTGTTCGCGCGCGCGACCAGTCTCGGCGCAGTCGAGAGCCTGATCGAGCATCGCGCCTCGATCGAGGGAGCAGGCACACGTGCGCCGGAGAATCTGTTGCGGCTCTCGGTCGGGATCGAGGAGCCCGAAGATCTGATCGCCGACCTCGCCCGCGCGCTCGAATGAGCCCGTGCCATGGAAGACTCTGATGTCATCGTGATCGGCGCCGGCGCTGCCGGTCTCATCGCCGCCGGCGCGCTGCTCACGGCCGGGTGTCGGGTGACGCTCCTGGAGGCGCGCGACCGGATCGGCGGGCGCATCTGGACGCGCCGCGAGCCGGGTGTCGCGGTGCCGATCGAGCTCGGTGCGGAGTTCATTCACGGCCACGCACCGGTGACCACGATGCTGCTCGAGCGGGCGGGCAGCGCGCTCATCGAGGCCGCGGACAGCCACTTCCGCCTCGAGCATGGCGAGCTCGAGCCGCGCGATGACCTCTTCGGAGCAATCCGCGCCGCGCTGCAGACGAGCACCGCCCTCGAGCACTCGGACATGTCGCTCGATCAGCTCCTCGATGAGCATCTCTCCGCCGTGTTGACTCCGGCGCAGCGGCAGTACGCGCGCATGATGGCCGAGGGGTTCGACGCCGCGGACACCTCCCGAGCGAGCGCGCGCGTCATCGCCGAGGAGTGGACCGGCGAGACGATCGGCAGCGGACCGCAATCGCGGCCGCGCGACGGCTACGCAGCGCTGCTCGGTGCGCTGATGAGTGGTCTTGCCTCGGAGCGCCTGCGGCTCAGGCTGCAGGCACCGGTGCGCAGCGTGCGCTGGTCACGGGGATCGGTCGAGGTCGGGGGCGAGTTCTGCGGGGCGCGCTTCGCGCTGCACGCCCCGCGCGCCCTGATCGCACTGCCCCTGGGGGTGCTGCAGCAGCCGGCAGCGTCAGAAGGCGCGGTGCACTTCAGCCCGACGCTCGATGCAAAGCAGGCGGCGCTCGCGGGCCTCGGCTCCGGAGCGGTCATCAAGCTGCAGCTGCTTTTCGCGCGGCCGTTCTGGGAGACTCTGCAGGAGGGGCGGTTGCGGGATGCAGGTTTCTTCCATGCGCCGGCGGCCGAGTTTCCGACCTTCTGGACGCCCTCCCCCGCGCGCGCGCCGCTGCTCGTCGCCTGGGCAGGCGGCCCGCGGGCGCAACGGCTCGCAGCCGGCGGCGCCGGCGGCGACATGGTGCGCACGGCGCTGGCGAGCCTCCGGCAGCTCTTCGGCAGCGCCGTGGACCCGTTGGCGGAGCTGCGCGGCTGGTATTACCACGACTGGCAGCAGGATCCATTCGCGCGCGGCGCCTACAGCTACGTCATGGTCGGAGCGCAGCAGGCACGAGCGCTGCTCGCGCAGCCGCTGGAGGAGACGCTGTTCTTCGCCGGTGAAGCGACCGACGATGAGGAAGCGGCTACGGTCGCCGGTGCGCTGCGGAGCGGCCAGCGGGCGGCGCGTGAGATCCTGGCTGCGAGCGGAAGTCAGCGCAGTGGCGCCGGGTGATGCGAGCGGGCGCGCCCGAGCAGATACCCCGCGCCGAAGGGCAAACCTAACAGCAGCAGCGTGAGTGCGATGACGAGCAGCAACGCCTCGCGGGTGAGATGCCGCACCTCCGCGCCCGAGGTGCGCAGCAGCTGATCACCGATTCGCGCGGCATCGGCGCTCAGTGCCTGGCGTTGCGCATCGACGGCGCCGAGGAGCGCCTCGCGCTCCGCGTGGATCTCCTCGAACAATGCCTCACGCTCGGTGTGCACGGCAGTGGTGGTGGTGCGCACCGACCCATCGAGCCGTTCGATCACCTCGCGCATGCTCAGCCGCAGCTCGAGCTCCGCATCACGCAGGAGCTGTGGTGCGCCCTCGGCGACGGCCGTGAGCCGCTCGAGCCGCTCATCGAGGCGCACGAGCGCCGTGCGCAGGTCATTCGGCGTGTAACCGGCTTGACGCAGGGCGAGCTGCGTGCGCCACACCGCCTGTTGCGGCACGGTGTCACCATAGATCTGCAGCCGCTGGGCCGTGTCGGCGAGCGCCTGAGGGAAGGTGCCGACCTCCTCCAGCAGACTCGAGCCGACACCCTTCTCGCGGCTCCACTCGGCCGGGACCGATGCACGTGCGAACCGCAGGTCCTGGAGCGGATGGTCACGCACGTAGCCGGTGACGAAGCTCTCATAGTCGCTGAGCTCGCGGGTAGTGAGCAGGGCACGCGCGAGGCCGTACGTCTCGTCGGCGTAGTCCGCGGTGATATGGCGCAACGAAGCCTGGTGCGCGCCGAAGAGCTTGCCGCCGGGAGCGCCCTCGCTCATGAATGCCTGCAGCTGCAGCGCGAGTGCCCAGGTGTCCAGCAAGCCCATGAGCGGTGCCAGCTGCGTCTCGGCCGCGCGGCTCGCCTCGATGACGCCGAGCTCCCAGCGCAGCGTGTGCTCGATGACGGCCGGATCGGACTCGCTCGCGAGGATGGCCTCGGTGCTGCCGGCACTGACTTCGAGGAAATGAGCCGTGGCCTCGCGCGTGAGGATGCGCGCATTCATGTCACGTGTGGAGAGCGGCCGCTCAGGGCTCTTGATGGAAATCAGCGAGCAGCCAGCGAGCAGCAGCGACAGGATCAGACTCGGGCCTGCGCGATGCATGATCGCGAGTTTAGCAAGGCGTCCCGCCAAGCCGCAGCACGAACGCTGCCGTGAGGCGCCGCCCCTCGGGGCGGCGCCTCACGCAGACCGATGTTGAGTGGTCCCGGGGGCCCCGCTTGCCGGCCGCGCCTCAGGTGTCGCGGTCGACCCAGCGGGGATGCTTGCGCATGGTGGTGCCGGCAACCGCGGGGCCAAACCCCGGCGTGCGTCGCGGGTGGCGTGGCACCGCCGCTTGCCGTGGCACCGCGGCCGCCTCCGGCGCTGCCGGCGGACGCTCACGACGGCGAGCACGCGCCCGACCGAGGAGCCATTGGTTGTTGAATGGCGTGCTCATGCGCGGATCGCCTACACCCGCGAGCGGCCGACCAGGAACGTGATGATCGCGCCGATCAGGAACACGACAAAAAGCACTTTGGCGATGCCGGCCGCTCCCGCGGCGATACCACCGAAGCCGAGCACCGCGGCGATGATGGCGATGATGAAGAAGACAACAGCGTAATGCAGCATGGTTTCCCTCCGCTTGCCGGTCAGTTCCGGTTCCAACAGTCGCGCGCACTTTGGACGCTCGGGCTGTTGTTGGACACGGGGCGGAGACTGAAGCGCCTGTAGGAATCGGGCTACGCGCGGCGATGACATCGCCTGCGTCGGCGTACTGCGGTGCGGCATCGGCCTGCCGATGCCGCGTTCCAACTCCTGCGCGCGCGCGTCAGGCGCCTTTCGGCTTGTAGCTGAACTTCTGACCTCCGACCGATACGCCGGCCATCGCTCCGCCTTTCAGGATCACGAAGGCGGCCATGCCCCGGTAGTACTTGCCCGTCGTGACGGCGTCCTTCTGCCCGCCGCTGGCGTTGGCGCTCGCACCGGTAGTGCCGGCGCTCGCTCCCGCTCCGGCGGTGATGGCCACGGCGGTCGCATCGGCGCCGAACTCGAAGCTGCCGTTGGTGAACTCATCGAACGCGCGCTGATCCTGGAAGAAGATGATCTCGCGGAACGCCTCACCGCCGATCTGGAAACCGATGCTCACCTGCGTCATGGACGTATCCCCGACGTAGGTACCGTGCCGGTAGACGCGGCCGTTCCCATGGGCGCCACCGACCACGAAGCCGCCCTTGCCGATGCCCGGAAAAACCGCATAGCCATAGGCGTGGTTGAAGAAATCCCTGCTGGCACCGGCCTCCTTGAACAACTGTATGGTGTCGGTGTAGTCATCCGCCCAGCTCGCCCCTGCGCCCAACAGCAACAGGGCACCGGCCACCAAACTCAGGTATCGCATCATCTGAACTCTCCTCGAGGTTACCCCGGTGCGCTGCGTGGCGACGCGGGCAGATACTCCTACTTATCACATCAGCCCGATTTGCGCTGCGCTGGATAGTAGGCGGGGCGTGGCCGCAAGGGTGGCGGCACGACGGAGCCCGATGTGGAAACCAACTCCAGATCCTCACCGGCCCGGCTCAAGGTGATGAGCTCCGGTGGCGGCGCGGTCTCCTCCGGTGTCAGCAGCAGGCCCAGCCGACGAAACGACCGGCCGGCGCTGGTACGGCTGGTCCAGACCGTGAGCGGAATCCCGACATAGAGCCCGACCAACACGGGTGTCAGCCACCAGAAGAACTGCGGCGCGAGATACAACATCGCCGCGCCCCAGGCCACACCGAGCGCCAGATGCCACTTCTGGCGGCGGAAGGCTTCGCGGAAGGTGACGCCGCGCTCGCTGCGCTCCTGCGCATTCCAGGATACCGAGCGGCCGAGCAGCGTCTGCGCGACGAAGGTCGAATGGAACAGCATCATGCTGGGCGCGAGCAGCATGCTGAAGAGCTGCTCGACGAGAAGACTCAGGATCAGCGGCCCCGTGCCACCGAACTCGCGCCGCACCGTGCGATCGCGGATCGCGAGGCTCGCCCCCAGGATCTTCGGCAGCAGCAGCACCACGAGTGTGAGCCCGAAGAGGATCGCAATCTCGCCGCTGCGCATCTGCGGCCAGTGCGGAAACAGACTCTGCAGGCCGGGCCAGAAATACTCGGGCTTCTTCGCCGCCTCGATGGCGGAAAGGAGCGAGCTCAGCAGCAGGAGCGCCAGCCACATCGGCGAGCTCACGTACGCCACGATACCGGTCAGCAGGTGCACGCGGCTCAAGGGATGAAGGCCGGGGAAGCCGAGCACGCGCGAATGCTGCAGGTTGCCCTGCGTCCAGCGCCGGTCACGCGCGGCATAGTCGATCACGTTCGGCGGCACCTCCTCCCAGCTGCCGTAGAGCTCGGGCAGCTGGCGCACCTCGAACCCGGCGCGGCGCATGAAGGCGGCCTCGACGAAGTCGTGGCTGAGGATGTCACCGCCGAGCGGTGGACGGCCGGAGAGTCGCGGCAGCGTACAGAACTGCGCAAACGGCGCGAGGCGCACGATGGCGTTGTGGCCCCAGTAATTGCCATCGCCGACCTGCCACCAGGCGAGCCCCGAGGAGAGCATCGGGCTCTGCAGCCGCGAGCCGAACTGGATCAGCCGCCCGAAGAGCGTCTCGCGCCCCACCGTGAGCGGCAGTGACTGGAGGATGCCGATGCGGGGATGCGCCTCCATGGCGCGTGCGAGCGTCACCAGCGCATGCCCGCTCATGACGCTGTCCGCATCGAGCACGATCATGCATTCGTAGCTCTTGCCCCAGCGGCGCACGAAATCGAAGATGTTGCCGGCCTTGCGCTCGCTGCGATCGCTGCGCCGCCGGTAATGGACACGTCCCGCGCCGTAGCGCGCGACGAGCCCCTGATACATGCGCTCCTCGTCCGCGGCGATCTGCGCATCGCTCGTGTCCGAGAGAATGTACAGATCGAAAGCGTGCGCCTCGGACTCGAGCGCCAGCGAGGACCAGGTGGTCCTCAAGCCCGCGGCCACTCGTACGGGATCCTCGTTATAGATGGGCATGACCACCGCGGTGCGTGTGGAGAGCGCGCGCCCTTCGAGCTCGCGCGGATCGATGCCCAGCGGATCCCGCCCGGCAAGCCGCATGGCAAATCCGGCGATCGCAGTCCACAGGGCACCCGCGATCCAGGTGAAGAGCGCGAAGAAGAGCACCACGCCCGCGACCTCGATGCCGCTCAAGCCATTCGCTTCGAGCACATCGAGCAGGAGCGCAGTGGCCGCACCCGCCGTCAGGAAGGTGAAGCCGAAGAACAGGACGCGCCGCAGGCGCACCTGCCAGCAGGATCCACGGGTGCTCATGGCGACCACTGGTACACCCATGTCTCCGTCAGTACCTCACCGTAGAGGCTCAGGTAACACCGCATATCGACGACCGGCTTCTTCGGGCGCGGCGTGACGACGAAGGCGACGCGCCAGCGACCGCTCTCGGGAACCCGTTGCACCGTAAGCGCATCGATCTGGCCATTCTCGGCGCTCAGCTCCGCCTTCACCGGCTGAGTACCCTCGAGCCCATCGAGCTCGCCGCCGGCGAACTCGATCAACATACGCCGCGCACCGGGCCCGAAGCGACCCTTGTTGTCGCCCACCGCGGGGTTGCCGCTGCGGACCGCAACCTCGCGGCCGCCCGGGGGCCAGTGCGGGTTCTCCGCAAAGGCCGACAGCAGATAGGCGAAGGTCAGGGGCTTACCCGCGACCACCGCCCGACCCGGCACCCAGTAGGCGACCATGTTGTCGTGAATCTCCTCATCGCTCGGTATCTCGACGAGCTCCACTCCGCCTTTTCCCCAGCTACCGAGCGGCTGCACCCAATAGCTCGGTCGCGACTCATACTGTGCTTCGACGTCCTGATAATCGGCAAAATTGCGATCGCGCTGGATCAGACCAAATCCACGCGGGCTGTCATCCATGAAGCGGTTCACACGCAGCTCGCGCGGGTTATCGAGCGGCCGCCAGATCCATTGGCCGTGGCCCGTCTCGTTCATGAGCCCATCGCTATCGTGCACCTGCGGACGGAAATCATCGAGCCGCCGCGAGATGCCGTCGGTCCCATAGAGGAACATGGAAGTGACGGGCGCGACGCCAAGCTTGGCGATGTTGCGCCGCGGGTAAAGTTCGCAGTGCACCTCGACCTGTGTGATCTCTCCGGGCCGCACCTCGAACTGATACGCCCCGGTGACGCTGCGGCTGTCGAGCAGCGCATAGATCGTCAGGCTCCGGTCGCCCGGCTGCGGCCGTACCAGCCAGAAGTCGGTGAAGGTGGGGAACTCCTCGCCGCTCTGCGATGCGGTATCGATCGCGAGCCCGCGGGCCGATGCGCCGTAATGCTGATTCCGCCCGAGTACCCGAAAGTAGGAAGCACCGAGGAACACGAGCAACTCATCCTTGTATGCCGGAGTCTGCAGCGGGTAGTGCACCCGGAAGCCCGCGAATCCGACCTCGGTCGAGAGCTTCGGCGTCTTCAGGAGCTTGCCGAAGGTGAAGAGCCGCGGACTGTACTCCACGAGTCCCGCGCCCGCCGCGGTGACCTCGTAGATGTTCACGCGCTGGCGCACGCGGTAACCGCGGTGGAAGAACTGCACCTCGAACAGGGCCTCTCCCCGCCAGAGAGCGCTCGCGGGGCGAAAACGGATGTCGCGATACTGATCATAGGTCAGGTTGGCGAGCGATGCCGGCAGGTTCTGCGGCGGGGCGCGGTACTCGTGCGCAGCGCGCTCGTGGGCTAGGCGCTGCACGTCGGAGAAGGTGAACGGGCCGGGCTGCTCCGGCGGTGCCGTCTGCGGGAGCGGCGGCACCACGATCGACTTGTGGTCCGCAGCTGGAGTGGTGCTGGTACGCGGCGTGCCGTGCTCGGTCGACTCGATCGCGAGCATCGCCGACGCCAGCAGGAGCACGGCAATCACTGCCGGCTTCCGCAGGCTGGGCGGCATCGAGGCACCTGAGTTTTCTCCGCTGACGGCACGCAGAGCCGCGGATGGCTCGCGGGCAGTCTGCCAGCGTCAAGGGGACGGCTTCTCTGAATCATCTGTCGGAGCAGGCTTACATAAGGTGCTGCAGCAAGCGAGTCGGCGTTGGAAACCGCAAGGATACCGCCAGGCTCGTGCTTACGTCTCGCACCCCCTCCCCTCCCCTAACATGTCACTCCCTCCGCATCATGACACCGCAGCGGTCGTAACGGGCAACGCGCGCGGCGGCCGGTTTACACTGCGCGATGACGCTCGACCCGATCGCTCCACCCGAACCGCTCCAGCTCGAACTAAGGAGAAGCCCGATGAGTGAGGAAGAATCGGTCATTCAACCTTTCGGCAGCCTCGTACCCTCGCGACTGGGACTTTCAGAGCAGGTGCGCCATCAGAGCGTCTCCGCACTCAACCGGCTGCTCGCTCACACCATGGCCCTGCGCGATCTCTACAAGAAGGCGCATTGGCAGACCTCCGGAGCCACCTTCTACGAGCTGCATCTGCTGTTCGACAAACACTACGGCGAGCAGGTGGAGCTGATGGACTCGATCGCCGAGCGCGTGCAGACACTCGGTGGGGTGACCCTGGCGCTGGCCCAGGACGTCGCCGAGGAGTCGCGCATCGCACGCGCACCGCGTGGCCGCGAGAGCGTGCCGGCTCAGTTGCGCCGTCTGCTCGAGGCCCACGAGACGGTGCTCGGGGAAGCGCGACCGCTCGCCCACGCTGCGGCGGAAGCCGGCGATGACGGCAGCAACGATCTGATCGTGAGCGAGCTCATCCGCACCAACGAGCTGCAGAGCTGGTTCATCGGGCAGCACCTGATGGCTCGAGGCGAGAAACCGTAGCGTCCCGCCCGGGAGCCGCGCGGCTTCCCATGGCGATGCAAGCGATGCCCGCCTGGGGCGCGCTGCGCTACCGCGTGTTCCGCTGGCTGTGGATCGCGACCGTCGTCTCGAACATCGGCAACTGGATGTACAACGCCGCCTCCGGGTGGCTCATGACCAGCCTCGATCCGAGCCCGATCGTCGTATCACTCGTCCAGGTCGCCAACAGCCTGCCGCTGTTCCTGCTCGCCCTGCCCGCCGGGGCGCTGGCCGACATGCTCGACAAGCGCCGTCTCATCCTCACGCTCGAGATACTGACGACGGCGCTCAGCGCGCTCTTCGCGCTGCTCGTCTCGCTGCACGCGATCGGGCCGGTCTCGCTGCTCCTTTTTATATTCCTGCTCGGCACGCTGGCGGCGCTCGAGACTCCTGCATGGCAGGCGATCGTGCCGCTCCTGGTGCCCGCCCCGGCGCTCTCCTCCGCCATCGCCATCAACAGCCTCGGCGTCAACATCAGCCGGGTGGTGGGGCCGGCGCTCACCGGTGTCATCATTCTCGGCCTCGGAATAGCGGCGCCGTTCTGGCTGGATGCCATCAGCAACGCCGGGGTCATTGCGGTCATCCTCCTGTGGCGCCCGCCGCCGCAGGCGACCGCCCACGCGTTGCCCGCCGAGCGGCTCGGGTCGGCGATCCGCACCGGCGTCCGCTATGCACGTTACAACGGCCCGTTGCGGGCGACGCTGGCGCACGCGATCGGTTTCTTCCTGTTCGCGAGTGCCTACTGGGCGCTGCTGCCACTGCTCGCACGCAGCCAGCTGCACGGCGGCCCCGGCCTCTATGGCACGTTGCTCGCCGCGATCGGCGCCGGCGCGGTGGTCGGCGCGCTGCTGTTGCCGAAAGCGCGCGCCGGCGCGGGTCCGAACGGCATCGTGCTTCTGGGCGAGGTCGGCACCGCGGTCGCTCTCGCGCTCTTTGGGCTTGCGCAACAACCCTGGCTCGCGGTACTCGCCGGCCTGCTCGCGGGCATTTGCTGGATCGCTGTGCTCGCCACCCTCAACGTCTCCGCGCAGACGGTGCTCCCCGACTGGGTGCGCGGTCGCGGACTCGCCGCCTACGTTACGGTGTTCTTCGGCACGCTCACGGTCGGCAGCGCGCTCTGGGGGCTGGCGGCCGAGCACCTGGGTCTCGCTGCTGCGCACTATCTCGCAGCCGGCGGGGCGCTGGCGGCAACGCTGCTGACGCGCCGCTGGCCGCTGCATTCGGGGCGGGCGGCGGACCTGACCCCCTCGATGCACTGGCCGGAGCCGGTGCTGGCCGAGCATGTCGAGGCGGATGCGGGGCCGGTGCTCGTGACGGTCGAGTACCGTGTCGCTGCGGAGAATCGCGCCGCATTCCTCGAGGCGATCGGCGCCCTTGCCCGGGAGCGGCGCCGCGACGGCGCCTACGACTGGCAGCTCTTTCACGACTCCGCACATCCGGAGCGCATGCTCGAGATCTGGCTGGTCGACTCCTGGCTCGAGCATCTGCGGCAGCATCGCCGCGTCACGCGTGCCGATCGTGCGACCGAAGATCGTGTCCGGCACCTCTCGCGCGAGCCACCGCGCATCACCCATTACATCGCAGCGCGGCCTGATTCATCGAGCTGACCCGTTTGCAGGGGCCATACGCGCAGGCCCCCGCGCGCAGGATGCATGGCCTTCACCCGTGCGCATGAGCCATGCGCATGCCCGGTGGCGATATGTTCGTCGTGGGCCCCTGCGCATGAACCATGCGCATGCCCGGTGGCGATATGTTCGTGCTGCGCCCCTGCGCATGAACCCTGCGCACGGCCACCCGGCGCATGAAGCATGCGCGCGAGCTCGAAACGCGGAAGCCTCAGGGGGCGCCGGGTGGGGCGCCCGTGACCGAGCGCGCAAGCAGATGGGTGAGTCCGTAGACCGTGTCGATGTGCGGGGTGGCGGTCTGCGTCAGGCGGCCGAGCTCGACCACCGAGCCGAGCAGTGCATCGAGCTCCGGCGCGCGCCCGGCTTCGACGTCCTGCAGCATCGAGGTCCTGTGGTGGCCGACTTTCTCGGCACCCGCGATGCGCCGCTCGATCGACACGCGGAAGCGGATCCCGAGCTTCTCCGCGATCGCCTGCGCCTCACCCATCATCGTGGCCGCGAGCTCGCGCGTCGGGGGGAACTGGCAAATGTCCTCGAGCGTGGCACGGGTGAGCGCGCTGATCGGATTGAAACAGAGATTGCCCCAAAGCTTCAGCCAGATCTCGGCGCGGATGTCCTCCAGGACCGGCGCCTTGAAGCCGGCGCGCGTGAAGCAGTCCGAGACCCGTTGCGCGCGCGCGCTCCTCGAGCCATCGAGCTCGCCGATCGGGAAACGCTCGCCTTCGACGTGGCGCACCTCGCCGGGCGAGAGCAGCTCCGTCGCGGGATAGACGACGCAACCGAGGACCCGCTCGGCAGGGATGAATCGGGCGAGCGTCCCGTTTGGGTCGACGCTGCGCACGATGCTGCCGGCGAGCGGACCCCCGTGACGATGGAAGTACCAGTAGGGAATGCCGTTCTGCATCGTCACGACGACCGTGTCCGGGCCGAAGAGCTCGGGCACCTGCCGTGCGACCGCCTCGAGCTGGTGCGCCTTGACGGCGAGGATCACCAGATCCTGAGCGCCCGCCCCGGCGTAATCCGCCGTCGCCGAGACCTCGCGAATCACGTGCGTCGTCCCATCCGCCAGCTGGAGGGTGAGCCCACGTGTACGCAAGGCATCCAGCGTCGCGCCGCGGGCGATAAAAGTCACGGCTTCGCCGGCGAGCGCGAGCTTCGCTCCGACATAACCACCGATGGCGCCACAGCCCACGATGGCGATCTTCACGCTCCACCCTCCCCCGGGCTCGCGCCGCGGCGACTGACCGCAGCGCCTCGTCAGGGCCTCAGCTCACAACTCAGGCCCTCAGCTCAGGTTTCCCGCTGGTAACGATCCTTCGCCGAGAGTACCAGATCGCGCAGAAACGCCTTCTCGTACACGCGCAACAGATGGGGCTGCTCGCGCTCGACATAAGCACCGACACAATCCCTGTCGGCGGCGACCTGCAACAGGTCGCGGAAGGTGGGGACGTCCCAGCGCCAGGAAAGCTCGAGCTCGAGAAAGGCGCGGTTGTACGCCTCGAGCTCGGCGGCCATGCCTTCGTCGGTGGCGTGTTCGGAACCCCGTGCACTCGCAGCTGCGTTCGCCATCTCGCCGACTCCGCTGGGTGGGCTTGTGGTCAACCCTAGGCTCCTCCCCAGTAAAAGGAAACTTAAAGGTTTCTATCCCGATCATTAGCTTTTAAGAATACATGCCGGGGAGTATGCTGCCGCCATGAAGAACATCACGCTGCGCCAGCTGCGGGTGTTTGCCGCGGCGGCACGCCACAAGAACTTCTCGCGCGCGGCGGCGGAGCTGCACCTGTCGCAGCCGGCGGTCTCCACGCAGATCAAGGAATTCGCCAATTTCGTCGGGCTGCCGCTGTTCGAGCGCATCGGGCGCAAGACCTACCTGACCGCCGCCGGCAACGAGATGCTCCACTGCGCGAATGCCATCGCGCAGGTGTTGAAGGAAGCCGAGGACGCGCTGGCGCAGCTCAAGGGCGTCACCGGCGGACGGCTCAACGTCGCGGTGATCAGCGCCGGGGATTATTTCTTTCCGCGTCTGCTCGCCGCCTTCGGCGAGACGCATCCGGGAATCGAGTTCAATCTCACCGTGCACAACCGCGAGAGCCTGCTGCGTCATCTGGCGGACAACCTCACGGATCTCGCCGTGATGGTGCGACCGCCGACCGACATGGACATCGTCGCGGTGCCCTTCGCACCGCATCCGTACGTGATCGTCGCGCCGCCCGAGCATCCCCTCGCCCGGATGCGCCAGATTCCACGCTCGGCACTCAACCAGGAGCGCTTCGTGCAGCGCGAGCAGGGCTCGGACACCTGGAATTGCATGCGCGAGGTGTTCGGCCGGCAGTTCGCGCGACTCAACATCGTCATGCAGATCCACAGCACCGAGACCATCAAGCAGGCAGTGGTCGCCGGCTTCGGGCTCGCGTTCCTCTCCGCGCACACCATCAGCCTGGATCTGAAGGCCGGTAATCTGGTGGTGCTCGATGTGCAGGGCTTTCCCGCGCTCCTCAACTGGTATCTGGTGCACAACCGCACCAAGCGCCTGCCGCCGGTGGCGGCCGCCTTCAAGGAGTTCCTGCTGCGGGAGGGAGCGCCGCTCATCGAGCGGCTGGTGCAGTTTGGCTTCGGTACCTGGCCCGCGGGGACGCGCGGCCAGGTCGCCGCACAGGCGGTCGTCGGGCGCGCGCGTGGTGCGCGGCGCAGGCCGGCGGCTTCCTAGGACACGCCGCCGTTAATCGAGAAAGTCGCAGTAGCGCTCGACGTGTGCAGCGAGGTCGAGGGTGTGCTGCCGGGTGAGCCGCTCGGCAAGCTCGGTGTCGCGACGCTCGAGCGCCTCGATGATCTTCAGGTGATCGATGATCGAGCGCGCGGCGCGATTGTCCTGGGAGATGGTCGCCTTGCGGATGGCGCGCACGTGGATGAACAGGTTCTTGGTGGCATCGGCGATGAGTTGCGACCCGCCGAGGCGAACGATCATCTGATGGAAAGCGATGTTCGCATCCGAGTACTCCCCGATGTGCTCGGCGGGCGGGGAGTTCTGGAACTCATCGAAAAGGTGCCGAAGCTTCGCGATCTCCTGGTCCGGCGCATGTAGCGTCGCGAGGCGCGCCGACATGCTCTCGAGTGCCGCCCACATCTGGATCATCTCGATGATCTCACGCTTGGACTTGCGCACGATGAAGATGCCGCGCCGCGGCAGCGTCCGGACGAAGCCTTCCTGCTCGAGGATCGAGAGCGCCTCGCGGATCGGAGTCCGGCTCACCCCGAGGGCCTGCATCAGCTCACGCTCATCGAGGCGCAGCGGCTGGCGCTGGCTGTAGATGTCGGTGCCGGCGATGGCCTCCTTCAG
>DATKMV010000090.1:0-5250 GCA_035541695.1 Steroidobacteraceae bacterium
CCCGCACTCGTGGGTGGCATGCTGTGGGTGGCGGCCATGGTGCTGGCACTCGCGAACTTCGTCGCGGTGCTCAACATGACGATCGCCAACGTCACCGTGCCGAACATCGCCGGCGCGCTCGGTGCCGGCTCGAGCCAGGGCACGTGGGTGATCACCTCCTACGCCGTGGCCGAGGCCATCACGGTGCCGCTCACCGGCTGGTTGTCCGCACGCTTCGGCGCGGTGCGGCTGTTCTGCGTCGCGGTGGTGCTGTTCGGTGTCTGCTCGCTCCTGTGCGGCCTGTCGACGAGTCTCTACATGCTGCTCGGCATGCGTGTGCTGCAGGGTATGGCGGGCGGCCCGCTCATGGCGCTGTCGCAGACACTGCTGCTGCGTATCTTCCCGAAGAGCCAGTCCATGCAGGCGATGGGACTCTGGGCCATGACCACGCTGCTCGCGCCCGTGGTCGGGCCGGTGCTCGGTGGGTGGCTGTGCGATAACTACACCTGGTCGTGGGTGTTCTTCATCAACGTGCCCATGGCGCTCGCCTTCGGCGTCATCGCCTGGGGATTGCTCAAGCGCTACCACGACCCCGCGATCATCAAGCCGGTCGATCGGGTCGGCATGCTGCTGCTCATCGTCTGGGTGGGTGCGCTGCAGATCATGCTGGATGAGGGCAAGGACAAGGACTGGTTCTCCTCCATGGAGATCCGTGTGCTCGCGGTCGTGACGGTGATCGGGTTCCTCGCCTTCCTCATCTGGGAGTTGACCGAGCAGAACCCGATCGTGGAGCTGCGCGTCTTCCGCCATCGCGGCTTCAGCTCCTGCATGCTGGTGCTGGCGCTCGCGTTCGGTGCGTTCTTCGGCCTCAATGTGCTCACGCCTCAATGGCTGCAGTACAACATGGGCTATACCACCACCTGGGCCGGGCTCGTGGTCGCCTGGGGGGGTCTTCTGTCGGTGGTCTTTTCCCCGATCGCAGCGAAGCTCGCCGGCCGCATCGATCCGCGCGTACTGATCTTCATCGGCTGCCTGTGGCTCGGGGTGGATACCTTCTGGCGCGCCTATGCCACCCCCGACATGAGCTACCTGCTGATCTGCATCCCCATGTTCTTCATGGGAGTCGGCATGCCGATGTACTACGTGCCGCTGACCGGACTTGCGATGGGCTCGGTGAACGAGGCGGAGACGGCGTCTGCGGCCGGACTCATGAACTTCGTGCGCACGATCTCCGGAGCTATTGCCACCTCCCTCGTGACCACATCCTGGCAGAACCGCAGCATCATTGCCCACGATGAACTGACGAGCGTGCTCGACCCGACCGGGGAGGTGGGAGCGCACCTCCCTCACGGCCTGAGCGGGCAAATGGTGCGCGAGATGGTCAACAACCTCGTCACGAGCCAGAGCCTCATGCTCGCCACCAATGGCCTGATGATGGTGATTGCGGCCATCTTCATCGTGGCCTCGGTGGCTATCGTGCTGGCACCGCGGGCGGCCCGGACGGTGGACGCGGCCTCGGTCGGACACTGAGCCGCACCTCTGCGGATAACGGGAGGCCTGCGCAGTTACTCATTGGGAAAGGTGCATCCATCGGGTGTGCATTGCTGCTCGTGTCCGGCGCGCTTACCGTGCACCGATGTTGCAGCGCCCGCGCCCGTACCGCCCCATTCCCGTCCTGCTCGGCCTCGCCGCGCTCGCGTTCGTGCGAATCGCCTTCGCCGCCCCAGCGGGCCCTGCGCCCGTGGCAGCCCCGATCGCGTCCTCCGTCATCGAGCTGCAGCCTTTCAGGCAGGTCAGCTCGGGCCGCATCGAGTCAGCGAGCGGGGAGCACGGGACGGCGACCCTCATCAATCTGAACCCCGGGATCAACGCCTGGTACGTGCTCAGCGTGCTCTGGGCGGATGGGTCACGGTCCTCCTACCACCTCGAAAATCCACGACCGCATGCACAGCGCCTGGCGCTCGATCCGGGCTTCGCCGGTGGCGTGGAGCTCCTGGAGGGGGCGGCCCGCGCGCCGTGTGAGCTCTTCGACAATGGCGCCAACGACTCGCTCGCCGCGGCCGCGAAATCGAGCCTCGCCTACGCCTCGCTGTGCGCAGGGCGGCTCTTGCTGCGTAACCGGGTCAAGGGGCACCAGACACGCCTCGAAGCCGAGGCGGAGTTCGTCCGCAACCAGCTGTGGGGCGGCGAGAAGATCACCGTCCTGTTTCATCACCTCTTGAGCGACACTCACCGCGAAACCGCCGCGCTTCACGCGGCAGCCGATTACGCGCCGGCGGCCGTTGAGACTGGAGAGGAGCCACGCCCCCTTGCGGCGATGGTCGATGCCCGGTATGCCAACGAGGTGCTGAGCGCGGGTGGACTCGGGATCCCGCTGCAGGGGGTCCGCGCAGGACTCACCCCCGGGGCCTGGTACGCGGCCCGCGACAGCGCCGGTGTCTACGTGAGCGTGCTCGAGCCGCAGCTGATCGACGGCGCGATTCTGGCCGGCAACCGCGACCGGGTGAACACGCTCGACTCCGTCGAGGCCTCTTCACTGGTCTACCTGGTCGCCTTCGACCTCGACCGGTTCGACCTGCACTACGCGCTCGGCACCGCCCACCCCTCGGTGGAGTGGTCGGAGCACATCCCGCCCGCAATGCGCGAGCCGAAGTCGCCCGGACCCGATGACATCGGCACGATCGCGCCCCTGGTGGCGACCGGCCAGATCGCGCCCGAGGCCGCGCAGATCACCGTGGCGAGCTTCACCGGCGGCT
Source organism: Steroidobacteraceae bacterium (assembly GCA_035541695.1). Taxonomy (GTDB): domain Bacteria; phylum Pseudomonadota; class Gammaproteobacteria; order Steroidobacterales; family Steroidobacteraceae; genus 13-2-20CM-66-19. The sequence goes on from DATKMV010000090.1 coordinate 2,736, forward strand.
TCAAGCGCGCGCATGGGGCCTTCAAGTACGGGCCGCTCGCCATCGTGAACCATGCGAGCCACTACGGATTCCTCGAGAACGGCGTGGTGCTGAGCCGCCTGCAGCCGGAGCTTGCGACGCTGCTGGTGCTCGATGACGGCTCGGTGCAGATGAGAACCTGGCAGGCGCAGGATGAATCGCTCCTCGGAAGGATCCGCTACGCCCGGCAGAACGGCGTGCCGGTGGTGGAGATGGACGAGCGCTCGCAGTCGGTGCCCGGCCGTTGGGTGAAGGAATGGGGGCCCGGCAACTGGTCGGGCTCCGAGGACATGCGCTTGCGCACGCTGCGCGCGGCTGCGGCGATGCAGTGGAGCGCGAGCAAGCATTTCCTCATCTACGCCGTGTTCACCGATGCCACGCCGTCCGCGATGGCGCGCGTGTTCCAAGCGTATCGGTGCCGCTACGCCATGCCGCTCGACATGAACGCGCTCGAGCACAGCTACCTTGCGCTCTATCGGCACACGGGCTCCGAGCTGCAGATCGAGTATCTGCTCCAGGGCATGCGCGAGGTGGACAAGCCCGACTCGGGTCCTGCGGTGCCGCGGTTTCTCGCCTATCCCGACAACCGCGACTTCTTCTACATCACGAGACGCGGTCAGTAGAACTCGATGGATTCACTGCGCGTCTTCCCGGGCGCGCGTGCGCTCGATGTGACGCAGGTAGCGCTCGAACGCCCACGCCGGAAACTCCTTCAGGGACTGATGGCCCAGTCGGTAGAAGCGGTCGAGCAGGTCATCGAAGTTCAGGCGAACGAATTCGGACATCTTCTCGAAGCAGCCCGTCTCGAAATCGGTGAACTGCGCGTGCCACTGGAGATAGGCCGGATCGAAGGTGGAACCCTGGGTCTTCATGTGCCGCCCTGTGCCTGCCCCGCAAAATCGATCACGATGCGTCCCTGAATCTCGCCCCGATGCATGCGGGCGAAGACGCTGTTGATGTTCTCCAGTGTCTCGGTCGAGGTGGTGGCTTTCACCTTGCCCTCGCCGGCGAAGCTGAGCGCCTCCTGGAGATCGAGCCGCGTGCCGACGATCGACCCACGCACGGTGATGCCATTGAGCACCGTGTCGAAGATGGACAACGCGAAATCACCCGGTGGCAGGCCGTTGAGCGAGACGGTGCCGCCGCGAGCCACCATCCCGAGCGCCTGCTCGAAGGCCTTCGGCGAGACGGCCGTGACGAGCACGCCCTGGGCACCACCGACGGTCTTCTTCACGACGCGTATGGGATCGGCGGTCCTGGCGTTGACCGTGAAGGCCGCACCGAGCTGCCTCGCGAGCTCGAGCTTGGCATCGTCGACGTCGACCGCGATGACATTGAGGCCCATCGCCTTGGCATATTGAACCGCGAGATGACCGAGGCCGCCGATTCCGGAGATCACCACCCAATCGCCAGGCTTCGTGTCCGTCACCTTCAGGCCCTTGTACACCGTCACACCGGCGCAGAGGATCGGCGCGGCATCGATGAAGCCGAGATTGGCGGGCAGGTGCCCCACGTAGGCGGCATCGGCGAGCACGTATTCCGCGAAGCTGCCGTTCACGGAGTAGCCGGTGTTCTGTTGGGACTCGCACAGCGTCTCCCAACCGCCCAGACAGTGCTTGCAATAGCCACAGGCGCTATGGAGCCAGGGGACGCCGACGCGGTCGCCTTCCCGGACGTGGGTAACGTTGCGGCCCACCGCGACCACATGGCCTACGCCCTCGTGCCCGGGGATGAAGGGCGGGCGCGGTTTGACGGGCCAGTCCCCATCGACGGCATGGAGATCGGTGTGGCAGACGCCGGTTGCGGCGACGTTGACGAGGATCTGGGCCGGACCCGGTGTCGGCACCGGAACCTCATCGATGATCAGCGGCTTCTTGAACTCACGTACGACCGCGGCCTGCATCGTCTTCACCATCTGGCTCTCCTCGCGCCGTCCCAGCAGCGCTCGCTACGAGCAACACAGTATGTTGAGACAGCCACATCCAACAAGCAGCGGCGGAGGCATGCGGGTTTCGCCGCGGGAAATGCAGCGTGAGAAGCGCCGGGGGTATTCCAGTCAATCCGGCAGGAATTCATGGTCGCGCCAGGGCAGGCGCGTCTCGGCCCGGCGCAACGGCCGCACGCGATGCAGCACCGAGCGCCTGGGTGTGGCACTGCGGGGCCAGCGGGTGGCCTCAGCGAGCGTTCGCGACCAGCACGCATTCCCAAGGCCCGCATGTCCGACCTTCAATCGCTCCGCTGCCGCGGGCTCGGTCGCCGCCTGCGATTGCGCCTCATTTCGCTTGCCGTTCGCCATGTGATTCTCCTTGGCTGCTCTGCCGCCCTGCTATTGGAAGGCCGACAGGCGCAGTTCTCTACGCGCCGCCTCGCTGAAGTCCTTGAGCGGATCGATCGCCGAGCCCCCATCCTTGATGAGGTCGCGCAGCTCGCGCAGCGAGCGGTTGGGCTTGAAGTAGGTGTCGACGATGTTCAGCATCACCTTATCCGCGCACGCGGC
>DATKMV010000091.1:0-2387 GCA_035541695.1 Steroidobacteraceae bacterium
GACACCCCCGGCGCGCGACTCACCGGGTCCTGCACATGGGAGGCGACGAAGTCGGCAAGATCCTCGGGCTTCATGCTGTCGTCCGCCGACACGAAGGCGACCACGAGCAGGAAGTTCTTGGCAGCTTTCGCGACCTGCACACCCTGCTGCTGCACCGCCTGGGGGAGACGGGGCAGGGCGAGCTGCAGCTTGTTCTGCACCTGCACCTGTGCGATGTCGGGATTCGTACCCTGAGCGAAGCTGAGCGTGATAGTGATGCTGCCGTCCTTATCGCTCTCCGAGCTCATGTACAGCAGGCCGTCGACGCCGCTCAGCTGCTGCTCGATGGGCTGAACCACCGTCCCCTCGACGGTCTCTGCCGAGGCCCCCGGATAGATCACGGTGATTGCGACCGAGGGAGGTGCCAGGGGCGGAAACTGCGCAACCGGCAGGCGCACGATCGCGAGCACTCCGGCCATCATCAGGATGATGGCGAGGACCCAGGCGAAGATCGGTCGGTCGATAAAGAAACGCGCCATGAGACTTCCTCGGGGTCCTGGGGCCTAACGCGCCACTAGCATCGCCTCGCTGCGATCACCGGCGTCTTCGTGCGCGGTGGCCTGCGGGCGCACTACCACCTCCATTCCCGGCTTGACCTTCTGTAGACCCGCTACGATCAGCCGGTCGCCGGCGCTGAGGCCACGAGTGACCAGCCACTGGTCCCCGAGGGCGCGGTCGAGCTCGACTGCGCGCTTTTCGACCTTGTCATCGTTCCCCACCACCAGCGCGGTCGCGCCGCCATCCGGGGCGTGGGAGATGCCCTGTTGAGGCGCGAGGATGGCCCCCTCGCGCACACCTTCCTCGATGGTCGCGCGCACGAACATGCCGGGGAGCAGCATGCCGTCGGAGTTGGGAAAGATGGCCCGCAGTGTCACCGAACCCGTGCCCTGATCGACCGTGACTTCGGAGAACTGCAGAGTTCCGCCCGGCTCGTAGCTGGTGCCGTCCTCGAGTATCAGACGAGCAGGGGTCTTGTTGCTCTCGACCTGGCGGATCTGACCCGCCGCGAGTTCGCGCTTCAGCCGCACGATCGTCGTGCTCGGCTGGGTGAGATCGACATACACCGGATCGAGCTGTGTCACCGTGACCAGGCTCGCGGTCTGTTGCGCGATGACGAGGGCCCCTTCGGTCACTGCCGAGCGCCCGGTGCGGCCGCTGATCGGTGAATACACCCTGGTGTATGCGAGGTTGATCTCGGCGGAACGCACCGCCGCCTCGCCCGAAGCGACGTCCGCCTCGTCCTGCTCGAGAGTCGCAACCGCGTTGTCGTAATCCTGGCGGCTCACCGCGTGCGCTTCGACCAGCGTCCGGTAACGCTCCACCGTGAGCTTCGCGGCAGTCACCGAGGCGCGCGCGTGCGCGAGCGTTGCTCGGGCGCTCGCCAGTGCCGCCTCATATGGCGCCGGGTCGATCTGGTAGAGCTGCTGCCCGGCGGTCACCACGTCGCCTTCCTTGAACAGCCGTTTCAGCACGACACCGCTCACCTGGGGGCGCACATCGGCGGTCCGATACGGCGTTACTCGTCCCGGGAGCTCCGTTGTCAGCGACACGGGTGCAGCGCGCAGCGCGACGACGCCGACAGCCGGCTTTTGGAAGGCGGGCGGCGGCGCGTGGCTGCTGCAACCCGAGAGGATCGCGGCCATGGCTGCGAAGAGCAGCCCCGGCGGCACGGCGTTTCTTGCGATGAAGACCATAGCTGACTCCCGATGGGCCCGCGGCGCGTCGGCGCGATGCATTCGCCTCGCGCATCAGGCTAGGAGGCACAGCCCGATGGAACAACGCGCCGGCCGAACATGCACCGTTTCCTGATAGTGAATGGAGGCTCAGCAGGAGCGCTCCTTACGTCGGCTCCTGCGGCGGCTGCTCTGCGCGCAGGTCAAGGGTTGGCGGGCTTCGGTGCCGCAGCCTGCGAGCGCCCGGCGCCGTGGACAATCCACGCGCTCGAGGCGGCACCCTATTGGCCCTGACAGCGAGCTGAAGAACGAAAAGGCTGAGGGCGAGCACTACGATGAGCGCGAGGCTTAAGACCACTGCAGCAATCACTGCGATCACCTGCGGCACGTCAGGCGCTCCCGTCGTGATGTCCCAGCCCGTAGGTCAATGCGGTTTATCCATTGCGCAAGAAATGACCGGAAGGGAGCTTCGTCCCTTCCGGTCGCCGTAAGGAGCGGTCCATCGCGGCATGACGACCGCTCGTGGGGTGATGGCGTTCAGGGGACCGACAGAACGACCTTTCCACGGGTGTGCCCACCCTGCACCGCATCCTGCGCGCGCCTCGCATCGGCGAGCGGCATGACCGTCTCGACCACGGGCCGCAGCTTGCCGGCATCGATCAGACCGGCCATGTC
>DATKMV010000092.1:0-5186 GCA_035541695.1 Steroidobacteraceae bacterium
AGGCGAGCGCGAGCCCCCCGATCACCGATCCGGCGATGAAAATGAGTCCGCGACCGAGGCGTTTCAGCATCGTTGTGCTCGTCAGGAGATCCGCCGCGGCGCGCCCGGGCCGCCCGGAACGGGGTGTGCGTTTGTGTATAATGCGCCGCCCCCCGCAAGGTATGAAATCGCGCGTGTGCTGAAGGCACGTCCGCATCGGCGGCAAGGGATGCGGACGGCAGGCGGCGGCGGGCGTGGGGTCAAGCGGGAGAGCATTGAATGGCCGATCAGGCAGTCGTCGCCGACGATGCAGTCGACTTAAGCCGGCGCAAGTTTCTCACCCGGGCCACGATCGCCGGTGGCGCGGTCGGTGCGGTGTTTGCCGCGGTGCCCTTCATCGAGTCGTGGGCGCCGTCGGAGCGCGCGCGCGCCCAGGGCGCCCCGACCGAGCTCGACCTCGCCAAGCTCGACGCCGGGCAGATGACCACCACGGTGTGGCGGCGCCAGCCGATCTACGTCGTGCGGCGCACCCCGGACATGGTGGCGCGCATCGCCGGCCACGACGCGGAGCTCAAGGACCCGCAGTCCGAGCACTCCGAGCAGCCCGCGTACGCGAAGAACCCCGACCGCTCCCGCAGCGCCGAGTACCTGGTGCTGATCGGCACCTGCACGCACCTCGGCTGCCTGCCGAAGCAGCGCTTCGCCAAGGGCGAGCTGTATCCGAGCTGGCCGGGCGGATTCTTCTGTCCCTGTCACGGCTCGCGCTTCGACCTCGCCGGCCGCGTCTTCGACGGCTCCCCCGCCTCGATCAATCTGCGCGTACCCCCGTACTCCTATCCGAACCCACGGACGCTCCTGGTCGGGGTCGATGAGAAAGGAGCCGCCTGATGGCCGTGAAGACTGCTACCGGGGCAGCGGCCACGGTGCCGAGCGGCGCCGCGGCACCCGCGAAGCGCGGTTTCTGGGCGTGGCTCAACCGGCGCATGCCGATCGAGGAGTTCGTCGCGACCCAGCTGACCGGCTACTACGCGCCGAAGAACTTCAACCTGTGGTACTTCTTCGGGTCGCTCGCCGGGCTCGTGCTGGTGCTGCAGCTGCTCTCGGGCATCTACCTCACGATGTTCTACAAGGTGGGCGAGGCGACCTCGTTCGACTCCGTCGAGTACATCATGCGCGAGGTGAACTACGGGTGGCTGATCCGCTACCTGCATACCACCGGCGCATCGGCGTTCTTCATCGTCGTATATCTGCACATGTACCGGGCGCTGCTCTACGGCTCGTACCGCGCGCCGCGGGAGCTGCTGTGGCTGCTCGGAATGGCCGTCTACCTGGCGCTCATGGCGGAGGCCTTCATGGGGTACGTGCTGCCCTGGGGCAACATGTCCTTCTGGGGCGCACAGGTGATCGTGAACCTCTTCGGCACCATCCCCGGCATCGGCCCGGGCCTCGTCGAGTGGATTCGCGGCGACTATGGCATCGCCGATGCCACGCTCAACCGCTTCTTCGCGCTGCACGTGGCGCTGCTGCCGCTCGCGCTGCTGCTGCTGGTGATGCTGCACCTGGTGGCGCTGCGCCAGAGCGGCTCCAACAACCCCGATGGCATCGAGATCAAGGAGAAGCTCGGTCCCGATGGGCATCCGCTCGATGGCGTGCCGTTCCATCCGTACTACACGGTGAAGGACGTGGTCGGTGTCGGAGTGTTCGGGATTCTGTTCTCGATCATCCTCTTCTTCGTGCCGACCTTCGGCGGGTTGTTCCTCGAGACGCCGAACTTCGAGCCGGCCAATCCGCTCTCGACCCCGGAGCACATCGCGCCGGTGTGGTACTTCACGCCCTACTACGCGATGCTGCGTGCGGTGCCGGACCAGCGGGCCGGAGCGCTGCTCATGCTGGCCGCCATCGCGGTGTTCTTCTTCGTGCCCTGGCTCGATCGCTCGCCGGTAAAATCCATCCGCTACAAAGGCTGGATGTCGCGCACGGGCCTGGCGCTGTTCACCGTGGCCTTCGTCGCGCTCGGCTATCTCGGCATGCAGCCGGCGGAGGGCCTGTACGTCATGCTGGCCCGCATCTTCACCGCCATCTATTTCCTGTTCTTCCTGCTCATGCCGTTCTACACGCGCCTCGAGCCGGTGAAGCAGCCGCCGGCGAGGGTGATCTACCATGCGCACTGACCGCATGCTCGCGGCACTGATCGCCGTCCTGCTCCTGGCCGGGGCGGCAGCGCATGCCGCCGAGGAGGGGAGCGAAGCGAAGGAGCCGGCCAAGCCCGGCGCCGACTGGCTCACCTGGCACGCCAACACCAACGTGACCGACATGCCTTCGGTGCAGCGCGGGGCGCGCAATTTCGTCAGCTACTGCCTCGGCTGCCACGGATTGAAGTACGAGCGCTGGTCGCGGCTCGGTGCGGATCTGTCGATCCCTCCGGCGCTGCTGCAGAAGGACCTGTTGCCGCCGGGCGAGAAGCCCACCGACTACATCCTCACCAGCATGCCGCCGAAGGATGCGGAGAGCTGGTTCGGCAAGACCCCGCCCGACCTCAGCCTCATGGTGCGCGCGCGCGGCGCGAACTACATCTACCAGTTCCTCAAGACCTTCTACGTGGATCCGGGCACGCAGACCGGCGCCAACAACCTGCGCCTCCCGACCACGGCCATGCCGCACGTGCTCTCGGAGCTCGAAGGACTCAAGCGCGCCGTGTTCCGGGACGTCATGACCCGGGGGGGAGGCGGCCAGTTCAGCCACGAGCGGGTGTTCGACCATTTCGAGATGATCGCCCCGGGTCGCCTCAGTGCAGCCGAGTACGATGCTTTCGTACGTGATACGGTCAACTTCCTCGACTACGTGAGCGAGCCGGCACAGGCCGCGCGGCGCGCGCTCGGGGTGTGGGTGATACTGTTTCTGCTGGCGTTCACCTGGCTCGCATGGCTCGTGAAGCGCGAATACTGGAAAGACGTGCACTGAGCGGCGACTGCTGAGCGCGCCGCGAGCGCCAGCATTGGCCGACAGAGGGTCCGCAGGAGCGCAACTTGTCGAGCAGACGATCCATCATGACCCTGTTCTCAGCGCCGGCCGACCCGTGGAGCCATCGCACGCGCATCGTGCTCGCCGAGAAGGGCATCAGCATCGACATCGTGAGCGTCGAGGCCGGACGCTTCCCCGAGGACCTGCTCGATCTGAACCCCTATCACAGCGTTCCGACGCTGGTCGATCGGGACCTCGTGCTGTATGACTCGCGCGTCATCATCGAGTATCTCGATGAGCGTTTTCCGCATCCGCCGCTCATGCCCGTCGATCCGGTGACGCGCGCGCAGTTTCGCCTGGCGCTCTACCGCATCGAGCGCGACTGGTACGGCCTCGCGCGGCAGATCGACGCCGAGCCGGACAAGAAGCAGACCGTCAAGCTCAAGAAGATCCTGCGGGACACCATCCTGCAGAGCACCGAGCTGTTCAAGGTGAAGCCGTACTTCCTGTCGGACGAGTTCTCCCTCGTCGATGCCACGATCGCGCCTATCCTCTGGCGCCTGCCGTATTATGAGATCGACCTGTCGCCGCAGGCTCAGCCGATCGAGAGGTACGCGCAACTGGTGTTCGCCCGTCCTGCATTTCGCGAAGCTCTGTCCGAGCGCGAGCAGGAGATGCGCCTGCTGTAAGTCATGGCCAAGGTATTGCCCAAGCGTCCGTACCTGCTGCGAGCCATGCACCAGTGGATCGCAGAGTCCGGACATACGCCGCACGTCATCGTCGATGCCGGCCGCGAGGGAGCGGAGGTACCGCGCGCTTACGTCAAGGACGGCAAGATCGTCCTCAACCTGAGCGAGAGCGCCACGCAGCGCCTGCGGCTCGGGAACGAGGAAGTCGAGTTCGATGCTCGCTTTGCGGGAGTGACCCACCACGTGCGGTTTCCGGTGAGCGCGGTCCTTGGCATCTATGCGCGCGAGACCGGTGAAGGCATGGTGTTCCCGGAGCAGGATCTGGAGCCCTCGCCCCCGACCCGCCCGCAGGCCGAAGAAGGCGGCACGCGGCGGCCGCAGCTGAAGGTCGTGAAGTAGCCGGCCCCACGGTGCGGCCGCACCGCCGCGGCGCAATCAGCCGGTGAGCGGCGGCGGGGTGACCCTGGACAGCTCGGCGAGCCCGAAGGCCGCCTCGATGCGGCCGATGCGCGCGCGCGCCTCCTCGAACCCGTCGTGCCCGAAGGTACGCCGCTCGATCTCCTCGAACTTCTCGCCCATCTCGTCGTAGGCTTTCTCGCCGATCGCTTTCTTCCAGGCGGGAAAGAGGTCGGTGTCCTCGCGCGCGGCGTGCGGACCGTACATCCCGATCATCTCATCCAGGGTCTTCGCCAGACGCTCGGCCTCCGCCGGCGCGATGCTCCGGCTGCTCGCGACGCCGCGGATGTAATCGGTGATCTGGCGACCGCGCTGGTGCTGGGTGAGCAGCACATCGGGCAGGCCGGCCACGGGCCCCTGCACGCGTCTCACGACGGGAAAGATATGAGCTTCCTCCAGCTGCCGCTCGTGGTAGTCCTCGGCGAACGTGCGGAACAGCTGCGCGGTCTCGAGCAGTTGCGGCAGGGGTATCGAGCCGGGCGCATTGCGCGCGCGCCGGCTCGCTTCGCCGTAAACGAAGAGCGCCCGCCGGATCACTCCGTGCTCGCGCATGAGGTCCTCGTTCGCGGTGACCTCGGTCTCGCCGTCGTCCTGCTCCTTGCCGCTTTGCTGCGCCTGTTGCCGGGTGAGGGCGGGGAAGGTCGCCGCCAGCGCGCCGCCGCCCGCTCCCAGTATCAGGCTGCGCCGATCGATGGATCTGCTCATACGGTGCTCTCCGAACGGGCTTCGCTCCTGCGAAGCCCGTTCATCCCGCGCGCAGCGCGCAAAAAGAGCTGGCCTGTAAGCCGGGTTCTGTCGAGGGCAGCCATTCCTCTGGGATCCCCGTCACCGTGGACCTCTAGCAGCCTACCCGGAAGCGCGCGCGGATCTGCGCTGCACCCGCCTCGTGAGCGTGTGCGGCTTCCCTATTTGGCCTTGCTCCAGGTGGGGTTTGCCGTGCCATCGAGTGTTACCACCGATGCGGTGCGCTCTTACCGCACCGTTTCACCCTTGCCGGTCCCGTGAGGGACTTGGGCGGTCTGCTCTCTGTTGCACTTTCCGTGGGCTCGCGCCCCCCAGGCGTTACCTGGCACCCGATCCGCCGGAGCCCGGACTTTCCTC
>DATKMV010000093.1:0-5411 GCA_035541695.1 Steroidobacteraceae bacterium
GCTCGGCCTGTTCGTCCCCGGTCCGCCGGCGCTCGATGCGGCGACCGCGCAGACGGTGCGCGCCATCGTGGCGAAGGGCGCGATGCCGCCGCTCGTGCTGGTCGTCGAGGACTGCCGCGCCGCTTACGAGCGGATGCGCAAGGAGGGAGTGGAGTTCACGCAGGAGCCCGTGGACCGCTACGGCAGCATGGACGCAGGTTTCCGCGACCCATCGGGCAACGGCTGGAAGTTGCTCGAGGCCCGTCGCTAGGTGGACCCCGCTGCCAGCCTGTGCGCCGCGGCGATGAGCGGATGAGACGGGTCGAGATTCTGCTCGAGATGCCTGATCGCCTGCTGCGCGCTCGCCCGCGCTGCGGCGCGCTCGCCCTGCGCCAGCTCGACGCGCGCCTGCCACACGAGCGCCTCGCCCATCCACGCGGATGACTCGGGGTCGATGGCGTCGCGGCGGGCCCGTGCCACTGTGGCTTGCGCGTCCCGGGCCGCAGCCGGATATTGCCCCAGGGCGTACTCGGACTGGACCCGCAGGAGCAGCAGCCGGCGCCAATCCGGGTGGGTTGCGCGCCGCGCCTCGGGGATGAGCGCGGTCGCCTGCTCGAGGTGGTGGGTCGCGGCAGTCGCGTCCTTGCGGGCGAGATCGAGGGCGGCGTGCGAGATCAGCACCTTCGCCGCCATACGGCGTCCGGAGGCATCCGCGACACGAGTCTCGAGCGCAGAGACGGCTGGCCAGTAGGCCTCCGCTGCCGTGAGGTCATCGCGCACGAGGACCGCGGCGATAGCGCCGAGACGATAGAGCGGCGCCAGATACAGAAGCCCCTGTTTTTCGGCTGTCAGGGCGTCCTCCATGAGACCCTTGTCGGCCTCCGGCGCAGCGCCGGCAGCAGACTCCGCCAGCCGCCGCGAGGCTCCGAGATAAAAGGGCAGCTCCGCGTCGGGGGCCGAGCTTCTCACCTCGGCCTCGGTGGCCGCGAGAGCCTCGGCCGCCTTCAACGGCTGACCGCCGTTCATCAGCGCGCTGGTGCCGACGTTGAGCATCGCAAAATACGGTGCAGTGTTGGCACGGCCCACCGACCTGACGATGGACATCACCGCCTGCTCGGCGGCCCACCCCGCGCGGTAGTCTCCTCCGAGCACCAGCGAGCGGGCATGCTCGTGGGCGATGCTGGTGTAGCTCGAGGTGCGCTGTAGGCCATCCCGCTCCAGCGCCCGCATCGCCTCCTCGGTCGCGGCGACGGCACGCGGGTATTCGCCCTCGGACTCGGCAATGTTGGCGGCCGCCATGGCGCAATCGGCCATGCGCCTCGACGAAACCTGACTTAGCCGCCGCATGTTGGCGCGGCCGGCATCTTCCTCGGCGTGTGCGGCGGCGAGGTCTCCTGCATCGACCAGGTCTTCGGCCCGGCCGCAGGCGATACCGGCGTTCAGATCGGGGTCGTCGAGCCGCCTCGCGAGGGCTTGCGCTTCCTGCATCAGGGCCGCGCCGCCGCGCGAGTCGCCGATGTCGATGTAGCGGCCGGAGAGATTGATGAGGAGTCCGGCCTGCAGCAGCGGGCTGTCGCTGAAACGCTGGCGAATCATGTCGCGCGCGCGGTCGAGACGGCGCACCGCGGCGTCGTGCGGTGCCTCCCCAAGACTGTCACCCAGCAGAAACTCGCTGAGCTCAGCGTGCGCGTCCGAGCTCAGCGACTCGTAGTTGGCCAGGTCGCGCTGCGCGCGCGCCTCGAGCATCTGCCAGACCGCGAAGACGGTGATGCCGATGAGGGCGACAGCAGTCAGCAATGCGCTCAGTACGCCGCCGCGGTGCCGTCGCACGAACTTGGACACCCGGTAGCCCACCGTATCGGCATGCGCCTGCACAGGCTCGTGACGCAACAGACGTTTCAAGTCATCGGCGAAATCCGTGACCGACCGGTAGCGCTCGGCGGGTGCCTTCTTCAGCGCCTTGCCGAGGATGTTGTCGAGGTCACCCCGGAGCTGCCGGCGCGGGATGGTGGCTATGGCGCCCACGGTCGAGGGCTGTGGCGGATCCTGGGTCAGTACCGCCTGGATGAATTGCGCGCGCGAGGCGCCATCGGACGGATAAGGGCCGGTGCCGGTGAGCAGAACGTACAGCACGAGTCCGAGCGCGTAGATGTCCGTGCCCGTGGTGACTTCCTCGCCGGTCAGCTGCTCGGGCGCCGCATACTGCGGTGTGAGTGCGACCTGGCTGGCCTGCGTCGGCGCATCCGGGGTTCTGTCACCCTCAAGGAGCTTGGCGATGCCGAAGTCGAGCAGCTTCACCGCGCCATCGCGCGTGACAAAGATGTTCCCGGGCTTCAGATCCCGGTGGACGATCAGATGGCTGTGGGCGTGCGCTACGGCGTCGAGCACGTCGAGGAAGAGCCCGATGCGCGCTTCGATGCCAAGCGACTGCCGGCGGCAGTACTCATCAATCGGCTCGCCCTCGACGTACTCGAGCACCAGATACGGCTGGGTGTCATCGAGCACTCCCGCATCGAGCAGCCGCGCGATGTGCCGGTGCGCGAGGCGACCGAGGAGCTGACCCTCGGTGCGGAAGCGCTGCTCCACTCCCCGGCCCAGCCAGGAGGCGTGCACCAGCTTGATGGCGACCAGGCCCTCGTAGCGTCCATCCACGCGCCGGGCACGCCAGACGCTTCCCATGCCGCCCCTGCCCGCCTCGGCTTCGATCTGGTAGGGGCCAACGCGCCGCCCGACCAGCGTGCCCGGTTGGATGCCGGCCAGCCGGGGTGCGGCGCCGCTCAGGAACTCGGCGAACCCGGCGCGCTTTCGTATGGCGAAGAGCTCATCGAGGGCCGCTGCTACCTGTGGTTCGCTGTCGCGCAGCTCGGCCAGCCAGCGCTCCCGCTCCGCATCGCTCAGCTCGAGCGCGCGGTCGAAGTGCTCGCTGAGCGCGTCCCGGGGCTCGCCTGGTCGATGCTCCGATGTCTTGTCCATGGGTTCGTGCGCGGCGACCGCAGCTCGCCATACCTCTTTAATCGCAATCCGAGCGCAGAAAGCGCCGCCGGCCAGCCGCTTTGCTCAGGACACGTCTTTCAGCTGCTGGAACAGCAGCATGCGCGCCTTTTCCCAGTCCCGCTGCAGCGTGCGCGGCGAGCTGCCGCGCAGCGCGGCGATTTCCTCGAACGTATAGCCGCAGAAGTACCTGAGGTCCACGAGCTCGGCAAGGCCCGGATCCCGGGTCGCGAGCTCATCGAGCGCCTCGGACAGACGCGACGCTTCGGCCGCATCGGCGTGGCTCTCGGCGATCTCGGTGTTCAGCTGCGTGATGTGAAAGCCGGCGCCGCGCTTGAGCGCCAGGCGCTCGCGCAGCAGATCGATCAGCAGCCCGCGCATGACGCGGGCCGCGTAGCCGATGAAACGCTGCTTGTCGGGAAACTGCGCGCCGCCTGCCGAGAAGCGCAAGTACGACTCGTGCAGGAGCGTCGTGGGGCTGATCATCACGCCCGCGCTGCGCCTGAGCTGCCGCTCGGCGAGCCGGTGCAGCTCGGAGTAGAGCGCGGCGAACAGCCGCTCCCTGCTCCCGGCGACACCCGTATCGGTGTCGTGAAGCAAAGCCTGCCACTCAGGGTCGGTCATCAGTTACGTCCTGCATGAGGAAGAGTGCCCAAACATCCGCGTGCGCGCCACCATGGCGGACGCGGCGCCTTATGTCTGGTGCGCCCTCCGGCAGCGCGTTTGCGTCCCCGGCGTGGCGCGGTTCATGCGCGGATTTCGATTAAGGGGATAAGCCCGCCCTCTGAAGCGTGGCACTGAACCGATAGGGAGGCCCTGTGAAGAGGAACCCGTGTGCAATCGCGCTGGCAGCCGCCATGATCGCGCCTGCGTGGGCCGATTCGGCCGGAACTTCCACCGTGGGCGTGGCGGTGTCGGCGGACCCGAGCGGCCTCCTCGCGACGGTCGACGTGAACGGCCCCATTCGGACAAATGGCGCCTTCTTTCAGAGTCTCGGTACCAATGGACGCAGTTGCGCCACCTGCCACGTGGCTGGCCAGGCAATGGGCCTGGGTGCGGCCGGCGTGCGTGAGCGTTTCGTTCTCAGCCGCGGGCAGGACCCGCTGTTCGCGCCGGTCGACGGTGCGAACTGCAGCAACGCCGCCCGGGGCGATCCCCGCGCTCACAGCCTCATCCTCCAAAGCGGGCTCATCCGCATCGCGCTGCCGCTGCCGAGTCCTGCGGAATTCACCCTGAGCGCGGTCCACGATCCCTACGGTTGTGCCCTGCAGTTCGACCCGACCGAAGGCCGGACCATGGTCTCGGTGTATCGGCGGCCGCTGCCCACGACCAACCTGACGTTCCTGAGCGCGGTCATGTTCGACGGCCGCGAGACGGTCGTGCCGCTCACCGACAGCACGACGTTTCTCGCCAACCTCACGGCCGATCTCGGTCATCAGGCGATCGACGCCACCACCGGACACGCGCAGGCCGTGCAACCGCCGACCGACGCTCAGATCGCGGACATCGTCGGCTTCGAGCTCGGGCTCTTCACGGCGCAGTGGCGCGATCGCTCCGCCGGTTTGCTGGGCACCGCCGGTGCCCAGGGCGGCCCCGTGCCTCTCGCGCGCGAGACCTACTACCCCGGCATCAACGACTCGCTCGGCGCCGACCCGAGCGGCGCGCCCTTCGACTCGAGCTCCATGACGCTCTTCGATGCCTGGGCATCGCTGGCGGACGACGGCGACGACTTAATCGAGGCGCGGCGCGCGATTGCCGCCGGTGAGGAGCTCTTCAACAACGCCCCGATAGAGATCACCAACGTGCGCGGTCTGAACGACAACGCGGCAATCGGCAAGCCGAGCTCATTCGTAGGTCATTGCACCAGCTGTCACGACACGCCCAACGTCGGCAACCATTCGCTGCCCTTGCCGCTCGACATCGGCACGAGCCACGCGGTGCTGCCGGGCATGGAGAGCGACCCGGCGATCGTCGCGGGACTCGCGCAGCTCAGCACGCCCGACCTGCCGGTGTTCCTCGTCAGCGGCTGCCCGAATCCGTTCGCGTCGAACGAGGCGGAGTCCTTCTACACGAGCGATCCGGGCAAGGCGCTCATCACCGGCAAGTGCGCCGACTTCAACCGCACCAAGGGGCCGATCCTGCGTGGGCTCGCGGCCCGCGCGCCATACTTCCACAACGGTGCAGCCGCAAGTCTTGGGCAGGTGGTCAACTTCTACAACGAGCGCTTTGGCATGGGACTGAGCGATGAACAGAAGGCGCAGCTCGTGGCCTTCCTGAACTCACTGTAAGCGCCGATCCGGCCTCCCGCTCACGGCCTGAACCAGGCGTTGCCGATCTGCAGATAGATCGCGTTGGTTCCAGGGCTGTGGGCGAGGTCGAGTCCGGCGTGCAGGCCGAACTTGCGCGCCAGCTCGTAGCGAAAGCCGATTCCACCGCTGCCG
>DATKMV010000094.1:0-8402 GCA_035541695.1 Steroidobacteraceae bacterium
GGGACACGTGGCGCTCGAGGGTACGGTCGAATGGCATTACCAGCGCGAGCGCGCAGAGCGCGCCGTACGCAGCGTGCCGGGCGTCATCAGCGTGCGCAACTCACTCCGGCTCAAACCCCGACTGGCGCCCGGGGAAATCAAGCGCCAGATCGAGCAGGCCTTCCAGCGCAGCGCCGCGGTCGACGCACAACACGTCACCGTGGAGACTCATGGGCCCGAGGTCACTCTGCGCGGCGAGGTGCGCTCATGGGCTGAATGCGATGAGGCGCTGCGCACGGCCTGGTCCGCACCCGGTGTAATCAATGTCCGGAACGAGATGACAGTCCGTACCTGACTAGCGCAGGGTGCGGCCAAGCAACCCACGCAGTCGCCTGATCGATTGCGTGTTCAGAACATCATCCCGCGTGATCCAGGCGCGACGGGCCTGACGTACGCCATTTTGAATCATGTCGAGTTGATCGACTGAGTGTGCATCGCTTGCGATGCTCAGCCCGACCCCCTGGTCGCGCGCCGCCTTGGCATGCACATCGTCGAGATCGAGCCGCAGTGGCTGCGCGTTGATCTCGAGGTAGCAGGGACGCTGGCGGGCAGCATCCAGCACGCGCTCGTAATCGAGCGGACAGGCAGCACGCTCGCCCAGCAGGCGTCCGAAGGGATGCGCGAGCACCGACACACACGGTCGTTCCAGCGCACGCAGGATCCTGGCGGTCTGCTTTGCCGCCGAGAGCTCGAACTGCGTGTGCACAGCGATGACGACGATGTCGAGTTGCCGCAGCACGGCGTCGGGGAGCGCCAAGGCGCCATCTTCCAATATGTCCACCTCCGCCCCCTTGAGAACCGTGAAATCCGCCAAGGTTTCGTTGAGCGCATCGATCTCATCGGCCTGCCGCGCCAATCGCTCGGCATCGAGCCCGCCGACCACGCCGACGTGCTTGCTGTGATCCGTGATGGCGATATAGCTCAGGCCGCGCGCGCGTGCCGCGGCAACCATCGCCGCGAGCGAATCATGGCCGTCGGAGGCGCTCGTATGCACGTGCAGGTCGCCACGGAGATCTGCGGCCTCGATCAGCCTCGGCAGCGCGTGGCGCGCAGCCGCCTCGACCTCGCCCCGATCCTCGCGCAACTCCGGCGGTATCCAGTCGAGCCCGAGTGCGCTGAACAATCCCGCTTCGGTCTTGCCGGCGATACGCTTCTTGCCCTTGAACAACCCGTATTCGCTCAACTTGTAACCGCGCTGCTGCGCACGGCGGCGGATGTGAATGTTATGGTCGCGGCTCCCGGTGAAGTAATGCAGGGCCGAACCGAAGCTCTCCGGCCTCAACACGCGGAAATCGACCTGCAGCCCGTTGCGCAGCGTTCCTGAGGCTTTGGTGTCACCGCTCGCGGTGAGGTGCGCGAGATCGGCATAGCGCTCGAGCGCTTTGGCGAGATCGATCCCGGTGGCGCTGCACAGCAGGACGTCGAGGTCGCCCACGGTGTCGCGTCCCCTGCGATAGCTGCCGGCAATCTCGGCCCGCTCGACCCCCGGCAAGGACTGCAGGAACTCCTGGAGCGGTTTCGCATACTGGCCCGCGACGGCAAGCGGTACCCGCCGTTCAGGGTGTCGCAACCGCACCGCCAGCGCCGCGCTCAAGCGCGCGCGAATTCCGGGGCCGAAACCCTTGAGTGCTCCGAGTCGATCGGCGGCGAGCGCCCGTGCGAGATCGTCGAGGCTGCGCACCCGACCCGCTTTGAACAGAGCGCGTACCCGCACGGGTCCGAGACCCGGCAGCGCGAGGAGCTCCCGCACCGCAGGAGGAGTGCGTCGCCGGTGCTGATCGAGCGCCTGGCACTTCCCGGTGTGCAGTAGCTCGCCGATCTTGCCGGCGAGATCGGCGCCGATGCCGGGCAGCTCCTGGAACTCCTCGGGGCCCCCCATCGAGGCGAGCTCGCGCGACAGACCCCGGATCGTCTGCGCAGCGCGCCGATAGGCCCGAATGCGAAAGGCATTTTCCCCTTCGATAGCGAGCAGGTCCGCCATCTCATCGAAGGCCGCGGCAATCTCTTCGTTGTGGAGCGTCAGCGCCCCTGGTACTGCAGCTGCGCCCCTGGAGCTGCGCAGTGCATCACGCCTTGCCAGGGAGCTCTTTGCGTGCACCTCAGTGGCTCTGACCACAGCCGTGTCCCCCGAGAATTCGTTTGGGAACCTTAGTGCCCTGGAGGCAGGAGCGGAATGCGTATTCTTCACGTCCTCGAGATGCCGCCCGGCAGCCCCGGATGCAAGGGAGGACTCAAGTCAACACCGCGCGTACGTACAGACCCGGATGTCCGCCGGGCGGCGCACGAATAGCCTCGAACGAGATTTCAGGTAGCACCTCATGGTAGCCGTGCCGCAGCCAGGTCTGTCCGAATTCATCTGGCAGACGCGTTATCGCGATCCTGATGCGCGCCCCGCAGAGCTGGAGATCGGCGATACCTGGAAGCGCGTCGCGAATGCCGTCGCGGCGATTGAGCGCGAGCCGGCATTGTGGGCCGAACAGTTCCTGCGCATCCTGCAGAATTTCCGCTTTCTCCCCGCTGGGCGCATCCTGGCCGGCGCCGGGACCTTGCACCGGGTGACGCTCTGCAACTGTTTCGTGATGGGTCTCATCGATGACTCGATCGAGGGCATCTTCGAGTCGCTGAAGGAAGCCGCCCTCACGATGCAGGAGGGTGGCGGAATCGGCTACGACTTCTCGACGCTGCGCCCGCGAGGGACCCGTGCGCGAACCACCGGCATGGTGGCTTCGGGACCTGTGTCCTTCATGCGCGTCTGGGACGCGATGTGTGCGACCATCCTCTCAACGGGAGCGCGACGCGGGGCGATGATGGCGACCCTGCGCTGCGATCATCCGGACATCGAGGAATTCATCGATGCCAAACGGCAACCGGGGTGTCTGCAGCATTTCAACCTCTCGGTGCTGATTACCAACGCGTTCGTGGAGGCCGTCAGGAATGATGCACCGTGGCCCCTGATGTTCCCGATGCAGGAGCTCGATGGACAGCCGGAGGCGCAGGTAAAGCGGGCCTGGAGCGGTAAACCGACACCCGTGACGTGTGTGATCCGGCGTACGCTGCGGGCACGGGATCTGTGGCAGCGGCTGTGTGACAGCGCTTACGACTGCGCTGAACCCGGGGTCTTGTTCATCGATCGCATCAACGCGATGAACAACCTCGGTTACTGTGAAACCCTCAGCGCGACCAACCCGTGCGCCGAGGAACCCCTGCCACCCTTCGGCGCCTGCAACCTGGGTTCGCTCAACCTTCCCGCTTTCGTGCTCGAGCCGTTCACGAGCGCGGCCAGATTCGATGACAAGGGGATCGGGGAAGCCGCACGGCTTGCGGTGCGCTTTCTCGACAACGTCATCGAGATCACGCGCTTTCCTCTGCTGCGTCAGCGTGAGCAGGCTCATCGTTCGCGGCGCATTGGGCTCGGCATCACGGGACTCGCCGATGCGCTCGCGATGCTCGGAATGCGCTACGGCGATGAGGCGGCGCGCGCTGCAGCTGCGAAAATCATGTGCCGGATCCGTGATGTCGCCTATCTGGCTTCCATCGAGCTCGCACGCGAGCGCGGCACATTTCCCGCCTTCGACCACGAGCCTTACGCGGCGCGGCCCTTCATCCAAAGCTTGCCGCCCGCAGTGCAGGACGGGATCCGCCGGGCCGGTATACGCAACAGCCACCTGCTCGCCATCGCCCCGGCGGGCACCATCAGCCTGTTGGCTGGGAATGTCAGCAGTGGCATCGAGCCGGTCTTCGGTATCGAAGCGTTGCGACGCGTACGCGATGGCGCGGGTGGTACGCGTGACTTCCTGGTGAGCGACTACGCCTATACTCTGTGGCGGGCCCGGCAGGCCGGGCAGGCTCCGGCCGCACCCTTCGCCGGGCGGGGGAGCGAGTCGGCGCAACACCAGTTGCTGATGCAGGCAGCCCTGCAACCTCATGTCGACGGAGCGATCGCCAAGACCATCAGGCTGGCGACTGACGCACCGCGCGGCAGCGTGTCCGAGATCCTGCAGAGCGCTTATGACCTGGGTTTGAAGGGGTGCACGATCTTTCGTGACACGAGCCGGCCGGCGGTAATCCGGGAGCGCCCGCTCGGTGGCGCGGAGCGCGCAGCCGAGCACGGCAAGCATTGCTGCGATCTCGAGCGCGAGAGCGATTGAGAGACGCGCAGCAGCCCGCAATCCCCTATGCGCTTGCGCTACCTGATCACCGGGCGGAGCGGGATTCCTCGGCCGGTGATCGAAACGCACTTCGCCTGGGTGTTCCTGGTCCGAGGCAGCTACCGGCGCAGGGCGGCTTACAAGGGGAAACCCGGTCGAAGGTGACGCGCTCAGCGCAGATAGGCCTCGGTGGCGTAGCGTCGCATCATGCGAGTGCTGTTGAAGTAGGTGGCATTCTTGCTGATCGCCCCTTTCATGAGCCGCGCCCACCCCTCCGTGGCGCTGCCATGAAAGAGCGGCAACACCGTGTTGGCGAGCTTGTCATAGAGCGTGGCCGCAGTGTCAATCGACCAGCCCGTGACCGTCTCGATGCAGCCTTCGGCCCACCAGCCATCCAGCACCGAGAGACTCGGCACACCGTTGAAGGCAGCCTTCATCCCGCTGGTACCCGATGCCTCGAGCGGCGGCAGAGGCGTATTGAGCCAGACGTCGCTCCCCGAGACCAGTAGCTGTGCAAGTGCCATGTCATAGTCGGGCAGGTAGGCGACCGGGATGGCGCCAGTCAGCACGCGCGCGTATTCATGCAGCCGGGTAATGAGGCGCTTGCCTTCCTCGTCCCGCGGGTGCGCCTTGCCTGCCAGGACGATCTGAAAGGGATGCTCACGCGCGATGGCGCGCAGCCGCTCAGGGTCCTCGAAGAGGAGCTCGGGCCGCTTGTAGGCGGTCATGCGGCGCGCCAGACCGAGTATCGCCGCGCCCGGGTTCAGCGTTACACCGGTGAGCTCCCGGACACGCTGGATGAGTGCCCGCTTGGCCCGGGCATGTGCCTCGAGAATTTCGCGGCCCGGGATACGGTCGGCGCGGCTCAGCAGCTCTGGCTCATGGCACCAACCCGCGGCGTAGCGATCGTACAGCTCGCGAAAGCTCGGCGCGGTCCAGGTATAAGGGTGCACGCCATTGGTGATGGCCCGCACCTGGTAACCCGGGTACATCCGGGAAGAGACCTCCGCGTGGCGTCTGGCGACGCCATTCACGAAATCACTCAATGAAAGCGCAAGACGAGTCATGTTGAGGCTATCCTCGCCCGCGAGCTGTTGCAGCTCGTTCAAATCGATAGGCGCCGGCGCCGCGGCCGCCGACTGCCCGTTCGAGAACAGGCGCTTTACCAGCTCGTAAGGGAAGCGATCGTGACCTGCCTCCACGGGCGTGTGGGTGGTGAAGCGGCACAACTGGCGGACACGCGGCACGTCGTAGGGCGATTCCCCCGTTCGCAGCTCGCTGCTCGGGTAGGTGTAGCGACGCAGCAGCTCGAGACCGAGCAGCGCCGCGTGGCCCTCGTTCATGTGATAGGCGCTGATCTCGAACCCCAGGGCGTGCAGCAGCCGCACTCCTCCGAGCCCCAGAACCATTTCCTGCATCAGCCGGTACCTGTCATCGCCTCCATACAGATAGTGGGTAATCTCGCGGTCCGCAGGAGCGTTCTCCGGAAGGTCCGTATCGAGCAAAATCACCGGGGCGCGACCGCCGAGATGGCTCTCGACGACGTACAGCCACGCGCCCACCCACACCGCCCGCTCTTCGATATAGACAGCCACCTTGGCATGGAGAGGTTGACTCCAGCGAGTCGGATCCCAGGGCGCAGGATGCTCAACCTGGCGTCCCTCGCTATCGATCTGCTGACGAAAATAGCCCGCCCGGCTGACGAGCGTGACGGCGACCAGCGGCAGGGACAGATCGGCCGCGGCTCGCAAGGTATCGCCGGCGAGCACTCCGAGGCCCCCTGCATAGGTCGGCACTTCGCTGCGCAGGGCAATCTCCATCGAGAAATAGGCCACACGCGGCTCGGACAGGAATTGATCGAGCAAGGCTTGAACCTTCCGAGTCAGTGGCCCAACCGCGGCCCGACTTCGCGGAACACTTCGCTCATGAGTCGACGCAAACTAGCCGACGCAACGCTGCGGCCCGGCCGCAGGGCGCACTCCGACCGGGCTGCGGTAGCCGGCGGGCTTCACCAAAATGAAATCGCAATCCAGGGTGTCCAACAGCTGCGATGTCAGGGTGCCGAGCGGTACGGAGTCGGCGCGGTGGTGAGTGAGAGCACCGAGAATGAGCGCATCGTAGACTTGCGCTCTGGCGAACGGGAGCAAAGTCTGCTCGGGGGCTCCGTGCAGCACGTGCATACGATCAGAGGTGATTCCCGCTGCCTCGCAGAGGCTGCGCAATCTCTCCATGCGCAAAGGCAGAAACTCCTTCGAGCTGCCGCTTTCCGCATAGAGGACCTCGAGCCGCGCCTGCGCGGCAGATGCCAGCGTGCGGGCCGCGGTGATGACATCCTGTGACAGACTGCCGCTCTCCTGCTCCGACGCATCGACCGCCGCCGCGAAACGGGGTGGATGTCTCCAGGGGCGCCCGCGGGTAAGCATTACCGTTAGCGGGCAGGTACGCGCCAACTGCCAGTCGTTGGGATCCAGAGTGCGGCGGCGGCGCTCCCTTCCGGCTGTCCCCTTGATGACCAGATCCGGACGGCTGTGCAGCACTTTTCTTACGATGCCCTCGTACATGGGACTCTCGCAGCTTACGTCGAGGGTAATGTCGAGATCCGGTGCGTTGGCGAGTGCCTTGAGATCCGCCAGGTACGTGCGCGCCTGCGAGGTGCTGGCGGCGCGCGATCGGTCGATACCCTCTCGATCGTAGGCATGCGCGAGCTCATAGGCCAGTTCCGACTCACACAGGAACAGCTCGATGCGGGCACCGGATTGACGGGCCAGGGCCACCGCCTTGGCAATCGGCTCCGAAGCGTCGTGCGCCCGATCGACCACCACCAGAATGAAGCTCGGCTTGTTCATGGCAAGTCCCCGGTTGCTGCAGATGCACCTCCCACTCGCGTCGGGGGTGGCCTGAAGGTTAGGCAACCGCGCGCACCGGGGAAATACGCAATTGCCAGCATAGAGCCTGGCGGGCGTCAGCCGAGGCTCAGCAGACCCGACCCCGCATCTGTTCACCCGGCACCTGCCCGCCGGGCAGTTGACTCGCCGGCGGGATCTGCGCCCCGGACGCCTTCATTTCCGCGAGTGCGCGCTCGCCATCGCCCGGCTGCGCATCGAGTGCACGGATCGCGTCGGCGAGCACGACGACCTCCAGCCCTGCAGCGCGCGCATCGAGGACTGTTGCGCGCACACAGTACTCGGTCGCGAGGCCGCCGACGAACACCCGTGTACAGCCCAAGTCCCGGAGCTGCTGCATCAGGTCCGTGCCCTGAAATCCGGAGTACGCATCCGACTCCGGCTGCGTCGCTTTCGAGATCACGTGCACATCGGGCGGGAGTTGCAACTCGCGCGGAAACCTCGCGCCGTGCGTGCCGGCCACACAGTGCGAGGGCCATGGCCCGCCCTGCCCGCGAAACGAGCAATGCTCCCGCGGATGCCAGTCGCGCGTTGCGAAAACCGGTAACTGCAGCCGCACAAACTGCCGGACATAGTGATTGAGCGGCTCGATCACCTCGCCCCCGCCGGGTATGGCGAGTGCACCGCCGGGGAGAAAATCGTTCTGCACGTCGACCACGATCAGCGCATCACCGGGTAGGCAAGGGTGCCCCTCGGTGGCGTGCCCCTCCGCTGCGCAGCGCGTGCTGGGTCGTAGCAGGTTCGCTTCCATTGCGGCTCTCCATGCCCCTCCAACGGACCGAGATTGTCATCTCAGAGCTCCCGGCAGTCATACGGAGCATCCAGACCCGTTATTGCGGATTATGCTTAGTGCACGCGGTGTCGCTCGGCGGGATTGTCTCGACAGCAGAGTCGGTCGTACCTGTACTCGAATCACTGGAGGAACCGTCATGAACGTCCGGGTCGTCGTAGCAAACGAGAGCGCAGCGCTTTTCTATGATCTGGAGGATCCGGCAAGAGGCTTGCAGCTCGCCGGGAAGATTTCTGATCCACGCGCGCGCTTGCACGATCGAGAGCTCGTGTCGGATCGTCCGGGTCGCCGCCCGGATCATGGGCCCGTACAGTCCGGTCGACGTGGAGCGAGCCCCCACCACGCGACCGGCGGGGAGCATGATGCGCACCAGCATGAGATCGAGACTTTCGCCCGACAGCTCGTCGAGGAGCTCGAGAAGGCCCGACTTGCGGGGCGGTTCGAGCGGTGGGTGATCATGGCTGGACCGAAGTTTCTCGGGATGCTGCGTACCGCTCTGCCTGCCTCCTTGAAGGCGACGCT
>DATKMV010000095.1:0-47911 GCA_035541695.1 Steroidobacteraceae bacterium
CGCCGGTCAGCAGGTCGGCGTTAAACAGGTCGAAGAGAAGATCTGGCTGGTCAGCTTTATGCGCTATGACTTAGGCTTCTTTGATCACGAGACATGTCGGATAGAGAGCGCGGAGAACCCCTTCGCCGCGAAAGTGTTACCCATGTCTCCGGTATAAACCGTCACCCATGTCATCGGAATAGACAAAAGAAGTGTGGTAGCGGGGGAAAGCTAACAGCCCAACCGGCTTGGACCGCGCTGGTGCGCGTTGCTGCTTAAAACCGCAGTAAAACCGGGGTTTTCAAAACCCCGGTTTCCAGATCAAGGTGCCGGTCGCGTGGGCAAGGAGGACCCACCACCGGCGCTCGGCTCAGCCGAGGTTCATCCGCGCGCCGTAGAGGAATGACCGACGCGCGAAGTGAGGCTATCGCTGCCACCAGCTCAGCCAGAGGATCACCGCCACGCAGCCAGCCCATACGAGCCCTACGAGCAGCAGCAAGCAAGTTCCGATCCAATGCATCACTCATTCCCCGCTGTCAGACGGAAAGTTTCGAGGTGAACCGTCGCTCCCAACTCGAAAAGCGGTTCGGTGCCTTCGAACAGCATCCCGGCAGGCCCCTGGATAACCGTCATGCCGTCGCGCCGCGCGAGCCGCCAGTAACGTGCGTGCCCCGCCGCGATGACGACTCCCATCCAAGCGCCGTTCTTTTCCAGCTTGCCATCGAACGCCCGCGCGAACGGGCGGGCGGGGAGCGCGATCGTCGCCAGCAACTCACCCACCGCGGCGGCAGCGCAGTTCGCCGGCAACGCGCCATCGTAAAACCGCAACTGCGCGTCATAGCCGAGCATCCCCGCAATCAGATCCAACTGCGCGTTGCGCAACGTCGTGCAGAATTGCATCATCGCGGCGCAGCCTCATGGGCGGCGCGGCGGCGGGGTCTGCGGGGGCGGCGGGGAGATTGCCCAGGAGCCGCGCACCACCACATTCCCCGCCGCGCGCAACGAGTTGGATTGGCGCAGCGTGCTACGGCCGCGAATCTCGGGGGCTCGTCGCTTGCGGCCGGCGCGCATCAATCCTGCCAAGGCAGCCCGAAGCGCTCGAGCGCTTCATCGAACGGCACTTGGAAGCTGACCGATTCCCCGGTGGGCTTGCCGGCATCGTCAACCAACCGCGCGCTATAAGTTGCCGGACGAAATTTCAGGTAATGCGCGCGCACCTTCTGGCCCAGCGCCTCTTTGAATTCCGGCGGGGCGAGTTGCATTGCGAGGTCGTGCACACCGCTGGCGATGTCGGCGAGATACATTGCCAGCGCTTGCTGCGGCTCGGCCTTCGGCAGCACCTTCAGCGCTGCCGCGAGGAGTGCCATGCCAGCCTTGAGCAGCACCGCGGGATTTTCGACCGGGCGACCGTGTTGATCGGCGGCGAGCGGTTGTTCGCTCATGAGGTGGCCCACTTCAGCGCCTTGATCGCGTTGCCTTGACGGATGGCCCCGCCATAACGGATGCGGTAGCGGTATTTCACCTGCCCGACGGTCGTGACCTCGTCAACGGTGAGCATCCCCGGACCGCGCGAAACCAGCAGGTAGCCGCGCTTGAAATCCCCCGCGAGAATCGGGAATTGATTGCTCGTGGCGGCGGGCGCGTTGCCGCTGGTTTCGACTCGGAAGCCATAAAGTCCGGCGAGGGAAAATCGTGGCATCAGGAACGGGGCTTCAATGGAGCCGGTGCCCGCGCGGCCGACTCCGAACAGCTTGAACCAGGTTGACGGCCGCATGATGAACGTGAAGTCATCCGCCGTGAGGTAACCTTCGCCGAAGTTGCCGAGCAGGTTTTCAATATCGCCCAGCACGATGCTGGCGCCCGCCATCGCTTGATATTGGATCGCATCCATCGAGCGCTGCGGCGAGGCGAAATCCGCCGTCGTCACGGGCGCGGTGTGCGTGATGCCCAACACCTGCCCGGAGCCAGTGCCGGAGACGATGTCGGTCATCAGCTGCGCGCCAATTTGCTCGGCGATATCCTTGGCGAGCCAGCGTTGCAGGCGATCGCCCATGTCTTCGCGGGCATGCTGGGAAGCTGTGACGAACGCGGAATATTCTCCCCAGCTCGGCACCCGGTCGGCGAACGTCGCAGTACCAGTGGCGGTGCGGGTGCCGCTTTCACTAGTGCGTGTGGCGGAACTATCGGCGAGCGTGACCGGCTGGTGAAAATCGCTCGTGGTCACCGGCATCACTCCGCAAACTTCCGGTTTCAGCAGCGGGCATAGCGGG
Organism: Steroidobacteraceae bacterium; assembly: GCA_035541695.1. GTDB lineage: Bacteria > Pseudomonadota > Gammaproteobacteria > Steroidobacterales > Steroidobacteraceae > 13-2-20CM-66-19. The sequence continues at coordinate 2,250 of DATKMV010000095.1, forward strand.
CGAGCGAACGATTCAATCTCGTCAGCCAGTTGCTTCGGCACTCCATAGCCGCCGCTCGGATTGCTGGCGATGGTGACATCTTTCGTGCTCAGGTCGCTGACGCACTGGCTCATCCGCAGTGCGTGGCCGCGCGGGTCTTGCAGCCAGTGCTTGAACTCCTTGGCGTATTCCTGCTGCGCGGGGGAGTAGAGCGGCTTGCCCTTCAGCGCGGCGGCCACGGCATCTTGCGCGACCAGGAGGACATCGGAATAGGTTGATTTCAGCCGGCGCACTTGATCGGTGGTGGCTTCGAGAAAGGCGCCGAGCGCCGCTGCGGTTTCGTCCATCAGAGGTTCCTCATGCGGTCGGTTTGATGTTGGATCAGCGCCAGCACCGCGGCGGACTCCAACGAGTTCTTGATTTCATCCAGCGCAGATTCTTCCAACGGTGCGCCGGTCTGCGTGGCCCGATAAAGCTTCCACGCGCGCGAGGCGAATCGAGTTGCCCCCGCGCGGCTCATGCCGAAGGTGGCGCGGCTCAATCTTTCGAACTGCGTGATGTTGAGCGGATCGGCATCTTTCACCGAGCCGGGAGTGACTTGCGCGCGCACGTTCATCGGTAGCGGCACCAGCGAAATTTCGAACAAGTCCACCGCCTTCAGCACCCGGTTGCCTTCGCGATCGAATCCCGCCTCGGCGGGCACATAGCCGATACTCAGGCCGGAGATGCTGCCGTCTTTCAACAGCTCGTACATTTCGTTCCCGAGCGGAGTGTTGCTGAGACGGCCTTTCACCGCGAGGCCTTCGCGCGTTTCCGCCATGTCGATCCACCGGCCGGGAATCTTGGCGGCGTCGTGCATGAAGAACATCGCCGGTGCTGTGCCGTTGGCACGATGCGCGGCGAGCGATTTGGCGAAGGCGCCGGGCATCACGACGTCGCCGCCCAAATCGAGGTTGTTGAAGACGCTGGCGAGACCCTCGAAGGTCCGTTGCTCGGCGTTGGTCTGGACGTTCGCCAGCTTGGTCGAGAGATATTGCTGCGTCATGCGGCGGCTCCATTGACTCGGGCGGCGCAAGCGTCCAGCCACTCCGCGATTTCTCGCCGGCTCTTGCCGGCGTGATCGGCGACATCGACGCCGATCTGGCACATCGCGCCGCAAATGGCTTCCGCCGGAGTGCCGGCCCTGAGCTCGGCGCGGGCGATGATCCGCAGGAGGCGTTCGAGATCGCCGCGACGCGTTTGCCAATGTTGTTCTGACATGTTCGCCACCAGTCCTTGTTTCCTCGGTTGGTGGCGGGCATCGCGCTCGCGATTTACCGCCTCGGTCGCCGAGGGGTAGCGAGAAGAATCTCTCCCGGGGTGGTGCGAGGCAACATATGCGTGTGGGGTCAAAACGGCGCTCCGGCGCCGATTTGGGAAGGTGGCGAGGGGAGGGTCTCGCTGTGAGGCGTGGGTTCGCGAAACCGCAGCGGTGACCACGTACGAAATAAGGCCGTGCGACCCAAGGGTGAGGCGATTTTGTGGCACCCGCGCGCCGCTCGCGCGCTCCCTGGGCTCCCGGTCGCTCCCCTAGGGCTCCGGTGCGGCTCCGTGGCCGTTCGGCCAGCGGCGCTGCTGAGCGCGCGCCTGGTGGCCATTCAGCGTGGCCCTGCTGCTCAAAGGTTTGCGCACACGTCAGCCCACTGCGGCGGTTTCCGTTGCACCAGCGCTAGCGCACGAGGCCGCACTGGGGGTCGGCTCCTCGTTGGTGAGTTCGTTGGTCAGGTGTACGATCACGAGCCTGACGATTTCCCTATAGGCGCGCGGGTTACACTGCTTCAGCGGCGGGCGCTGCTCCACCGCGACCAACCACTTCAAGTACCAGGCCGGGACCAACTCCAGCGGCCAGCCGGCGTACCGGCCGAAGTGCAACACCGGCGCGTCCGGGGCGGGCGGTGAAGGCGGCGGCAGGCGTTCTGTTCGGCGTGTCATCAGCGTTCCTCCAGTCGTCTCCTTAAGGCGTGACAGGCGCCGAGGTCCACGGCGCTTGCTCGGCGCCCGTGGCGTCTGTCGGTCTCTGCGTCTCACCGGCCGATTCCGGCCGTTGGCCGATTTCTTGCAGCTTCAACGGCCGGTTCCAACGGCCGGTTCCAACGGCCCCTGGACTAGTAGACGGAAGCGGGGGGCCGTTGACCGGCCCCCGCTCCCGGCCCCGTCTTGCCAACGGCCCGGGCCGTTTCCGGCCGTTTCCGGCCGTTGGGGTCATAACGGCTGCTCCGTCGTGGTCGGCTGGAGGTAGGTCCTGCGGTTGCCATAGCGTTCTTCAGCGGGCACCGGCGCATCGGTCAGGAGGCCTTGGCTCTTGGCCACCGCCACCGCGCGCTCCATTTCATCCCGCGTCATGCCGAGATCGCCGACGTAGGGGCGCAAGCCCCGCTCGGTGAAGCGCTCCGGGTGCGGCCCGGTGAGCTTGCGCGTTAAGAATTCGCACAACCGTTCCGCCAGCGCGGTGGACTTTGCGTCACTCGCCTCGTCGGTCAAAGCACCGCCAGCCCCGCAGCGCTCCGCTCCGGAGATGTGATCGAACGCGAAGCCATGCCGCCGGATAAAGATCGGTACCAAGTCACGCTTGTCGTAGCTGATCTTATGCACCAGCAAAGCCAAGCAGTGCCCATATGCAATTTCCTCGTCGGTGATCTCTGGCGGCAACCGCCACTCGCCAAACTCCTTGCCGAACTCGGTTTGCCGCTCGCGCACCGTGACGAGTTGATGTTGAAAGCGGGAGCCATCCACGAACGCGGTCCCACCGCGCGCGGCATATAAGTCGACGATGCCTTCGCGGTAGACCGCTTGCGAAACGTGATGCACCAGCCGCACAGCGGCACGCACTCGCTTCGCGAGCACCCGCGCGCACCGCATCAATTCCGCCAGCCCGTCGTTGCCGCTTTGCTCGCCGGGGCCGAGCAGCGAGGTCGGGTCGAGCACCAGTTGCGTCAACTCGCGCTCGGCATATTTTTCGACCAGCTCGTCCAGCAGCGCAGTGGGGCGCACAGGCACCGTGCTTGTCTGCGGTGACCAAACGAGTGAAGGAGGCGGCAATGTCCTCCACATGAATCGCGGTGCGTACCTGCTCGCGTTCCGCCGGGGTCAAGTGCATCGCCGTGCAAATTTCGTTCAACCGCCCGAACACCACCGCCTGGTCATCCTCGGCGGTGACGACCAGCGTGGGGCCGGGGCGCAGCAACTCCCGGCCATAAAGCGCTCGCCCCAGCGCAAGCATCACCGCCTCATAAAGCAGCAGCGTTGACTTGCCGCTGCCGCCCGGGCCGACGGTGGCGCCGGCATCTTGCAGCAAGTATTTGGGCACCAGAGTCGGCACTCGATAAGGCGTGCCATTGAGCTGCTCGGCCGTGGCGAGCGCGCCAGCGGGACCGATGAGCGTTTCGGCGGGCGCCTCGCCGCCCATCAACTTCAAGAGTTGTTGCGCATCCGCGCGCCCGATCAGCTCCACCAATCGAGGGTAACCGGGGATGCGCTTGCCGGGAGTTTGTAGCTCGCGCGCCACATCCTCCGCGCGGCGGCGATATTCGTTGTCGCCCGCGAGCGCCGCAACTTGGTCCACCAGTTCCTGCGCAGCGGCTTCGTCTACGTCATGGCGCAGCAGTGCTCCCAGCACGGCGAAGTTCAAATTGTCGCGCTGCCCTTCGGTCCAATGTGGCGAGAGGATTTCAGCGGCCGCCTGAATGTCACTGATGCCCGCCTTTTGCACCCGGGCGGCGGGCGCGTTTTCTACCTCGGCGAGAAATTCCGCGATGCCAACACCACCGAAGCAAGGGAGATTGATACCGCTGCCTTGTTGACCGGCGGGCAAGGAATCTTGCTTCGGAAAGATCTCGACTTTCGTCTGCCCCAATTCCGCTGCCCATGTGGCTAGCGAGGAACGCACCTCGCTGGATTGCCGCTCGGCGCGCGGGAAGTAGAAAAGATGCGCACCTTGGCTCTTGGTCGGGCTCGCGACGAGCGGTAACCCTTTGGCGGCAGTCTGGCGCTTCAGCGCGAGGATATCGGTCGGGTAAGCGTCAATGTCAATCGCGCCCCACCAACAGCGGTCGTTTTCCATGATGGGCACGACGAGCAGCCCACGTTCGCCCCGCAAGTGCCGCTCGAAGGCTTCGAGCGGCGGCGCCCCGTGACAGGCGGTGTAAACGGGAACCAACTTGCCGTCTTTGTTGCGCTGCGCGTTGAGGAAATCCGCCGTGTAATGGTGCGTCGCGTTGCCGCGAAACAACTTCTGCAACCGCACCGCGTAGCCGCGCAGCTGCTCCTCTGTCATCGTCATTTGCCCCTAGCTCCTCGTTATGCCGTTCCCGTTGCCGGGGCAATCCGGCACTCGATGCGTTCCAACATGTCGGCGTGATGCGCTTCAGAGCGCGCCGCTTCCTGCGCGCAAGGCGTGCACACCGCATAAATAATGGCGCGGTCGCGATTCGGGGTGAGATAAATCCCCCCGCCACCTTGCAAGGCGCGGGTCCACTGCCCGCAGGAGGCGCACTGGTAACGCACGTCGCACTGGTCAGTCACCGCGCAGCTTCCATCCCCCGCCGGGTGAACTCTCTGCCTTCAGCCAGCCAAATGTCCTCGTCCAAGTAAAGCCGCACCTTGTCGGAGTAGATGAATTGCTTCGTGAACGCTTGCACGTTCGTCCGCTCACCCGCGATCCAGTCGAACAACAACCCGAGCACCGTGTCACCGTCCACACCGACGATCTGGCCTTGCAGGTGCAGCCGTCCGTTCTCGCGGAATGTGAGGAAGAACATCCCCCAAAGCGGATGTGGGTTGGTCGGCCACTTCATCGTGCCGGCGGTCGCCGGCACGGGCATGCCCGCCTTCGGGTCAACTTTTGCCTTCGTCATCCGTCATGGCTCCTGTGTGGACTGGGGGCCCGCCGCCGGGGTGGAGGCCCCGCGCGGGCACTGTGAGGTTGCTTGCGTTGTCGTGGTGACTCTCACAGTAAAACCACGTCCGGAGATCGAGCGCTCATCGCGCCCCGGGTCCGGCTCCCGAGTTTCCTGCTCCGCCAGCGCCAGCTCGACCAACAAGTCGACCAGCGCATCCGCGGCGGCTTCGAATTCAGCGCTTGTCTTCACGCGGACGGCCGAGCCGCTGTTTCGCGGCGAGCCGGGCGGCTTCTGCGCGAAGTTCTTCAATGCCGGCGCGGTTAACCACGAGATCGCCGTTGTCCACCATGAAGACTCCGCGCACACCGCGTTTCCAGAGATTCTCTGCGTATTTCCGGCATGAGGGGCCAGTGCGGTTGACTTGCCGACCCGCGCCGCTCATGCCAAAGAGATCCGGTTGGCGTTTCAGTTCGTTGCTTCCTGACATGGCTACCTTCCGCTTATTTGCCATCAAGACATTTCGAGCGATAATTAAACCTCGGAACGGGCCCACCCAATCCGCGGTTTGTTGAAATACTCGGGACAAAGCGGGGTTTGTTGGATTCATGAAGCGGAAGTTGTTGATAGATCTCACGTTAGGCGCGCCCGAGCGCGCCCCCAGTTGTCCCATCGACGAACTCCGCCGCCGGGCGCGCTTGCTGACCGCAGCCCCGGTGAACTACCCGCGTGAAGCTGGCGCCATCGGGCGCCCTTGGCCGCTCGCACTCGGGGTGACAGAGCGTGGCATCGGCTCAGTGGCAGCACTGGCACGGGCAACGGGCTGGCCGCGGTATGAACTCGCCTCACCGGGTGCCCGAGTGTTGGGCACAGCCAACATTGCTCGATGCTTGAACATGAGCGAGCGCCAACTGCAGGATCGATTACGCCATGATCGAGCCTTCCGAACGCACATCAGAAAAGTTGGTTGGCTCTTGGTGAGCCACCTGCAATCGTTATTCGATCTGGATGAGCACCGCGCGGCCCGGCTGACGGCCGTCCGCCGTGCGGCCCGCGCCCAACGCAAGAATTACCGCAAGCGGCGCGCCCACGCCGCCTTGCGCATCACGCGAAAGTTTCCACAACACAGGAGTTTGCATTAGATGAGCACCCAATTGCGTGCCGCGCTTTATGCGCGCTACAGCACCGCAACGCAATCGAAGGACTCTGTCACCGACCAGCTGCGAGTTTGCGAGCGGCTCGCGGAGCGTGAAGGGTTCCAGGTCGTCGCCCGGTTTTCTGACGCCGCCATCAGCGGTGGCACGGCACGGCGCGCCGGTTATGCCGCACTGCTGGCGGCGGCGCGGCGCGAGGAGTTTGAAATCATCCTCGCCGAGGACAGCTCGCGCCTTTGGCGCAATCTCGCCGAGCAAGCCCCCCGGCTCGCCGAGCTGGCCGACATCGGCGTCGCGGTCGTCACGCATGACTTGGACACTCGCAGTGAGTCCGCCGGCATGCTGGGCGCCGTGCTGGGGGCTTCCGCGGAAGCTTACCGCCGGGAAATCGGCCGGCGCACTCGGCGCGGCTTGGAAGGGCGCGCGGCGCAAGGCGCGGCCACCGGCGGGCGGGCATATGGTTACGAGCCAGTGCTGAGCGCGAGCGGAGCCAAGGGGCGGCGCATCGTGCCGGAGCGCGCCGCACACGTGCGTTGGATCTTCGAGCAATATGCGGCGGGCTGGTCACCGCGGCGGATCGCCTCTGAACTCAACGCCCGCGGAATCCCTTCCCCGGGGGCGGATTGGCGCCGACAGAACCGTCGCCGCGACGGCAAGTGGCTGGATTCCACCATCAACAACGGCATCCTCGACAACCCGATTTATGCCGGGGAGTTGGTTTGGAACCGGGTGAAGTGGGTGCGCTCGGCGGCGGATTCCAAGCGCCGTCGCCCGGTGGCGAATCCAGAGTCTGAATGGATCCGCCGCCGTTGCGAGGAGCTGCGCATCGTGCCGCAGGAGCTTTGGGAACGAGTGCGCGCGCGGCGCGCAGCACGTGCGGCAGCGACCGCACCGATCCGCTGCCGCCCGAAGGCCGGGCGGCGACCGTTCAACTCACGCGCCGGGCGGCGGGCAAAATATCCGCTCAGCGGGCTGCTGCGCTGTGCGACTTGCGGGGCGAGTTATGCGATGGCCGACGGCCGCTATTATGCTTGCGCCAGTAACCTCAATGGCGGTGCGGCGGCTTGCAGTAACGCGCGGCGGGTGAAGCGAGTCATTTTGGAAGAGCGCGTGATCGGGAGTTTGCGTGATGCGTTGCTGACGCCGGGGCGCATCGAGCGGTTCCGCCGTGGGATGGCGCGCGGTGGTGCTCTTCAGGAGCGGGCGCTAGCAGCAGCCGCCGCCGAGCGTGAGCACCGGCTCGCCCGGGCGGAGCGCGCGGTCGCCAACTTGCTCACCGCCATCAAGGCGGGCATCTTGACCCCGAGCACTCGGGCGGAGCTGCTGGCCGCGGAAGCCGAGCGTGAAGCTGCGCGACGTGAGCCCCCGCCGCAAGTGCCGACGCTGCGGTTCCTGCCGGACGCGGTGGCGCGTTACAAGCGGCTGGTCGAGGACTTGCCCGCCACGCTCGGGCGCGACCCGGACCGGGCGCGAGAAATCCTCAGGGGGCTGCTCGGGGAGGTGCGACTGGTGCCAGAGAAAACCGGCCTTTTTGCTGAGATCAGCATGTCTCCAGGGCGGCTGTTGGCCTTAGCCGGTTGCGATGGTAGCGGGGGCAGGATTTGAACCTGCGACCTTCGGGTTATGAGCCCGACGAGCTGCCAGACTGCTCCACCCCGCACCAGGAGGGGCGCGCATTCTACAAGCGGATCATCGCAGCGGCAATACCAAAGTCAGAGCCGCCGATGCGCTGCCCGAGCGCAGTTCAGCGGCCGCGGCTCGAGCCCGACTCAGCGCACTGCCGCCGCGATCTTTCTTGCCAGCGCAGCCGCAGCCTCGCGCTCCAGACCACGCGCCGGCCAGTCGACGCCGAGCCCCTCACGTGCATTGGGCTTCGGGATGATATGAAAGTGGACGTGCGCAATCGCCTGGTGCGCACCGCGCCCGTTGTTCTCGAGCACGTTGTATTCCTGCACCCCGGTTGCAGCAATCACCGCCCGGCAGAGCCGTGGCAGGACGCGGCCGAGCGCGGCGGCTGACTCGTCCGACAGCCGGTCGAGAGTCTCGGCCGGTTCCTTGGGGATGACCAGTATGTGGCCCTCCGAGAGCGGACTGATGTCGAGAAAGGCCAGCACCTTCTCGTCCTCATACACCTTATTACAGGGGATCTCACCCCGAAGGATCTTGCCGAATACCGTCTCTGCCATGGTCGGTCCTCGCCGCACCGGAGCCTCTGGGCATTGTGGCTCAGCCGCGTCGCGGGCGCGCAACCCTTTTATGAATTCGACTGCCGGACGCGTAAACTCTGCGGCTCGCTGTGCGGTCACGCACCACAAATGGGGAATTGGCATGAAGACCAGGGCGGCCATTGCATACGCTGCGGGGAAGCCGCTCGAGGTGGTGACGGTCGAGCTCGGTGGCCCCAAGGCCGGCGAAGTGCTCGTGCAGATCCATGCGAGCGGCGTATGCCACACCGACGAGTTCACGCGCTCCGGCGCGGATCCCGAGGGATTGTTCCCGGTGATCTTCGGCCACGAAGGGGCCGGCGTCGTTGTCGATGTGGGACCGGGGGTCACTTCGGTGAAGAAGGGGGATCACGTGATTCCGCTCTACACCCCCGAGTGCCGGCAGTGCAAATCGTGCCTGTCGCGCAAGACCAATCTCTGCACCGCCATCCGTGCCACCCAGGGCAAGGGCGTCATGCCCGACGGCACGAGCCGTTTCTCGATCGGCAACGACATGGTGCATCACTACATGGGCTGCTCCACCTTCTCCAACTACACCGTCCTGCCGGAGATCGCGGTGGCGAAAATCCGCGAGGACGCACCCTTCGAGAAGGTCTGCTACATCGGCTGTGGTGTCACTACGGGTATTGGCGCGGTCATCAATACGGCGAAGGTCGAGCCGGGTGCCAATGTCGTCGTGTTCGGACTCGGTGGCATCGGGCTCAATGTCATCCAGGGGGCGCGGCTTGCGGGTGCGAACCGGATCATCGGCGTCGACATCAATCCGCGCCGCAAGCCGCTTGCCGAGAAGTTCGGCATGACGCACTTCGTGAATCCGAAGGAGGCGGGGGGCGATCTGGTGCAGCACCTGGTGAGCCTCACCGACGGCGGCGCTGACTACAGTTTCGAGTGCGTGGGGAACGTCGAGCTCATGCGCCAGGCGCTCGAGTGCTGTCATCGCGGCTGGGGCGTATCCGTCATCATCGGGGTCGCGGGTGCGGGCCAGGAGATCAAGACCCGCCCCTTCCAGCTGGTCACCGGCCGGGTGTGGAAAGGCACCGCCTTCGGCGGTGCGCGCGGCCGCACCGATGTGCCGAAGATCGTCGACTGGTACATGGATAAAAAGATCAACATCGACGATCTCATCACGCACGTCATGCCGCTCGAGAAGATCAACGACGCTTTCGATCTCATGCACCGCGGCGAGTCCATTCGCTCGGTAGTCACCTTCTGAGCGGCGTGCGCCGCTGCGCGCCGCACATCGCGACTGCAAGTCACAAACCGAAGGAGAACATCATGGCCATCTCGATACACCCGTCCGTTGACAATGGCGTCAAGCCGGGCACAACGGACTTCGGCGGCGGCACGCTGACCTGCAAGTGCAGCACATCGCCGGTCACCGTGACTCTCAAGGGCAACACAGCCTTCAACCATGTCTGTGGCTGCACCAAGTGCTGGAAACCCCAGGGGGCACTGTTCTCCATGGTGGCCGTGATCGGCCGGGACAAGCTCTCGGTCGGCGCGAACGGCAACAAGCTGAAGATCGTCGATGAGAAGGCGCCCATCCAGCGCTACGCCTGCAGCGGCTGCAGTGTGCACATGTACGGCCGGATCGAGAACAAGGACCATCCCTTCCACGGGTTGGACTTCGTCCACACCGAGCTGTCGCGCGAGAATGGCTGGTCCGCCCCGGAATTCGCGGCGTTCGTCTCCTCCATCATCGAGTCCGGCTTTCCGCCGTCGCGCATGGCGGAGGTACGCGCTCGGCTGAAGGAGCTGAAGCTCGAGCCCTATGATTGCCTCTCGCCCGCATTGATGGATCTCATCGCGACCCATGCGGCCAAGAAGAAAGGCACGCTCGCCGCTTGAGGCGGCTGGCCGCGCTGCGCGGGCGCCGCGGCTGCCTTGATGAGCCCCGCCCGAAGCAAAGGCGGTCCGCGACACCGGACCGCCCGAGGCGCATCGCGGCGACCTGCAGAAGTGAGGAGCGCCAGTGATCGACCGACGCCAGTTCCTGACCGTCGCGACCGGTACCCTGCTGAGTGCCTGCATCGCCGCCTCGCTCCGTCAGGCAGCGCGCGCCACTGCGCCGACAGCGTCGCAGACCACTGCGCGGCTCGATGCGCTCTTCGATGCTTTCATGGCAGAGCACTTCCGGGAGGATCCGGAGCTCGTGACGAGCCTCGGACTGGATAGGGACGAATATTCCTGGGCCAAGTCGAGGCTCACGGACGCATCGCTCGCCCACGTACGGCGACTGAGGCGCGACAACGACGCGCGGCTCAAGCGGCTGCGTGCCTTCGGCCATGACGGTCTCAGCGGGGCCGACCGTGCCAACTACGACACGGTCGAGTTCCAGATGGAGACCATTGCCCGCAGCGATGCCTTCGATTATGGCGACATCGGCCGGCCGTATGTCGTGAGTCAGCTGACCGGGGCCTATCAGAGCGTACCGACGTTCCTCGATCGCCAGCACCAGATCACCAGCAAGCAGGATGCCGATGCCTACCTCGAGCGCCTGCGCGGCTTCGCGGTCGTGCTCGACCAGGAGACCGAGCGCGTGCGACACGATGCGAGCCTGAAGGTCGTGCCCCCCGATTTCATCCTCGAGCGTACGCTCGAGCAGATGCGCACCTTGCGTAGTGCAGCGCCGCCCGATTCGATCCTGAGCACCTCACTCGCGCGGCGTACCCAGGCGCTCGGCATCGGCGGCTCTTACGCCGCGGATGCGGCGCGCCTCGTCGCGAGCGAGGTGTACCCGGCGCTCGACCGGCAGGCGCAGGCGCTCGGGGAGCTGCGCTCGCGAGCGACGCACGCGGCGGGCGTCAGGCGCCTTCCGCAGGGCGAGGCTTTTTATGAGCTGGCATTGCGCCAATCGACCACGACCGGAATGAGTGCCGAAGCCGTGCACCAGCTCGGACTCGATCAGGCGAAGGAAATCACCGCGGCGATGGATGGCCTGCTGCGCTCGCAGGGAAAAACCGACGGCAGCGTGGCGGAGCGCGCCCAGGCGCTCGCCAGGGATCCGCAGTACCTCTTCCCGAACACCGACGCCGGCCGACAGCAGATGCTTGATTACTGCAACGGTCTGATCAAAGCGCTGCAGCCGCACCTGCCGCGCTACTTCCGCATTCTGCCGAGGACCGCCGTTGAGATCCGTCGTGTTCCGGCCTACATCGAAGCCGGTGCGCCGGGCGGCTATTACCAAAGACCGGCGCTCGATGGCTCGCGTCCCGGGGCCTTCTATATCAATCTGCGCGACACGAGCGAGTGGCCGCGCTGGAAGCTGCCGACCCTCGTGTATCACGAATCAGAGCCCGGGCATCACTTCCAGCTCGCGCTGGTGCTCGAGCTGTCCTCACTGCCCCTCATCCGCAAGGCGGGCGGCGCCTTCTCGGCCAACACCGAGGGCTGGGCCCTTTATGCGGAGCAGCTGTGCGATGAGATGGGGCTCTATGGCAACGACCCGCTCGGCAGGCTCGGCATGCTGCAATCGGCCTTGTTCCGGGCGGCCCGCTGCGTCGTCGACACCGGCCTGCACGCCCAGGGCTGGAGCCGCGAGCGCGCGATCGATTACCTGGTGGAGACCACGGGCAATAAGCGCAGCTCCATGACGACCGAGGTCGAGCGCTACTGCACCTGGCCCGGTCAGGCGAGCAGCTACAAGGTGGGGCAGACGCGCTGGCTCGCACTCCGAGCCGACGCGCGCGCGCGGCTTGCGGCGCGGTTCGACATACGGGACTTCCACGACGTCGGGCTGACCGCGGCGCCGATGCCGCTCGCGGTTCTCGAGCGCGTGATCGATGACTGGCTGAAAGGACAGGGCGTATGAAGGGTCTCGAGGCGCGATACGCGGCTGCTGCGCGGCGCAGCTCACTGGCCGATGCGGGTTTCGCGGCCTTGCTGGTGCTTGGCCTCCTGGGCGTGCTCCCGACATCCCACGCCGCGGATTATCCGCCCCCGCACGAGGCGGACTACGTGATCCACGACTTCCGCTTCGCATCCGCGGAGAGCCTGCGCGAGCTGCGGGTGCACTACCGCACCTTCGGCGAGCCGCGCGCCGACGCGCACGGCGTGGTGCGCAACGCCGTCCTCATCCTGCACGGTACCGGCGGCTCGGGCGCGAGCCTGGTGCGTCCGGAGTTCGCCGGTGAGCTCTTCGGGTCGGGCCAGCCGCTCGATGCGGCGCGTTACTTCATCGTGCTGCCCGATGGCATCGGACATGGCCGATCCAGCAAGCCGAGCGACGGGCTGCACGCCCGCTTCCCGCGTTACGGCTACAACGACATGGTGCAGGCGCAGTACCTGCTGCTCACGCAGGGTCTGAAGGTGAACCATGCGCGGCTCATCATGGGCACCTCCATGGGGGGAATGCACACCTGGCTCTGGGGTGAGCAGCACCCGCAGTTCATGGATACACTCATGCCGCTTGCAAGCCTGCCGACCCAGATCGCGGGCCGCAACCGCGTGTGGCGGCGGATCATCGTCGATGCCATCCGTAACGACCCCGACTGGCAGGGTGGGGACTACCAGAAGCAGCCGCCTTCGCTGCGCACCGCGATCTCGATCCTGTGGCTGATGAGCAGCAACCCGGTGCTGCGTCAGCAAGAGGCACCGACGCTTGCCCAGGCCGACACGGTGCTGGACGGCTACATCGAGAGCAGCCTCAAGAGCACAGATGCCAACGACCTCATGTACGCGCTCGCAGCCTCGCGCGATTACGACCCGGGGCCGGCACTCGGCAACATCAGCGCGCCGTTGTTGGCGGTGAACTCGGCGGATGATCTCATCAACCCCCCCGAGCTCGGAATTCTCGAGCGCGGCATCAGGAACGTGCCACAGGGGCGAGCGGTGGTGCTTCCCGTCAGCGAGCGCACCCATGGCCACGGCTCGCACACTTACGCGGTCCTCTGGAAATCCTACCTCGAGGAGCTGCTGAGATCGCCGGAGCGCTAGGCGCGGCGCCGCTCTTTCAGGCCCGTCGCAGCAGCTTGCTCGGGATCACTCGTGCAGCGCGATGTGGATGCGCGCGGCGACGAAGGTGTTGCTGGCGCTGTCGTATTGCCCGTAGGCGACCAGGCGAAAGATCTTGTTGGTGCCGCTGAAATCCGCGTGTATGGCGTCCGCGAAGGCGGCGGCGCTGTTGAATACCGAAACACCGGCGGCGAGCGTCGTGCTGCCGATGGCGAGCTGCAGATTGCTTTGATCGGCGCCGGTAGTGGTGATGAGCGGGCTGGCCGGCAGGCTCTTCAGGTCGAGGCTCGCCGGGCCGGTGCGGATCTCGTGGATGCTGCCGAGGTTCGCATCCGCGAGGTTCACGACCAGCCCACCGCTGCCATTGCTGCTGAAGGGAGCGGCGGAGCCGCCGTTCACCCAGTCGACCACGAGCGTCTGCAGTGAGGCCGTTCCCGGGGTGAGGGCGGTCGCGGTGAAATCCGGCGGCGCGCCGCCGAAGGGCGCGACCCTTCCCTGCACCTGCAGCAGCTCATCGGGCATCACGGCAGGCCCCCCGGGTGGCACTGCACTGGTGTCCACCACATACGCGGTCGGCGTCGCGGTATGCCCGGAGCTGCCGGTGCCGGCGAAGTTCAGCTGCGCAGGCGCGAAACGCCCGAGCGACAGCAGATCCTGTGTGCCATTGGCGTTGAGGATGCCCCACAGAGTCGTGGGTTGCAGACGGATGAAGCCGGTCGTGGCATCGATGCCGGTCAGATTGTTTGTAGAGTCGACGATGGGCTGGCCGGCGACCAACAGCTGTTGCCCGACCGAGACGTCGGCGATCGAGAGCCCGGTCGCGGCGACGCCATCGAGGAATACCGGCGTGCCGCTCGCGACAGTGACCGGCACGCTGTCGAAGTAGCCGAACAGCCCGGACGGCGAGAGGTAGTCGGCGGCGCGTAGCGTGAAGGTGTCGGCGCTGCGGCTGCCGACGGTACCGGTGAAATAGTAGGCGAGCTGACTCTCCGCCGCGGAGCCGAAGTACACCTGCGTGGCGTTGAAGGTCGGGGTGATGGCTGACAGATCACCGAGCGTGCCATAGACCGCGATCGGCTGATACGCCTGCTGCTGCGGGAGCTCGGCAAGTCCCGCCGCCCCCACGTAGAGGACGCCGTTGATGTTGAAGTAGGTCTGCGCGTTGGTGTGGACGATCACCGCACCGAGCTCGGAGCTCAGATCGTAGAACGGACGCGAATTCATGTAGAAACCGCTGCTGACGTCCTGGTTGGTGACGTAGACGCCGCGCAGATGCAGCGGCGTCGAGTCCACGGGCGCCGGGGTCATGACCGCGAACGGTTGTACCTGCACGGTGGTGCTCGCTGTGAGCTGGTTCGATGCAGTGAGATCGAACTCCACCTGCAGGCGCACCGACTGCTGCTGGGTGATGACGAGCGGATGACTCGGGTCGAAGGTCACCGTGACGGAGGCAGCGGCCATGCTGTTACCGTTGATGTCCTGGGGCGTCGCACTCACCGGTACTCCGTTCTGGTTCAGCGTGACGGCAGTGGTCGCGCTCCAGTCGAGCTGGATCACCGCGTGCGTGTAGGTGCCCTCCGGGACGGCCGGAGCTTCGACGAGCTCGGTCCTGCTGTTGAGCTGCGCGAGGTCGACGGAGGTCGGTGTGATGAAGGGCGTCACGCCGGTGCCGTCAGCCTGGAAGAGCTCGATCGCGTCGATTGTGATGATGTAGCTGAAGAAATCCGGGCTGTTGTTGAGGTTGCCCATGGTGACCACAGGTGTGCCGGGCGGAAGCGGATGGCTGGTGCCGCAGGCGACCAGAGCGCCGCTGAGGCTGCAGACCACCGCCGGCAGCGCCCGCGCGCGGCGGGTCCGCCTTGGACAAACGACTGTCATCTCCGGATATCCCCTTCGCTGGTCACTTGTTTGTGGCGCTGCCGGAGCGCCGTCGATTCGTGTGCATTAGATAGGGTCGCCGCCGATACGTTCCCTGCCGAATCAACGGACTGGGCCTCGGTGCGCCCGGGGCAAAGGGCGCAAGTCTACCGGTTTTGGCGGGGTTCAGTTGACCGTAACGGCGGTCGAGGCGCTGGTGCTGGTGCGCAGGTCCATGACCTGCGGGTACCACTGCCGCTGGACGCTCGCGGGAGAGGTCGAATTCCACGCCCGCACGGTGAGATAGTAAACGGCATCGGGGACGCCGCTCGGCAGATTCGTCACCTTCACCGTACCGCCCGCCCCCTGGCTGAGAATCGCACCGAGCGATGCCGCGCCCACGAGCGCACCGTCATGGCTCACGAGCAGCTCGCCCTGGTCGTACTTGCCCGGTGTCGCCACGACCGCGACCGACAGCGATCCCGCCGAAGCGCCCGATTCGAGTGATGGCGCGGGAACGACGACGGTCGCCGTGCCGGAGTTCGGCGGCGACACCGAGACGCTGTTCCTCAGCGGACCGTCGCTGAATCCCGGCGCTGACGCCGCGACGAGGTAGCTCCCCGCTCCATTGGCCGGAGCGGCGCTGACGATGGTTACGCTGCCGTTGCTCGACCAGGTGCCGGAGTCGACCGTGGAGCTCGACAGCGTCTGCGCGCTGAACAGCACCTGATTGAAGGGATCGATCGGGCTCGACTCGATGACATAGGGGACTTCGCCCTGCGAGCCGAGCGTCTGGTAGAAGCTCACGACGGCCCCGGGGGGGAGCGGCGCCCCGGGAGCGGTGGCAACGTTCGCGCTGTAGGAGGTCACAGTGCGCAGTGTCAGCGTGCCGATCGATGTCGCGTTGACGTTCGGGTTGTTGGTGGTGCTCGAGGTGCTGCTGCTGCTCGTGGACGTCGTGGCGCTCGTGGCCGGGGCAGCGGTGCTCGCGCTGGCCGAGCGCTGCACCTGCACGCCCTTCACGATGATGGTGGCAATGCCCGGACCGTGGATCACGACATCGTACGTCAGGGGCGAGGTGGTCGAGGAGTTGGTCGCGAGCGGATAGAGCAGGAAGCTCCCGTCGGATGCCACCGTCGTTGCGGCAACGATGGCGTGGCGGCTGCCATCCGCACTCAGTGTCTCGGCGCTGACGCGCAGCCCGCTCGAGCCGGTGGCGATGTTGGTCAGGGTCAGCTGCCCGGAGATCCCGCCCGCGATCGAGAGGTCATAGGCCGCTGCGTGCTCGCTCCACAGGATTCCGGCGGTGCCACTCGCATAGCTGAACGGCATCAGCGCACTGCTGCCATCGAGCGTGGCGCCAAAGGAGTTATTGGGTGTCGTGCTGGTGCCGCCCGATCCGGTGAGCGAGGTCGCGGAGCTCGCCGTGCCGCCGGTCGTCGTGCCGGGGGTGATCCCGAAGGGATTAGCCCCGTTGTTGGTGGTCGTGGTATTCGCCGACCCGCCCACCCCGCCGAGTGCCGACCCGATGCTGCCCAGCGGAACCTTCAGCGAGGTCTGGATGCCGATTCCCTTGTCCGGGTTGAGCAGCTCGAGTGGCAGCTGCTGCAGGGTATTGCCATCGACGTAATCGGCCTCGAAGTTGTAGAGCGCGCCGGCGTTGCGTGCCGAGGAGGCGAGCGCTGCCGAAGCATCCACCGGAATGAGGCGTACCTGCGAGTAGGTACCCGCGGCAATGCGCAGCCCGCTGGCGATCCCGCCGACATTACCGCCGTTCTGCGCAACGAGATCCACGGTGCTCGGCGTCGAGAGCGGGAATTTCGCCCAGCCGCCGTCATCGGGCCCGGCGTTGCCGTCGGTGTTGAACCACACCTCCTGTATGGTGATGAAGACGTGCGAGTACTGCGCTGGGGTGTTGCCGGTCAGCGACACGTCCGTGCCCGCAGAGCACGCGGCGAGCAGGGCACTGCACCCCGCGAGGCAGGCGAGGAACGCTGTATGGGGGCGGTGGTCCATGCAAATCCCTGTGCGGTGACTCGCCCGATCATGCTACGAAGGTCGCTCGCGCTGCAATGCGCGCTGCTCCGCGATTGGACGGGCCGCGACAAAGCGGGTACAGTGCGCGCCGCCAAACGTCCAGGTGCCGGTCAGCCCCCGTCTGGCAGCTTCGATTTACTTAACTCCGTGCTTGCTCTGACCACCGCCGCGCTGCGTGCGCCGCGGGCGAGCCGGAAACACTGAGGTTCTGCTTCCATGTCATTTACCGATCTCGGGCTTGCGCCCGGGCTGATCCGTGCCGTCGCCGACAAAGGTTACGCCACGCCCACTCCCATTCAACGCGCCGCCATTCCGGCGGTCCTCGCGGGCCGCGACGTTCTCGCGGGCGCGCAGACCGGCACGGGCAAAACGGCGGCGTTCGTGCTGCCGATACTGCAGCGGCTCGAAAGTGGCACCGGCACCAGCCCGCGCGCGCTCGTTCTCGCTCCGACGCGCGAGCTCGCCGCACAGGTCGCCGAGAGCGCTGAGCGCTACGCGCGCCACGGCACGCTGCGCATCGCCGTGCTCTTCGGCGGCGTGAGCGAGCGCCCGCAGATCGAGGCACTGCGCGCCGGATGCGATCTGCTGGTCGCCACTCCGGGGCGGCTGCTCGATCTGCACGCACAGGGGGCGCTCGAGTTGGGCGCAGTGAGCTGCTGCGTGCTCGATGAAGCCGACCGCATGCTCGACATGGGCTTCATCCACGACATCCGCCGCATCCTGAAGCTCCTGCCGCAGCGGCGGCAGAACCTGATGTTCTCGGCGACCTACTCCGCGGAGATCCGCGAGCTCGCGGCGCGGCTGCTGCGCGAGCCGCTCACGATCGAGGTGGCCGGCCGCAACGTGACCGCCGAGCGTATCGAGCAGTGCGTCTACCGGGTGCCGCAGGCCCACAAGCGCCATCTGCTGCGCCATCTGATCGAGCACGGCCGCTGGCATCAGGTGTTGGTGTTCACCCGCACCAAGCACGGCGCCAATCGACTCACGCAGCAGCTGCAGGCGTGCGGCATCCAGGCGGCGGCGATCCACGGCAACAAGAGTCAGGCGGCGCGCACCCGGGCGCTCAGCGATTTCAAGGAGCTGCGCATCACGGCGCTCATCGCCACCGAGGTGGCGGCGCGCGGTCTCGACATCCGCGAGCTGCCGCACGTCGTCAACTTCGAGCTCCCGCACGTGCCGGAGGACTACGTGCACCGCATCGGCCGCACCGCGCGCGCGGGGAGCTCGGGCGTCGCGGTCTCGCTGGTCGCGCCGGAGGAGCTCGCGCTGCTGCGCGACATCGAGAAGCTCCTCGGGCGCAGCCTGCCGACCGCCGCGCTGCCGCGCTACGCCGTGCCCTCGAGCGTCGGCACCGATGCCGCGCCGCGCGCGCTCAGGGCGCGCGCATGATGGCGTGCCGCACCGGCGCGAGCGGTGCATCGTCCGTCAGACGCACCGAGCTGCCCGCGGCCAGCACGCCGAGCTCGCGCCACAAGGCCATGAGCTCCGGTGCAACAGGTTCGTCCTTCATCCGGGCGTAGAGCTCCTCGAGGGTGTGGGTGCCGACCGCGGCATCGCCGGTGCGCAGCACCCGCTCGATCGGCCAGTCGCTCGCGAGCCCGCCGCTCGCGCCCAGGATGGCCCGCAGCGCCTGCTGCAGTCCGTAGCGCAGCTGTGTGCGCTGCCGGATCTCGACGTCCGCGAGCAGACAGAACATGGCGCCGCCCCAGTAGGTCCGTCCCCAGGTGTGCGTGTGGTCGAGGCCCTGGTCGCCGGGCTCGGGTAAGCCGCGCGGCATGGAGC
This sequence comes from Steroidobacteraceae bacterium, assembly GCA_035541695.1. Classification (GTDB taxonomy): domain Bacteria; phylum Pseudomonadota; class Gammaproteobacteria; order Steroidobacterales; family Steroidobacteraceae; genus 13-2-20CM-66-19. The sequence continues at coordinate 21,111 of DATKMV010000095.1, forward strand.
GCATCTCCTCCGCCCACACATCCGCTTCGCTGCGGTTGCCCGCCTGCACGCGTGCGACGCCTTCGACGTAGGTCGCGAGTCCCTCGGAGAGCCAGGCGTGCGATGGCCCGATGTCGGGCAGGGCGAGATGCGTCATCTCGTGGACCAGCACCCAGTCCGCCCGCAGCTGCTCCGGCGTGACCTCGGCGCCGAGCTGCACGCGGATGAGGGCCGCGGGATTAGCGAACGTCTTGCCGCCCTGCACACCCGTGCCCGGTTGCGCGACGAGGCGGATCGTGACATCCCGCGTCGGAAAACGGCCGTAATACCGCGCGACGATGTCTGCGGAGCGCCGCGCCCACTCGAGGATCGGCCCGGCACCGCCGCGAAAGGCTGCCGGATCGAACCGCAGGTGCAGCGTCGCGTCCGCGACCTGCACGTCCGCCGTGCCGCTCGCGACCGCGCCGGGCATCGGCGCGAGCGCGGCGAGCGCGGTTATGGCCGCGATCGCCCTGCAGCGCACGGCGGCGCTCACTGCGGAGCGGGCGCGCGCGAGCTGTCGCCATCGATCCAGGTCTCGAGCACCTGGAGCTCCTCGTCGGCGAGCACGAGATTGGCGCGTTGCCCGGGCGCGATCCGTCCGTATTCCTGCGACACGCCGAGAAACTCCGCCGGCACCTGGCTTGCCATGCGCACCGCCTGCGGCAATGAGACTCCGAGCATCGCGACCGCGTTGCGCACACAGCTCGCCATGTCGATGTTCGAGCCGGCGAGCCGTCCGTCCTCATCGATGCAGCTGTGGCCGCGCACGCGGATGCGCCGGCCCTGCAGCTGGAACCCATCCGAAGTGGTGCCGACGCTCGGCATGGCGTCGGTGACGAGCATGAAGCGGTCGTGCGGCCTGCAGCGCAACGCGATACGCAGCACCACCGGATCGGTGTGCTCACCATCGACGATGATACCGCACCAGCTGCGCTGATCGTCCAGCGCGGCGCCGACCGTGCCCGGCTCACGTCCGCTCAGCTGCGACATGGCGTTGAACAGGTGCGTGAAGCCGGTGAGGCCGTGCGCGAGCGCCGCGCGCATCTCCGCGTAGCTCGCGTTGGTGTGACCGGCGGACACGATCACGCCCGCCGCCACGAGCTGCTGTATCAGCTGCGGCGTCGTCATCTCGGGAGCGAGCGTGACGAGCGTGCGGCCTCGCTGCAGCGAGCTCAGCAGTCCGAGCGCGCTCGCGTCGAGCTCGCGCAGCTTCGCCGGATCGTGTACGCCCTTGCGCGCCGGATTGAGGAACGGCCCCTCGATGTGGATGCCCAGCACCCCGGGAACCCCCGCCGCGATGGCGCCCTGCACAGCCGCAATGGCGCGCGCGACCACCTCGAGGTCGGCACTGATGAGCGTCGGCAGGAACGCGGTCGTGCCGAAGCGGCGATGCGCCGCAGCGATGGTGCGGATCGACTCGACAGTCGGTGCATCGCTGAACAGCACGCCGCCGCCGCCGTTGACCTGGACGTCGATGAAGCCGGGCAGCAGCAGCCCACCCTGGAGGTCGTAGCTCTCGGCGGCGCGCCCACGCACCTCAGCCTCCGCGAGCACGGCGCTGATGCGCCCGTGCTCGACCAACACGCACTGGCCCTGCACCAACCCGTCCGCGCGCAGCACCCGTCCATTGACCAGAGCCAGCGCCATCAGAGTGTCTCGGTCACTTTTCTCAGGTGGGGGGGCGCATCGGGATCGTGGCCGCGGGCGAGCGCGAGCGCGTTCGCCATGCGATAGAAGCTCTGTGCGAACAGCAGCGGCTCGATCACCGGGTGTGCGCTCCCGCTCGGCAGCTCGGTGGTGTGCGGCAGCTGCGCACCGGCGAGCAGCACGTCCGCGCCCTTGCGCGCGAGCTCTTCGGCAAGCTGCAGCACGCCGGCACGGCTCTCGTCGTGCTGCGACAGCACGAGCAGCGGGAATCCCGCGCCGACCAGGGCCATCGGTCCGTGCCGCAGCTCGGCCGCGCTGATCGCCTCCGCGTGCAGACCGCAGGTCTCCTTGAGCTTCAAGGCCGCCTCCTGGGCGATGCCGAGCCCGAGGCCGCGGCCGACCACGTACAGACTCGCCGCGGTCGTGAGCCGCCTGACTGCGGCGCTCCAATCGAGTTGCCAGGCGTGCGCGAGCTGCTGCGGAGCCCGCTCGAGCGCCGCGGTGAGCGGCGCGTCCTCGCACCAGCTGGCGACCAGCTGCACGATGGCGGCGAGGGAAGCGATGTAGGACTTAGTCGCGGCGACCGCCTGCTCGGGCCCGGCATGCAGCGGCAGCAGCTCATCGGCGAGCTGCGCGAGCGGTGAGCCCTCGGCGTTGACCAACGCCACGATGTGCGCACCCGCTGCGCGCGCCCGACTCACCACCGCCAGCAGATCCGGACTCGCGCCCGATTGCGAGATGGCGAGCAGCAGCGTGTCGCGCAGATCGGTAGCCGCCTCGTACACCGAGCTCACGGATGGGGCAGCGGAGGAGGTGAGCAGGCCGAGGCGCGTCTCGATCAGATAGCGTGCGAAGGTCGCGGCATTGTCCGAGCTGCCGCGCGCGCAGGTGATCACGGCCCGCGGCGGCAGACGGCGCAGCCGTGCGGCGAGACGCGCGATCGGCGCGGCGTTCGCGGCGAGCTGCGCGCGCAGCACCTCGGGTGCCTGCGCGGCCTCGCGGAACATCCAGGTCGACTCGGTGCGGGTGCTCACGTGGTGGGACTGAGCTCGGCGACGAAGTCCATAGCATCCGGTGAATGTTGTAATACCGTTGGAGTTTGATGCATCAGGCGACAGATCGAATATTATCGAGATCTCCAGCGTGAGATAGCCGCCGGCTGGCTGCTGTTTGGTACTATATTGGACATCAAGAGGCAACGTCAGATCCGGATCCCCTGTGAGCATGGACCTCGAGCTTGCAGGCCTGACGAGCCGCGGGTCGCTCGATGCGTGCACGACACAAGTGCGCCTTCTCATGCGAGCGAGGCCGCTGATCGACGCTGATGCGTTGCGGCACCTCGCGACAACGTACGCAGCGTCACGTGCGCTGCGCAGGTGCGGTGCCGCGTGCGCATTGCGTACATCGGTGTCCCATAGCACGATCACCGAGTAGGATCCAGACTTCCCATGGCGCGCACGTTCAAGCCAGCGCCGATCGGCATCGTTAGTATTTTCTTTTGTTCCGTTTTCCGCGTAGGCTCGACAAAATAAAAACAAGGGGCTGGTGACGAAGCTGAGTCGTCGCCGTAAACCTAAAACTAAAACGGCAGAGGATATGGAAGATGCTCATTCTTACACGACGTGTCGGCGAGACCGTCATGATCGGTGACGACGTAACCATCACGGTTCTGGGGGTCAAAGGGAACCAGGTACGCGTCGGCATCAACGCGCCCAAACACGTCGCGGTACACCGCGAGGAGATCTACGAGCGCATCAAGCGCGAGCAGCACTCCGACGAGGTGGAGAAGCCGAAGCCGGCGGAGTGCGCGCCGGCCTGAGGTGACGTGAGTCCGCCGCGGCGAGTCCGCGGTCGGGCGGGCAGCACGGTGATGCAGGCGCAGAGCGGACGCGAGTTCGCGGATGTCGGCTTGCGTTGCTTATAAAATGTGGTTATGGCAACCATAATTAAAAGTTATGGTAGCAGCCGCATGCCGCGACCTTTCAGCATTTAACAGAATCCAGCGCCTGCCGGCGCGCTCAGCGATGGCTCGGCAGGAGCGAGCTCGCCGGCGCCTGCACTTCCGCGCGCAGCACCGTTGCGGTGGCTTGCTCGATGTCGAGGGCGAGCAGCCGGTCGGTGGCCGCGAAAGGCACCGTGGCGCGCAGCGCGCCGAGGACCGCCGCAAGGCGGGGGGAGGTCTTGAGCGGGGCGCGCAGATCGATTCCCTGACACGCGGTGAGCAGCTCGATCGCGATGATATGCAGCGCGTTGGCCGTCATGTCGAGCAGGCGGCGGGCGCCGTGCGTCGCCATGCTGACGTGGTCCTCCTGATTTGCGGAGGTCGGGATGCTGTCGACGCTCGCCGGATGGCACAGCATGCGGTTCTCGGCGACCAGCGCCGCCGCGGTCACCTGTGCCAGCATGAAACCGGAGTTGACGCCGCTGTCGGGGGTCAGGAACGCCGGCAGCCCGCTCATCTTCGGGTCGACCAGCAGTGCAATGCGCCGCTCCGCGATCGAGCCGATCTCCGCGCAGGCGAGCGCCAGCACATCGGCGGCGAAGGCGACGGGCTCCGCGTGGAAATTGCCGCCCGAGAGCACCTCGCCGGTGTCGGTGAACACCAGCGGATTGTCGGTGACGGCGTTCGCCTCGGTGCCGAGGATCGCCGCCTGCTGCGTCATCAGATCGAGGCACGCCCCCATCACCTGTGGCTGGCAGCGCAGCGAGTACGGGTCCTGGACGCGTGTGCAGGTGCGATGCGACTCGCGGATCTCGCTGCCGCTCAGGAGCTCGCGGTACACGCGCGCCACGCTCGCCTGGCCGTCGTGGCCGCGCAGATGCTGGATGCGCGGATCGAAGGGCACATCGCTTCCCTGCAGGGCATCCACCGAGAGCGAGCCGGTCACGACCGCGGCGGCGAACACCTTCTCGAGCTCGAACAGGCCCGCGAGCGCGAGTGCGGTCGACACCTGTGTGCCATTGAGCAACGCCAGTCCCTCCTTCGGTCCGAGGGGCGGGGGCGTCAGCCCTTCCTGCGCGAGGGCCTCCGCCGCGGGCAACACCTCGCCATGGCGCCGCACCTGGCCAAGCCCGAGCACGGCGAGGGAGAGGTGCGCGAGTGGGGCGAGGTCGCCGGAGGCGCCGACCGACCCCTGTGCCGGCACGCAGGGCAGGAGTCCGCTGTTGATCAGTCGTTCGAGAAAGCGCACGAGCGGCTCGCTCACGCCTGAGAATCCCTGTAACAGGCTCGCGAGCTTCAGCACGAGTGTGAGACGTACGATGGAGTCATCGAGCAGCGCGCCGACCCCGGCGCTGTGCGACAGGATGATGTTGCGCTGCAGCAGCGTGCGCTGCGCCGGCGGAATGCGCGTGTTGGCGAGCAGCCCGAAACCCGTGTTGATGCCATAGGCGGGGGCTTCCGCAGCGGCCAGACGCGCGGTGAGGAGATGCGCTGCACGGACGGCGCCGAGTGCCTCGGGCGCAAAGGCGACGGTCACCGGGCCCTCGTACACGCGGCGAAGCTCGGCGAGGCGCAAGGGGCGTGCGCCGAGCTTCAGGACATCGGATTCGGCCATCGCAGAACCTCTCCGGCGCGCACCACGGTGCGCCGCGGATTGAACCCTATCCAGTAACCGAGCTCCTCGGGCGAGCGAACGTTCCACACGACGAAGTCCGCGCTCGCCCCCGGGGCGAGTATGCCGTGCGACCCGGCAAGACCGAGTGCGCGCGCCGCGTGCCGCGTGACCCCGAGCAGGGCCTCGGCCGCAGTGAGTCCGAACAACCGCGTCGCCATGCTCATCGCGGTGAGGAGCGACGCTCCGGGAGCGGAGCCCGGATTGCAATCACTCGCCACCGCCATGGCCGCGCCCGCATCGCGCAGTGCCGCGATCGGTGGCGGACGTTGCGCAGCGAGGCAATAGAACGCAACCGGCAGCAGCACCGCGACCGGACCGGTGCGGCCGAGTGCGGCGGCTTCGGCGCTGCCGGCGTACTCGAGGTGATCGCAGGACAGAGCGCCGTGTCGCGCTGCCATCAGCGTGCCGCCGAGGTTGGAGAGCTGCTCGGCGTGCATCTTGACCGGCACCCCGAGCGCACGCGCCGCGGCGAACAACTCCTCGGCCTGCGCAACGCTGAAGCCGATGCTCTCGCAGAACACATCGAGGGCGTCGACCAGGCCTTCGGCGAGCAGCGCCGGCAGCCACTCGCGCGCGATGACCTCGATGTAGTCCTGAGCGCGCCCGCGATACTCGGGCGGCACGGTGTGTGCGGCGAGCAGTGTGGTACGCACCGTCACGGGGAAGGCCCGGCCGAGCTCGCGTGCCACGCGCAGCATCTTCGCCTCATCCGCGAGCGTCAGGCCGTAACCCGACTTGATCTCGACGGTCGTGACGCCCTCGGCCACGAGCGCGGCAAGTCGCGGTGCGCTTTCGGCGAACAGCTGCTGCTCGCTCGCGGCACGCACCGCGCGCACGCTCGAGAGGATGCCACCGCCTGCGCGCGCGAGCGCCTCGTACGACACCCCGCGCAACCGCTCCGCGTACTCGGTGGCACGGTTGCCCGCGAACACGAGGTGAGTGTGACAGTCGATCAGCCCCGGAGTCACCCAGGCGCCGCCGAGATCGTGGAGCTCAGCGGGCGTCACCGCCGGGAGTGCCGCTTCCTCCCCCACCCACTCGATATGCGCACCGCGGGTGAGCAGCGCGCCGCGCGCGATGTGGCGCGCGTTCTCATCGCAGGTGGCGAGCTGCGCATTGCGCCACAGCTTGAGCGGCGAATCCACGGATCGCTACGGCGCGAGGAAGGGCAGCTTCAGGTCGTGAGCGCGGGCGCATGCGATGGCGCTCTCGTAGCCGGCGTCGGCGTGCCGCATGACGCCGCTCGCCGGATCGTTCCAGAGCACGCGCGCGATGCGGCGCGCCGCCGCCTCGGTGCCGTCACACACGATGACCACACCGGCGTGCTGCGAGTAGCCCATGCCGACCCCGCCACCGTGGTGGATCGACACCCAGGTGGCGCCGCTCGCAGTGTTGAGGAGCGCGTTCAGCAGCGGCCAGTCGGCGACGGCATCCGAACCGTCGCGCATCGCTTCGGTCTCGCGGTTGGGGCTCGCGACCGAGCCGGAGTCGAGGTGGTCGCGGCCGATGACGACCGGCGCTTTGAGCTCACCCCGTGCAACCATCTCGTTGAAGGCGAGACCGAGGCGGTGCCGGTCCCCGAGCCCGACCCAGCAGATGCGCGCCGGCAGGCCCTGGAACCGGATGCGCTCGCGCGCCATGTCGAGCCAGTGGTGCAGATGCGTATCCTGCGGCAGCAGCTCGCGCACCTTCGCATCGGTGCGATAGATGTCCTCGGGGTCTCCGGAGAGCGCCACCCACCGAAAGGGCCCGACCCCGCGACAGAACAGCGGCCGCACGTACGCGGGTACGAAGCCGGGGAAGGCAAAGGCATCCTGCACTCCCTCATCGAAGGCCACCTGGCGGATGTTGTTGCCGTAATCGAACACCGGAATGCCGAGCTTCTGGAACTCGAGCATCGCTTCGACGTGCCTCGCCATCGATGCACGCGCCTCCCGCACGACCTGCGCTCGATCGCTGTTGCGCAGCCGGTCCCACTTCTCGAGCGTCCAGCCGCCCGGCAGGTAGCCATTCAGCGGGTCGTGGGCGGAGGTCTGATCGGTCACCGCGTGCGGCCGCACCCCGCGGCGCAGCAGCTCCGGCAGCACCTCACAGGCGTTGCCGAGCAGGCCCACCGAGCGCGCTGTGCCGCTCGCGCCGGCACGCTCGATGAGCTCGAGCGCCTCATCGAGACTTTTCGCCTCGAGATCGAGGTAGCGCGTCTCCAGGCGCTTGGCGATGCGCTCCGGCCGGCACTCGATGGCGAGCATGGAGGCACCCGCCATGGTGGCGGCGAGCGGCTGGGCGCCGCCCATGCCGCCGAGCCCCGCAGTGAGGATCCATTTGCCGGCGAGGCTCCCGCCGTAATGTTGGCGACCCATCTCGACGAAGGTCTCGTACGTGCCCTGCACGATCCCCTGGCTGCCGATGTAGATCCAGGATCCGGCGGTCATCTGACCGAACATCATGAGTCCGCGCTTGTCGAGCGCGTTGAAATGCTCCCAGTCGGCCCAGCGCGCCACGAGGTTAGAGTTGGCGATGAGCACGCGCGGCGCGTCGGGGTGAGTGCGGAATACGCCGACGGGCTTCCCCGACTGGATCAGAAGCGTCTCATCGGCCTCGAGGGCCCGCAGCGCGCTCACGATGCGCTCGTAGCAGTCCCAGTTGCGCGCGGCCTTGCCGATGCCGCCATACACGACGAGCTCCGCAGGGCGCTCCGCGACCTCCGGGTCGAGATTGTTCATGAGCATGCGCAGCGGCGCTTCGGTGAGCCAGCTGCGGCAGGAGAGTTGCGGGCCGCGCGGGGCGCGCAGCGGCGCGCGGGCGGAGGGAGCAGTCATGGGGACCTCGGCTGACAGTTGGCTGTGAGCTCGTAGCGGGAGCCCGGATGATAGAGATCGGCCACGCTCGCGATGCGGCCGTTCGAGAAGGTGCGGCGCAGAATGAGCAGGCACGCCTCGCCCCGCCGCAGCTTGAGCAGGGTACGAATGCGCCGCTCCGGCAGCAACGCGCGAACCGTGTGCTCGGCGCGCTGCAGCGGTGCGACGCGAATCAGGAATTCGTGCGGAGTGATATGCGCGAAGTCATTCTGCAGGTAGCCCGGCGCCACCTGCGGGTTCACGTAGCGCTCCTCGACCTGCAGGGGTGTCCCGTCCTCGAAGTGGGTGAGGAGCGAGTGATCGAGCGCGGCCCCGGGCTTGACGCCGCAGCGCTCGGCGAGCTCGCGCGTCGCGCTGAGCGACTCGAGCGCGAGCACCTTCACGCGGTGCTCGTGACCGCGTGCGCGGATCTCATCGGCGATGTTGCGCACCTCGAGCGGATGGGCATGCACGCGCTGCTCGGCGACGAAGGTGCCCACACCGGCGACCCGCACCACCACACCGTCCGCGGCGAGCTCGCGCAACGCGCGGTTTGCGGTCATGCGCGAGATCGCCAGCGTGCGCGTCAGCTCGTTCTCCGAGGGTACGCGCGCGCCGACGCGCAGCGCGCCGCCGGCGATCTGCTCGAGGATGAAATGCTTCACCTGCAGATAGCGCGCCGCCGCGGCCTGGAGTGGCATCGGAAGCCTTGAAGTGGGCCCCTGGGAACACCATCATGCGCCGGGGCTGGCCTTCTTGTCTATACAGGTCCAGGGAGGCGGAGTGTTCCCTCAGCGTCGCCGGTCCGGTAGAATGCGCGGCCCCCCGCGGATTGCGTGGGTGGGGCGGGAGGCCGGTGCCACCTGCGGTCCGGGAGGACACAGCGGGGCACCCCTGCGATGAAGTGAGAAGCCCCCCGTGGGGCTTTTGTTTTTTGGTGGGCCTTTGGGCCCATTTTTGTTGGGAACGAGGACGTCGCGGGCGCCTCGAGCGGGGGTTGCGGTGACGGGGACGTTGCGCGAGCGGCTCATTGCCCTCATCGAGCCGGTGCTCGAGCGGCTGGGCTACGAGCTGGTCGAGCTCGAATACTCGGGCGGTCGCGCGCATGCGCTGCTGCGTCTGTTCATCGACCGCGCCGAGCCGGTGACGCTCGAGGACTGTGCGCAGGTAAGCCGCGAGGTGTCGGCACTCCTCGATGTCGAGGACCCGATCCCGAGCGCTTACACGCTCGAGGTCTCCTCGCCGGGTTTCGACCGGGTGCTGCGCACCCAGGCGCACTTCGGGCGTTTCCTCGGGTCGCGGGTGTATGTCGAGTTGAAGCAGCCCCGCGATGGGCGCCGCCGCTACACCGGCAAGCTCCTCGCGGTGGATCAGGCGGGTATTGCGCTCGAGGTCGATCGCGAGCAGGTGCGGATGGCATTCGATGAGATCGGCAAGGCGAAGCTCGCGTCCTGATCGGGACGTGGCTCTCATGCGGCGCAGGCGTGTACGCGAGGTAGGACTGACGTGAATAAAGAGATCCTGATGGTGGTCGACGCCGTCTCCAACGAGAAGGGTGTCGACAAGGAAGTGATCTTCGAGGCGCTCGAAGCCGCGCTCGCCTCCGCGACACGCAAGAAACACGGTGAGGAGTGGGACGTGCGCGTCGCCATCGATCGCAAGAGCGGGGATTACGAGACTTTCCGGCGCTGGAAGGTGTTTGCCGATGATTCCAAGGAGCTCGAGGTGCCCGAGCGCGAGCTGAGGCTCGAGGATGCCCTCGAGCTCGACCCCAAGGCAGCAACCGGCGGCTTCGTCGAGCAGCCGATGGAGTCGGTGGCCTTCGGGCGCATCGCCGCGCAGCAGGCGAAGCAGGTGATCGTGCAGAAGGTGCGCGAGGCCGAGCGCGCCCAGGTGGTCGAAGCCTACCGGGACCGCGTCGGCACGCTCGTCGGCGGGGTGGTGAAGCGCGTCGACCGCAACGGCATCTACATCGACCTCGGCAGCAATGCCGAAGGATTCGTGCCGCGCACCGACATGATACCGCGCGAGCAGGCGAAGCCCCAGGATCGCATCAAGGCGTACCTGAAAGAGGTGCGCTCGGAGCCGCGCGGCCCGCAGCTGTTTCTCACCCGCACGGCGCCGGAGTTCCTCATCGAGCTCTTCAAGCTCGAGGTGCCCGAGGTCGGCCAGGGTCTCATCCAGATCCTCGGCGCCGCGCGCGACCCGGGGGTGCGCGCCAAGATCGCGGTCCGCAGCAGCGATCCGCGCATCGACCCGGTCGGTGCCTGCGTCGGCATGCGCGGCTCGCGCGTGCAGGCGGTCTCCAACGAGATCGCCGGTGAGCGTGTCGACATCATTCCCTATGTCGACAATCCGGCGCAGTTCGTGATCAACGCCATGTCACCGGCGGAGGTGATGTCCATCGTCGTGGACGAGGACGCTCACAGCATGGACATCGCGGTGTCCGAGGAGAAGCTGTCGCAGGCGATCGGGCGGGGAGGGCAGAACATCCGCCTCGCAAGCCAGCTCACCGGCTGGGATCTGAACGTCATGACCGAGTCCGACGCCGAGGCCAAGAGCGAGACGGAGGCGAAGGAGCTGGTGGCCAACTTCATGAAGCAGCTCGATGTGGACGAGGACGTGGCCACGATCCTGGCGCAGGAGGGCTTCTCCACCATCGAGGAGATCGCCTACGTGCCGCAGGCCGAGCTCGCGGCGATCGAGGAGTTCGACGAGGACATCGTCAAGGAGCTGCGCAATCGCGCCCGCGACGTGCTGCTCACCCAGGCGATCGCCAGCGAGGAGACGCTCGATCAGTCGATGCCGGCGGAGGACCTGCTGCTGCTCGAGGGCATGAGTCCCGACCTCGCGCTGACGCTCGCGCGCCGCGGGGTACGCACGCGCGAGGACCTGGCGGAGCAGTCGGTGGATGAGCTCGCCGACATCGAGGGGCTCGCGGCCGAGAAAGCCGCGCAACTCATCATGACTGCCCGCGCTCCCTGGTTCGAGGCCGGTGGCTGAGGCGACGAGGAAGCTTATGGCTGAAGTGACGGTTTCACAGTTTGCCGAGGTGCTCAAGGTACCGGTCGACCGGTTGCTGGCGCAGCTCGATCAGGCGGGCATCAAGGTATCCGGGCCCGAGGCGCGCATCACCGACGATGCGAAGCTCGAGCTCCTCACGCACCTGCGCCGCAGCCACGGCAGCAGCGAGACCGACGGCGACGGCGCGCCGCGCAAGATCACGCTCAAGCGCAAGACGCAAAGCGAGCTGAAGCTCGCGAGCACCCAGGGCCGGGCGCGCACCGTCAACGTCGAGGTGCGCCGCACGCGCAACTACATCAAGCGCGACGTCCTGCAGGAGCAGGCGCGCGCTCAGCAGGATGAGCTCGATCATCGCCGCCGCGAGGCGGAAGCGGCGGCGCGCGCCGAAAACGAGCGTGCCGAGGCCGAGCGGCGCGAGCGCGAGCGGCTCGAGGCCGAGAACCGCCGCCGCGTCGAGGAGGAGGAAGCGCGGCGCCGTGCACAGGAGGAAGCACGGCGGGTCGCCGAGCAGCGCAGCCGCGACGATGAGGCGCGGCGACGCACCGAGCGCGAGGAGCACGAGCGACGCACGACCGAGCGCGAGCGCGCCGAGGGCGCCGCAGCGCCCGCGCCGCGCGAGCGTGTCGCGGCCGCGCCGGCGGCGCCGGCGGTGGATGACAAGCAACAAACGCGCTATGGACGCCAGGAGCTGCACGTCGCCACCGATGTCAGCTCGCGTTACAAGAAGAAGCGCCGCGCCAAGGCGCGCCCGCTGCCGACCGCGGCCGAGGGCAAGCATGGCTTCGAGATGCCGACGGCGCCGGTGGTGCGCGAAGTCGGTATCGGCGAGACGGTGAGCGTGGCGGAGCTTGCGCAGAAGATGGCGGTCAAGGCCACCGAGGTCATCAAGGTGCTCATGAACATGGGCGTCATGGCGACCATCAATCAGCCGATCGATCAGGACACCGCGGTGCTCGTGGTCGAGGAGATGGGCCATACCCCGAAGCTGCTCAAGGAGAATCAGATCGAGGCGGATCTGCAGGGCGCGCAGGCGGAAGCCGAGCTCGAGCCGCGTCCGCCGGTGGTCACCGTCATGGGGCACGTCGACCATGGCAAGACCTCGCTCCTCGACTACATCCGCCGTACCAAGGTGGCGGCGGGCGAAGCGGGCGGCATTACCCAGCACATCGGCGCCTACCACGTCGAGACACCTCGCGGTGTCATCACCTTCCTCGATACCCCGGGCCACGCCGCCTTCACCGCCATGCGGGCGCGCGGTGCGAAGGCGACGGACGTGGTGGTGCTGGTGGTGGCCGCCGACGATGGGGTCATGCCGCAGACGGTGGAAGCGATCCAGCATGCGCGCGCCGCCGGCGTGCCGATCGTCGTCGCCGTGAACAAGATCGACAAGAGCGATGCCGACCCCGAGCGGGTGCGCACCGAGCTCTCGAAGCACGAGGTCATCTCCGAGGAGTGGGGGGGCGAGAACATCTTCGTACCCGTGTCCGCACGTACCGGCCAGGGTATCGACCAGCTGCTGGAAGCGATCCTGCTGCAGGCCGAGGTGCTCGAGCTGCGCGCGCCGCGCAGCGGACTCGCCGCCGGCGTCGTGATCGAGTCGAGCATCGAGAAGGGCCGCGGGGCGGTGGCGACCGTGCTGGTCAAGCGCGGTACGTTGCGCATGGGGGATCCGATCATCGCCGGCTCGGAGTTCGGTCGCGTGCGCGCCATGTTCGATGAGAACGGCAAGCCGATCACCGAGGCGCCGCCTTCGATGCCGGTGGTGGTGCTGGGACTGTCGGCCGCGCCGAACGCGGGCGATGAGCTGCTCGCGGTCGAGAGCGAGCGCAAGGCACGCGAGGTGGCGCTCTACCGCCAGGGCAAGTTCCGCGACGTCAAGCTCGCGCGCCAGACGACCCGCGCCGAGGACGTGTTCTCGCAGATGGGCGAGGAGAAAGCCGGTGTCGTCTCGGTGCTCATCAAGGCTGACGTCCAGGGCAGCGTCGAGGCGCTGCGCGAGGCGCTCACCAAGCTCTCCACCGACGAGGTGCAGGTGAAGGTGATCGCGAGCGGCCTCGGCGGCATCACGGTGTCGGACGTGCAGCTCGCGGCCGCTTCGCGCGCGCTCATCATCGGCTTCAACGTGCGCGCCGACGCAGGCGCACGCGATGCCGTCAAGGAGACCGGCGTCGAGGTGCGCTACTACAGCATCATCTACGAGGCCATCGATGATGTGAAACAGATGATGACCGGCATGCTGCAGCCGGAGATCAAGGAGCAGATCGTCGGCATCGCCCAGGTACGCGAGGTGTTCCGCTCCAGCAAGTTCGGCGTGGTCGCGGGCTGCCTCGTCACCGAAGGCTTCGTGCGCCGCAACAACCCCATCCGGGTGCTGCGCGACAACGTGGTGATCTTCGAGGGTGCGCTCGAGTCGCTGCGGCGTTTCAAGGACGACGTCAACGAGGTGCGCGCGGGCACCGAATGCGGCATCGGCGTGAAGAACTACCAGGACGTGCGTGTCAACGACCAGATCGAGTGCTTTGCGCGCGTCGAGGTGGCGAGAACCCTGCAGTGACCCACGGACGCACGCAACGCCTCGAGTCGGAGATCCAGCGGGTGCTGGCGGCACTCATCGTGCGCGAGGTGAAGGACCCGCGTGTCGGTAACGTGACGGTCACGGCGGTGAGCGTTGCCCCGGACATGGGCAGCGCACGGGTGTTCTTCACGCCCTTCGCCTCCCGCCACGACCCGCAGGAAGTGCGCGCCGGCCTCACGCACGCCGCCGGCTTCCTGCGCGGGGAGCTCGGCCGGCGCCTCGGGCTGCGGCATGCGCCGCGACTCGAATTCGTATTCGATGAGAGCGTGGAAGGCGCAGCCCGACTCACGCATCTGATCGACCAGGCGGTGGCGGACGATCGTGCCGGCTCCCACGCCACTGCGCAGGAGTCGACCACACCGCCCACATCCGCAGCGCAGGACGGCGCCGAGCACCCGCGGCGCTGATACGCGCCTTCCATGCCAAGCGGCATCCTGCTGCTCGACAAGCCTCGCGGCCTCTCCTCGAACGCAGCTCTGCAGCGGGTGCGCGCGCTGTTCGAGCGCGAGAAGGCGGGCCATGTCGGCAGCCTCGACCCGCTCGCTACCGGGATGCTTCCCATCTGCCTCGGAGAAGCCACCAAGGTCGCCGGGGAGATCCTCGCCGGTCGCAAGTGCTACCGCTTCACCGTGACGCTGGGGACGCGCACGGCCACGGGCGATGCCGAAGGCGCAGTCACCGAGTGTGCCCCGGTACCGCCCCTCGAGCGCGCGCAGGTGACCGCGGTGATCGAGCGGTTCGTAGGCAACGGCACGCAGGTTCCGCCGATGTACTCGGCGCTGAAGCGCGACGGCCAGCCCCTGTACCGCCTCGCCCGCGCGGGAGTCACCGTCGAGCGCGCGCCTCGCCGCATCGAGATCTCGCGGCTGCGTCTGCTCGCGCTCGCCGGCCCGTGCCTCGAGCTCGAGGTACTCTGCTCGAAGGGCACCTACGTGCGCGTGCTCGCCGAAGACATCGCGCTGGCGCTCGGCTCGCTCGGCCACGTGAGCACGCTGCGTCGTGAGTACGTCGAGCCTTTCGCGGATGAGCCCATGCAAAGCCTCGAGTCCCTTGCCGCGCTCGGTGCGCAGGAGAGAGGCCGCCTCCTCCTGCCGGTCGATGCGCCGCTGCAGCATCTTGCCGCGCTGCACCTCGAGGCCGATGCGGTGCGGCGCATGTTCCACGGGCAGGCGGTGGCACTCCCCGGCGCACCGCCCGGGCGCAGGGTGCGCCTCTACGATGGACCGAGGTTCCTCGGTATCGCCGAGACGGACGCGGCCGGCGTCGTGCACCCACGGAGGCTGCTCAGCTTCCAGAGCGCGGCGCCTGCCGTGCGCTGAGCGTCGCGCCCGCTTTTTTATACCGCTTTTTTATCTTGTGGCGCGGCCACGGGCGCAGGTAGAATGCGCGGCTCACAAAAGGGTACTTGAGACAAGTAGTTAGGACTATCGCGCAATGGCTTTAACCAGCGAGAAGAAGGGCGGAATCCTCGCGCAGTTCCGCCGCGGACCGGCCGATACCGGCTCTCCCGAAGTGCAGGTCGCACTGCTCTCCGAGCGCATCAACGGCCTCGGCGAGCATTTCACCGCACACAAGCGTGACCATGCCTCGCGCCGTGGGCTGGTGAAGCTCGTCAACCAGCGACGCAAGCTCCTCGATTACCTGAAGTCCACGCGACCCGAGAAGTACCAGGAGCTCGTCGAGCGCCTGGGACTTCGCCGCTGAACCGAGTCAAGGGCCGCGGCGCGCGGCCTTTGCATTTCTGCTCCCCCACTTCTTCGAGGATCCAAGCTTGAGCGTCGTCAGTAAGTCCTTTCCCTACGGCCCGCATTCGGTAACCATCGAGACCGGTGAGCTCGCCCGCCAGGCCGATGGCGCAGTCAAGGTATCCATGGGCGAGACGGTCGTGCTCGTCACGGCGGTCGCCAAGCAGACCCCGACCCCGGGGCGGGATTTCTTCCCGCTGACGGTGAACTACGTCGAGAAGACCTACGCAGCCGGGCGCATTCCCGGCGGATTCTTCAAGCGCGAGGGCCGACCGAGCGAGAAGGAGACACTCACCTCGCGGCTCATCGACCGGCCGATCCGGCCGCTGTTTCCGGATGGCTTCTATAACGATGTGCAGGTCGTCGCCACGGTGCTGTCGATGGATCCGGAGATCGATGCCGACGTGCCCTCCCTCATCGGCGCATCCGCGGCGCTCGCGCTCTCGGGGATCCCCTTCAACGGCCCGGTCGGCGCGGCGCGCGTCGGCTGGAAGGATGGCCGCTACCTGCTCAATCCGACCTCCAAGGATCTCACCGAGTCACAGCTGCACCTGGTCGTCGCCGGCACCGAGCATGCGGTGCTGATGGTGGAGTCCGAGGCCAAGGGCTTGTCGGAAGAGATCATGCTCGGCGCGGTCGTGTACGGCCACGAGCAGATGCAGGTCGCCGTCCGCGCGATCCGCGAGCTCGCCAGCGAGGCGGGCAAGTCGCGCTGGAAGTGGGAGCCGCCGCAGGACAACGCCGAGCTCAACAGTGCCTTGTCGCTGCATGCGCAGGCGGCGCTCGCCCAGGCCTACAGCATCACCGAGAAACAGCAGCGCCACGCGCGTCTCGGGGAGATCAAGACGCAGACGCTCGCCACGCTCGCCGGCGGCGAGTCGCCGAAGTTCACCTCCGAGCAGGTGGAGAGCGCGCTCTTCAAGCTCGAGAGCAACATCGTCCGCCAGCGCATCCTCAACGGTGAGCCGCGTATCGACGGGCGCGACACCCGTACGGTGCGTCCGATCACCGTCAAGGTGGGCGTCCTGCCGCGTACGCACGGCTCGGCGCTGTTCACGCGCGGTGAGACGCAGGCGCTCGTGGTGACGACCCTCGGCACCACGCGCGATGCGCAGATCATCGATGCGCTCGAGGGCGAGCGTCGCGAGCCCTTCATGCTCCACTACAACTTCCCGCCCTTCTCGGTGGGTGAGACCGGCATGCTCGGCTCGCCGAAGCGCCGTGAGATCGGTCATGGCAATCTCGCCCGCCGCGGCGTCAACGCCGTGATGCCCGACATGGCCACTTTTCCCTACGTGATCCGGATCGTGTCGGAGATCCTCGAGTCGAACGGCTCCTCCTCGATGGCGAGCGTCTGCGGCACCTCACTTGCGCTGATGGACGCCGGGGTACCGATCAAGGCGCCGGTCGCAGGCGTCGCGATGGGACTGGTGCTCGAGGGCAGCCGCTATCAGGTGCTCACCGACATCCTCGGCGATGAGGACCACCTGGGCGACATGGACTTCAAGGTGGCCGGTACCCGCGATGGCGTGACTGCGCTGCAGATGGACATCAAGGTGGAGGGCGTCACACCCGAGATCATGCGCGTCGCGCTCGACCAGGCGCGCGCCGGCCGGCTGCACATCCTCGAGGAGATGAGCAAGGTGATCGGCAGGCCACGCGAGAAGATGTCCGAGTGGGCGCCCTCGATCGTCACGCTCAAGATCGATCCGGAGAAGATACGCGACGTCATCGGCAAGGGTGGCGCGGTCATCCGCCAGATCACCGAGGAGACCGGCACCACCATCGACATCGAGAGCGATGGCACCGTGAAGATCGCCTCGGTATCCGGCGCGGCGGGCCGCGAGGCGCAGCGGCGCATCGAGCTCATCACCGCCGACGTGGAGGTCGGGCGGGTCTACGAGGGCAAGGTGGCGCGGCTCATGGATTTCGGCGCCTTCGTCACGATACTGCCCGGTCGCGATGGCCTGGTGCACATCTCGCAGATCTCCAACGAGCGCGTCGAGCGCGTGAGCGACAAGCTGCGCGAGGGGGATGTGATCCGCGTGAAAGTGCTCGAGGTGGACCGCCAGGGCCGCATCCGGCTCTCGATGCGGGACGTCGAGGCCGGTTGAAGTCAGGCCGCGCGGCGCGCAGCGGGCGACTCAACCCTGCGGGCCGCGACCCGCATCCTGTCCGGCAAAGAGCTTGAGGCTTTGCTCGAGATAGCTGCCCATGGCGCCGCGGAGCCCGGCGCCGTAGGAGCGGATCATCTGCGAGAGAAAGTCGCGGCTCATGAGCGGCTCACCGCCATGCTCCTGCTCGGCGATTACCTGCAGCAGGATCGCACGCGTGATGTCCTCCTGCGATTTCTTGTCGACGACCACGAAGTCGATACGCTCGATCACCAGACGCCGAATGTCGGCCAGTGTGATGTAGCGGCTCTCAACCGTGTCGTACAACCGCCGGTTCGGATACTTCTTTATAGTCCGCGGTTCACTCATCGCACGTCCCTCACTATGGGCTTGCACCTTCCATAGTGCGCGCGCTCCGGTGACATACCTTATTACATTGGGCGGTCGAACCCAACTCAGACCGAGGTCCCATAGGCAACAGCGCGAACCTCACGTACCCCCTGCAGCCGCTCGGGCCGCCAGTGAGAACACGCCCATCGGACGATGACCGCCGCCGGCTCGAGCTCGAGCTCGGCAGGAGGATGCTGCTGCAGCAGCCGCAGCGCACCATACAGCTGCCGGCCGGCCTCGGCAGGATCGAGCACTATCGAGCGTCTTGATTTTGCGAGCTTTTCACCCGAGGGCTCGGTCACCACAGGGAGGTGCGCATACCGGGGCGTGGGCAGCTGCAGAGCCTGTTGCAGTGCAATCTGCCACGGCGTGCTGGCGAGGAGATCCGCGCCGCGCACGACATCCGTGACCTCCTGCAGGGCATCATCGACCACCACGGCGAGTTGGTAGGCGAAAACACCATCGCGCCGACGCACGATCACGTCCCCCGACTCGCTCAGCCGGAATTCCTGCCGACCCTGCAGCCGGTCCTCGACGCTCAGGATCTCCTCGCGCACGCGGAAGCGAACCGCCGTGGGACCGTCCCGTCTCGGCCCGGCGCGACAATTGCCGGGGTAGGGGCTCTCGCTTTCGAGCTCGCGACGCGAGCAGCTGCACTCGAAGGTCGCTCCGAGTGACCTGAGGGTCTCGAGCGCTGCCGTGTAGTGTTGGGTGCGCGCGCTCTGGTACTCGACCGCGCCGTCCCAGTGGAGCGCGAAACCCTCGAGCGTGCGCAGGATGCTGTCCGCGGATCCGGCAACGACCCGCGCGCGATCGAGATCCTCCATGCGCACGAGCCAGCGGCCAGCGCGGCTGCGCGCGTCCGCATAGCTGCCGAGCGCGGCGAGCAGCGATCCGAGATGGAGCGATCCGGTGGGCGAGGGCGCGAAGCGCCCGACGTACTGCTGAGTGCGCTGATTGCGCGCTGGGCGCTCGCCCGGGGCGGCGAGCGCAATTTTCCGGGGTGCTTCAGCGATAGCGATCGTCGCGGTCGCCGTACTGGCGCTCGCGCCGCTCACGCCGTTCCTGCGCCTCGATGCTGAGCGTTGCCACCGGGCGCGCTTCGAGGCGCTTGATGCCGATCTCTTCGCCGGTCTCGAGACAGTAGCCGTACGAGCCGTCCTCGATGCGCTTCAGTGCATCGTCGATCTTGCGTATCAGTTTGCGCTCGCGGTCGCGGGTGCGCAGCTCGAGGCTGAACTCTTCTTCCTGGGTGGCGCGATCGTTCGGATCGGGAAAGTTGGCGGCTTCGTCCTTCATGTGCGACACGGTGCGGTCCACCTCCACCATGAGGTCGCGCTTCCACGTGTTGAGAATGTTGCGGAAGTGCTCGAGCTGCTCCTTGCTCATGTACAGCTCGCCGCGCTTGACGATGTACGGCTTGACGTTGCGCGGTCCCGCGAGGAGGCTGCCCGGCTCGATGCCCTCGCTCTCGTCCGCGTCGGGGGCCGGAGCGGGCACGCGCGGTGCCGGCTGGGGCGGTGGCGCCGCCGGGGTGCCCGCGGCGACCGGGGGTGGCAGGGGACGCTGGCTCTTCTTCGGCTCGGCCACGGGCTCTGCGGCTCCTTCCGTCGGGTGGGCGGGCATCTTGCGCGGCGCCGCGGCGCTCTTGCGAGCGTGAGCGGCGACCACCCGGGCGCGCACGGCCTCGGGCTTGCGAGCGAGCGGCTTGCGTGCCGGGGGCCGGCTGGCCGCCTTCTTGCCCTTGGTGGACTTTGCGGCTGGTCTCTTGGCCGGCATCAATCGCTCCTCGGAAACGGCATCTGGCTCATGAAGAACGCGCGATTATACCGGCCGACCCCGCTCTGTACAGGGTAGGCACCGTGTCTGCCTCGCGCCGACGGCGCGAGGGGTTCCGTACCGATTGCGTCAGGGCAGGGATACCGGCGGCGGGGGCTGCCAGCTCGCTTGTCGTCGCTCCGCGACGATCGTCGTGTAGATGCCGCCGCGCACGTTGAAGCGCGCGGTGAGCCGCAGGAAGCGCGCGCGCAGCGCGCTGTCGAGGTGATCGGCGATCTCGTTGGTGATCGCCTCGTGGAAGGCGCCGCGGTCGCGGAAGGACCAGATGTAGAGCTTCAGTGACTTCAGCTCCACGCACAGGCGGTCAGGCACGTACTCGAGATCGAGCGTAGCGAAGTCCGGCTGCCCGGTGCGCGGGCACAGGCACGTGAACTCCGGGATCTGCATGCGGATCGTGTAGTCGCGCGCCGGCTCCGGATTCGCGAAAGTCTCGAGCTCGCGGGTGGGCGTCGTGGGCATATTGCACTACACTACACCACCATCTTTGGAAGGCCAGGGCGCGACGGAAGAACTCATCAGATGCGGCTGACCAGGATCAAGCTCGCCGGTTTTAAATCCTTCGTCGATCCGACCCAAATCAACCTCCCGAGCAATCTCACCGGCGTGGTGGGCCCCAACGGCTGCGGCAAGTCGAACGTCATCGACGCGGTGCGCTGGGTGATGGGTGAGCTGTCTGCCAGGCATTTGCGCGGCGACAGCATGACCGATGTGGTGTTCAACGGCTCGGCGGCGCGCAAGCCCGTCGGCAGCGCCTCGGTGGAGCTCGTCTTCGACAACGCCGACGGCAAGATCGGCGGGGCGTACGCGAGCTACGCCGAGATCTCGCTGCGTCGCCAGGTGGGTCGCGACGGCAGCTCCGCCTACTTCATCAATGGCACCCGCTGCCGCCGCAAGGACATCACCAACCTGTTTCTCGGCACCGGTCTCGGCTCGCGCAGTTACGCCATCATCGAACAGGGCATGATCACGCGCGTCATCGATGCCAAGGCGGACGACATGCGCGCCTTCGTCGAGGAGGCCGCCGGCATCTCCCGCTACAAGGAGCGGCGCAAGGAGACCGAGGTCCGCATCGCCGAGACGCGCGAGAACCTCGAGCGGCTGCAGGACGTGCGCGATGAGGTCGAGAAGCAGATCCGCCACCTGCAGCGCCAGGCGGCGAGCGCGCGGCGCTATCAGGCGTTGAAGGAGCAGGAGCGCCGCCTCGCCGCCGAAGTGCTGGCGCTGCGCCTGCGCGATCTCGACAGTGGCGCGGAGGTGCACGATGCCGCCTTGCGCGAGCGCGAGCTCGCCATGCAGCGCGAGCTCGCCACGCAGCGCGCCGCCGAGGCGGCCATCGAGAAGCAGCGCGGCGTGCACGCTGCGCACAGCGACGGGCTCTCGGCCGTGCAGGCGCGCTACTACGAGGTGGGGGCGGATGTCTCGCGCCTCGAGCAGTCGATCGAGCATACCCGCGAGCTGCGTGAGCGCCAGCGCGCCGACCTGGCTCAGGCGCAGGCGACCCTCGGCGAGCTCGGCACGCACATCGAGCGCGACGAGGCGGAGCTCGCGAGCGTGCGCGCGCAGCTCGAGCGACTCGCGCCCGAGCGCGAGGCGGCGCAGGAGTCAGAAGGCGAGGCGGCACGGCAGCTCGAGCACTGCGAGCAGGCCTTGCAGCAGTGGCAGCAGCGCTGGGAGGCACACGCCGCCGCGCTCGCCGCCGCCGAGCGCAGCGCGCAGGTCGAGCGGGCACGCCTCGAGCAGCTCGAGGGCCAGTTGAGTCGTCTCGACGGCCAGGCGGCGCGACTCGCGCTGGAGAGCGCCGATATCGGATCGCAGGAGCTCAGCGCGCAGCTCGCGCAGCTTTCGCACGAGGAGTCCGCGGTGCGCACGCAGTGCGAGGCGCACGGCAGCGCGCTGCTCGCGGCGCAGGCTGGCGTGCAGGCCGCGCGCACCGCGCAGCTCGACGCCGAGCAGAGCCTCGAGCACTCGCGCGGGGAGCGCGAGGTCGCCAGCAGCGAGCTCACTTCGCTCGCCGCCCTGCAGGCCGCGGCGCTCGCGGATCACTCCGGACGGGCGCAGGAGTGGCTCGAGGAGAGCGGCCTCGGCGGGCGGCCGCGTCTTGCGGCGCTGCTGGAGGTCGAGCCCGGCTGGGAGCGCGCGGTCGAGACCGCGCTCGGCGACTATCTCGAGGCGGTGTGCGTCGCACGGCTCGATGCCCTCAGCGACTCGATCGCATCGCTCGCGGCGGGAAGCATCACGCTGGTAGAGGGGGAGGCCATCGAGGCCGCCGCGGAGCGCCATACGCTCGCGAGCCGCGTGCGCGGCCCGGCCGCGGTGCTCGGACCTCTGCGTCAGGTGCTGACGGCGGAGTCCTTGAGCGCGGCGTTGCGGGCGCGTTCCGGACTCGCGCCCGGAGAGTCGCTCATCACGCCCGAGGGCGAATGGGTCGGACGGGATTGGCTGCGCATCAGCCGTGGCGCGGATGCGCACGCGGGGGTGCTGGTGCGTGAGCAGCGGCTGAAGGGCTTGCGCGTCGCCCTTGCCTCTTGTGCCGAGCGCGTACGGCAGGCGGAGGAGGCGCTCGGGGCCGCGCGCGCTGCGCTGCAGCGCGCCGAGAGCGAGCGCGAGGCGGCGCAGGCGCAGCTGCAGGGCTCGCTCGAGCGGCAGGCCGAGATCAGCGGCGTGCTCGAGGCCGCACGTGCCCGTGCGCAGGCCGCGAGTCTGCGCGGTGAGCGGCTGCAACAGGATGCCGGCGAGGTTGCACGCGAGCGTGCCGCGGCCGCGACAGCCCACGCGCTGGCTGCGAGCGAGCTCGCGCGCGCGCTCGAGGCGCGCCGCACCCTCGAAGATCACACCGGTGCGCTGACGCAGGAACGCGAGGAGCACCGCGCCGCGCTCCAGAGGGCACGCGCGCGCCTGCAGGCCGCGCAGCTCGCAGCGCGCGATCTGCACGTGCAGCTCGAGGCACGCCGCTCCACCGAGACCTCGGTGGCGCAGGCGCTGGGCCGCATGCTCGAGCAGCGCGAGCAGCTCGCCCGGCGCGGCGCGGAGCTCGCCGCGGAGCTCGCCTCGGGGGATGAGCCGATCCTGCGCCTGCAGGCGCGGCTCGAAGCGACACTCACCCTGCGGTTCACGGTGGAGGGCGAGCTCGGCGTGGCGCGTGCCGCGCTGGAAGAGGCCGAGAGTGCGCTGCGCTCACTCGATGAGCAGCGGCTCGCCGCCGAGCAACGCGTGCAGGCGGCACGCGAGGCGATGGAGCAGGCGCGGCTCGCGGCGCAGGAGACTCACGTGCGCCGCGCTGCGCTGGCGGAGCAGTTCGCGCAGAGCGGTTGGGAGCTGCCGGCGGTGCAGGCGCAACTTGCGCCCGAGGCCGACGTTCCCGGCTGGGAGGACAAGCTCAGCGGCACGCGCGGCGACATCGAGCGGCTCGGCTCGGTAAACCTCGCGGCCATCGATGAGCTGCGCGATCACAGCCAGCGCAAGGAATACCTCGACAGCCAGTTCGCCGATCTGTCCTCGGCGCTCGATACGCTGGCCGAAGCCATGCGGCGTATCGACCGCGAGACCCGTACGCGTTTCGAGGATACCTTCGAGCGCATCAACACCGGGCTGCGCGAGAAATTCCCCCGCCTGTTCGGCGGCGGGCACGCCTATCTCGAGCTCGTGGGGGATGACAAGCTCACCGCGGGCGTTGCAGTCATGGCAAGGCCTCCCGGCAAGAAGAACAGCACCATCCACCTGCTGTCCGGCGGCGAGAAGGCGCTCACGGCGGTGGCGCTGGTGTTCTCCATCTTCGATCTGAACCCCGCACCGTTCTGCCTGCTCGATGAGGTCGACGCCCCCCTGGATGAGCACAATGTCGGGCGTTTCTGCGATATCGTGCGCGAGATGTCGAGTCGGGTGCAGTTCGTGTTCATCACTCATAACAAGGGCACCATGGAGCTCGCCTCGCAGCTGATCGGCGTGACCATGAACGAGCCGGGAGTCTCACGCCTCGTTACCGTCGATGTGGATGAGGCGGTGCGGCTGGCGGCGGTGTGATGCGGGCGCTCGTCATGTCCGAGCTGCGCTGGGCGCTGCTGATCCTCGGGATCCTGTTCGTCGTGGCGCTTGCGCTCTGGGAGCGGCGGCGCCCGCGCCAGGCGAGCAGCGCCTTCGAGCGCTTCGCTCCGCGTGACACCGGCAGCGACGCGCCGGTGCGGCTCGTGCGTGACCCGCCGCTCAC
The DNA here is from genome assembly GCA_035541695.1 of Steroidobacteraceae bacterium. Lineage (GTDB taxonomy): Bacteria > Pseudomonadota > Gammaproteobacteria > Steroidobacterales > Steroidobacteraceae > 13-2-20CM-66-19. The sequence goes on from DATKMV010000095.1 coordinate 45,124, forward strand.
GCTACCCGAGGTGCACGCCCGCGAGCCGCTGGGCCGCCCGGAGCTGCCGACGATCGAGACGAGCGAGGAGAGCGCCGTGCCGCTGCTCGAGCCCGCCGAGGAGCATTTCGAGGCGGACATGGAGCCGCCGCTGCGCGATCCGGCGCAGCCGCACGAGCCGCCCGCGGCGGTGCCGCCCGCTCACGCGACGGATGAGGACACGATCGATGATCTGCCCACCATCATCCTCGGCTCGGACGAGCGGGTGGCGACGGCGGAGGAATCGGCGGCGCCGAGCGCCGCAGCCGAGCCTCGTTCCGAGCTGCCGGCGGCGGGGGCGCCCGTCGTCGAATGGCCGGCGGAGAACGAGCGGCGCATTCTCGCGCTGCGCCTCGTCGCGCCGCAGCGCGAGCGCTTCGCCGGGCGCTCGCTGCGGCAGGCGCTCGCGGCGGAGGGTTTTCTCCTCGGCCAGTTCGCGATCTTCCACAAGGCGGACGACGAGCGTCGTGCGGTGCTCTCCGCAGCCAGCCTGACACGCCCGGGAACCTTCGACATGGATACGATGGATTCGCAGCACTACGGCGGCCTGTCGCTCTTCGCGGTGCTGCCGGGCGGCAAGCCCGCCGGGCAGGCGTTCGAAGAGCTGGTGTTCGCGGCGCGCAATCTGAACGAGCGCCTGCACGGGGTTCTGCAGGATGAGCAGGGCACGCCACTCACGCCCTCACGCATCGCGCAGCTGCGCGAGGAGCTGCGCACCGGAGCCGGGTCGTGACAGCGCACGCGGCTGCGCGGGCTGCGCAGCTGCGAGCGGAGATCGCCCAGCACGATTACCGCTACTACGTCCTCGACGATCCGCTGGTCTCCGACGCCGAGTACGACCGCCTCATGCGCGAGCTGCGCGAGCTCGAGGCCGCCCATCCGGAGCTGGTGAGCGAGGACTCGCCGACCCAGCGCGTCGCCGGCACGCCCCGTGCCGGTTTCGGCGAGGTCACGCACCAGGTGCCGATGCTCTCGCTCGACAACGCGTTCAGCGCCGATGACGTACAGGCGTTCGACCGGCGTATCCACGAGCGGCTCGGCCGCAGCGGCGATCTCGAGTACGTGGCGGAGCCGAAGCTCGATGGACTCGCCGTGAGCGTGATGTACCGCGACGGGCTTCTCGAGCGCGCGGCAACCCGTGGCGATGGCGTCACCGGCGAGGATGTCACCGCCAACGTCCGCACCATCCGCGCCGTGCCGCAGCGGCTGCGCGGCGCGCCGCCCGCCGTATTCGAGGCGCGCGGCGAGGTGTTCATGACGCTCGCCGGCTTCGCGCGCATGAACGAGCTCGCGCGAGCGCGGGGCGAGAAGGTGTTCGTGAACCCGCGCAACGCGGCGGCTGGGAGCCTGCGCCAGCTCGATGCCCGCATCACCGCCTTGCGTCCCCTCAGCGCGTTCTTCTATGGGACAGGGGTGGTCGAGGGTGTGGCGACACCGGCGCAGCAGAGCCAGCTGCTCGAGCTGCTGCGCGAGCGCGGCCTGCCGGTATCGCCCGAGACCCGTACGGTGCGCGGCGTCGCGGGTTGTCTCGATTATTACCGCGCGATCGGTGAGCGGCGCAGCTCGCTGCCGTACCAGATCGATGGAGTCGTCTACAAGCTCAACTCACGCAGCGACCAGGAGCGGCTCGGGTTCGTCTCGCGCGCGCCACGCTGGGCGATCGCGCACAAGTTCCCGCCGGATGAGGCGTTCACCGTCGTGCAGGGGATCGACTTCCAGGTCGGGCGCACCGGCGCACTGACGCCGGTGGCGCGTCTCGAGCCGGTGTTCGTGAGCGGCGTGACGGTGAGCAGCGTGATGCTGCACAACATCGACGAGGTGCATCGCAAGGACGTGCGGGTGGGTGACACGGTGGTCATACGCCGCGCCGGTGATGTGATTCCCGAAGTAGTGAGCGTGGTGCTGGACAAGCGCCCCTCGGGCACGAGTCCGATCGAGCTGCCGCCACGCTGCCCGGTGTGTCATTCGCAGGTATTGCGCGCGGCGGGCGAGGCGGTAGCGCGGTGCACCGGCGGCTTCACCTGCCGCGCGCAGCGTCAGGAGACATTGCGTCACTTCGCCAGCCGCCGGGCGCTCGACATCGGCGGCCTCGGGGACAAGCTCATCGAGCAGCTCATCGAGCGCGATCTCATCCGCACCCCGGCGGATCTGTACGGGCTCACTCTGACCGAGCTCACGCAGCTCGAGCGCATGGGCGAGAAGTCCGCGGCGAACGTCCTCGCCTCCATCGACCGCAGCCGCCGCACGACCTTGCCGCGCCTGCTCTACGGTCTCGGCATCCGCGAGGTCGGCGAGGCAACGGCTCTCGCGCTGGCGCAGCACTTCGGCTCGCTCGAGCGCCTCATGGAAGCCGACGCCTCCGCCATCGAGCAGGTGCCGGACGTCGGCCCGGTGGTTGCGGCGCACGTCGCGGCATTCTTTGCCTCGGCGGACCACCGCGCGGTGATCGGGGCCTTGCGCCGCCAGGGTGTGAGCTGGCCTGACATGCCGGGACGGCCGCGCGCCGAGGCCGAGCCGCTCGCGGGGCAGACCTTCGTCATCACAGGAACGCTCACCACGATGACGCGCGAGCAGGCGCAGGCGGCACTGACGGCGCTCGGTGCCCGGGTCTCGGGGAGCGTCTCGAAGAAGACGAGTTACCTCGTTGCCGGGAGTGAGGCGGGGTCGAAGCTCGTGCGGGCGCGGGAGCTCGAGGTGCCGGTGCTCGATGAGCAGCAGCTGCTCGCCCTGCTCGAGCGGCAGACCGGGAAGTAGATCGAGGTGGCGGCGG
>DATKMV010000096.1:0-93168 GCA_035541695.1 Steroidobacteraceae bacterium
GGCGCCGGTGCGCGTGCGCTCGAGGCTGGCATCGAAAGCCGCCAGGTTGGTGGCCACTGCGCTCCCGCCGTCCCGGATGGCCTGCCGGTAGGATTCGACGGCGAAAGGCAACCCGGCACCGCCGGCGATGGCGCCGAGCGCCACCGCGCTGATGATGGCACCGTGGCGCGCGGCGAGCTCGGCCATGTCGAGCGCGACGACACGCCGGGCGGCACGCGACGTTGCCGCGAGGATTGCATCGGCATCGACACGCCCGTCGCCGAGGTGGGATTTCTCACTGATGGTGTAGGCGCGGTGGGTGGAGGTGACGAGTGTCGTCCGGTCGGGAGTGATGAGGCCGCGCTGCAGCGCCCGCCCCGCCTCGATGAGCTCGGTGGCCACCACCACATCGACATCTCCCGGGTTCGGCATCAGCGCCATCACCGGGCGACGTCCGTCGGGCGGCAGCTCCTTCAGCGGAAAGAACTCGAGATAGTAGAGCGTCGCGCCGGTCCGCTGCGCCACCCCCGGGACCGAGGTCGCCTGCACCAGGAAGCCTTCCCGGCGAGCCACCTCGGTGAGCCATGAAGTCACTACCCCGCCGCCCTGGCCGCCGAGCGCCATGAGCGCGAGGGTCAGGGGACGTGTGGTCCCGCTCATGCACGGTCCTCGATCGCCGGCCCGGCGAGCCAGCGGATCACCGTGCGGCGCACGCGGTCGAGCAGCCGCTCGAGCCAGGTGGGATTCGCGATCAAGTCGACGCGGTAGAACGAGGGACAGAGCGTCGCCGCGTGCGCCACTTCCCCGCAGACGCCGCAGCCGACGCAGCTGTTGTCGACGTGAGCCACCGGGTCGGTGCGCAGCGGGTCGCTCGAGGGCTTGATGGTGAGCGACGGACAGCCGGAAAGCCTGATGCAGGAGTGATCACCGGTGCAGACGGTCTCATCCACGCCGAATCGCTGGCGTACGACTCGCCCGCCCTGCTGCTCGCGCCGCCGCAGCTGCGGGGCCACGCGTCGCTGGCGGTTGAGCTGACACTCACCCTCGGCGAGCACCACCTTGGGACCCCGCAACGGTGTCGTCATCGCCTCCTTGAGCACCGCCAGCGTCTGCTTCATGTCGTACGTGGAGATGCGCCGGACCCACTCGACACCCACGCCGCGCACCGCCGTCTCGATGCGGTTCTGCGCCCGACGCTCCTCGAGCACGACGTCGGAGGAAGGCACGAACTGCCCGCCGGTCGCGGCGGAGTAGCCATTGTCGACGATGATGGTCACGTCGTCGTGCTTGTTGAATACGGCGTTGGCGATACCGCTCGTCAGGCCGTTGTGCCAGAACCCGCCATCGCCCATGAGCGCAATCGGCCGTCGTCCGGAGACGCGGCTCAGCGCTGCCGCGCCCGCGGCACCCAGGCCATAGCCCATGATGCTCGCGCCGAGATCGAAGGGCGGTAGCGTCGAGAAGGAGTGACAGCCGATGTCGGCACTCACGTGGATCGGACCGAGCTCGCGCTGCAGCAGCTTCAGCGAAGCGAACAGCGGCCGCTCCGGGCATCCGGTACAGAGTCCCGACGGGCGTGGCGGGACGCGTAGCTCAGTGCGCGGCTGGAGTGGGACCTCGGCGACCTGAGCCGTCGCCGCCGGCTGCGGCATCGGCGGTTGCGCGAGCAGTGCCGGTGCGTGCTCGCGAAGAAACGCCTCGAGTCCCTTCAGCACCACGGCGCCGGTGTACTCGCCCGCCCGCGGAAGCGGTCCCTTGCCGATCACACGTGTGGTTGAGCCGCTCGCGGCGAGGATTTGCGTGAGCGCCTGCTCGATGAATTCCGGTTGGCCCTCCTCGATGACGAACAGCGCTCGCTTGCCGGCGGCAAAGCGCGCCACCTCGTCCGGCACCAGAGGATAGGTGACGTTGAGGACGTAGAGAGGCAGCTGCGAGCTGCCGAATACGTCTGCGACCCCGAGCCGCTCGAGCGCTCGCAGCACGGTGTTATAAAGCCCACCCTGCAGCACGATGCCGAGGTCGGCGACCGTGCCCTCGGTGAGCTCGTTGAGGCGATGCTCCTCGACGAAGCGTACCGCGGCCGGCCAGCGCACCTCGACCTTCTCCTGCTCCTGCAGGTAGGTCGAGGGTGGAAGAATGATGCGGTCGTAACTGCGTTTCGGCTGCGCCAATGCATCGGCAGCCGTGAATGACGGTCGGCGGTTGTCGCGAGCGGTGAAGCTGCCGTACATGTGGCAGGCGCGTATGCGCAGCATGAGCATGACCGGTGTGTGGCTCGCCTCCGAGAGCTCGAACCCGCGCTCGATGAGGTCCACGATGGTCGGCAGGTGCGGTCGCGGATCGAGAAGCCACATTTGCGACTTCATCGCAAAGGCGTGCGTGCGCTCCTGCATGATGCTCGCGCCCTCGCCGTAATCCTCACCGAGGACAATCAGCGCGCCGCCGCGGACACCCGAAGAAGCGAGGTTGGCGAGCGCATCGGACGCTACGTTCGTGCCGACGGTCGACTTCCAGCTGACCGCGCCGCGGATCGGATAATTGATCGAGGACGCGAGCATGGCCGCCGCGGTCGCTTCGCTCGCGCTCGATTCGAAAGTGACGCCGAGCTCATCCAGGATCGCTCGCGCATCGGCGAGCACGTCCATGAAATGCGACACCGGGGCGCCCTGGTAGCCGCCGAGGTACCCGACCCCTGACTGCAGCAAGGCCTTGGTCACGGCGAGTATCGCCTCGCCTTCGAACACCTCGCCCGAGCTCAGGCGCAGCGCTTCGATCTCGCGGGCGAAGGAACGCTCAGCCATGGGCGGCACGGGCCACGGTGTGGCGCTGTTTTTCCGGCGGCATACGCATGGATACTCAACGGAGCCGTGTTCGCCTCTTTTATACCCCGGCGAGCCGCTCCGCCGCCCGTTCAGCAGAATAAGGAAAGCCTGAGTCTGCGCCAAATGAGCGATTCTGAGGGTGCCGGATTAGAAAAGGTCATGACGCCCTGGCGCATATCCCGCCAAGCCGCGGAATGCGGTGGAGCCTTCCGCCCCTCACCCTCCTGAATCTATTGGGTTTTGCCCGCGCAGTTTTATCTGGCCTATTATGACAGCGCGCTCCGCGGCGCCTTCGGCTGATCCGCATATACAGATCCGATCCGCCTATATATAAGAGTGGCACGAGTACCTGGAGGCATCATGTTTCTGAAGAACTGCTGGTACGTGGCCGCCTGGGACTACGAGCTCATCGATGGCAAGCTGCTGGCTCGCACGCTGCTCGGGGAGCACGTACTGCTCTATCGTGGCGACAGCGGTCAAGTCATCGCCATGAACAACCGCTGCCCGCACCGCGGCGCACTCCTCTCGGAGGGCCGGCGGGAAGGTGACAGCATCCGCTGCATGTACCACGGCATCAAGTTCGACCACACGGGCAAATGCGCTCATATCCCCGGTCAGGACATGATCCCGCCCAAGCTGCGCGTGCGGAAATATCCGATCGTGGAAAGCGGCCACCTGATCTGGATCTGGATGGGTGACCCGGCGCGCGCCGATCGCGCACTGATCACGGAGTTTGCGCCGCTGCATGACCCGAAGTGGAAGGGGCTGCCGGCCTACCTCCACTACGACGCCAACTATCTGCTCATCGTCGACAACCTGAGCGACTTCTCGCACCTGGCCTTCGTCCACACCCATACGCTCGGTGGCTCGGAGGACTACGCGTACGTCACCAAGCCGATCGTGGTGGAGAAGCAGGAGCGCGGGTTCCGTGTAGAGCGCTGGCACATGAACTGCGAGCCGCCCCCGTTCCACAAACGGGTCGTCCCCGAGAAGGATGCCCGGTTGGACCGGCGCAACATCGCCACCATGCTGATCCCGGGTATCTTCTATATGGAGACGCTGTTCGCCCCGGCCGGCCAGGGCGCCGAGCAGGGCAAGGTCGAGAACGCGCGGGAATATCGCAACTGCCAGTACATGACGCCGGAGACCGAGCGCACCACGCACTTCTTCTGGAACTACCTGAATAACTTCGAGGGTGAGGACTCGACCATCTCCCGCTCGCTGCTCAACAGCCTCATCGAAGGCTTCCTGGAGGATAAGGCGATCATCGAGCGGCAGCAGAAGACCTTCGAGGAGGATCCGAGCTTTCAGCCGCTCGCGGTCCTGGCGGATGCGCCGCTTGCGCACTTCCGGCGCGTGCTTGGGAAGCTGATCGAATCCGAGCAAGCAGAGGCTGCAGCGCCCGCCGCAGCGGCCGCGCGCGTTGCCGCCCCCGCGTAATCGCGGGAGTGCGATCAACGCGTGCCGCGGCCCGTGGCGCCGCCCAGCACGCGCGCGCGGGCGTCACGCACGTTCACGAGTGTGGAGCGGCGGTAGCCCGCAACTTCCGACGCCGTGAAGTCCGTGAATTCGGCCGGTACAGCGTGTGCGCTGAGATTGCGCACCATCCAGTTGAGCAGCTGCGCGAGCTCGGGATTCGAGAGCGGCGCTTGCGAGGCGCCCGGCACCTGCACGAGGTAACGGCGGCCCGGACCCGTCATGGAGAGCAGCGCCAGGGACTCGCGCAGCGAAGGCACCTTACCTGGGGCTCCCGAACCATCGGGCAGGTGGCACCCCATGCAGTTGAGCATGTAGTTGGCCTCTGCAGGCGGTGTCGACACGAAGGCCGGCGCCGCCTGCAACGGGGCACCCAGAACCGAGACGGCGACCGTGAAAGCCGCCGCCCGTGGCGCGGCACGCTTCACTTCGCTACGCCGACGATCCGGGCCGTGGAGCAGTGGTAGGCAATGCCGACCTTGCTGCCGGCACACCAGTTGTAGTCGTTCGACTTGAAGGGCATGTAAAGCGGTTTGTCGTCCTCGTTGCGATTGCAGAGGCAGCGGCCGCACTCGCTCTTACCGCAGCAATCGTTGTACGACACGATGTAGTCGTGGCCGTCCGCAGGGTTGTGGCAGGTGCCGACCCAGGTGATCGCCGAAGCCTCCGTACCCGGCGGACAGCTGTGGGCCGAGCCTCCGCAGCAGGCGCACAGGAACCCATCGATGGCGCAGTGGCGCCAGTACTCGCAGGTCTGAGGATCACCCGGATCGGGGCCATTGCCGGACTGCGGCGCGGACTCGCCCCGGGCAACCGGCAGGAGCGGCACGCTGGCGGCCCCGAAAAGCACAGCGCCAACACTGCCGATGAAACCGCGCCGGGAGATGCGCCGTGCCATCTCGCGTGCCAGACCTTCGATGAGCGTATCGATGGAGCTATGCATGTAAGGTACCCGGACTCAGTCAGGGGCTGACCAGGATGGTGGGTGTAGAGCCGAGCGAGTCGACGCTCCTCAGGTACTTCCCCGAGGTCGCATCGTAGATGTCCAGCCGGTTGGACTCGAGCGAGCACGCGAACAGCAGCGGCTGAGGGTCCTGTGAGACCTGGATCGAGCCAACCTTGTTGCGGGTGGCAATCGACTGCACCTTTCGGTGCGAGGCGAGATCGTACACCCAGATCTGCTCGCCCAGATCCTTGTGCGTTTCCGGACCACCCTGATGCACGATCGCGAACAACCGGCCGCTGCGGCCATGCACGGCGAGATGCTGCAGCCCGCCGGTGCGCCAATGCTGCGCCAGCTCCTGCGGGGTGAACAACGGCCAGTTGGGCTGCGCCTCCACACCAGCCGCAGTGGCGTGCAGCGGATGCAGCTCGCCCTCGAACGAAGCGAACAGCCAGGTGTCGCCGCGGCGTACACCCTTCTCGGTGAGCGGATCCTTCAGCACGTCGATGAGCTCGGCTGTGCGTTCGCTGCGCGCCACCGTGCCGGCGTCCGTGAGCGTCGTTACGAGCAGCGCACCATCGCCGCATATCGAAAAGAAGCTGCGTGGACCGGTCGGGTAGATGAGCGCGCAGCCGGCGGTCTCGATCTCGCCCACGAACTTGCGGGCCCGTGTGTCGACCACGGTGATCGACTGCGCGGGCGTGTAGTTGTAGATGAGCAGAAAGCGCTCATCATCGGTCAGGACCTGCGCCCCGAGCATGGGCATGATGGATGCGCGCTTCGGTGGAATCTCGATCTCACCGATGGGCGCGAGGTGCGTCGCATCGTAGAGCGTCACCACATCGGTCCGTGCGCCCCGCGTACCGCGCGAGAAGTAGGTCTCAGGGGAGTAGATCACCCCGCCTGCCTTGGGCACGACGACCCCGGTGAACGAGTACCCGGTGCTCAGCATCCCGAGCATGCGGCCGCTGTCACCATCGACCAGGAAGGCCTTGCCGTCCGGGAAAGCGAAGAACGCCATGTCGTTCACCCACACCCGGTGTACGGCAGGTTGTGCGCTCAGCTGCTCGACAACATCGGCCGGGTCGACGGGCAGCTGTGCTGCAGCGAGACGGCCGAAGGCGGTCAATGTCCCTGCCAGGAGCACCACCATGAGCCGGCGACTATTCGCTGCGTGCATGGGCTGAGCTCCCTCAGAAGTGCGCACGAAACTCCATGCCGAAGGTCTGGGGCTGATTGACGAGTATTCGTGGCCGGCCCACCGTCTCGGCGGCGATCGAGCGGCTGTCGCCGAGATTGGCGTGCTCGTTGGCGATGTTCTTGCCGACGATCGCCAGCTCCCACGAGGCGTGCTGCAGGGCGATGCGCGCATTCACCAGCCGATAGGCGGGGCGTTCGCGGGTCGTGAAGCCGGTCGCGACCGAGAGGTTGTTGGCACTGAAGCTGCGGCCTACGTAGGAGTAATCGGCCCCGGCGACGAGGTTCCAGTCGGCGCTGAATAACGGCTGAGTCCAGCTGATCGCAGCGTTGCCGGTCCAGTCGGGCACCTGGAACACCGGGTCCCCGGAGACCTGGGGAGAGGAGGCGCTGCTGCCGCTGATCTTGGCGTCCTGGTAACCGACACCGAGGGATAGCTGCAGCGGCTCGATCGGGCGGGCGTTGACCTCCATCTCCCCGCCCTTGCTGTCGGCCGAGGCCGCGTTGACACGGTACTGGAAGCCGCACGCCAGCAGGAGCCATTGCTGGATGTTCTTCCAGTCGATGTAAAACGCATCGGCGTTGAAGGTGACCCGATGGTCGAACCAGCTGTTCTTGGTCCCGATCTCGTAGTTCCACAGGGAGTCGGACTGGTACTGGCGCGTCTGACCGACCGTGGTGCCCGCCGGCAACTCCGCGGCGCACAGCGCCGCCGGCACCGTTGGCACGATACCGCCGGGGCGAAACCCCTTGGCGATCATCGTGTAGACCATCTCATCAGGTGTGATGCGGTAATCGAGCTGGAATTTCGGAGTGGTGCTGTTCTCCTTGGTCGTTACATCGGGGTCGATGATGCGACCGACCGGCGGGGTCGCGTAATAGTCGGTGTTCGATTGGGTTACCGATCCCTCGAGGTAGCCACCAGCGGTGGTGCTCACATGACTCCAGCGCAAGCCCACGGTGGCTTTGAGGGCGCTGGTGATCTCATACGAGAGCTCCCCGAAAACCGCGGGCTCCTTGATCTCCGTTCGGTAGTCCGTACCGAAGATCTCGTCCGGATTGTTCGGGTTCGGGCACAGGTAAGTCGGCGGCACCGCGGGAGGCGGCAAGCACGACCCGAAGACGTTGGTCAGGATGTTCCCGTAGCCCGGCGCCAGCGCCGGCGGATAAGAGGCGGCAAAGGGAACGCGGCCGTGGAAATCCGAGTAGAAGAAGCCCACGACGTATTGCAACGGTCCCTTGAGAGTCGAGGCGAAGCGCAGCTCCTCGACGAAGCGCTGATAGTTCTTCTCTTCCGATATGGCGCTCGGGAGCGCCTGAAAGCCACCGAGCAGGGATTGGTAGATGAAATCCGTCTCGTCCTCGGTCTCGATCACCTTACGATCGAAGTAGGCAGTCGAGGACACCAGCTCGCCCACGCCCGTCGTCCAGTGCAGGGTGAGGCTGTACAGGTCCCAGGCGTCATGCCCCCCCTCGGGTATGTTGAAGAAGCGCCCCTGCACGAAATTATTCGGCGTGACCGGTGCAATGAGGGGTGGGACGGGGGGCGGTGGAACCGGGTAACCGGTATTCGGATACTGCGCGGGATCGAGAAGATAGTCGGACATCGGAAAGCCGTTGTAGTCCGCACGCTGCGTCATGGCGCGCGGCGTGATCGTGAGGGCATCGGTGGCCTTCCAGGTGAGCTCCACCGTGCCACCATAGGTGTTGATGGCGGCCACGTTGTCGACCGTGGTGGTCAGCGCCGGGTCGGTAGTCAACGGGAAGCAGGTGGTGCCTGCAGTCGCCGGATCGGTGCAGTAGCGGCGCTTGAAGAACCCCGCCTCCTGGTCATAGAACCCCGACACGCGCAGCGACAGGCGGTCCTGCACGAGCGGCAGATTAACCACCGCATCCCCGACATAGTTGGGACGATTGGTGTTCCAGGTATCGGACACCCCGACGTGCACGTCGGCCGAGAACCCGGTGAGGTCCGGGGACTTGGTGAGCACGCGCACGGTGCCGCCCATCGAGCGCGCGCCATAGAGCGTCCCCTGCGGTCCGCGCAGCACTTCGATGCGATCGACATCGAGGATGCGCGGGTCGATCGAGTCGGGCAGCGGAACATCATCGATATAGAAGCCGGTGACGTTATCGCCGGAGATGCCGCGGATCGAGATGGTGCGTGCGGTCCCCACCCCATCGCCGGTCATCGCAAACGCGAGGTTCGGCACCTTGGTCCCATAGTCGAAGAAGTCGTTGATCGCCTTCTGTTGCAGCGCGGCGGCGCTGAATGCGGTGATGGAGAGCGGCACCGTCTGTTCACTCTCGGCGCGCTTCTGCGCCGTGACGATCACTTCCTCGAGACCGCCCGACGGCGGCGTGGTCTCCGTGGCGGCATTCGCCGCGGCAGCCGTGGCCAGCCACGCACCCGCGATCAGCACGATTCGCCCTTCAGACCTGCTCATACCTTCTCCCCTCCGGCAGTGGTTGTAGCGCTGCGCGGCGGCTGCGCCGCCCGGCAACGCCTGTGCGTCTTCGTAATGACGGGTGCGGCGCCAGTGTCGCCAGCAGCTGATCGAGCGCCTGCTGCACGCGCTCACTGAAGTCCGCGCCGATGATCTGCTCGATGCCCCGGTAGGTCGCATCGATCTGCGGCGCCATCCGGTCCGCCATCGCCCGCGCCTTGGCAGTCAGTGACACCTGCACGCGTCGCTGATCGTGCGGCAGCCGCCGCCGCAGGACGAGGCCCAACTCCTCCATACGCGCGAGCACCCCGGCCATGCTGGGGCTCGAGATGCGGCACAGCTCGACGATCTCGCGCGGCTCGAGCGAGGAGCGCTCGTACAGCGCGCGCACGATGCGCCATTGCTGCTCGGTGACGCCGTTGGCGTTCAGGATCGGACGGAAGTGCGAGAGCACCCGCTCGCGCGCCTGCAGCAGCAGCAGCGGCAGATTACGGTGGTGCAGCCTGATTGCTCTTGGAGTCATAGCAGGCTCGTCCGGCCCCGGCCGGGTCTCCCCGCGGTATACTCACATATCAGTAAATTCTTTGCTAACGTATCAGCGATTTTCCCAGCCGCCCGAGGCGGGAGATGGCATCCGGCCCGTGTATCGCCGTGACGATGGATGTGCCGCCCTTCCGCCTGTCGGGAATGGTGTACGGCGCGCTGCTGAACCATCGAACCGCGCTCGCGGCCCTCGGCGCCGCCGTCAATCAGCCTCCCTATCAGGCGCCACCCCGCGCCCCGGTACTCTACATCAAGCCGCGCAACACCCTGGCGTCGGACGGCGCAGCCATCTGCGTACCGCGCGGAGTGTCCGAGCTCGAGGTCGGCGCCTCACTCGGACTCGTCATCGGCCGTCCCGCCTGCCGCCTCTCGCTGGAGAACGCGCTCGCGCACCTCGCGGGCTACCTGATCGTGAACGATGTCAGCGTTCCACACCTGCCCTATTACCGGCCCTCGATCGCCGCCAAGGCGCGCGATGGCTTCTGTCCGCTCAGTGGGCGCGTCGTGCCGCGCTCCGCGATTGCCGACCCCGACGATCTCACCGTCCGGGTCTCCGTGGACGGGGAGCTCGAGCAGACCTCGACCACCTCGGAGCTGGTGCGTCCCGTGGCAAAGCTGCTCGTGGACGTCACCGACTTCATGACGCTCATGCCCGGGGACATCCTGGCGGTGGGGGTCGCCGCCCCCGCTCCGCGGGTCCGCGCAGGCCAGCGCATACGCATCGAGATCGAGGGCATCGGGCAGCTCGAGAATCCGGTCGTCGGGGCTTGCGCATGAAGCTCGCGCGCGTCGCGTATGCGGGCGCAATCCACGCGGCGCAGCCGTGCGAGCTCGCGGATGGCCGCGCCGGAGTTGCGCTCACCGACGGCCGCAGGCTCGCGGAGGAGGCAGTGGTGTGGCTGCCGCCCTTCGAGGCGGGCACGGTCATTGCGTTGGGCCTGAACTATGCGAAGCGCGCGAGCGAGCTCGCCTTCAGTACGCCGGAGGAGCCCCTCGTCTTTCTCAAAGGGCCAGGGACGCTGCTGGGGCACCGCGGCGTCACGCGCCGGCCGAGCGGGGTGAAGTTCATGCACTACGAGTGCGAGCTCGCGGTCGTCATCGGCCGCTGCGCCCGCGGGGTGCGCCGCGTCGAGGCGATGGCACACGTCGCCGGCTACTGCATCGCCAACGACTATGCCATCCGCGACTACCTGGAGAACTGGTACCGTCCCAACCTGCGTGTGAAGAACCGGGACGGCGCGACGGTGCTGGGCCCCTACCTGGTGGATGCCACCGACATTCCGGACCCGGCGGATCTCGGACTGCGCACCTACGTGAATGGCAAGCTGACCCAGCAGGGAAACACGGGGGACATGATCACCGGCATTCCAGCGCTCATCGAGTATCTGAGCTCATTCATGACGCTCGCCCCCGGAGATGTCATCCTCACCGGAACTCCGGAGGGTGCCATCAATGTCGAGGCGGGGGATGAGGTCGTGTGTGAGATCGAGGGCCTCGGCCGGCTGCAGAACACCATCGTGGGCGATGAGCTCTTTGGGCGTTGAGCAGTCCTGACATGAAGATCGACCACCTCATCGACGGCAAACGCGTACCGAGCGGCCGCTACTTCGAGAGCGTCAACCCCGCGACTCAGGACGTGCTCGCCGAGGTCGCCGCCGGTGGCGCGACCGAGGTGGCTGCGGCGGTCGCCGCCGCCAAGGCCGCCTTTCCCGCCTGGGCCGCCCGCCCCGCGACCGCGCGCGCGTCGCTCCTGCGCAAGCTCGGCGACCTCATCGCGCAGCAGGTGCCGGCGCTCTCGCGCACCGAGACGATGGATACCGGCCAGCCGATCGCCCAGACCGGCAGGCAACTCATGCCGCGCGCGGCTGATAACTTCTATTACTTCGCCGAGATGTGCGTGCGGGTCGATGGCCACACGTACCCGACCCCGACGCACCTCAACTACACACTCTTCCATCCGGTCGGTGTCTGCGCCTTGATCTCCCCGTGGAACGTGCCCTTCATGACGGCGACCTGGAAGGTCGCGCCCGCCCTCGCCTTCGGCAACACGGCGGTGCTGAAGATGAGCGAGCTCTCGCCGCTCACCGCCGCGCGCCTCGGGGAGCTGGCGCTCGAAGCCGGGATCCCCGCGGGAGTACTCAACATCGTGCACGGCACCGGGCGCGAGGCCGGCGAGCCGCTCTGCCAGCACCCGGACGTCCGCGCCATCTCCTTCACGGGCTCGACCGTCACCGGCAATCGCATCGTCCGGGCGGCGGGACTCAAGAAGTTCAGCATGGAGCTCGGCGGCAAGAGCCCCTTCGTGGTATTCGAGGACGCCGATCTCGCCCGGGCGCTCGATGCCGCGCTCTTCATGGTCTTCTCCAACAACGGCGAGCGCTGCACCGCGGGCTCGCGCATCCTGGTGCAGCAGTCGATCTATGCCGATTTCGCCGCCCGCTTCGCCGAGCGTGCACGCCGCATCGCAGTGGGGGACCCACTCGATGAGGCAACGTTCGTCGGTCCGATGGTGAGCAAGGAGCACCTCGCGAAAGTGCGCGGTTACATCGAGGCGGGTCCGAAGGAAGGCGCGACCCTGCTCTGCGGTGGGCTCGAGCGGCCCGCTTACGCTGCGGAGCTCGCTCCCGCGGTGCGCACCGGCAACTTCCTCTGGCCGACCGTGTTCGCGGACGTCGACAACCGCATGCGGATCGCCCAGGAGGAGATCTTCGGTCCCGTCGCGTGCCTCATCCCCTTCACCGATGAGGCCGACGCCATCGCGAAGGCGAACGACATCCAATACGGCCTGAGCAGCTACGTCTTCAGCGAGAACCTCGGCCGCGCACATCGGGTGGCGGCGGCCATCGAGGCGGGCATGTGCTTCGTCAACAGCCAGAATGTCCGCGATCTGCGCCAGCCCTTCGGCGGCACTAAGGCCTCCGGCGTCGGCCGCGAGGGCGGCACGTGGAGTTACGAGGTGTTTCTCGAGCCGAAGAACGTGTGCGTGAGCTTAGGTGCCCATCCCATTCCGCGCTGGGGCGTGTGAGGCGCGCATGAGTCTCTATCAGCTGCAGAAATTCCTCTACGAGTTGAACCGGGAGCCCGCGCTGCAGGAGCAACATCGCGCGGACCTGCCGCGACTCCTCGATCGGTATCAGCTGACGGCCGAGGAGCGCCGCGCGCTCGAGACGCGCGATGTCGGCCTCGTTTATGTGCTCGGCGCCAACGGGCAGCTCCTCATGCACTACGCCGCTTTCCTCGGCATGTCCTGGCCGGCGTACATCCAGGCGATGCGCGAAGGTGTCGCGCGGCATGGCCCGGTGCGGGCCGGCGTGTACGCCATGACGACGCACATGGATGAGAAAGTGGCCGGGGTATGAGTCTCGTCTTCGCCGCCATCTGCAGCCACGCGCCGGGCATCACCGGACGGGCGAACATGGCCGAGCCGGCGCTCCGCGATCCCTTGTACGCGGCCTACGGTCGCCTGCGCGAGCAGCTCCGCGCCGCGCAGCCGCAGGCGCTCGTCGTGGTCGCTGCCGAGCACTTCGCGAACTTCTTCATGAACAACATGCCGAGCTTTGCCATCGGCATGGCCGATCACTACAGCGGCCCGATCGAGGACCCGGCATGGCTCGGCATCCCGCGGAGGGAGGTCCCGGGCGATGCACGGCTTTCGCAACAGCTGATCCGCGAGGTCATGCAGTCGGTCGATGTCGCCTTTGCCGAGGAATGGAGATTCGACCACGGCATCATGGTGCCGCTCCACTTCCTGACACCGGATTACGATCTGCCGGTGGTCCCGGTCAACATCAACTGTCAGGGGCCGCCGCTCGCACCGCTCCACCGGGCCTGGGCGTTCGGCGAAGCGCTGCGCCGGGCGACCGATTCCGTCCCCGAGCGACTCGCGCTCATCGGCACCGGCGGCATCTCGCATTGGCCGGCGACGCCCGACTCGGGAAAGATCAACGAAGCCTGGGATCGGGAGGTCCTCGATCGCTGGGTGCGCAACGACAAGGCAGCGCTCCTTGCGTATTCGGATCTCGACATCTATCGCGAGGCCGGTCAGGGAGGGTTCGAGATCCGCACCTTCATCAGCGTCGCGGCCGCCGCGCGCGGCGCGGGGCATCTGCAGCACTACGCGCCGATCCCGATCTTTGCCGTCGGTTGCACGATTGCCACCATGGACATTGCGCCGTAGCTCGCCGCGAGCGCTGACTCTCCATGCCGCACCTGGTCCTGCTCTACAGCGGAAATCTCGAGGCCGAAACGGACATGACGGCCCTCTGCCGCAGCCTCGCGGACGCGATGCTCACGGTGAAGGATGAGCAGGATCAGCAGGTCTTTCCCACCGGCGGGGTGCGGGTCTTCGCCTATCCCGCCACGCACTTCGCCATCGCGGACGGTGAGCGCGACTACGCATTCCTCTATCTCAACCTGCGCATGGGCCGCGGACGGACGCAGGCGGTCAAGCAGCGTGCGGGCGAGATCCTGCTCGCCGCCGCGAAAGCGCACCTTGCGCCGCTTTTCGCGAATCGCTACATCGGCCTCACCCTGCAGATCGATGAAGGGCAGGAAGTGTTCGACGCCAAGCACAGCACCATTCACCCGCTCTTCCGCAAGAGCTGAGCATGCTCCCGCCAGCCCTCATCGCGGAGCTCGCGCACCAGCTCTACCAGGCACGCAAGAGCCGCACGCAGCTGCGGCAGTTCTCGAGGGAATATCCGCACATGACCCTCGAGGATGGTTACGCCATCCAGCGCGAGTGGGTGAAGCTCGAGCTCGCCGATGGCCACAGCATCCGGGGCCGTAAGATCGGGCTCACCTCACGCGCCATGCAGCAGGCGTCGCAGATCACTGAGCCCGACTACGCACCGCTCATGGACGACATGTTCTTCTCGAGCGGTACGGACATCCCGGCCGACCGCTTCATCGCACCGCGCGTCGAGGTGGAGCTCGCCTTCGTGCTGCAGGAAGCGCTGCGCGGTCCCGGTGTGACGCTCGATGCGGTGATGCGGGCGACGGCGTACGTCACCCCCGCGCTCGAGATCATCGATGCGCGCATCGAGCAGCTCGATCGCGAGACCCGGGCTCCGCGCAAAGTGTTCGACACGATCGCAGACTTCGCCGCCAATGCGGGGGTGGTGCCGGGCGGGCGGCAGATGTCCCCCGCGGGCCTCGACCTGCGCTGGGTCGGTGCCTTGCTCTTCAAGAACGAGGTGATCGAGGAGACCGGGCTCGCCGCGGGCGTCCTGAACCACCCCGCCCTCGCCGTCGCGTGGCTCGCCAACAAGATCGCGGCCTATGATGAGGAGCTGCGTGCGGGCGATATCGTCTTGAGTGGCTCGTTCACCCGGCCGACGACTGCCGCCCGCGGTGATGTGCTGCACGCGGACTTCGGCCCGCTCGGGACGATCTCGGTGCGCTTCGCCTGATGGACATGAGCATGGAGCTGCCACGCAACGCCTTCAAAGCCGCACTCGGACGCGGCCGGCCGCAGATCGGGCTGTGGCTCGGCCTCGCCGATGCGTACGCGAGCGAGCTGTGCGCCTCCACGGGCTTCGACTGGCTCGTGATCGATGCCGAGCACGCTCCGAATGACGTGCGCAGCGTGCTCGCGCAATTGCAGGCGGTCGCGCCGTATCCGACGCATGCCGTGGTGCGTACCGCCAGCGGTGAGGCGACGCTCCTGAAGCAGTACCTCGATATCGGTGCTCAGACGCTGTTGGTCCCGATGGTGGAGTCCGCACCTCAGGCGGCGGCCATCGTCGCGGCGACTCGCTATCCACCCGCGGGCGTTCGCGGCGTCGGCAGCGCGCTCGCGCGCGCTTCGCGCTGGGGCCAGGTGAGTGAGTATCTCCACCGCTGTGAGCAGGAGCTCTGTGTGCTCGTACAGGTGGAATCGACTGCCGGGTTGAAAAACCTCCCCGCCATCGCCGCCACCGAGGGGGTCGAGGGGGTATTGTTCGGGCCGGCGGACCTCGCCGGCGCGTTGGGTGTTCTGGGAAAGCCCGCCGATCCGCGGGTGCAGGACGCGATCGCGCAGGGTATCCAGACCGTGCGGACTGCCGGCAAGGCCGCCGGTGTTCTGAGCGCGGACCCGACCCTTGCGCGCAAGTACCTCGATGCCGGTGCGCTCTTCGTCGCCGTGGGGATCGACACGACGCTGCTCGTACGCGCCGCACGGGACCTGCGCGCGCTCTTCGCGGAGCCGGTGGACGCGCCCCGGCCGCGCGGCAAGGGCTGAGCCGCCCGCCCGCTCACGTCGCCCGTCAGCTCAAGCCACCCGTCAGTTCACGTAGGAGTGATCGATGGCGTCGACCTTGCGCACCAGCGCGTCGAAGGCCGCCCTGCAGACCTTCGACTGATCTCCGGCTCCCTCGAGCCGGGTGTTGGCGAGCACGCTCTCCGGCAGCTTTCTCAGCCGTCCGACAGATGCCGCGGCCACCTGGATGTCACAGGCCCGCTGCAGCAGCCACAGCCACATGAATGCCTCTTCCAGCGTCTCACCCCAGGTGAGGAGTCCGTGGTTGCGCAGGATGACCACCCGCTTCTCTCCGATGCTCGCAACCATGCGCTCACGCTCATCGGGCTCCACCGTTACACCCTCGAACTCGTGATACGCGACGCGCCCATGGAGCTGCGCTCCATAGAAGGTATCGTGCGAAAGGCCCTCCTCGAGGCAGGCCACGGCGCTTCCCGTCGTGGTATGCGTGTGCATGACGCAGTGAGCGGCCCGGATATTGCCGTGAATCGCGCTATGGGTCACGAAGCCTGCGAGGTTGATGGGGTGCTCGGCGGGGCGCACCGGGTGCCCGTCGATGTCGACCGCGACCAGATTGGAGGCGGTCACCTCGCTGTAGTGGAGACCGAAGGGATTGATGAGGAAGATCGTCTCGGGGCCCGGAACGCGCAGCGTAATGTGATTGAAGATGGATTCGGTCCAACCGAGGTAATCGAACACGCGGTAACAGGCCGCGAGTCGTACCCGCGCCTCGCGCTCCGCGCCGGTGATGGGTACCACGCGGTCCCCGGTGCGCGCTGCCTCCTTCATGAGGAGGCCCTTCGGCTTAGTGCTGGTTCTCACGTCCCTCCTCCTCTGGCCTCCCCTGGCAGGGCAATTCTAGGCTTCGGCGGGGAGCGAGAGGAACCCGCGGAAGCGAGCCCGCCGCGCTCTCATGGCGCCACCCGTGAGTCGCAGGCGCGGCAGTCTCTGCAGCGTGCGCAGCAGCGCAATCTGCCCTTCGAGGCGCGCAACACCCATGCCGGCGCAGGCGTGCGCCCCGGCGGCAAAGGCCAGGTGGCGGTTGGGCTTGCGACCGATATCGAAGCGCTCCGGGTCGGGAAACTCCTCCGCGTCGCGGTTGGCGGCGCCGATGCAGAGCGTCAGGTAAGTGCCGGGCTCGAAGGTAACCCCGCGAATCGTCAGCGCGGAGGTGACGAGACGGTTGCCGAGCTGGTTCGGGCTCTCGAGGCGCAGGCACTCCTCGACCGCCGTCCCGATGAGCTGCGGATCGCTGCGCAGGCGCTCGGCCGCCTCGGGGTGGTTGAGGAAGAGGTAGAGGCCGTTGCCGATGAGATTCGTGGTCGTCTCGTGCCCGGCGTTGAGCAGAAACACGCAGTTCTGCAGCAGCTCGGTTTCGGTGAGCTCGGCTTCCTGCAGGAGCCGCGTCAGGAGGTCGGCCTCGCCGAGCGGATGGCGACGGCGGTCATCGATCAGGCCACGCAGATAGGCGGTGAACTCGACGACCGCGTCATTGCCGCGCGCGCGTTGCTCGGCCGTCAGCTCCATTTCCAGGGCGCCGAGGATCGCGAGCGACCATCCTCGCAGCGGTCCGCGATCGGCGCGCGGCACGCGCAGGAGGTTGCCGATGACCTCCACCGGAATGGCGGCAGCGAAGTCCTCGATGAGGTCGAAGCGGCCCCGCTCCTCGAGCTCCGCGAGCAGCCGATCGACGAGCTCGGTGACACCGGGCTGCAGCGCCCGCAGGGCGTTCGGGCTCAATGCACCGACGATCTGCCGTCGCACGCGGGTGTGATACGGGGGATCGTTGAATACGAGGCTGCGCGTGTGGTGCTCGTACAAGGGCGACCCGGGGCCGAACTTCGGGCCAAACACCGCCTGCTTGTCCGAGCTGAAATGGCTGCGGTCGCGGTAGATCTCATCGAGATCGGCGAAGCGGGTCAGAAAGTAGCTGCCGTCCGGGCACCGATGCACCGGGTCGAAGGTGCGCAAGGCCGCATAGGTCTCGTACGGGTCCTCGTAGAAACCGGCGCTCAAGCGGTTCGGATCGAACGACTGCGCCACCGCTCGGGCCGTTTCGCTCTCCATGGGGCGATTCACGCGTCTTCCAGTTCCTGAAGCAGCGCGAGGACGGCCGCCGGGTCCTCGATGTGGGCATTGTGCCCGGTGCCGGGGAGCTCACGCGCCTGCGGGTCGTGCGCGCGCAATTCCCCGAGCGACACCATGTGATCGGCTGCACCGCGCGCGAGTCGGACGGGGACCCTGGCGCTCGCCGCCAGCGAGGCGAAGGGAGCGCCGGCGACGGCAAAGGTCCGGGGGTCCTGCGCGAGCCGCCAGCCGCCCTCGCCCCGGGTCACACCGCGCGCAAGGCACACCTCATCGGGAGCGATCTCCTGCGAGAGACCGGACACGCGCCGGTAGCGGGTCCAGGCTTCCTCTTCCGTCGGGTAGCAACGCACCGGACGCGCGGCGAGCTCCCGCGCCGCCTGCACGTCCGCATCGGGCCAATCGATCTTCGGCCCGATGCCCAGCACCCCGCGAACCGTAACCGCGAACCAGCCGCTCGCGAGGGCGAGTCCGAGGTAGGCGCCCAGTGAGTGCCCGACGATGAAGAGCTCCGCGGGCTGCTCCTGCTGCAGCAATTCCGCGAGCTGCGCGGCGAGCTGGCCCACGCTGTAGGACGCGCGGTGCTCCGATGCGCCGTGACCGCCGAGGTCGGGAGCGACCCAACGCAGCGTTTTCCGCTTCTCCAGCGCGCGTTCCAGCGGCTTCCATACGGCAGCCGTTGCGCCCAGGCCGTGCAACAGCAGCACCGTGCGCTTCCCCTCGCCACCGCTCTCGTACCAGATCATCAGATCGCGGCGATCCAACCCATCGCGCCACGCTCCGCCATGTGACTCTGATGGGGATGAAACATGTAGCGGCCGCGCCGCGGCAGACGAAACTCGAGCATGGCCCGCTCGGCGGGTCCGAGCGACACGATGTCGGTGTGCTCGTGAGGCGTCAGCGACGTACCGGATCTGAAGACATCGAAAGTGTGGGCATGCAGGTGAAAGGAGGCGAGCGAATCGTGCTCGACCATGTTGAGGAGATAGATGCGTACCAGCTCCCCGACCGGCACCTTGAGCGGAAACCGATCGTAGTACCCGGCAACTCCGTTCCACGCGTACGTATCGTTACGGCCGGTCCCCTCCACATCGAATCCGCACAGGCACAGCACGAACTCGTGTGCCGGTGCGCGGCCGCCGACCGGATCGACGATCAGTGCCCCGTACATCCCCTTGCCGATGTGGCAGGCATAGGGGGGCACGTGGCAATGGTAGGGATGGAGCCCGACGGGCCCCGCGGTGATCTCGTAGACCTGGCTCTCGCCGGGAGCGATTCTGGCCAGTCCGTCCTGCATCACTTCGTGCGCCCCATGGAAATGAGTGCTGTGCGCCACCGAGGCATGGTTGGTGACGCGGATGCGCAGTCGATCGCCGACGGTCGCTCGCAGGATCGGGCCGGGTACGGTACCGCCATAGGCCCAGACCCGCACGTTGCGGCCATTGGCAACCTCCAGCGTCGTCTCGACGATCGGCAGATCCAACTCCAGCAGCTCACCGGCTGGCCCGCTGCGGGGCGGCGGCGGCACATGCAGAGCATCGCGCGATCCGATCGCCAGATACGGAGAAGGTGAGTAGCGCGCAAGGTAGCTCGATCTCCCGATGGCGTCCGCGCCGCTCGCGCAGTCGATCGGCAGCAATGTCGGCAAGGCGGCAGCGTCGGGTGCGACGCGCGCGCTCGAGCGGCGCGCGATCGGCCAGGCGAGCGCGCCCAAAAGCCCAAAGCCCCCGCCGACCGCGCCGAGGCGAAAGAGGTCGCGCCGGCGCAAGCTCATCAGCTCACTCCACCCACCGCGACTCCAAGGAGCAGGATCAGGACGTATGCCGCGGCGCCGCCACCCACCGCAATGATCCGCGAGCGCCGCGAGGTCTGACCCGCGCCCAATAAGAGGTAAGCGATGGCACCGACGAACGGCAGCAGAAAGATGGCCACCGCCCAGCCCCAGGTGAACGCACGCGGGGCGTCCGCTCGTTGCCCCAGGTCCCACAGCGCGAGTGTGCTCCACAACACGTAGAGCAGCATCGGCAGGAGGTAAGCATAGAGCCCCAGCAGCATCTGCAGCATCGTGGGGAGAGTGAGGGTTGAGCTCGCCATGACGGACCTCTCGTGTGTTGCAGCGCTTCGCGACAGCGGCGCTTCAGTCGAGCGCCTTGGGGCCGAGTGGACGCAGTACCAGCCAGAGTGCGGCGATGAGCGGAATGAGCCAGATCACCGTGCCGCCGAGCACCGTTGCGAGGCGGGCCGTCGGCGACAACGCGCGGGCACGCCGCAAGAGATACCAGGCGCCGCCCAGCAGCGGCAGCAGCATCACGATGAGCGCGGTGGCGGAGCTGCGCTCGTTCGAGCGCACGAGGTCCATGAGCGAGAGCGAAGCCCACACGGCCCACAGCATGATCGGCAGCAGGTACACGTAAACGACGAACCACACCTGGAAGGCACTCACCGGGTGGGCCATGGAGAAAAGCGACGGCATCAGCGAGCCTCCCGGGGTGTCGGCATGGAGCCAAGCTCGAGCCTGTGATCTTCGAAGGGGTGCACGGCGGGGACCACCGGAGCCTCCGGTCCGCCGGGCATGTTGGGCTGCGGTGGCGGCGCGGGACGGGTCCGATAATCCACCACTTTGAACCTCCCCGCAAACACCTGCGCGATGGAGCCGAAAAAGGTCATGTCGGCGGCGAGGTCGGAAGCTACCGGCACGCGCATGGCGCCACAGCCGTTCAGCGTCTCGAGCCCCCAGGGGAGCGAGGTCCGGTAGCGGTTGCCGCTGAAGCAATTGTGGAGAGTGCCGAAGCCGCCGGCCGCGAGGTCGGCGCGGCCCGAATTGACGACCGTGTTGTCGCGTATGACGTGGCGCGTCGAGGGCCAGTAATGTCGGTCGAGGAGCGGCAGCACGAGAATGCCGTTGTTGCGGCTGCGCGCGATGTAGTTGCGCTCGAGCAGGTTGCCGTGCGTGCCGACGAGCGCAATACCGTTGCCGGCGAGGGTCTCGGTCGCATAGAAGCCCGCAGCCTCATCGTCCAGCCCGCTGTCGGCGATCAGGTTGCCCACGATCGTCGTGTCGCGCCCGGGAGGATAGAGCTCGATGTCGAAGGTGGTCGTGCTGATCCCGGTGCGGTTGTGCACGAAGCGCGACCTGACGACGTACATGTCGCCACCGGAGTTGGTGCCGGAATAACCGAGTCCACTGTAGGCACCGGTGACGTCGTCGAGCACCACTTTGCACGGGTAGCACTGGCCGATATAGAAAGCGGAGTCGGGCGAGCCGCTCGCGTAGGAGTGCTCGAAGAGGCCATCGCTCGCGCCGAAGCCGTAGATGCCGTAGTCGCCATTGTTGTAGGCGGTCAGGTAGGAGCCGCGAAATCCCTTCACCCCGGTCCAGTAGAAGCCGTTGAGCGTGTAATTGCGCGCGGTCATGTTCTCGATGGCCACCGCGTTCGCCGCCACCATGATTCCCGTGCCGAGCACCGACTTGCCATCGAGAACCACCGCGTTCCGGTCGATCCCACGGATCGTTATGGACGGAGTCGTCACGAATACGCTTTCGGCATAGACGCCGCGGTCCACCAGGATGAGATCGCCGGGATCGGCCGCATCGACCGCGCTCTGGATGCTCGGGTACTGCGCGGGGACCTGCCGCGTGACACCACTCGGCCGGTCGACGACCGCGAGCACGCCGCGATCGCCGGCCGGTGGCGTGTATTGAACGTCGCCCACCACGATCACTCCGACCATGCCGGCCTTGCCATCGGGGGTTCCGTGGAAAGTGCAGTAGAAGCGGTACACGCCTGCAGTCGGGAACACCACCTCGGTCATCTGCTCCGGCGGGATGCTGATGTTGCCGAAGGTGCGCTCGGTCGACCAGGAGTTATCGATGGCGACCGCGTTGTGCGCGCTGCGGCCGGCGTTGTGAAAGACGACCGATCCGCCCACCGGAACGCGCACGATGCTCGGCGAGAAGGAATTGTCCGCCATGGCCACGAGCACGGTTCCGGAGGGCTGCGCCGTGTGGCGGGCGCAGCCGACAAAGCCGAACGCCGCTGCAAGCAGCACGGCGATGCAGCGCACCGGCGTCCTCATCCGCATGTCTCCCGGGGTTACAGGCGCTCGAAGGCGCCTTGAAGTACTTATGCTCGAACCTTAAGCCCCGGCGCTTTCGAGCGTCAAGGCAGGGTCGTGCGCGTCGACCGACACGACCGCATTCTGGAATTGCCGCGGTATTCCGCGGCAAGCTACTCTAGGCCCCCGATTCCCTGGAGGCAGGAGAAACACCATGGCCGCCTCAACCGCACCTTCCGCATCGCTCGGCGCCGGCTTTCGCCAGATGTATGTCAACGGACAATGGAGCGACTCGAGCAGTGGCGAGACCTTCGAGGTGGTGAATCCCGCTACCGAGAGCGTCCTCAGCCAGATCTCCGCGGGCTCCGCGCAGGATGTCGATCGGGCGGTCGCCGCGGCACGCGCCCAGTTCGATGGGGGCGAATGGTCGAAGGTCACGGGCCCGCAACGCAGTCGCCTGCTGTATCGCCTCGCGGATCTCCTCGAGCGTGACAAGGAGTATCTCGCCCGGCTCGAATCGGCGACCGTCGGCAAGCCGCTCTTCGAGCCCACCATGCTCGACATCCCGAACAGCATCGACACCTTCCGCTATTTCGCGGGCTGGGCGGATAAGATCGAAGGCCGAACCATTCCGACCGCGGGCGCTTTCGGACGCCCGGTATTCAACTACACGGTGCGCGAGCCGGTCGGCGTGATCGGTGCCATCACCCCTTGGAACGCACCGACCATGATCGCGGCCTGGAAGCTGGCGCCCGCGCTTGCCGCGGGCTGCACCGTGGTGATGAAGCCCTCGGAAGAAGCTCCCCTCACCACGCTCCATCTGGCGAAGCTGGTGGAGGAAGCAGGCTTTCCGCCGGGCGTCTTCAATGTGGTCACCGGACTTGGCGAAGTGGCAGGAGCCGCGCTCGCACGCCATCCGGGCATCGACAAGATCAGCTTCACCGGCAGTCCGGAGGTCGGGCGCGAGATCCAGAAGGTCGCAGCCGATGGGTTCAAGCGCGTCACGCTGGAGCTCGGTGGCAAGACCCCGCACATCGTGCTCGGCGATGCGGCGATGGACGCTGCCATCGGTGGAGTCGCGATCGGCTTGTTCGCCAACTCGGGGCAGATCTGCGCCGCCGGTACCCGCATCCTGGTGCACCGCTCCCGGTACGAGCAGATGCTCGAGGGGCTCGGTGCCGCAGCGAATGGCATCAAGCAGGGTGACCCATTCGATCCACAGACACAGATGGGAGCGCTGGTGAGCCGCAAGCAGCTCGATCGCGTCGCCGGCTACGTGAGGATCGGCGTGGAGGAAGGCGCGAAGGTGGTTGCGGGTGGTGAGCGCCGCAGCGGCAAGGGGTATTTCTTCAAGCCGACGATTCTCTCCAACGTCAAGAACGACATGCGCATCGCGCAGGAGGAGATCTTCGGCCCGGTGGGGGCGGTCATGCCCTTCGACGATGTCGAGGACGCGGTGCGGCTCGCGAACGCCACCCGCTACGGACTTTCCGCAAGTGTGTGGACGCGCGACATCAACGCGGCGCACACGATCGCCGCCCGGGTGCGCGCCGGCACGGTGTGGATCAACGGCTGGGGCGCGATCGATCCGCGTCTGCCGTGGGGCGGTTTCAAGACGAGCGGCATCGGACGCGAGCTCGGGGCGCGCGGGCTCGATGCCTGCACCGAGGAGAAAGTCGTCACCGTCGTGATGTAGGCATCGCAGGCGGTACCGTCAAGCTCGAGCTCGCGATACGGGCTCTGGTGACCTGCTCGAATTCGGGATCTTGGCTAGACTCGGCAGGGGGGAGCGAAAAATGAAGAGCCGTCCCGGGGGTCTCGTCTGCCGCTTCAGTGCCGTTGCCATCCTCGCCGGCACGGTCCTCACTGCGTGCAGTCGTCATTCGACCCCACCACCCCCGACCTCCGCGAAAGCGCCGCCGCCTTTCGCAAGCTCCAGGGAAGAGATCTACGACCCGCAGGACCCCTGCAATCTCCTCGAGCCAAAAGAAGTCGAAGCGGTGCTCGGGGCGCCGCTCGCGGTGCCCCCTTACCGCGGTGCCAACGCGATCGCGGACGCGGCGCCCGAGGGCGAGGCGTGCGTTTACGAGACAGCGGATTTCCGCGCCATCACGCTGGAGGTGACTCGCGAAGGCGGTGCTCAGGCCTACTCGATGACGAACATGGTCAAGAATCTCATGAAGAGCGGCGGCGGGAGCTCCGGGATCCAGAGCAACGTCAAGAAGAACTTCAAGCTCGATGACGGCACGGAGCTCGCCGGCGAATGGGACGAGGCCTCGCTCACGCCCATGAACTGCTGCATCTTCAACGCCCTCCGGGGGGATCAGCTCATCAGCATCGACTTCACCTCCTCCACCGCCACGCTCCGACAGGCCGCAGCTCTGGTCGATACCGCCTACAAGCGCATCGCCAGCCCGCTCAAGATCGACGGCGGCGGCAGCGTCGCGGCCGCCAGAGCTTTCAACAAGACGCGTCCCAAACCGGTCGATGTCTGCTCGCTGCTCACCCGCGCGGAGGTCGAGGCGATCCTCGGCCATCTTGCAAAAGATCCGGTCGCCGGACGCGATGCCTGCACGTACGAGGTCCCGGTGCCGCCGCAGACGCCACCCGAGCAATACGAGTTGTCGGTGCGCTGGCGCGGCGGCTACGAGCACTGGCGCTCCGACCAGCACGTCGGGCACCTGGGCAATGCGGCGGTCATGCAGATCGCCAAAGACGCCGCGGCCGAAACGGGCCACCCATTGAGCGAGGCTGCGGCGGCAGAAATGAGCCGTGAGCTCCCGGGCGGCGCGCAGGACTCGACACCGCAGACCTCCGGCACGGCAGCCACCGATCCCGCCGCGATGGTCACCGACACGGGACTGCATTTCGCCGCGGTCAAGCGCGACGTGCAGGTGTCGGTCAACAATCGCTTCGTCGACGCTGCGAAAGCGAAGGCGCTGGTCGCCGCGGCGCTCGCCAAGATCTGAGCGGAGCGCCGCCGCGCTCACGCATACAACACCTCAAAGGCTCTGCAAGATCAGGCAGGAGAGATTTCGATGCGCACCATCCAACTGACCCTCGTGTCGCTCCTCGTCAGTGCCGCCGCCGACGCCGGCGTCGTACTCAAGGTGGATTCGAAGGACTCCACCGGCAAGGTCGTTCGCAGCGAGGTCTACTACGCGCAGGACGGCATGCTGCGCGTCGATTCGGTCGATCCGAAAGGCAACCTCAAGGACTCGGACATCGTCCGTGACGGTGCGATCTGGCGCGTCGACCGCCACAGCAGAACCTTCACACGCGTCGACAAGGACAGCATGCAACAGATGATGGGTGCCAACTCGAAGCAGATGGAGGACTTGATCGCGCAGCTGCCCCCGGAGAAGCGCGCGATGATGCAGCAGCGCATGGCACAGATGCAACAGCGGGCGGGTACCACCCAATACACCTTCAACGATACCGGACGCAGCGATCACTCCGGCTCCTACTCCTGCCGGATATGGACGGCGCTGCGCGACGGCAAGCCACACGCCGAGTACTGCGTGGTCCCCTGGGGCTCGCTCCCAGCGGGTGGCGAGCTCGAGGCCTCGATGAGGAAGTCGCTGGGGACGGTCGACCAGATCCTCGCGGGGGTGCCGACGCTTGCCCCCCAGGCCGAGCGCATGTCGCGGCTCGGGAAGCTGGGCGGCTTCCCGGTGCACTCGTACACCCTGTCCGCTTCCGGTGCCCGCGAGAACGAGAGCGTACTTTCATCCGCCGAGTCGCAGGCGCTGCCGGCCGACAAGTTCGCCATCCCGCAGGGATTCACCGAGAAGTCGCTCGGACGAGGTGATGACGAGGGGTGAAGCCCATGCGGGAGCGGACAGCCGTCCGGGCCTGCGGATGCACCGCGGCGCTGCTGTGCGCCTGCGCGGCATCGAGGGCGTGGACGCTCGAGCCCACCGAGGTCAAGCCGCGTGCGGGGCTCACGCTCACGAACACCGTGTTCGCGAGCGTCGTCGCCGGCGGCACCGGCTTCGGCTACATGGACACCGAGGACTTTTTTACGCTCACCTCTGTCGGACCCGACGGTCTCACCTACCAGATCCGGATGAGCGCACCGGGCAACGAAAAGCTCGAGGAGATCTCGCGGCGCCTCAAGTGGCCGCGGCACGTACGCAGTGAGGATCTCGAGCAGTCATCGCGCATGACGCTGCTCTACGCGAGCTCCGATCCGGAGAGCTACGCGGGGCAGACGTTCGCGGAGACTTCGAAGAAGGTCCTGAGCGCCCTCAAATCCGGAGTCGAGGTGCCCTTCGTGTTCGGCCCCTACCCGGGCGCGAAAGCGGACGGCAGCCCCCTCACGGCAGCACTACAGGCGGGCGGCGCCAAGCCTGCCACGCCCTCGAGGTCCTCCGCGAGCGGAGCGCCGCCCATCCCCGACATGGGTCAGCTCTTCAACATGCTGCTCGGGTCCGCGCGGCACTACTATCGTGGCAACCTCAAACGCGTCGAGCCGCAGGATGTGCCGGTCGCGGTGTTGGTGAACGGCGTGCGGGTCAACCTGCCGGCGGTGCACGCCGCCGGCAGCTTCACCTTCGGCCAGGAAGAGCCGGTCAAGGCGCAAGTGTGGTGGCTCGATAACCCGAATTGGCCGCTCACGCTGCATTGGATCTTCGGCCCGGCGAGTGATCTCATCACGCGCATCGACTGGCCTGAAGCCACCGCCGGCGCGGGCGGCGGCGGCGCTGGGGCCGCAGCCGGCGGCAGCCCTGACATGGCCGCGCAGCTCGCCGGCAAGAGCTGCCGCGTCGAGCTGCACGGCATCTACTTCAACTCCGGGAGCGCGGTGCTGCTCGAGGAATCGGAGCCGATGCTCGCTGAGGTGGCGGCGCTGGTGAAGGCGAGCCACGAGGCGCAGCTCACCCTCGAGGGACACACGGACAACATCGGCTCGGCGGAGTACAACCAGCAGCTCTCCGAGCGCCGCGCGAATGCGGTGCGCGAGGCGCTGGTGTCGCGCTATGGCGTTGCGGCGGCGCGCCTGAGCGCGAAAGGGTACGGGCTGACGCACCCGGTCGAGACGAATGCCACGGTCGAGGGCCGCGCGCGCAACCGACGCGTCGAGCTCGCCCGTCCGTGCGCGCACTGAGAAAGGACGTCGGATGCACAAGCACGCTGCATGGGGTCCGTTCCTCCTCGGTGCCTGCGCTGTCTTGCTCTGCGCCTGCAGCAAGCATCCCGCCGGCGCCGAGGCGCCGGAAAAGGCCGCGCCACCCGCCTCCCAGCGCCCCGCGGCCGCCACCCTGGGCATTGCCGGGCAGTTGTTCACCGGTAAGGATCCGGCGGCACTTCAGTCGTATCTGCAGTCGGTCCGCGACGTCAAGCCCGCCAGCTTCGAGGTGAAATGGAATCCGGCGACCGTCGCCGTCAGCCGGGAAGCGGCGATACGCTCGCTCCGCTCCATCAGTCTCGACGGCAGCACCTTTCGCTTCCTCGCCTCCGAGCCGGCCATTGCCAATCTCAAGGTCGGCAGCATCCTCTGGATCTGGGATATCGCCGTGCGCAAGGTCGATCTCATCAGCCTCGAGGACGACATCACGGCGGTCCACACGCAGCCGGTGGCTCTCAATGAGGCGCTGACCGAGGCGCACATCGCCTTCGAGTCCGCGGTGAGCTTGCCGGACTATTATGTCGGCTACGCCCGGCACGAGAAGCCACCGCCCGCCAAGGCGGCCCGCACGCGCCCGCGGCCCGGCTTCCTGCTCGTGGTCGATGAGAATCCATCGCCGAGCCCCTCGAACCCGGACGCCTCGGACACCGGCGACGACTCCGACTCGGAGGACAGCTTCGAGGAAGCGCGGCCGACCCATGGGGCGTGGTCGAGCAGTCTCAAAGGCTTCGACTACTCCCTGGCCTATGACACTCGCCCCAATGGCGTGACGCTCACGCTCGAAGCGGCGAACGCTGAAGAGGGAGAGACGGAGGAAACGCGCAAGGAAGGCAAGGAGGCCGTTGCCGAGAAGTACAAGGAGCTCACCACGGAGAAAAAGGAGGCCGCCAAGGAGGAGCGCGAGGCCCAGAAGCAGCTCGATGCACTGCAGAAGGATCTGCAGCAACTCGACAACTCTTATCAGCAGCAGGTCGAGCAGGCAAAAGCCGATCAGGCGGCGCGCAGCAACCCCGGCTACCAGGGGCCGAAGCCGCCACCGGTGCCGACCGATTCAAATGGCTTTCCGCTGTCCTTGCAGGGACAGATCGATAAGCTCACCAAGACCTACCAGGATCAGCAGTCGGTGGAGCTGGGCAAGGTCAAGGAGCAACTCAAGATCCGCGCCGAGGCGCAGAAGCGCAAGATGGAAGCCGAGGATGCCCGCAAGAAGCTTGCAGACCTGGGCGGCGCGGCCAAGAAGTTGTTCGAGGTCGCGAAGGACAATCTGGACGTGCGCTTTCGCGCACGAGTCGACCTCGACAACTTCGCGGTCGCGGGGCTACTGGACATCAAGAATGGCAACCTGGAGAACGCCAAGGCCCAATTCAAGCAGGTGAACGGCAAGCTCGACCTCGCCTTCATCGGTCGCTGGGGCAAGCCCGGCAACGGGGCGATCAAGGTTCCGGTGATGAACCTGCCGATCGCATTCAACATCCCCTTCCCCATCGGCGGCCTGCCCTTCGTGATTCAGCTCGGCTCGGATTTCCTGGTCAATGTATTCCTGGCGGGCAACCACGCCAGTCAATCGTTTCATGGCGCCTTCGTTTTCAACGGCAGCGGCGCGATCCATACGGCCAACTCCGCCACCACCGCCGACAGCACCATGACCGGTGAGGAGCCGGAGGTGAAAGAGCAGCAGGCGATGAGCCCCGGCGTCTCCGGCCTCGTGCTCGGGGTGCAAGTGCCGCGCCTCGGCTTCGGCTTCGGTGTCGCCGGGATGTCCTCGGTGGCTTACATGGACGTCGTCAACGTGCTCACCATGACGAACAGTGCCGCGGTGGCGGTGGGCCTCGCACCGCCCTGCAAGCGCGTATCGTTGACTTCGGTCGGTCACGTCGGCATCAGCACCACCGTCGTGCCGTGGCCGATTCCTTACGTCGCCGACAAGATCAACGACGCACTGAGCACCAAGCCGAAGGAGATCTTCAAGAAGGAGAAGGTCGTGCTGGACCCGCCCATCAAAGCCTGCGAAGTCTGAGCGTGGCGTTGGCGCTCACAGGGTGTCGCGCAGCTGCGCGACCGCGTGAGGCGTAACCGTCGAGGCCCTGGCGCCGAAGGTCGCCGTCACATAGTTGGCGACCGCTGCGATCTCTGCATCCGAGTAGCCGCCGCCGAAGGCGGGCATGCCACCGACGCCGGAACTGCCCGAGCCGGAACCCTTCAGAATGATCTGCACGGCATTGACGGCCGTAGGATCGTTGACGGCCCGTGCACCCGTCAGGGTGGCGCGGTCCATCAGCGGATTCCTGCCCGTCCAACCGTGACAACCGGAGCAGGCGCCTGCAAAGACCTGCGCGCCGAGGGCGTCCGCACTCCCCTGCCTCGATGCGGGACCGGCCTCGGCGACCTGCGTGCGCACAGCGGGGAACTCCGACGAAGTGATGGGCGGGACGCTGCGGACGTACGTCACGAGTGCCTGGATGTCACTCGGCGCCAGCTTGCTCAGGCTGAAATCGACTGCTTCGCGCATGGGACCGGACGCGGTCCCGTGGCTCGCGGCGTGGCCGGTCATGAGGTATTGCGACAGCTCCTCCGCGCCCCAGGCACCCACGCCGCTCGTGCGGTCGCTCGTAATGTTGTAGGCCTGCCAGTCACCGGTCAGTGCACCGCTGAACTTGCGTCGATTGTCGAGTGCCTGGAGGAGATTGCGCGGCGTATGACAGTCGCCGCAGTGCCCGAGCGCTTCTGCGAGGTAGGCGCCGCGGTTCCACTCGGGGCCGTGCCGTACATTCGGAGCAAAGCGACGGTCGGGGTTGAAAAGCGCCGACCAGAGGCCCATCAGCCAGCGTTGGTTGAATGGAAATGCGAGAGCGTTCGCCGGTGTCGGATTCTTCACTGCGGGTACGGTGCGCAGGTAAGCCCAGATGGCCTGAACGTCATCGTCGGTGAGATAGGTGTAGGCGGCGTAAGGAAAGGCGGGATAAAGGTGACTGCCATCCGGGCGCACGCCCTCGTGGACGGCGCGCAGGAAATCTCCGCCGCTCCAGGCACCGATTCCGGTCGCGCGATCCGGTGTGATGTTCGAGGAATAGAGCGTTCCAAACCCGGTTTTGAACGCGCGTCCGCCGGCGAATGGCGCTCCACCCTCGGCCGTATGGCACGTCTGGCAGTCCGCTGCCACCGTCAGGTAGCGGCCGCGGCCGATGACATCGGACTGCGCGAGCTCGCCTGGGACTCCGGTAGGGTTCGACTCCTTGTAGTCCGCAAGGCGTACCGTATCGGTGCCTGCGAAACTCAGCGGACCCGGGGCGCTCAGGTACCAGGACACGGCAGCGAGGAGTACGACTCCAACGAGAGCGATCGTGAGCAGCCAGCGAGAACGAGCACTCATGCAGCTCTAACCTACCATGCCCGCGCGCTCCGGAGGTATTGCAGCCCTCTGCGGTACTGGCTCGGGCATCCAGGAGGGGGTTATTCTTCGTGGATGGTCAGCTCCACAGCGGATGCTCAACCGTGAGGAGGCGCTCACGTGAAGTCCGCGAGGTCATCGATCACTCCCGCCGCCGTCTCCTGAAGCGCACGGCTCATGTCGGTGGCGGGCTCGTGCTCGCGCTGGCTCTGCCCGCGCTTCGCGGTGGCTCGCGAGCGGCGACGATCTCGAGCCGTCAGTTGAACGCCTGGCTGCGAATCGGCAGCGATGACTCCATCACCATTCTCGTCGATCGCTCGGAAATGGGACAAGGTGTCTACACGGCCTTGCCCATGTTGCTCGCCGAAGAGCTCGAGGTCGATCCGTTCCGCGTCAGGATCGTCGCCGCGCCCGTGGGCGAGCCCTATGTCAATCCGTTGAACGGCGGGCAGGTCACCGGCACCAGCAACAGCGTTCCAGAGGCCTGGGAGAAGCTGCGCAAAGCGGGCGCTCAGGCGCGCACGATGCTGATCACGGCGGCCGCGCGCCGCTGGCGCGTCGATCCCTCGAGCTGTCGAGCGAGCGATGGCCGCGTGACGAGTGCCGCGGGGAAATCCGCGAGCTACGGCGAGCTCGCCGCGGCGGCAGCCCAACTCCCGGTTCCCAGGGAGGTGGCTCTCAAGAGCGCGGCCGAATTCCGCCTCATCGGCAAGCCTCTGACCCGCCTCGATACGCCCAGCAAGGTCAATGGCACCGCCGAGTTCGGTATCGACGTGAAGCTGTCGCGCATGCTTTACGCCAGCATTGCATTCTGTCCCGAGCTCGGGGGCACGCTGGCTTCGGTGGATCCCGCAGCGGCCCTCGCCATGCCCGGCGTGCGCCGTGTGCTGCCCACGGCGAGCGGTGTGGTCGTCGTCGCGGAGCATTTCTGGCAAGCCAAAAAGGCGCGCGATGCGTTGCGCATCGTGTGGACACCGGGCCCGAATGCGCACCTGGATAACGCGGCCATCTGGTCGCAGCTCAACGCCGCCGCCACCAAACCCGGCATGTCGGCGCTCTCCAGCGAGAACGTCGCGGCCCGACTCAAAGGCGGGCACGCCGCGGACGCGTTGCAGCGAGCCGCCAGGACCTTCTCCGCGGTCTATGAGCTGCCCCTGCTAGCGCACGCCACGATGGAGCCGATGAATTGCACGGCCGACGTGCGCAGCGATGGCTGCGACATTTATCTCGGGACGCAGGCGCAACAGCTGGCGCAGGCCGCGGCGGCGGAAGCCGCCGGCCTCGCGGCGAGTCAGGTGAACGTGCACACCACCTTGCTCGGCGGCGGCTTCGGACGTCGGCTGGACGTGGATTTCGTGCCGGCCGCGGTTGCAGCCTCGAAGGCTGTCGGCGCGCCCGTCAAGCTCATCTGGACCCGCGAAGATGACATGACCCATGACCTGTATCGTCCGCCCGCGAGAGAAGCCGTGACGGCTGGATTGGATGAGCACGGCAAGCTCAGCGCCTGGACGCTGCACATCACGAGCCCCTCCATCACCGCGCGCTACGATCCCACCAACAAGGATCCGTTCGACTCGGTGATCGAGTACGTGCAGAACTTTCCGTATGGCGTGTCGAATTTCGACCTGAGCTATACCCGCCAGGAGATCGGCATCGACGTCGGCTACTGGCGCTCGGTGAGCCATACACCGAATTGCTTCGCCATCGAGAGCTCGATCGATGAGATCGCGCATCTCCAGTCGAAGGATCCGCTCGAATTTCGCCGCGAGCTGCTCGCCGGCAAGCCGCGGCACTTGCAGGTGCTCACGGTCGTCGCGGAACGCTCGGGCTGGGGACATGCACCCCAGGGGCACTTTCAGGGCATCGCCTTCATGGAAGGCTACAGCTCGCACATCGCACAGGTTGCGGAGGTGTCCATCGCAGCCGGGCGACCCAGGATCCACAAGATCACCTGCGTCATCGACTGCGGACAGACCGTGAATCCCCGCATCGTCGCATCGCAGCTCGAGGGCGGCATCGTCTACGGCCTCACGGCCGCGCTCTGGGGCGACATCACGCTGCGCGGCGGGCGGGTGCAGCAGCGCAACTTCAACGACGCGCGCGCGCTGCGCATGAATGAGATGCCGCTCCTCGATGTGCATGTCATACCGAGCGCTGAGCGCCCCGGTGGGATCGGTGAGGTCGCGGTACCGCCCGTGGCACCCGCGCTCTGCAACGCCCTGTTCGCGGCGACCGGCAAGAGGCTGCGGACGCTGCCCGTCGCTGCACACAAGCTCACCTGAGTGCCCCCGCGCCCGCGCTGCCGTGAGACCGACGGTATCGCTTCGTAGCCTCGGCATCGAGCGTCCGGTGCTCCTCGTGACGCTCGCCGTGTTCATCAACTACGTCGACCGGGGGAACCTGGCGACCGCCGCGCCGCTGATTCAGGACGAGCTCGGACTGACGGCGACACAACTCGGGCTCCTCGGCTCGGCCTTCTACTACAGCTATGTGCCACTGATGCCCGCGGCCGGCTGGCTCGCCGAGCATCTGGGTCCGAAGCGGGTTCTCGCCGCGGGCATGGTCGTCTGGTCCGCCGCCACGGCCTGCAGCGGCCTTGCAGGAGGTTTCGTCGGGTTGTTGCTGCTGCGCCTTCTGCTCGGAGTGGGCGAAAGCGTGGCATTCCCGGCGGCCACCAAGGTCGTCGCGGCGAGCGTGCCGCTCGAGCGGCTCGGCAGCGCCAATGGCTTCATGGCCTTCGGCTATCTGATGGGACCCGCGCTCGGTACCGCAGCAGGCGGGTATCTCATGGCGTACCTGGGCTGGCGCCCGGTGTTCGTGCTTTTCGGGCTCGCCTCGCTCGCCTGGCTATGGCCCTGGCGGCGCTTCGCCGTGCCGTCACCACCACCGAGCGTCCGGCAGCCGATCACGCCGAGCTTTGCGGCGATCCTCTCGCGACGTGCTCTCTGGGGTGCGGCGCTCGGACACTTCGCCGCCAATTACACCTACTACTTCATCGCCACCTGGTTGCCCTTCTATCTGGTCAAGGTGCGCGGATTCTCGATGGCAGCGATGGCGGTCAGCGCCTCGTGGGCCTACCTGCTCAACGCAGCCGCTGCGCTGGCTATGGGGGCGCTGACCGACCGCTGGATCCGACTGGGAAGCGACCCGACGCGCGTCTACAAACCCGTCATGGGTGTTGCTCAACTGGGGAGCCTCCTGTGCATGGTCGCGATGGTTGCACTGCCGGCGAGCGGATCGATCGCGGCGTTGCTCGCCTTCGGCGTCATCGCCGGGTGCTCGTACCCGGGCTTGTTCGCCATCCCCCAGACCTTCGCAGGCCCCAACGCCACCGGGCGCTGGGTCGGTGTGCAGAACGCCTGCGGCAACATCGCGGGCATGATCGCGCCCGTGCTGAGCGGCCTGCTGGTGGACCGCACGGGGCACTTCGATGCGGCCTTTGCACTCGCCGCCGCGATGAGCGCACTGGGCTTCGGTGCCTGGGTGTGGATCCTGCCGCGCGTCGCACCGATCGACTGGAGCGCGGGCCGGCGCGGCCTGATGACACGCACGCAACGGTGAATGGCATCGCACCGGGCTATGTGCCTGAACCGGGGCGAATGTCATCGAACCGCACGTTCTGGATCGCATACGACCTCCAGTCGCGGTAATCGAAGTGCCACCACTCGAACTCGTAGACCGCGAAGCCCTCGGCCTCCATGTGTCGCCGCAGCAGGTCACGTGAGCGGCGCTGCTCGGCGGTTCCACCGGTGTAGCTGGGGTATGCGCGCTCCGTGGTCTCGTCGTACAGGCTCGGCATGCTCACCGTGCGACCGGTTCTGAGCTCATAGAGCGTGAGGTCCACGGCGCAACCACGATTGTGGCGGGATCCCTGCGCAGGATCGGCGACGAACTTGTGCAGCTCCGGCGGTACCGCGTCCCAGAACAGCTTCGTCACGTACCACGGCCGATAGGCGTCGTACACCAGAAGGCCATAGCCCTCCGCCGCGAGCGAGCGCTGCACGCGCACGAGCGCTTCCGCCGCCGGCCGTTGCATGAAGGCGCGCGCCTGGCCATAGATCGGCGTGCCGAGAAGATTGCGCGTCGTCGCGTAGCGAATGTCGAGCTTGATCGTCGGGTCGAGTGTAATCAGCTCGACCAGATCCGAACGCCGGAACTCACCACTCTCCGGGGGCGGCGTCGCGGCCAGCGCGATTGGCAGCAGCTCCGCGACCGGGCGCACCGGATGGACGTTGAACACTGCGTTCGGATCGGGCGCACCCTCGGCACGAGGCGAGTCGGAGGCGCAGGCCCCCTGTAGCAGCAGGAGTAGGCTCAGCAACGGGAGCAATGCACGTGTCATGGATGGCTGATCTCAGCGGTGCGCGGGAAGCCCAATGTACCTGAGCCGCGGACCCGCTGCGCCACTGCTCGAGCTGGCTCCCTGTCTTGCTCCGCACCGCGGCGTATGGGCTAATCAAAGGGTGCTCGCGCCGCCCGCGTCTCGCAGGTATAAGAGTCGCAAACGAGGATCGGTCTATGGGAGGACAGCACATGCACGCGAAGAAGCCTGGACAGTGCACGCATGGATGGGGACGAGGGGTAGTCATCCTTTCACTCGTTGCCATGCTGCCGGCAATCGCCGCGGCAGATCCGGATAAACACGAGAGCTACGCCATCGGGCACGCGACGATGGTCCTCATCGACCCATCGCGCAATCCCGATGGCTCGACCCCGGTGACCACGGCGGGCCGGCCGCTGTACCTGCACGTGTGGTATCCGGCATCGGCCGAGTCAGCGCAGCACATCCGCTATACCTGGAACAATCCCATCTACAACCAGAATCCCGGCGGCACCATTTATCCAGGGCTTCCGGATACTCCTGCGCTCACCTTCTCCGGCAGCCTCTCCGCACACCCGATCGCCGAGGGCGCGCCGCTCGCCAAAGGTCGATTTCCACTTCTGGTCGCGACCCACGGTTATGAGGTCGCGGCGGCGAAAAACATGCCCGATACGCTCGAGTCGCTCGCGAGTCACGGCTATATCGTCGCCTCCGTCGAGCATACGGGCGACGACGATGTCTGGTATCAGACTTACTTCATGGAGCACTACGTCGGACTCGAGCTCGGGCCGAATCCGAGTATCTACTCCGCGACGATCCTGCAACGCGTCAAGGACGTGAGCTTCGTCATCAGTGCGGTTCTGGCGGGCCACGCCGACCGCAGTGGTGCACCGCTTGCCGCCCGCATCGACCCGAAAAGCATCGGAGTGCTCGGCTACTCCCTCGGCGGTATGACCTCCCTGGCGACCGTGACCGGTATCAGCGCGCAGGGGCTCCCCGCCGACTCCCGCGTCAAGGCGGCCTTCATGGGCGCGGGCACGAATTACGGCCTGCTGCTCAACGCTGTCGACTACGCGAACGCCCGGGTGCCGCTCATGTTCTTTGGCAACGACACGGGCATTGCCTACAGCAACTTCAACCGCTTCACGGGGAGCCGCGAGAAATATAGGGTCGACATCGCGGGCTGGAATCATCACGTGGGTGGCTACCAGACGAGCTGGTGTCAGGACATCCACAACTCCCTCATCGCCATCAATCCGGCCGTTTTTCCCCAGGCGTTCATCGACCCTTCGAGCCTGAACCCCTCGGACATCGCTAACTTCGTGTTCGATTCGACCTTTTATTGGAGCTATACGGGACCGTACGAGAACGGTGTCTACAACTTCTGCGAGGCTTCCGTGTTCGGCGGAGTCAGCGACGCGCAGCTCCAGGCGGTGCTCTTCGGCAACCCGCAGATCCTCGACGCGCGCAATGCCCTGCAGGGCTCCATGCCGCTCGCGCCCGAGCTCCCGATCTCTGAAACCACACGTCTCACGACGGGCTACGTTCTGGCGTTCTTCGACAGTGCGCTCAAGCATGAGAAACACGACGCGCACGACCTCGAGAGCCCGCTCGTGCAGGTCGTGGAGGATTGCGAGCACGTGCGACCGCACCCATTCGATCTCGCACCGGGTGATCAGATCCAGTTCGTCCCCGCGAGCGACTCTTACCAGGTGACGGTCCGGTCCGGCGCGGCATTGCTGCCGGCTGGGCCCACGAAGCTCTCGGTGGCGGGCAACGGCACGGCCGCGCTGAGCTACTCAGGGTTCTCCTTTCCGGTTCCGGGCACGCCCGAGCCGGCGAGCCTGCTGTTCGTGAGCGAGGACGGTGCGATCACGACGCGCACCGCCGGGGACTACACCGGGGTCGACGACAACGGGTCACCCTGGTACATGCGCGGTCAGCTGCTGCTGACCAACCGCCTCACGATCGCCGCTCTGATGAAGGATCTCGATAGCACCGCAGCCTCTCCCGGCGGCGGTGTGTTCGCGACCTATGACGCCGCCAACCATCGGGTGATCGTGACGTACCTCGGGGTGCCGGCGGCCGGTACGACCGCGCCCAACACATTGCAGGTCGTCATCTACTCGGCCGGTGAGATCGACATCACCATCGGTGCCCTCGCGGCCACCGGGCCCGCTTACGCTCCGGGCATACTCGGTACTCTCGGGCTCGGCTCCGGTCAGGCGCGGGCGACGCAGTTGCGCAAGGTGAAGCCGATCGACTTCGCCGCCTTGAAGAACGGGCCGCCGATGATGTTGCCTTTCGCCGGAGGCGCCATCTACGAGCAATACGATCAAGGCGTGAGCGGGCGGTGCCGCGAGGATCATGACTGACGGCGGTCCGGGGCCTGGTCGAGCCCGGCTCCAAGGCGGCGTGGGGTGCTGCATGCGGTCGCTTCTCAGTGCTTTCGTCCTGCTCGGACTCCTCGCCGGCTCATCGCTCACGACAGCGGCCGGTGTCTCGCCAAGCGCTTACTTCGACTCTTCAGGGCGCGACGATGTCCTCGCAGGAGGCGTCAAGCTCATCACCATCGAGACGTCCAAGGGCGCGTTTCACGTCTGGACCAAGCGGGTCGGCAACAACCCGCGCATCAGGGTGCTGCTGTTACATGGCGGACCCGGCCTGACGCATGAATACTTCGAGGCGTTCGACAGCTACTTTCCTCGCGCGGGCATCGAGTACTACTACTATGACCAGCTCGGCTCCGCTTACAGCGACCAGCCGGATGAGCCCGAGCTGTGGGAGATCCCGCGCTTCGTAGATGAGGTCGAGCAGGTGCGCAAGGCGCTGAAGCTCGACAAGAGCAACTTCTACCTGCTCGGGCACTCCTGGGGCGGCATGCTCGCGCTCGAGTACGCCCTCGAGTACCAGGGGAATCTCAAGGGCCTGATCATTTCCAACATGGTCCCGAGCGTCCCCGCGTACAACCGCTACGCGAAGAACGTCCTGATCCCTGCCATGGATCAGACGGCTGTGGCCGAGATCAGCAGCCTCGAGGCCGCCGGCAAGTTCGACGATCCGCGTTACGAACAGCTGCTCATGCAGAACTTCTACGTGTACCACCTGCTGCGGATGCCCCCGGATCATTGGCCGGATCCGGTGCTGCGCGCGCTGAAGAACCTCAATAAGAAGATCTACATCCCGCTGCAAGGCCCGAGTGAGATGGGCGCCGGCGGGAAGCTGGTGAATTGGGATCGCACCGCCGAGCTGCCCGAGATCGTCGTTCCGACACTCGCTATCGGTGCGCGCTACGACACCATGGAGCCGGCGCAGATGGAAAAGATCGCGCGGAGCGTGAAAAAGGGTCGATATCTATTCTGTCCCGATGGCAGCCACTTCGACATGTACGATGATCAGGCGGTCTACATGCAGGGCCTCATCCAGTTCATTCGCGATGTGGACCGAGGGCGCTTCTGAAA
Organism: Steroidobacteraceae bacterium; assembly: GCA_035541695.1. Lineage (GTDB taxonomy): Bacteria > Pseudomonadota > Gammaproteobacteria > Steroidobacterales > Steroidobacteraceae > 13-2-20CM-66-19. Next base: position 38,091 of record DATKMV010000096.1, read on the forward strand.
CGGGCCGTGGCTTGAACTCACCAGCGCGTTCTTCGCGAGGAAGGGAAGCGGATGCGTCGCATTGCAATTCTGATGGTACTGGCAGCGGCGGGCACCGGCGCTGCAGCAACGGCTGGCCCCGAGCCGGCTGGCTGGCGCGAGGTGGTGCGGCAGTTTGCTGCTCAGCACTTCAAGAATCCGGCGTGGGGCTATTCGCATGCGGTGCGCGACTACCACCTCGCCAGGGACCTGGCCGAGGCCGACCACGCGGCCATCGATGATGATGTGCTGTTCGCTGCCGCCTATCTCCACGACATGGCGGCCTTCGCCCCATGGGACCGGGAGAAGGAGGGCATCGACCATGCCGATGAGGGAGCCCGTGTCGTGGATACCGTCCTCGAGGGGAGCGGATTTCCGCCGGCGAAAATAGATGCCGTCAGGAGCGCCATCCGCACGCATATGTTCGACCGCACGCCCGTCGGTCCGGAGGCCCTGTACCTGCACGACGCTGACGCGCTCGATTGGCTGGGAGCGATTGGCGTCGCGCGCATCATGGCGCTGGTGGATCCGAATGGCGGGGACCCGGATGGCCCGAAGGCCGTGAAGATGCTCGAGGATAACCTCGCGCAGGTTCCGTCTCGTGTGCTTTCGCCCGCCGGCAGGAAGCGTGTGCCTGCGTTGCAGCAGGAGCTTGCGGAATTCCTCAAGAGCCTCCGGCGCGAGACCGACGATTATCGAATGCTGTAGCAGGTGCGGCGATCTCCCACCCATTGCGGCGTTCGGCCCCGCGGTATTGCGCATGCCGCGCGAGCAACGTCGATACCGCGACCGGATGCGTGGCAGGCGGAACGTGCGCGAGAATGAAACGCGTCAGATGAGCCGCCCCGATACTTGCGCCGCGCTGCGCTGGTCTGGCCGCGCTCCGATGCACGGCGCACGCCCCGAAGTCCGCCAGGGCGGTTCCAAGGTATGAAATCTCCTCTGCGGTGCAGCGCGCATCGCCGGTCGCGCGGATGACGCCGGGGTAAGCCGCGGGGTAGGTGCGCACGCCGCGCGCCGGGGTCGCGGCCACGATCACCAGGCCGGCTACAACCGCCCGTGCGATCGCTCCAGCGAGCACGGCGCGGTCGTTGCGCAAACCGAGGCTCAGGTGAATGAGCTGCGCACGCTCGGCCAGCGCCCAGCAAAGTGCCTCGGCCACGGCTGCAGGGGTCGCCCGCCCTTCGGTATCCGTGACCTGCGCCATGCAGAGCTCGATGGGCACGCCGGCCGAGGCGATGATCCGTGCCACTGCGGTCCCGTGACCGGTCGGATCCGGCGCAAGCTCGGATCCGGTGATGTGCGTGCCGCCGTCGATGAAGCGGCGCGCACTGTGCAAGCGGACTGGCGCGCAACGGCCGACACCGCTGTCGATGACCGCTACGCGCCAGGCCGATTCAGGCATGCCGTATGTCCAGCAGCGCCTGCTCGATGAGCCTCCCGTCACGCAGCTCGATCAGGCGATCGGCCCGGGGCACGCGTTGCGGCGCGTGCGTGATGATGAGCCGCGTGCGCTCGCCGAAGTGCTCATCGATCAGGGCGTACATCGCACGTGCAGCAGCCGCATCCAGGTTGCTCGTCGCCTCATCGAGCACCAGCACCACCGGCTCACTGAGGAGCGCGCGTGCGATCGCGAGGCGCTGCCGCTGGCCGGTGGAGAGTCCCGCGCCGCCGCTCCCCACCTCGGTGTCGTACCCCTGCGGGAGCTCCGCGACGAACGCCGCCACGCCCGCGCGCCGCGCCGCGGCGAGCACCGCCTCGGTCGAGGCGTCGAAATTTCCGTAGCGCAGGTTGTACATCAGGCCGCCGCGGAAGAAGGCGGGCTCCGCTTCGATCACGCACACGTGCCGGCGCAGGGAAATGAGGTCGCAGGCCCGAACGTCCAGCTGGTCCAGCCATATGCGCCCGCTGTCCGGCACGACGAAGCCGCGCAGCAGGTCCACCAGCGTGGACTTGCCCGCGCCCGAGTCACCACAGAGAACGACTTTCGATCCCGGCGGTATGTCGAGGCTGAGGCCCGCAAAGAGCGGCCGCTCCATCCCCGCGTGCCGGAAGGTGACATCCTCGAAGCGGACGTGGCCGGGCGCGCGCGCCGCGAGCTTGGGTGGGAGCACCGCGGACACCGGGCGCAGCGGCGGTTCCTGCAGCAGGTCTCGCACCCGCGCAAGGCTCACGGCGGCTCGCTGCCATGCGGTGTAGAGATTCATCAGTGAGGTCGCGGAACCGGTGCTGCGTGCCAGGTACGCGACGAAGGCGATCAAAGTTCCGACCGTGAGGGATCCGTGCACCAGCATGACGCCGCCCGCAATGAATATTGCGGCCGTAGTGGCGTGCGACAGGAGTGCCGACACTCCGCCGACGACATAGCCCACGAGCTGCGCACGCACCAGACGCTGCAGCAGCCCCTGGTTGAGCCGGACGAGCCGACCCTGCTCCCAGGTTTCGGCCGCGGCGCCCTGCACCGCCTTGGCGGCGCCGAGGGTTTCGAGGAAGAAATGCGCGACCCGACTGGTCTGCTCTCGGACCGCGCGCGTCGACTCGATGACGTAGGCCCGTGAGCGGTAGCGCACCAGAAGTTGCAGCGGCACCACGGCCGCCGCGATGAGGGTCAGGCGCGGACTCAGGAACAACATGACCGCGGCCGTCGCCACGAGCATGAGTGTGCCGTTGACGAAGGCGAGCAGCGTATCGGTGCTGAAGCGCTGCACCTCGGCCACATCGCCATCGAGGCGGGTCACCAGATCCCCCACCGGCCGGCTGCGGAAGGACTCGGGCGGCAACCTCAGCAGGTGCGCATACACGTCCTCGCGCAGCGCGAACAGAATCTGACCCGAGACCCGCACGTACAGCCAGCGATTGCAGGCACCGACGGCAACATTCACCGCGGCGAGTGCGAGCATCGCTGCACACAGCCAGATGAGCACATCGAGCCGCCGCGCGATGAGTCCCTCATCGATCACGAGCTTGGAGAGATAGGGTTGCGAGACTGCGAGCGCCGAGCTCACCGCAGCGAGCGCCGCGACACCGAGCAGCGCGAGCCGCCGGCGACGCACGTAGCCCGCGAGCCAGGCGAGACCCGCGCGCGCAGCCCGTGTCGGGCGTGCCGGCTGCTCAGCGGTGGATGACACGCAGGCTCGCGAGCACCTGGTCGGGGCAGCCGGGCAGCCGCAGATCGGCCTTCTTCTTCAGATCTGCGGCGTCGTAGAAGGCAACGTCGCACATCGCACCACCGAGGTAGACCTCCCGGCCGTCGGAGGAGACGTTGACTGCGTAGAACGTGTGATCGAGATTGACGCGCTTGGCGAGCGCGCCGCGCGCGGTGTCGATCTTCGTGAGGGTCGAATACACACCGAACGCCTCGCGGCGGGCGGGACTGAGGACGGTGGAGAAGATGAGTGCCGCCGTAGGCTCGAAATCCTGATAATCGAGCCGGCCGGTCTTCAGATCCAGTGTCATCAGAGCGGTCGTCGGGACCCCTTCCGGTGGTGCCCCCTGCGAGGTCACGCTCGAATAGATCGGGGTGGAAAAAACCCCGGTGGGCTCGGTCACCGGCCAGAAGGCGAGCAGGTCCGGTACGGAGTGCCCCGGACGGTCCCAGCTGCGAACGCCGCGCTGCGCGATGAGCCGCCCATCCGCGACTGCGTATTCGAAGAGCTCGAAGCCGAACGCGTAGAAGCTCGCGCCGTCCTTCTTCGCCAGCAGCAGGTGGATGCGGCGCGGGGCGGGAAATTGCCGCTCGGGCTGCGCTTTGAGGCCCGCGGCGGTGCTGAAGACTGCGAAGCGCGGCTCCTCCACCACATACTCGTCGAGCCCCAGTTTCGTCGGCAGCTCGTAGACGATGAGCTCGCGGCCATCGGGCGTCACATCGAACGCGAAGATGCACTTGACGCGCTCGCCCGGTGAGGACAAATCCGCCCGGAAGACCTGCTTGCCGCTCGTCAGGTCGATGCCCGCGATGCTCTCCATGCGGTTGACGAGCACGTACGCGATCTTGCCGTCAGGCGATGGCACGATCGCTCCGACCGAGTCATTGGCATCGGGGATGCGGAAGTCCGCGCGCACCGTGCGCGTGCCGGCATCGATCACGAACAGGCGATCGGGCTTCGCTCCGGTGATGAGCAGGTCCGAGCCGGCGCCCGAGGGTGCGCGGCTGCAGCCGGCGAGCACTGCCAGCAGCAGTGTGGGAATGAGGGCTTTGAGAATCACTGCGGCTCTCCTGACACGAGGCGCTCGATCATTTCTTGGGAAACACGGCATCGAGCTCGCGCCAGTCGTTCTGCGCGGAGGGCTTGTCGGCGCTCCAGGAGGGATACGTGTTGAGCGTATCCGGTACCTGTGCCGGCCACCAGCAGGGATCCGAGCAGCCATAGAGGTCGGCTTCCATCGGCTGGCAGAGCGAAGCCACGCCGCCGAACGGGTCGACTTCCCATCCGGGGTCGAACGTAGTGGCGCAGCCGGCGACGGTCTCCATGGCCGTCACCTCGGCGAGATGGCCGGACTCGGCCGCCTCGAGCAGCAGCCGGGCCTTCTCGTTCAGGGGTTTCAGAGCGCTCATGCGACAGCCCTCCTCGGCTCGATATGCGCGTTCAGGAAGTGCGGATTGCGCGCGACGATCTCGCTGTAGATGCGGATGCCGAAGTCCACCCAGCGTCGCAGCAGATCGCAGTAGTGATAGGTGCGGTGGTGCGGATTCCCGTACCGCAGCCACGATTCGTGGTAGCAGCCGCCGGCACAGAGATTGCGAATGCGACAGGTGGCGCAGTGGGTGCCGGAGCGATCGGCGGCGCGGCCGAGAAACTGCCCGAGCTGCACCCCATCGATGCCGGTCTCCACATCGCCGAAAGTCGGCAGCTCCGAGCCGGTGAACCGGTGACAGAGGTTGAGTGCCCCCTTGCGATCGACCGCGAGCAGTCCCACGCCCGCGCCGCACGGGAGCGATTTACGGCGCCCCTCGTGCAGATCGGTCATCAACTGATGCAGGTTGGAGAATCCGCTGTTGCCGCCGGCAAGCGCAGCCGCCAGATACTGCTCGCCGAGTCGCTCGAAGGCTGCGTAGATAGCGCTCAACTCTCCTGCGCTCAAGGCATGAGCCGCATTCGCCGCCGCGGTGACCGGCGCGTAGCCAACTTCATGAAACCCGAGCTCGCCGCGCAGGTGCGCGTGGATCGCCTCGACCTCGGTCGTGCCCGCGGTGAGCGTGACCCGTGCCCCGACGGGGCGGGAGCGGTAGCGCTCGAGCAGCAAGCGCACCTTGCGTGCCACGACGTCGTACGTCCCCCGGCCACCCACGGTGCGGCGGTTGCGATCATGCACGGCCCGCGGCCCATCGATGCTCACGGAGATGCCGAAGCGATGCGCGTCGAAATACTCGATGAGCTCCGGGGTGAGGAGCGTCGCGTTGGTGGTGAGCGAGAAATCGACCGTCTTGTGCGCGGCGCTCGCCCGCGGCAGCGCGTAGTCCACGACCTGGCGGATGAGAGTCACGTTGGTCAGCGGCTCGCCACCAAAGAACACGATGCCGACGCGCTCCCGCCCGGCGGCCTGCTTCAGGAGCAGATCGACGCTGCGTGCGGCGACCTCGAAACTCATGCGCTCACCGCGCGCCGGCACGGCAAGGTCCTCCTTGTAGCAATAGCTGCAGCCGAGATTGCAGCCGGTATTCACATTCAGCACGATGGTGCTCAACGGGTAGGCGTCGATGTCCGGTGCCTGCGGGTTGATCGCTGCCGTCGCGCCGACTTCCTGCAGGACCTCGAGCCGCGTGAGCTCCTGAATGCAGCCACTCACGGCCTCAGGGCCGAAGCGCGGCTCGAGCGTCCGCAGCGCGGCAGCACAGGGCTGCGGTCCCTGCTGCGCGCTCTCGATGACGGCGGCACCGAGCTCATCGAGCTCGAACAGCGCCGAGGTCGGCACATGAAAGAGCATGGCGCGCCCGTGAAAGCGCACGAGGTGACCGTTGGCCGGATTGAACTGCATGAGCGTCTCTTCAGTAGATCGGAGGGGTGTTCCAGCGCTGCACCGTGACGATCAGATGCGAGCGGCCGGCGAGCTCGCGTTCACCCTCCTTCACCGTCGCGATGACCGTCAGGTCGCCGACGTTGTTGCCCGAGAACGGACGCGCTGGATTGGGCCCCGCTACAGCGGGAAGGAACCGCCCGCTCTGATCGATGCGGCCGGCGAATTTGACATCCTGCGCGGCTGTCGCCTGCGCATCGTGTGGGGCCACCGTCCAGTTGGCCGGCAGCGCGCCGAGACGTACCGCGGCGGGCTTGCCGGCGTCCGCTGCGGCAAGATCGAGATAACCGACCGCCTCGAACTGACTCGGCACCGGGTCGACACGCCCACCCCCGAGCCGCGCAATCGCGTACTTGGGTTCGACCTCGATGCGATCGATGCGCGCGTAGATGACGGCCAGGTCCGCGCCCCTCAGCGGTCCGACGCTGACGGAGCGCACGCCCGCCGCCGCGTCGGGCTCCACCGTGACACTCGCGATCAGGCCTTCGGGGGTGCGTGAAACGACGCGCGCGCGGGTGCCGGGGCCGAAGCTCACCTCACCGGTGAGGTTGCGTCCGACGAGGACCACCTGCTGCGTCGCGCCCGCACGCAGCCCACGCGGCTGCGCCGTGAGCAAGGCGGGAGCGCCCTCGGCACGGTTTGCGGCGAAATCGCCGCCGGTCTCGGCGTGCCCCGCGATGAACCACCGTCCTGTGAGCCGCGTGCCGTCCTCGGACGCGGCAAATACTTCGCGCACGTCCTCACCGCCGAGAGTCGCAGTGCCGCGCCACTCGTAGCCGGTGTACACGACCGACCTGGAAGTGCCCGTGAGGGATGAGCCGTCGGTGTACGCGAGGGTATAGCTCGCGTTGTAGTCTGCGGGTCCGACTGCGTGAATCGTCGCGACCCCATGGTAGTCGCCGTGGCCCGGGGTATGCCCAAACACGATCCAGCGGCCGGCGAGATTGGCGTGCGGACGTGCCTTCCACGTCCGCCAGGCGGGCGTGTCGAGCGGAAAGAGCCCGCCCAGTTTCACGGGCACCTCGGTGGTCGCGCTCTGCCACCAGAACCGGTCGCGACCGGACTGCTGGTACTCGAGCGTCGGCCATTGTCCGACGTGAGTGTGCGTGAGCTTCAGCCACTCGGAGCTGTCACGCCGCTGCAACGCCGTGCGCGCCATGCTGTGGCAGCGTCCGCACACGACGTTGAGGTCCGCCCCCAGATCCAGGTCCTGCACGTTCGGTCGCCGCTCGAGCGCGAAGCGCGCGGGCGCAGCTTCCGCTGGCGCAAGTCCTGCGACCTCCGTGAGATAGCGCAGTACCGCATCGCGCGCGTCCGGCTCGAGCGCCACACGATGCACCTGGTGCATGCGAAAGAGCGTCATCTCCCAACCTTCGGGCGTCTTGCGCATGTCGCTGATGCGGTCGAAGTGCCCGGGCGCGCTCTCGCGATGACAGCCGGAGCAGTGGGCGCGCACCGCGGAAGAGTCCGCAGCCGCCATCACCGCACGACCGCCGGGCCCACCGGCGAGGGTGAGGAGGCCGAGCAACATCCGCGTTGCAGCTTTCATGGCTTGTGCCTTCTTCATCGGTTCACCACCCGTTTTTGCGGCGCAGGGCCGCCGCCTGCGAGGAGTCCATGCGCGCGCAGCCAGCCTGCCGCCCTCGCCACCGCCGCCGCAGGGCGCCCGAGGTGGCCCGCGGCCTGCACCACATCGGCCGCCGGCGCGGCAAGCAGGAATTCCTCGAGTCGTGCCAGGTCGACCTGGTCGAGTTGCCAGACCCCGCGCGGCCGCTCACGCGTCACTGCCACACGACGCATCTCGATGACCGAGCCGTTCACCACCGGGCGCGTCTGCCAGTCAGCCGCGCCCTGCGCGGCCGGTGCGAGCGAGCCGAGGAGCTGCGCATAGGCCGCCGCGCCGTCCCGCCAGAACGGTGTGGGCGTCGCAACCGCCTGCTGCTGATAGAAACCAGCGGCGCGAGCAATTCCGACACTCCAACGATCACACGCGCGCTCCGTGAGGAATCGTGCGACCGGCTCCCAACCGTGACCCTGCAGATGAGTGTGCGCGGCGGCGCTCGCGGCACCCGCCCACGAGAGCGCCTCATACAGACCATGGCCCGATAGCGGTTCCATCGCCACCGCGGCATCACCGGCGCGCACCCAGCCCGGGGAAGGCGCCGGCGCGCCGCTCAGCCCGGCGCCGGCAGCGCGCCCATGAACCTCGCCCTCCGGCCGCGCGCGCCGCAGCGCGCTCTCACGCGCGGCAAGCGCCACGAGGCACTCGCGCAGACGCTGCGCCGGAGTCGCGCCACTCGCCAGGCGGCGGGAGGAGGCGATGAGCTGCAGCACGCCGCGCCCCTTGCCGTCGCTCGCGACCCAGCACCAGCCTTCATCCAGCGGAGCGACGAGCGTGCGCGCGCGACCTGCTGCAACGGCCCGCAGAGGTTGCGCAAGGGCGATCAGACCCGGGCCTCGCAGCCGTGGGCGTCCGCTGCGACGCCCGCGCGCATCGATGAGCACGCGCGCAGGGTGGATTCCGCCACGCGTGCGTACCCGATAGCCGCCGGTGTCGGGCTCGATGGCGAGCGCAAATTCCTCCTGGAGGTGAACGCCGTGGTCGGCCGCGTCCGCTCTCAGTGCGCGATCGAATGAGCCTCGCTCGATGATGTACTCGTGCCCGGCGCTCACGGGCGAGCCGCCCCAGCGGCCGCTGCGCTCCGCGGGTTGCGTCGCGCAGGCGGCGGCATTCCCCAGACCGTGGTATTCGAGCAGGGCCAGGGCGCGCTGCGAGAGTCCCTCGAGCGCGTGCTGGCGGCTCCGGCCGAAGAGCATCACGGCATGCCCGATGCGCCGCAGCGCGCACGCCGTCGCCACCGCGGCGGGTCCGGCGCCGAGCACTGCCACCTCGACCCTGCGGGCACGGCGCCTCATGCGGTATCTTCGGTTTCGATCCCGAGCTCCTTGCGCAGCTGCTCTCGGATCAGGTATTTCTGGACCTTGCCGGTCACCGTCATCGGAAAGTCGCTCACGAAGCGCACGTAGCGCGGCACCTTGTAGTGTGCGATCTGTCCACGGCAGAACTCGATGATCTCCTGCGGATCGGCCATCATCCCCTCGCGCAGGCGGATCACTGCGCCGATCTCCTCGCCGTACTTGTGGTCGGGCACCCCGACGACGGCCACGTCCAGCACCTTCGGATGACGGTACAGATATTCTTCCACCTCGCGCGGATACACGTTCTCACCGCCGCGGATGATCATGTCCTTCACGCGCCCCACGATGTTGCAGTACCCCTCCTCGTCCAGCGTGGCGAGGTCGCCGGTGTGCATCCAGCCCGCGGCATCGATCGCTTCAGCCGTGCGCTCGGGATCGTCCCAGTAGCCGCGCATCACGCTGTAGCCGCGCGTCAGCAGCTCACCGGGCGCGCCCCGCGGCACCACCGCGCCGTTGCCGTCGACGATCTTCACCTGCACGTGCGGATGGATGCGGCCGACGGTGGTGACGCGCTTCTCGAGCGGATCCTCCACGTGCGACTGGAAGCTGACCGGGCTCGTCTCGGTCATGCCATAACAGATGGTGAGCTCGCGCATGTGCATCTCGCTCACCACGCGGCGCATGACCGCGATCGGACAGGGCGCGCCGGCCATGATGCCGGTGCGCAGCGAGGAGACATCGAACTCGCGAAAGCGCGGATGCTCGAGCTCGGAGATGAACATCGTGGGCACGCCGTGCAGCCCGGTGCAGCGCTCCGCGGCCACGCTCGCAAGCACCTCCTCGGCATCGAAGGCTTCTGCCGGGAACACCATGGCAGCCCCGTGCGTCACGGCGGCCAGCACGCCGAGCACCATCCCGAAGCAGTGATACAGCGGCACGGGAATGCACAGCCGGTCCTCCGGAGTGAGCCGCATGCCCTCCCCCACGAAGAAACCATTGTTCACGATGTTGAAGTGCGTGAGGGTCGCACCTTTCGGCAACCCGGTGGTGCCACTCGTGAACTGGATGTTCACCGGCTGGTCCGGATCGAGCGTGGCGCCGAGCTCTGCAATCCCCGCCGCATCGAGCGCGGCGGCGCGCGCGCACAGCTCGTCAAAGGCGAGGAACTCCGCCGTGGGCGCTCCGAGCTGCACCAGCAGCTCGAGCTCCGGAAAGCGCTCGGAGCGCACCACACCTGCACCGCGCAGTGCCTCCGGTGGCAGGAGCGAGCGCAGCATGGCGGCGTAGTCGCTGCCGCGGAACCGTGGTGCGAAAATCAGTGCGCGGCAGCCGACCTTGCGCAGTGCGTACTCGAGCTCGGTGACGCGATACGAGGGGTTGACGTTGACCAGAATCAGCCCCGCGCGTGCAGTCGCAAACTGGCTGAGCACCCACTCGAGGTTGTTGGGCGACCAGATGCCGACCCGGTCACCCGGCCTGAGACCGCTCGCAAGCAGCGCACGCGCGAGCACGCCGACCCGCGCATCGAGCTCCCGGTAGCTGAGGCGCACTGCCTGGTGACGCACGATGAGCGCCTCGCGCTGCGGCCAGTGCGCAGCGGCGCTCGCCAGCACCTCGCCGACCGTGCGGTACAGCAGCGGCTGGCTGCTGGTGCCGCACACGTAGCTCGATTGAGCGACGGCCGTTGCCATCCGCTTACCCCGCCTCGTGTCTGCGATCGGCCGCGGCGCACCTCAGAAGCGATAGGTCGCCTCCGCCCCGTACATGCGCGGCAAACCGCGATGGCGATAATCGTACCCAAATCCCTGCAGGTCGACGATGTTCGTCCAGTAGAGCTTGTCGGTGGCGTTGCGCACCCACGCGGCCACCGACCATTTGTCGTTCGCCTCGTGCAGCGTGGCGCGTGCATTCAGCTGTCCGTAACCCCCTTCCTGCAGGCGCGGCTGGTTCACGAGCTCGAAGTACTGCGAGGAGGAGTACACGCCGTCCACGTGCAGCGTCAGGCCGAGCGAGCCGCGCGAGAAAGTCTCCCAGTCCGCCGCCAGCGTGCCGGACCACTTTGGCGCGTAGGGCAGCTGATGACCGCTGACGTCCACTTTACCGCCCTGTATGGCCGCATCCTGGATGCGTGTATCCAGGGCGCCGAGGCCCGCGTGCAGGGTGAGCGGACGCCAGGGACGCGCCACCAGCTCGAGCTCGCCCCCCTCGATCCGCGATTTCGGCAGGTTGATGAGCGGCTGCTGGCCGGTCGGATACACATCGATGTACTGCTGGTTCTTGTACTGGTAGTAGAAGACGGCGGCATTCACCTGCAGGTGGTTGTCCACCCACGCGGTCTTGGCGCCCAGCTCGTAGGCATCGATCGTCTCGGGCAGCACCTGCGAGAAATCCGTGATCGAGAAGAAAAACTGGCCGTTGAAGGCCGCGGAGCGGTAGCCGTGGCTGTAGCTGAGGTAATACAGGCTGTCGTGCGTCGGCGTGAAGTCCACACCCACCCGGCCGGTCGTCTGGATGTTGTGCAGCGCCTGCTCGGTCGTCGCGTTGACCACGCTGTCGTAGTTCGGCGATCCGGGCAGCGCCTCCACCGGCTGCCAGACTCCGTTCACGGTGGTGCCGGGGATGATGTTGCCGATCGGCGTCCCGGCAGAGAGCGACATGTCGGCTGCAGGCACCCCGGTGCGCAGCTGCGAGATCGCGTTCTTCTGCGTGCCGTTGTCATGGTTGTAGCGCACCCCGGCCCGCAGTTTGACCACCGGGTTCAGTTGATAGCTCATGTCGGAGTACGCCGCCCAGCTGTTACGGAACTGGTCGAAGTTGTTCCAGTACTGGCAGCCGAGATTGATGAGCGCGCCGTTCCACACACCCCCCGGAAAGGTGTTCGAGGCACAGTCCATGCCGAAGGCTGGATCGGTGAATACGTAGTTCGAGGTGTTGTTGTGGATCACCTCGTGCTGGTAGTACGCCCCCAGGATGTAGTTGAACCGGCCGCTGCTGTTGGAGGTGAGGCGCAGATCCTGGGTCACCTGGCGCGTCTTGCCGTAGTACGGAATCTTGAAGACGTCGATCGGCGCGCCATCGGTGCCCTCGGGATTCAGCAGCGACCCCAGGTCCCAGGAGGTAATCGAGGTGAGCGCGAGCGCATCCGACATCGTCCAGTTGGTCGTCAGCGCCACCGCCTGGTTGTCCTGGCGGCGCCGCTTGGTGAAGTCGAGAGCGATCTGGTCGGCCGCCAGCGGCTTGCCGTCATAGGCGCCGGTGTCGGTGCGGTAATAGCCGGTGTAGCCGACGCCGCCCCCCGGCCCGCCCGGCTGGCCGTAGCAGCTCGCCGCGATGGGAGGCGTGACGCAGCCGTCGATGATGGCGTAGTTCTGCGGGTCCTGCATGCTCTGTGAATAGCGCAGCCAGAATTCCAGATTGTCTGTTGCCTTGTAGAGCAGGCTGACACGAAAGCCGTACTGGTCCACCCCTTCCATGTCCGGCTGCCCGGGCAGGATGTTGTGAATGAAGCCCTCCACCTTGGTGTAGGTGGCCGCGATGCGCGCGGAGAGCTTGTCGTTGATGAGCACGAACTGCGCGGCGCCCTCGGCCTCGCGGCGGTCGTAATTGCCCGCGCCGACCGTCACGTACGCCTCATCGCTGAAGCCGGGCTTCTTGGTGATGAAGTTGATGGCGCCGCCGGTGGTGTTCTTGCCATAGAGCGTACCCTGCGGGCCTCGCAGCACCTCGATGCGGTCGAGGTCGTACATCTCCACCCCGAACAGCACGAAGTTGCCCTTGTAGACTTCATCGATGTAGCTGCCGACCGGGCTCGACTGGCTCAGGCTGTAGTCGAACATCGACACGCCGCGCAGCGAGAACAGTGGCGAGCCCTCGCCCACGATCCCGTTCACCTGAAGGTTGGGTATCTGCGTCGCGAGGTCCGAGGGCGTATCCATCTTCAGCTGCCCGAGCTGCGCGCTCGTGAGCGCGGTGACGGACACCGGCACGCTCTGCAAGCTCTCGGCGCGCTTCTGCGCCGTGACCAGGACCTCCCCGAGGCTGGTGGATTCGCTGGCGCTCTCCGCCGTGGCCTCCTGCGCACCGGCCTCGCCCGCCACGAGGCAGGCGAGTACGCCGGTCGTGGCGCAGATGAGCGCCAGGGCCGGACTGCGGACATGCTGAGACGACTTCATGCCATTCCCCCATCGGGAAGCGTGCCCGCCGTGGCGAGCCGCCCCCAGTTCGCGACCCGGGTGCGGACTTAAGTCGCGTAGTTGATGCAAAGCGATTTGCTCTCGAGGCACGAGTACACCGCCTCGCGTCCGAGCTCCCTCCCCCAGCCGGACTGCTTGTAGCCGCCGAACGGCATGGTGGCATCGAGCACGCTGTGACAGTTGACCCACACGGTGCCGGCGCGCAGCTTCGGGGCGAGGCTGAAGATCCGGCGTACGTCCCGTGTCCATATGCTCGCCGAAAGCCCGTAGATGCTGTCGTTGGCGATGCGCGCGACTTCGGCGAGGTCCTGGAAGGGCTGCACGACCACCACCGGCCCGAAGATCTCTTCGCGCACGATACTCATCTCCGGGCTGACATCGGCGAACACCGTCGGCTCGACGTAATAGCCCGGGGACTGCAGCGCGTGTCCACCAGCCGTGGCTCGTGCGCCACGCGCAAAGCCATCCTTGATGTAGCCCATCACGCGCTCGCGCTGCGCAGCCGATACGAGCGGGCCGAGCTGCGCGTTCGGATCGAGTCCGGGTCCGAGCTTGAGGGCGCGGGCCTGCTCGGCGACACCGGCGAGCACGCGCTCGTAATGCCGCTGCTCGACGTACAGCCGCGAGCCCGCGCAGCACACCTGGCCCTGATTGAAGAAGATCCCCGCGGCGACGCCGGGGATGGCGCTGTCGAGATCGGCATCCTCGAGCACGATCGCGGGCGACTTACCGCCGAGCTCCACGGTCACTTTCTTCATGTTGCCGGCAGCGGCGCGCACCACGAGCCGACCGACTTCGGTCGAGCCGGTGAAGGTGATCTTGTCGACCTGAGGATGCTCGGTCAGCGCAGCGCCCGCACCGGGGCCCATGCCGGTGACGATGTTGAGAACACCCTTCGGAAAGCCGGCCTCGAGGAACAGCTCGCCCAGGCGCAGCGCGGTGAGCGGTGTCTCTTCCGCTGGCTTGAGCACGACCGTGCACCCGGCGGCGAGCGCGGGCGCCGTTTTCCAGGTCGCCAGCAGCAGCGGGAAATTCCACGCAATGATGGCGCCCACGACCCCGACCGGCTCGCGCTGACTGAAAGCGACATACTCCTGTCCGGGCACCAGCGTGCCGGATATCGGCAAGGTCTGGCCTTCGAGCTTCGTCGGCCAGCCTGCCATGTACCGCCAGACCTCGATGGCGTGCTTAACATCGACATGGCGAGCCATGACGATGGACTTGCCGTTGTCGATCGCTTCGAGCTCGGCGAGCTCATCGGCATGTTGCTCGATGAGGTCCGCGAGGCGGTGCATCAGCCGCTCACGGTCGACCGGCTTCATGCGCGACCAGGGGGAATCGTCGAACGCGCGCCGCGCCGCCGCGACTGCCCGGTCGATGTCGGCACGCTCGCCGAGAGCGACCGTGGCCACGACCCGATCGCTCGATGGGTCGCGGACCTCGAATCGCTCGCCGCCCGCCGCGTCGACCCAGGCTCCATCGATGAGGAGCCGGCCCGGCTTCTTGAGAAAGGCGGCGTTGGCGGCGGATATCTTCGACAGATCGTTGGCGAGCCCGGGCGGCGCAGTGACCCTGGTGGTATCGACGCTGGCGTTCATGGGGCCCCCCTTGGGCTGATGATGCTGTCGGGCCGAGTATCGGCGGTGCCGGTGGTTGCGCCTATAAGACGATTGCAGGAGCGCACCGATACTTTGGTATTGTGGTTTCCCCTGAGGTGCTCTGCCCCGGAGCTGCCGTAGCATGCAATCGATGCACTCCGACGCACCGATGCGCATCATCGAACCGCGGCGCGTGCTGATCGCCGAGGACCATCCTCTTTATCGCGAAGCCCTGCGCGCGGTGATCCCCCAGGTCTGCACGACGGCCTGCATCGCCGAGGCGGGCTGCCAGGGAGAGGTCCTCGAGCAGCTCACCCCGGAAGCGGATTTCGATCTCGTGCTGCTCGATCTCGATCTGCCGGGTGCCGAAGGCTTGTCCTGCCTGCGCCGCGTACGCGCCATCGCGCCGCTCACGCCGATCATCGTCGTCTCCGGCAACGATGATCCGGTCGTGATGAGCGAGGTGGTGATGGCCGGAGCCGCTGGCTACGTGCCGAAATCGGCACCGCGGCAGCTGCTGCTCGATGCCATTCGCATGGTCATGGGCGGTGGCAGCTATCTGCCGGCCGCGGCGGTGGTCGCGCTGCGGCGCGCCCAGAGTGAGGGCGGTGGCGTTGCCAGAGACGCACCGAGCGACCAGCTGACCTCCCGCCAGAAGCGCGTGCTGACGCTTCTCGCGGAAGGACTCTCCAACAAGCGCATCGCCCGGGAGCTCGAGATCAGCGAGATCACCGTCAAGGCGCACGTCTCACTGATCCTGAAGAAGCTCGGCGTCTCGAACCGGGTGCAGGCCGCGATCGAAGCCCGCAAGCGCCTTGCGGGAGAGGCCGGCGGGCGCTAGCGCCTATCCTGCGGGCAGCCTGTCGAGCATCGCCCGCAGCTTCGCCAGGTTCAGCGGCTTGTCGAGCACCGTGAACCCGCGCTGGCGTAAGCGCTCGCGCAAGGACGGATCGGGGTCGCTGGTCA
Organism: Steroidobacteraceae bacterium; assembly: GCA_035541695.1. GTDB lineage: Bacteria > Pseudomonadota > Gammaproteobacteria > Steroidobacterales > Steroidobacteraceae > 13-2-20CM-66-19. The sequence goes on from DATKMV010000096.1 coordinate 53,800, forward strand.
TGATCACTGCCGGTGGCGGGCGGTCGAACTCTCTCTGGACTTCCGCGATCGCCTCGTCGCCTTTCTCTCCGCCCGCGAGGTGGTAGTCGGTGATCACGAGGTCGGGCTCGAGGTCATTGGAGATGAGCTGCACCACCGCATCGGTAGCGGCCGTGCTCGTCACGGCGCGGCAGCCCCATTTCTGCAGGATTGCCGCCATCCCGATCAGCGCCTCGTGATTGTCATCGATGACCACGACATTCAGCGGTCGCGCGGGCCTGGCATGCTGCGGCACACTTTCCCGCCGCGGCTGTCCGATGCCCGAATCGGCAACCTGCCCATACGGCACGATGACGGCGAACATGGAGCCTCTGCCCGGCTCGGAGTGCACCACACGCTCGAGCGACAGCAGGCGCACGATCCGATTGACGATGGAAAGGCCGAGCCCGATGCCGGTGCCGCTGCGACGGGCGCTGCCCGGAACCTGGTAATACGCCTCGAAGATGGCGCTCAGGTGTTGGCTCTCGATGCCGATACCCGTGTCGTACACACAGATCATCAGTCCCTCGCGGCGCCGCCGGCACCCGATCAGCACCCGACCGTGCGTGGTGTAGCGAATGGCGTTGCTGATGAAGTTACGCAGCACGGTCTCGAGCAGGTGCACATCGGTGTGCACCCAGGCGCGGCTCGGGACGAGCGTGAGCTCGATGCCGGCCGAACGCGCCACCGCCTGGAACTCCGGCCCGATGCGCTCGAGCAGCGTCGCTACGGGAAAGTCGACGAGCTGAGGCTCGATGCCCCCCGAGTCGAGCCGCGCCACATCGAGCAGAGTCCCCAACAGGTTATTGAGCGAGGCGAGTGCAATGCGCGCCCGCTGCAGCAGCTGCCGATCGCCTTCGATCAAAGCCTGCTCGCCGATCGACTCGAGGAACAGTACCGCGGAATTCAGGGGCTGACGCAGGTCGTGACTCGCCGCCGCCAGGAAGCGCGTCTTGCTCTGATTGGCGAGTTCCGCCTGCAGCTTCGCCTGCTTGAGTGCCAGCTCGATCTCGCGCCGCGACTCGAGCTCGCGCGTCAGGCGCAGGTTCAGGTGCTCGTACTCTTCGGTGCGCTGGCGCACGGTCTCCTCGAGCTTCGCCGCGGCGAGGAACCACGAGAACGGTGCACCCTGCGCATCCACCGCTTTCTCCATCCGCGTCATCAGCGCGGACACGGTCTTGCGCAGCGCCTGGTTCTGCTCGCGCAGGCGCCTGAGCTGCGCCGCGCGCGTTGGCTGCGCCGCGCGCGTTGGCTGCGCCGCGCGCCCCGCCTGCCGCCCGGCACGGGCCGCCTTACGCTTCGTGGCCATGCCTATTGCGGTGCCGCCACGGCGAGGCAGGTGAAGGAGTTGTTCACATGAATGGTATTGAACTGCTCGCCGAGTGTCGCGAAGCCCACCACATTGTGCGCTTTCAGCTCGGCGGCGATGGCCTCCGTAAGCCCCTGCTGCTCCATGTAGGCGGTGCGGGCCGCACATTCGAAGGCGATGACCACCTCGGGCTTGCCGAGTGAGGCCTGCATGGATTGGAACAGGCCGCTCAGCCGCTCGCGCATGTCTGCCGGCCGCCCCAGAGTCACGACGAGCCCGGGCTCCATCGCACAGGCGAACTCCAGCGAGCCGTCCTCGAAGACCCGTTGAATGCCACGCGCGAAATACTCTCCGCCGATACGGATCATCAAGGGGAAGGGCGAGAAGCTCTCCGCATCGCGCGGGACGGTCTTCAGGCCGCAGGCAGCGGCGTAAGCTCGCAGCGCGTTGCGCCCATCGATCTCGCGCACCATGCGCCGCTCGGGATCGGCATCGCTGATGACCAACCGCCGTCTGCCCGGAACATAGTGCGAATGGCACACGGCCAGCACCGGCTGCTGGCAAGCGATGAGACAGAACACGGCTGCACCGCGCAAAGCGCGGCCGTGGTGAAGGATGCGCGCCGCCGCGGACCGACGCCCGGCCGGATTGAAGTAGTCATCGCCGGCCGAGCCGCCGACGATCGGGACCCGGCCGAGCTCCATTCCGAGAGCGGCGACCAGACGCTCCTCGCAATGCGCCTCGGCATCGACGAGCAACAGGCCGAAAAGGTGTGACAGGCCGGGCTCGGCCCCGCGCTCCAGCCGTCCGCGCAACGATTTGACGAGTGCCCGAGCGTCGGGCAGCCCGAACTCGGCGGCGTCTTCGATGAGTGCATCGGCGACTTTGAAGCGACCCGTCGGGAGGTGAAGTCCGGTGACGCCTTTGGCGAGAAAACCGGCGCGGCCGATGGCGCGACTGGTGGCAGCGGCAACTACGCGCCCGTGGCCGAGCGCGTGCAGCGCGCGGCCCAGAGCCCCGAGCTCATAGGGCGCAGTACAGAAGAGGATGGTGAAGCCGCCATCCGCTGCGGCAATCTGTGCCGAGATCTCGGCAGCGGCGCCGTGCTCATCGGTCGCCACCGTACTCAAGGACGAGATCGGAGCAAGCCGCGCTTCGACTGCTGCAAGCATCTGACCGGTCCCCGGCTAACCAGAGCGGGCGCCGGGATGGCGCACGAGCTCCGGAAAATCCTCCTCCCGAAACTCATCCGCCCGCCGTGCAGAGTCGGAGCCGTGGGCCTGCTCATTCTTACGCAGCTCGACCCGGCGGATCTTCCCCGAGATCGTCTTCGGCAGCGCGCCGAACTCGATGCGCCGGATTCTCTTGTAAGGCGATACCCGATTGCGGACATGCAGCAGGATGGAGCATGCGGTGGCCGCGTTCGCCGCGTGCCCCTGCGCGAGCGTTACGAATGCCTTGGGGACCGCGAGGCGCAGGGGATCCGGGCTCGGCACGACGGCGGCCTCGGCGACCGCCGGATGCTCGATGAGCACGCTCTCGAGCTCGAAGGGACTGATGCGATAGTCGGAGGACTTGAATACATCATCCATCCGGCCGACGTAGGTCAGATATCCCTCGGAGTCGCAGGAAGCGACGTCCCCGGTATGGTAGTAACCACCGGCCATCGCCGCCGCGGTGCGTTCCGGGTCATCGATATAGCCCTGCATCAGCGCCAGTGGCCCTTGCCGGAGGTCCACGCAGATCTCCCCTTCTGTACCGGGCCGACCCTCCGGATCGAGAAGCACTACCGGACAGCCGGGCAGCGGTCGGCCCATGGAGCCGGGCTTCAACAGCTGCCCGGGTGCATTGCCCACCTGTGCAGTCGTTTCCGTCTGCCCAAATCCATCCCGGATGGTGATCCCCCAGGCGGAGGACACCTGCTGGATCACCTCGGGGTTCAGCGGCTCGCCGGCGCTCGCTGCTTCCCGCAGAGTCACCGGCCAACGGCGCAGATCCTGTTGAATCAACATCCTCCAGACCGTGGGGGGCGCACAGAAGGTCGTTACCCCGCAGCGCACGAGCTGGTCGAGAAGAGCGCGTGCATCGAAGCGGTCATACTGGTAGGCGAGCACGCAGGCCTCGGCATTCCAGGGCGCGAAAAAGCACGACCAGGCATGCTTGGCCCAGCCGGGCGAGCTCACATTCAGATGCACATCACCGCGACGCAAGCCGAGCCAGTACATGGTGGAGAGATGGCCAATGGGATAACTCGCGTGTGTGTGCGCTACCAGCTTCGGGCGCGCCGTGGTGCCGGAGGTGAAATATAACAACAGCAGCTCATCGGCACGGGTGCGCGTACCGGAACCGAACTCGGCGGGGGCGCGGGCGGATTCCTCATAGGACAGCCAATCCTGCGAAGCCCCGGCGACCGAGATCCTCACCGGGGCGCCGGCCAGTCCCTGGAAACGCGGCGCGAGGCCAGAGCGAGTGACGATGGCCCGCACCTGCCCTCGATCCAACCGGTCGCGCAATTCCTCGCGCTCGAGCAAAGTGGTGGCCGGCACGATCACTGCACCGAGCCGGATCGCTGCCAGCATCGTCTCCCACAGCGGGATCTCGTTTCCGAGCATGAGGAGGATGCGGTCGCCACGGCCCACTCCGTGCGCGCTGAGGAAGTTGGCGACCTGGCAGGAGCGGCGCGCCAGCTCCTGGAAGGAAAGCGTGTCGTCCCGACCGGTATCGTCGATCACCCGCAGAGCAGGCGCCGTATTGTTCGCCGCGACCACGTCGAAGTAGTCGAGCGCCCAGTTGAAGTATTCGAGCCGCGGCCAGCGGAACGCCTGAGTCGCTCCGGCCAGGTCCTCGCGATGTACGGCCAATCGGTCCCGTGCCTGGATGAACTCCTCGGTGCTGTCCATCACGGACTCCTCAGCCCGGGCAGCTGCAGTATCGATGCCGCTGGATGATGAGCCTGCATGTCCGTGAATACGGCTGTGCGTCCGACTGATTGACTGAGGTCGCCTTCTTTGCTAGCCGTCCGCCCGCCGGCAATGCGCGCTCGAGGGGCGCTACCTCACTTCCTCGGCTTGCCGTACACGGATGTCAGCTCCCCGAGCGCTGCCTGGCAGGCCGCGAGGCCCTGCCCGAGCGCCATCCCCTGCCACAGGGGATCATCCGAATGGAACGCGTCGCGCATCTGTCTCTGGATCTGCCGTCCCTGTGGTGAGAGTGGATCCCCGTATGCGTGCAGCCAGGCATCGGCACGTAATGCCAATGCGACTTCATTGATAGGCTTGATACCGCACTCGAGGGCGACGCAGTCGACGGTCGCATCACGCAGCAGGTCCGGTATCGCACCGAGGCTGTCCCCGACGATCTCGGCTGACACGGACTCGCCGTGCAGGGACCTTGCACCCCCACCGATCCATGACCTGATGCGTGCGAACCCGGGCGCGTCGCGCTTCAGTCCGATGATGGGCTCCGCATAGCCGTAAGGTCCGAGACCGGTGTGGAAGTCGAGTACACAGGCGCGCTCGGCGTGAGCGAGCCTCGCGGTGAGTATCTCCGTCAAGGTTCGACGCGACCAGCTCGGTTCCGTGCCGCCATAGAAAAGACCGAGTGGGTGATGCCACTGACCACCCGAGACCGCCTGTTGGAAGATCGCCTCGGCGTTCGGTCCCTGTCGCTTCATCCACGCCATCAGGCGCGCACCGGTCTGCGCCTGGGAAGCTGCCGACCAGTCCGCAGGACACAGATCCGCCGACAATTCGTCGTATCGCTCGTTGCGCTTCGGCGGCTCGTTGAAGTCGACCCAATTGCGATTGATGTCGACGTTCGTCTCGTTGCTGCGCCTCATCCAGGCGAACCCGTAAGGGTTGATCGCGTGCACGTGCAGCGCGGCAATCTCCGGGCAAAGCGTGGCGGGCTTGAAGCGGCGCAGCCACTCGGTCTGCGTCGCCGATCCGAAGAAACCTTCGACACCGTGTGTGCCCGATAGGGTGACGAGCACGCCTTTCGCAGTCGGCGCGCCCAGCCAGGCGATATCGGTGGCGAGCTCGAGGCCGTCCGGCGCGCGCGCGTCGAGTCGGAAGTGGCCCAGCTCCGCGCCGGCTTGCTGCGCGGCGCTCAGGAACTTCTCGCGTGCCTCGCGGTAGTCATTGCTGAAGGGAGTATCCATCGAGGTCCTCCGGATCCAACGTCATTTGATCAGACCCTTGAGCTGCTCCTGAAACTTTTCCAGCAGCTCCTGCTTGTGCTTGTCGAGCTGTTGCTGCACTTGCGCCTTGGCAATGCCCTCCAGATCGGGACGTACTTTCGGATCCGCCAGCGAGCCGGTGATCGTCAGCGGAATATCTGCAAGATGCCCTGCGCTCGCCGTGGCCGTTGGCGCGGTCCTGGAGATGCTGGCCTTCACCTGGTAATCGATGGCCTGGGTCACCAGATTGGCCGTCCCCTGCCCCGTCACGCGCAGATTCTGCGATGCGATGTCCAGGTCCCGGGTGGTGGCGAGTCCATTGACGATATCGGCGGAGGCCTTGAACGACTCGAACCGCGTGCGGCCGGTGCTCGCACCGCCGGGCAGGCTTTGTCTCTGGATGAGGGCTATCGCACGGTTGATCTCGAACCACAGGTCGATGCCCTCGAGAGCGCCGTTGGCGAGGCTCGCGGCGACATGGCCGTTGAGGGACTTCAGCACCGCATCGCCAGTACTGCCGCGGGCCGTGACATTGGAGGTGATCGTGCCGCGTCCCGACAGACGCTGTGACTTGATGAAGTCCTTGAGCAGCTGCAGCACGTCGACTCCGGTGACGGTCTGTTCGAGCCTGCTCGCGAGGACCGGCCCGCGATCATCCAGGGTCACATCGCCCGAATACTGCCCGCCGTAGAGCTTCGCGGTCATTGGCGCGACATGTGTCACGCCGTCCCGGGCATGGATCTTCATGTGTCCATCGACCAGGCGCAGACCGGCGAAGGTCGCAGCGCCAACATTGAACGTGCCGTCCAGCTCGAGAGTCTTCAGCACGTCACCCGGCGCCTCGCCCTTGGTATCCGTCTGCGCAGCGGGCTTCGCAGCGTTCTCCGGCGGCCGGTAACGATCGATGTCGATTTGATTCAGCGTCAGGTCGGCGGCCAGCGCCTTCGTGTCGAGGCTGGTGATGGCCGCGCTGCCGCGCAGCTGTGAGTCATCGAGCTGCACATCGAGCTTGTCGACACCCACCCGCCTGGCGCCGTAGGCGAACTCGCCGCTGGCCGCGAGCTTGCTGAATGCCCTGGGGTCACGAGTCTTCGGCGCGGCGATACCCAGCTCGCTCAGGACGCCACGCGGCGAAAGCTGATCGAGTTTGAAGGAGCCCGAGAAAGTCGGCGCGTCGATGACGCTGCTGCCCTTCAGAGTGCCGCTGAGACGGGCGCTACCCAGCCGTGCCGCAACACTCGCCACGCTCAATGTCTGTGCATCGAGGTCCAGCTCGACCTGCGGGGCCGAGAACGTCCATGACACGCGCGCAGCTCCGCGCCGTGGAACAAGGGCGCCCTCGAGATCGATCGGAGCCAACCGGTAGTGGGTATGCGCGGCGTCGAGTGTCAGGACTGCCTGCCCGGCAATCTGGATCGGCTGCGCACCGGCGCTCGGTATGAGATCGACCTTCACCTTGATCGGTGCCTGGGCGCCGCCCGCGACCCGTCCGACGCTCAGGTTGAAATGATCGGCCACCACGTCCTGGTAGCTCAGGCGGCTGTCGGTGATCACGATGCCGCCGAGGTCGCGCAACGCCGGCGCACCCGCGCCTCCCGACGGCGGGGTGGGACTGCTTTCCGCTGCGGACTGCCAGTTGCCCCTGCCGGAGGCGTTCCTGCGCAGGCGCAGGTCGAGTCCATCGATCTCCACCCGGCCGATCTCGAGCTGCTTGCGGAGCAGCGGCAGCAGCCGGACGCGCAGGGTCGCGTGCCTCACGGAAGCGAACGGCTCATCCGCAAATCCCGGCGGGTTGCCGAGGCTCGCCGGACCGAGCTCCAGCGCGATCCAGGGAAAGACCGAGAGCTTGATGTCCCCCGGTAAAGCGAGCTCCCGACCGGTCGCAGTCCTGACGGCGCGCGCGATGTGGTCCTTGTAATCGTTCGGGTTGACGAAGATCCGGACCGCGAGCAGCAGGATCACCAGCAAGGCGATGAGAGTGCCCAGGGCGATGGCGATGAGCTTCCAGATGCGCACCGGCGATCTCCTCACCCCCGCCATGAGCCTGCGCCGATGGTACCACCGATCATGACGCTCACAGCCGATCCAAACCGAACGGGATCACAACCACACATCCGCCGGCGATGTGCGAATCGGCGCTACCTTGCACATCGATGCGTCGATGGTGAATAGTCAACACGCGATCGCTCGACTCAGTGGCGGTGTCGTATGGCAAGTCCGGGTGCATGGATCCGTGAGGACATCGAACACGAGATCACTTCGGCTGACACGCTCCTGAGGAGCCTGCCCGCCGACTGCAGGGCCGACGATCCAAACGAGTTTGCGCTGGCGCTGTACGGACGGTTGCGCACTGACGCTGGAAATCACGTCTCCTCCCCGCTGAGCATCGGTCTCGTTCTCGTGGCGTCGTATGCAGGCGCGAAGGGAACGACCGCAGAGGGGATCCGCACCGCGCTGCAGCTGCCTGCGGCGGCCGAGGCGCCCGAGTCATGCACAACCATCGCCGGCCTGGCCACCGCGTTCGGTCACCAGGTGACCCTCGCGAGCGCCCTCTGGCATTCAACTCATGCTTCCCTGTTGCCCGGCTTCTCCGAGCGACTGCAGGAGCTCGGCACCGATGTCAGCTCCATCGATTTCCGGGATGCCGGCGGCGCCGTGGCGGCGATCGATGCATGGATCCGACAACGTACGGGCGGACTCATTCCGAAGCTGCTGGGTTCCGCGCCGTTCTCGCCGCTGACTCGCCTCGTATTCGCGACTGCGGTGCATTTCACGGGCCGCTGGTCGCTCGCCTTCGACGCGGAGGACACTCGCGAGCAGCCTTTTTTCACCGGCCGAGGTCGCGAGGTGCGCGCGCGGCTGATGCAGCAACGAACCGCGGGAGGTTATCTGGAGGCTGGGGATCACGAGTCACTGACCCTCCGCTATCAAGGTGGGGACCTTGCGATGATGATCCTGTTGCCCAGGGATGCAGAGGCCCTCGAGGCCCTCGAGTCGCGGCTCTCGGCACAGTTCGTGAGAGAGCACCTGCGGGCGCGTTTTACGACGGTGGACGTCGTCCTGCCGCGACTCAAGATCCGCTGGGGTACACGCGATCTGAAGAATGCGCTGGTCGAGCTCGGCATGCAGCAGGCGTTCGGAGCCGACGCGGATTTCTCCGGGATCAACGGACTCGCGCCGCCGCATCCGGAAGCACTGCACATCGAAAAGGTTCTGCACCAGGCGTGCGTCGAGGTGAACGAGGAAGGCACGGAGGCTTCCGCCGCCACGGTCATGGACCACGTAACGCTCGGTATTCCCAGCGAAGCGACACGCATTCCGGTGTTTCGCGCCGATCGGCCTTTTCTTTTCCTGCTGTGCGCGCTCCGCACGGGCACGATTCTCTTCATGGGCCGCATGGTCGATCCGACGGCAGAATGATCTGCGACGAAATCGCTTCGAGACGCCTTCACTGCTGCGAGCCGCGCTGCGGCGATTGACTGATTTCGGCGACAGCCCCCGAGCTGCGCAGCGCGGCGCGCTCCTCGGCGTGCCGTGCATCGAAATCCCTGGAAACGCAGCACTTCACGCTGCATCGGCAGCGTGACGCGAGCGCTTCACATCGCATCCTCACACGCGTGCATGGCTGTCGGGCGCACGTAGCCCGCTGGCGACAGTTTGGAATCGACAGGTCGCGCACGTAAGGTCGCGCTCCGTCTCGCTGCCGCAATCGCCCGGCAGCTTTTCATCCGGGCCAGAAGGGAGGTCCCATGCACCACTCGATGCTGCGTCGTTGCCGCGTTCCCCAGCGACCCGTTGCGCGCCTGTGCGCAGCGCTCGCCACCGCCTGCATGCTGCCGCTGGCGGCGCTGGCCGCGGCGCTACCTGCGCCGCCTCAGACTTTCGACAGCAGTTACCACGCACCCACCGGAGCGATACACCGGGTTGCCGCCGGCGCAAGCCTGCAGGCGGCGCTCGACACCGCGAAGCTCGGTGACACCATCGTGCTGCAGGCCGGCGCGACATTTCGCGGTCCCTTCCGGCTGCCCAACAAGACGGTCGGCAGCGGCTGGATCTACGTGGTATCGAGCAACTTGTCGTCTCTGCCCGCCGCCGGCACGCGCGTGAGTCCCGCGAATGCCACGAACATGCCGAAAGTTCTGGCGCCCAATGGCCTCAGCGCGCTCGTGACGGTGGCCGGCAGCCACCATTTTCGCTTCGTCGGGATCGAGCTCGCGCCGGAACCCGGCACTACGCAGATCTACCAGGTGGTTGCGATCGGTAACGCCGACACCTCCCCGGCAACCCTCGCTCACCACATCGTGTTCGATCGCTGCTATGTGCACGGTATTGCCAACAGCAGCGATCGCCGTGGCATCGAGATGGACGGCGCCTATGTCGCGGTGGTGGACTCCTACATCAGCGGCTTCCAGGACATCAGCACGCTCGCCGACTCGCAGGGACTTTGGGCCTACAACACCACCGGTCCGCTGCAGATCCATAACAACTATATCGAGGCCGCCAGCGAGAACGTGCTGTTCGGTGGCTCGGACTCACGCGCGTCGACACTCGTGCCCACCAGTATCGAGATAAGCGGTAACTACTTCTACAAGCCGTTGTCGCTCATCTCGAGCGGGTACGCGGTGAAGAACCTGCTCGAGTTCAAGGCGGCGCGGCGAGTGCTGGTCACCGGCAACACCTTCCAGAATAATCCGGCCAAATCGCAGAACGGCTTTGCGCTGCTGATCACGCCGCGCAATGGTGGTAAGGCTCCCTGGACCGTGACCAGCGACATCGCGATCGTCGACAATCGATTCATCAACGTCGGCAGCGGCTTCAATCTCATGGGGCGGGATGCCAATCCGACGCTCCTCACCCAACGGCTTCTGATCCGCGACAATGTGGTTGGGGTCACGGGGCTCAACGGCGCCGCCGGACGTGCCTTCCAGTTCATCGACGGCGGCAGCGACTACACCATCACTCACAATACGATCATCGACACGGCGCCGGGCGCCTCGGATGTCGCCATGGCGGATACCGCCGCCAGCAAGGTCGCGAATCTCGTCTTCACCAACAATCTCGCAACCTTCACCGCCTACGGCTTTTTCGGCTCCGGCGTCGGCGAGGGCACGCGTGCTTTGAATGGCGATTTCACCTACTGGACATTCTCGAAAAACGTCCTCGTCGGACGTCCGGCAGGCTACTACCCGTCGGGCAACTTCTTCCCGGCCAGCGTCGCAGCGGTCGGCTTCGTAAACTACGCGGGTGGGAACTACGCGCTCGCAGCGAGCAGTCCCTACAAGGATGCCGGCACCGACGGGGCGGACATCGGCGCGATTCTCGTGCCGTGACCGCCGGAGAAAGGCAGGCATGGGGGTGATTGCCAAGGTGGAACGCGAGGTTCAATCTAAGGACGGACATGTCTCGCGACCATCAGCATCCGGGCCCCGGCGCGCCCGAGCCCGCCGAGATGGACTTGCGGGTCCGGGCGCTGCGGACGGTGCTGGAGCAGAAGGGCTTGATCGATCTTGCAGCGCTGGACGTGCTGATCGACACCTACGAGACAAAGATCGGCCCACGCAATGGCGCGCGCGTGGTCGCACGGGCGTGGGTCGACCCGGTCTTTCGCCGCTGGCTCCTCGAGGATGCGACCGCTGCCATTGCTTCGCTCGGGTATGCCGGCCGTCAGGGCGAGCACATGGTGGCGGTGGAGAATACCGAGTCGCGCCATAACCTGATCGTCTGCACGTTGTGCAGCTGTTACCCGTGGCCGGTCCTCGGACTGCCGCCGACCTGGTACAAGAGCGCACCCTACCGTGCCCGTGCGGTGAAGGATCCACGCGGAGTATTGGCTGACTTCGGCCTGAGCCTGCCCGATTCCACCGAGATCCGTGTGTGGGACTCCACTGCGGAAGTGCGCTACCTGGTGATACCGCGGCGTCCTGCTCACACCGATCCTCTGAGCGAGCAGCAGCTGGCAGAGTTGGTGACGCGCGACTCGATGATCGGGACCGGGCTCGCAAGAGCTCCGGAAGCGGCCCGGTGATTTATCAGTCTCTTGCGGATCTTGGTGGCCGGGAAGGTTACGGGCCGGTCATTCCAGAGCCCGAGGGTGAGCGGTTTCATGCCGACTGGGAGCGACAAGCCCTGGCGCTGACGCTGGCGATGGGAGCGACGGGAGCCTGGAACCTCGACATGACCCGTAGTGCTCGCGAGACATTGCCGGACTATCGCTCCCTCACCTACTACGAAATCTGGATAAAGGCTCTGGAGAGCCTCCTGCTCGAGCACGGACTGGTGAGGCCAGAGGAGCTCGCCGCAGCACGCCGGCTGCATCCGGCGCGCTCGGATCTTCCCGTTTTGCGAGCAGCTGATGTCCCCGGCGTCTTGAGCCGCGGATCACCGACGGTGCGGCAGGCTGCGGCGCCCGCTCTCTTTGCCCTCGGAGACCGCGTACGCCTGAGGGCCGACAGGGCACCGCACCACACGAGGCTTCCGGGTTACGCGCGCGGAAAGATTGGACGCATCGAGCGCGTGCACGGTGCTCACGTATTTGCGGATGCACACGCTCACGGTCTCGGCGAGCATCCGCAGTGGTTATACACCGTCGTTTTCAGCGGCTGCGAGTTGTGGGGCGGTGACGCGACTCACAGCCTCAGCGTATCCATCGATGCATGGGAGCCGTATCTGGAGGCACTCTCCTGAAGGCGCCGGCGCAGCCTCTTTTTGACCCGGGCCCCACCATTCAACGCGCCGCTCACGGCGCGCCTGGCCGGGCCCCGCCGCTGCGCGCTCTTTTCTCCCGCGCGGCCTCTTCCTCCAGCGTGGCGACAGCCTCCGGAACCGCCTGCAGCCGCTCGCGTGCGATCGGCTCGCCGCTGATGTCTGAGAGACCGTAGGTCCCCTCGTCGATCTTCTCCAGCGCCCGGTTGATCTGATCCAGCCGGTCGATGTCCCGGGCAACCAGGGTCCCGTCGCGCTCGAGCGTGTCGAGCCGCTGCGCGTCCTCCTCATACTCCACGGGTCCGCCCTCGCTCTGCTCGTTCAGCTGTCGTTCTTCGGCTTCCGCTCCTCCCGCGGCTGCGAGCAGCGTGGCGCGCAGGCGTAGCAGCAACTGCCGTTGTTGCTCGATGAAGCTCGGGTCGAGGGCGGATTTGGCAGTTGGCATCGGGGACGCTCCGGCAAAAGACCGAGTCTACCGGAGCAGCCGCTTCATGAAGCATCGGACTCCGCAGCGTGGCGCCTGAGCTCACGTCCGCGCCAGCAGAGCCGGCATGGATCCGCGCCCGAGTGTCTCTACGTCCCGTCTTTTTTCTGCAGGAGCCGAATGACCGGGGCTCGCGGCACTCCAAAAGAATGGGTACGACCTCTGCAGCCAGGGAAGGCAATTGGAGATCTTCGCGCCACGGATCCTGCGCAATGGCTGCCGCTCAGGCGCAGGCTGCGCACTGATTCTTCTCACGGGAGTGGTCCCGATCGCCCGGAGCGCCGATCCCCAGCCCTACCGCGTGGAGCTCGGGCGCACCGGTAACCGCACACTCGATGCGACACTCAAGGCAACGTCACAGCTCGAGGCGCTTCGCACCTCAGCGCCGGTGGATCCTTTCGGCCTCATCGCCCGGGCGAGAGGCGATGTCGGGCGGCTGCGGACCGTGCTCGAGAGCTACGGCTACTACGAGAGCTCGATCTCGATCACCATCAACGCGCTCGCGCTCGACGCGCCGCAGCTGGGTGATGTGCTGAGCGCCCTGCCGAAAGGCAACGATGCGCTCTGCCGCGTCTCCTTCGACCTCGGTCCCCTCTTCCACCTCGGCAGCATCCGGATCGACGGCGCGGTGCCGGACTCCGCGGCTCGCATGCTCGGGCTCACCCCGGGGGAACCGGCCGTGGCGAACGAGGTTCTCGCGGGGGGTGCACGGCTCCTGACGGCTCTCGAGAACGAGGGCTATGCGTTCGCGAAAGTCGACCCGCCGGTGGCCGTCGAGGATCCGGAGAGGCATGTGCTCGACCTGACCTTCCACGTCGCCACCGGTCCACAGGTGACGGTGGGCGAGATCCGGTTCGACGGGCTGAAGAGGGTCAAGGAGCGACTCGTGCGCCGGCGGCTGCTGCTGCACACGGGCGAGCCCTACAGCGCACTCGCGGTCGAGAAGGCGCGCAAGGATCTGCTGGTGCTCGGAGTTTTCGCCTCGGTCAGTGTACGGCTCGGTGATGCGCCGGACAGCCAGGGCCGCGTACCGGTCACCTTCGAGATGCGCGAGCGCCCGCGGCATGCCGTGAGCTTGAGTGGCGCGTATTCGAGCGACCTCGGTGGCAGTGCCGGTGTCAGCTGGAGCGATCGCAACGTGCGCGGTAACGCCGAGCAGCTGAATCTTTCGGCCAGCGTCATCAATCTCGGCGGCACGGCGAGCACCGGCGTCGGCTACGACATCAGCGCCAAGTACATCCTTCCGGAGTTCGCACATCGCGATCAGTCGCTGCAGTTCGCACTCGGCGCCATCAAGCAGTGGCTCGAGGCCTATCAGCAGAAGGCGATCACCTCCGGCGTCAGCTTGAGCCGCAAGCTCTCGAGCGTCTGGACCGCGAGCGTCGGGGTCTCCGCCATACGCGAGAGGGTTACGCAGGAAGGCGCCACGCAGGACTACACACTCTACGCTTTGCCGTTCGGCCTCCTCTATGACTCCACGGACGTCGCTACGCCGCTCGCCGACCCGCTCCATGGCGTGCGCAGCTCGCTCTCCTTCTCACCAACGCGCTCGCAGGGCGGAGCACACAGCACCTTCTACGCCACGCAATTCACTATCGCCGACTATATCGATCTCCACGGGCTCTTCCATGGTGAGAAGGGGCGCAGCTTGCTGGCCGCACGCGCGGTCGTGGCGAGTGCGCTCGGCGCCACCACCTCCGTGCACACCATCGACAACGTTGCGGTCAGTGTTCCCGACCTGCCGCCGGACCAGCGCTTCTACGCAGGCGGCAGCGGCACGGTGCGTGGCTATCGCTACCAGTCGGTGGGTCCGGAGTTCCCCGACGGTAACCCCGTCGGCGGCACGGCGCTGACGGCCATCAACATCGAGTACCGCCAGCGATTCGGCACGAGCTTCGGGGCGGCAGTCTTCGCCGATGCCGGCGCGGTCGGGGAGACTCTCAGCCCGGTCTCGGGGCTCTTTCATGGCGGCCGATGCCGGTCGGCGACTACCGCCTCCGGTACGGCCGACTGCTGGGCGGTCGGAGTCGGGGCAGGCCCGCGCTACTACACCCCGATCGGCGTGCTGCGTCTCGATCTCGCCTTTCCCACCTTCCGTCGCCCGAATGATGACCGTTTCGAGATCTACATCGGCCTCGGACAGGCGTTCTGATGCGTCGCGCGGTCAAAATCGCCGCCTGGGCCGCGACCTCGCTCCTCACGGTGCTGCTGGTGGTGGTCGCTGCGGCCTGGATTGCCGGCAACACCAACGCAGGTCGAGCCTGGATCGAGCGATCCGTCGCCCGACTCTCGAGCAATCACGTGCGGCTGGCGGGGCTGTCCGGCTCCTTTCCTTCCGCGGTCGACCTCGCCACCCTGCAGCTTGCCGATGAGCACGGCGTCTGGCTCACCGCCGAGCACGTTTCGCTCCGCTGGTCCCCGCTTGCGCTTCTCGCGCGACGCCTGGCGATCGATCGCCTCGAGCTGGGTCGACTCGTCATCGAGCGTCGGCCGGCCGGCGAGCCGCGCTCCACCCGGCACAGCAGCCCGAGCCTGCCGCGCGTCGATATCGCGCGACTCTCGATCGCGGCGCTCGAGCTCGCACCCGGGCTTGCGGGCCTGCGTGCATCATTGACCGCGCAGGGCACCGCGCACATTCGATCCGTGCGGGATGCGGCCGCGCAGCTGACTCTGCACCGTATCGACAGTCCGGGTGATTACGTGCTCGACCTGCGCTCGGGCGCGCAGCGCATCGATGCCAGTATCCACCTCGTCGAGCCCGCCGACGGCGCGCTCGCCAACCTGTTGGGGATGCCCGGACTCGGTGCCGTCGCTGTCGATGCGACTCTGCAGGGGCCGCGCCGCGCGGGCCGATTGAACATCGATGCTCACGCCGGCGCCCTGCAAGCACTCGCGCAAGGAAGCCTCGATCTCGTGCAGCGCACGGGTGATCTCGTTTATCGGATGGATGCCCCGGCGATGGCACCGCGAGCCGATCTCTCCTGGGAGAGTCTCCGGCTGTACGGGCGCTGGCAGGGCTCCCTCGCGAGCCCGCACGCGACGGCGCAGCTGCGGATCGAGCGGCTGCAACTCCCGCAGGCGGGCGGACTCTCGGCACTCGACGCGAGCGTCAAAGCCGACGGCGCTCGCATGACCGCCGAGGCGGTGGCCAAGGGGCTGGTACTTCCGGGACCTGAGCCGCGCCTGCTCGCGGACTCACCACTGCGTGCGCAGGCCACGATGCTTCTGAACGAGGATGCGCACCCCTGGCAGCTCACCGTTGAGCACCGTCTCTTCTCGTTACGCACCAGCGGGGTGAGCGGCCAGCGATTGCACGCGACCTTCGCGCTGCGGCTGCCGGAGCTCGCCCCTTTCGCGGCGCTCGCCGCTGAGAGAGCGAGTGGGCGCGCACAGCTCCAGGGCACGGTGGAGGGCAGCGGCAGCGACACGCAACTCGAGATGAGTGGCGATCTCGAGCTGGCGACGGGAGCGACGCTCATGACCTCGATCCTGGCAGGTCGCTCGCACATCGAGCTCAAGGGCCGCATGAGCGCCGGGAGTGTCGACATCGAGCGTCTGGCACTCACTGGAGCGAACCTCGAGGTCTCCGCGCAGGGTGATGCGCAGCGTGGCACCGCGGGCGAGCGGCGCGCGCTGCGCTCGATCAGGGCGCGCTACGCGGCGAATCTGAAGGACATGCAGGCACTCTCGCCGGCACTGGGTGGAACGCTCGCGCTGACGGGCGAGGCCGAGGGGCCCATCCGCTCGCTCTCCGCTCGCCTGCAGCTCACCTCGAGGCTCTCCGTCCGGCAGCGGCCCGCCGAGACCCTGAAGGCGAGCCTCGAGGCGCAAGGACTGCCTTCCCGGCCGAGTGCGACTCTCGAGGCGCAGGGTCACCTCGCCGGCGCACCGCTGGCGCTCGATGCATCGCTCGAGCGCGCGGCGAGTGGTGCCTTCCACATCGCAGTACGCCGCGCCGAGTGGAAAAGCGCCCGGATGGAGGGCGATCTCACCACGGGCGCACACCTCACACCGGGCCGCGGGCAGCTCCGATTCAGCATGGCGCGCCTGGAAGACCTCGAGTCCTTGCTCGGCGCGAGCATCAAAGGCAGCCTCGCGGGCAACCTGGCGCTGCGCCCGGTCTCCGGTCGCACGCACGCCGAAGGTGAGCTTGCCGCGAAGGGGATCGCTGCAGGCGGCGTCCAGGGCGATGCGAGTCTCACCGTGTGGGGTCCACCCGATGGGCTTGCGCTGCACCTGAAGGCTCGCTCTCCCAACCTCGGGGGACAGCCGGTGGACTTCGACGGCGCAGCGCGACTCGATGTCGCCGCCCGGGCGCTGCGGCTCGAGCAGGTCGAGGCGCACTACCGGGGGCAGACGTTGCGTCTGCTCGCGCCGGCTCGGGTCGTGTTCGCACACGGAATCGCCATCGAGCGGCTGAGGCTCGGGATGCAGAAGGCGGTCCTCGAGGTCTCCGGCACCGTCTCGCCCGCACTCGATGTGCAGGCGTCGGTGCATCAGGTCGATGCCGCGCTGATCGATGCCTTCGCTCCGGGGGTGCTCGCGCAGGGTCACTGCGATGCGGAGGCGCGCCTTCGCGGCACGACAGGAGCACCCACCGGCATCGTCACGCTCGCCGCCACGGGGCTACGGCCGATTGCCGCGCAGGACCTGCCACCTGCGGATCTGCACGCCACCGCACACCTCGAGGAGAGGAGCGTGCGACTCGATGCACGATTGACTGCCGGGCGCGACTCGCAGATCGCACTCACCGGAACGATGCCGCTCGGTGAGGGCGCACTCGACCTCAGGGTGACCGGCAAGGTGCAGGCGGCGCTCCTGGACCCGCTGCTCGAAGCGCGGGGTGACCGGCTGACCGGCATGCTCACGCTGAATGCCACGGTGATAGGCGCGGCCCGCTCCCCGCAGCTCGCTGGCACCGCCGATCTCCTCCACGGTGACCTGCGCGATTACGTCCGGGGGGTGCATCTCTCCAACATCACCGCACACCTCTCCGGCAGCGAAGCCGCGCTGCGCCTCGAGACGCTCACGGCACGCGCGGGGGGCGGTGAGATGAGCGCCACCGGACGGATCGGAGTGCTCGAGCCAAAGCTGCCCGTCAGCCTGCACCTCACTGCACGCAAGGCTCAGCCGATCGCGAGCGACATTCTCACGGCGAACCTCGATGCGGATCTCGAGGTCGATGGCACTCTGCGTGAGCGGATCGACCTCGCGGGCACGATCAACGTAAACCGCGCCGTCATCGGCATTCCGAATGCGCTGCCGCCACAGGTCGCGGTGCTGGATGTGCGCCGCCCCGGGCAGGCGCCACCGCCAGCGCCGCAGCGCAGGCTCATCGTGGGTCTCGATGTGCGGCTGCATGCGCCGCGCGAGATCCTCGTCCAGGGTCGCGGGCTCAATGCGGAGCTCGGCGGCGACCTCCATATCACCGGGACCACCGCTGCCCCGAGTGTCAGTGGCGGCTTCGAGATGATGCGCGGGACGTTTGCGCTCGCCAGCACCAAGCTGAGTTTCTCGAGCGGGAAAGTCAGCTTCAACGGCGCGGGGCTGAACGGCAGGATCGACCCGACACTGGACTTCACGGCATCGACGACCTCGGCGGATGCGACCACCACGCTCCACATCGGAGGTCTCGCCGACGCACCGCAGTTCTCACTCAGCAGCAGCCCACCCCTGCCCCAGGATGAGATCCTCGCGCGACTGCTCTTCGGTGAGAGCGCTTCGCAGTTGACGGCGCTGCAGGTGGCGCAGATCGGCGCGGCGCTCGCCTCACTGAGCGGTGTCGGTGGCAGCGGGCCCAACCCGCTGGTGCGCGTGCAGAAGGCCCTGGGGCTCGATGTGCTTTCGGTCGGCGGCGCCACCAACACCGCCGGCACAGCCGCCCAGGGCATGGGCGCGACGGTGGAGGCCGGCCGTTATGTGTCGAATCGCGTGTTCGTCGCCGCCAAGCAGAGCACGACCGGCTACAGCCAGGTGGAGGTCGACGTCGATCTCTCCAGGCACCTGAAGCTCGAGACCAGGCTCGGCAACGGCACCGCGACGGCCCAGGGGACTACGCCCGAGAACGACCCGGGCAGCAGCATCGGCATGAGCTACCAGTTCCAGTACTGACGGAGGTCAGTCGTCCTCGAACCGGTACTCCTTCTCATAGGAGCGGTACCACTCCTGCGTCTGCGCGTCCGCGGCAGCTCCGTGGCGAGGTAGCGCAGCTCGCGGAGCATCTTCTCCGCGCGCGAGTCATCGAGGTAGAGGTCCATGAGGGTTCGCGGGCTCCTGCGGAGCCGCCGCAATTCGGGTCTCGAGTGATTGGATCGCCTCGGCAAGCGAATGGCGGCGAGGAGTGTCCGGTTCATGCTCGATGCCCTTCGCCGTACTGCGATCGATGCAGGCGGCAGGACTCTAGCCGGGGCCGCGCTCCTTTAATGTGCTGAGGCTCACTAGTCCCCTATCTCGAAGCCGAGCTGTGGAGGATCAGCCGGCCGCCTTTCCTCGGCCTCGGCCTCGGCGCCAGTCTCGATATCCAGCAGCGGAAGATCCTGCTGGGCGAGGCCCTGGAGGTCCCCGGCCACGCCCACCAGCTCCGCGACACCGCTCTGCAGCTGTTTCTCGCGTCGTGCCCAGCGCTGCATCGTCTGGCTCTTCTCGCTCTCGAGCTCCTGGCGCATGCGATGGAATGCGCCATAGACCGCCTTGAGCTTGTTGGAAAACTGCGAGGACGTGAGGTAATCGTACACCGCCTCCATCTTCTCGCCCTTGCCCGCAGCGGCGACACGCTGCTTGTGGACCTCGATGAGGCCGGCACGCAGCGCCGTGGCCAGCTGCACCGCGGTCGTCCAGGACGTCACCCAGATATCGTCGTGGAGATCGAACAGCGTGCCTTCGTCCCATTCCCTGGGGAAGCAGGCTCCGACGCTCACCAGGATTCCCAGATCCGCTCTGCTCGAGCGCATGTCCTCCTTGAGCTTGCCGACCCACTGCGAGCTCCAATCCCTGGCCCGCTTCGCCTCCCAGAGTATTACCCCGGCCAGCTGCCCGGAGCGGGTCATTACCCGCTGGATGACATCCCCGCCGCGTGCGCCTTTGCGCACCTCCTCGATCGAGTCCAGTGGAAATGCGTTCTCGAGATCCTCCTGCAGAGTGAGCTCGAGTACTTCCCCCTGCAGCTGCTGCGAGCCCTGATTGCCCTTGCGCTGGGCTTCGGCAAGCTGTGCCTGCATATCATCCAGACGCTTCTGCAGCTCTGCTTTTTCGAGCTCGCCCCGCTCGCGCTCCTGCGCCCGGATGCGGGTCTCGATCTCACCGCGCCCGGCGTCGAGTTTCCGTGCCACCTCGATATCCACCTCGGCAGCGCGATCCTTCAGGGCTTGCTTATCCTTCAGAAGCTGCAGCTCGCGGGAGCGTACCTCCGCAAGCTGGCGCTCCTTGTCCGCGAGAAGGCTGTCGAACTGCGCGCGCTCGTTGGCGACGAGACCAGCGGCCCGGCGCTGCGCGGCTTCGGCGACCCGGGCTTCGAGTCCCCGCTCTCTTTCGGAGAGCTCAGACTCGCGGCGTGTGAGCTCCTCGATCTGCGACTGGCGTGCTGCAAGCTCCTCTTTGAGGACTCGTCTCAGCTCCGCGTTCTCCTCGCGCAGTGCGGTCGCTTGCTGGCTGGCCAGTTGCTGCGCGCGCTTTTCCGCTGCGGCACGTTCGGCCCTGCGTACCGCCTCGAGCGCGCCCTCGGTGCTGTGCTCGAACTGCTCGAGCGCCGCTCGCGCAAATCCCTGCTCCAGGCCGAACGGATTGCCGCATGACGGACACGTCACGCGCGTATCTGCCGGCAGCAGCAATTTCTGCTGGGACGCGGCGGGGATTAACGGTTCGCTCGCCATAAGTCAGCATCTTACGCTTCGCGGATTCCGAAGACGCACGGACCTTGATGCCGCACTCGTACAGTATCTCGAGGTCCTGCAGCCTGTAGTCTCGAATACGGCAGTAGGCTCGAATACGGCAGTAGGCTCGAATACGGCAGGACGGCTCAACTGCCGGCAAGCACTTTCATCAAGCGGTAAGTGAACTCGACATCCTCATCGAAGGCCCGTACTCCGATCCGTTCGTCCCGCCCGTGCGCGCGGCCGTCGTCCAGATCATCGAACATGCCGTCGATCCCATAACTGGGCATGCCCACCGCTCGGGTGTAGCGGCTATCGCTCGCACCGGGGGACATCTCCGGCAGCACGATCACCTGCGGCCACAGGCCGTGCACCACGTTCTCCACCTCGCGCACGAGCGACGGGGTCAGGGGCGATTCCGGGCTGGGTGTCGCGGCCGTGATGGTGCTGAATTTGATGAGCGGGTCGGCCACTGCGCTCTGCAGTGCCGCCTGCACCGAATCGGCAGATTCCCCGGGCACGACTCGACACTGCAGGGTCGCGCGGGCGCGCTGTGGCAGGGCGTTCTCAGCGTGGCCGCCTTCGATCTCGGTCGCCGTGCAGGTGGTGCGCAGCATGATGTTCGTCTCGACGACGCCCGACAAACGCTCGATCGCCGCTTGGTCGGCACTTCCCAGGCCCACCGCACGCATATCGGCCTGTGCCTGCCCGGTTTCGAGTTTGGCGCGACGCTCGAAGTACTGCCGGGTGGTCTCCGTCAGATGGACGGGAAAACGAAATTGCGAGAGGCGCGTCAGCGCCGCGGCCAGACGGTAGATCGGGTTTTCCGGGGTCGGGCGCGAGCTGTGCCCGCCCTTGTCGGTGGCCTCGACCCCGAAAGTCAGGTAATCCTTCTCGCTCGTCTGGATGCCCACGTAGAGCTTGCGCCCTTGTTTCATGCCGGCTTCGCCGCCATCCGGGTTGATCACGATCTGTGCATCGAGGAGCCCGCGATGGGTGGAGAGCAGCCAGCTGACGCCATTGGCGTCGCCCCCCGACTCCTCGTCAGCCGTAAAGGCCACTATCAAGTCGCGCGCCGGTCGAAATCCCTCCCGTCTCAGGCGCATGAGAGCGACCGCCATGGCTACGTCCTGACCCTTCATGTCGATAACACCACGGCCATAGAGCCAGCCATCATGCTCCGTCAATTTGAACGGGTCGTACGTCCAGTCCTCCGGCCTGGCCTCGACGACGTCGAGATGCCCGATATAGAGAACCGGACGGCCCTGGCTGCGGCCGCGCAGGCGCACGACGAGATTACCTTTGGTCGGATGATCGGAAGGCGCCAGGAATACGACATCCTGCGCCGCGAAGCCCGCGGCGAGAAAGTGTGCCGCCAGCGCCCGGGCCGCGTCGGTGGACCCGTGCGCGTGCGTGGTGTTGATCTCTACCAGCTGCCGTAGCAATTCAATGGCCGATGGTGGCGCCGTCCCACTGTCGGCGTGCGTGAGCTCGGTCAGCCCGAGACATGCCAGTCCAATCAGCAGCGCTGTGCAGCGACGATGCATCGCACGAGTCCCCCGGTCATCCACTATTCGACCCCCGTCGAGGCGGGTCTACCTACAGCCGCTCGACATCCTTGATGGCTTGCACGAATGCCTGCGGCGCCTCCTGCGGCAGATTGTGCCCGATGCCACCGGTGATCGTGCGGTGCGCATACTTGCCCGTGAATTTCTTCGCATACGCAGCGGGCTCGGGGTGCGGGGCGCCGTTGGCATCACCCTCGAGCGTGATGGTGGGCACGCTGATGTTGGGCGCCGCGGCCAGGCGCTTCTCGAGCGCGTCGTATTCCGGCTCGCCTTCCGCAAGCCCGAGCCGCCAGCGATAGTTGTGAATCACGACGGCGACATGGTCGGGATTGTCGAAAGATGCCGCGCTGCGCTCGAAAGTGGTCTCATCGAACTGCCACTTCGGTGAGGCCAGCTGCCAGATGAGCCGTGCAAAGTCGCGCCGGTACTTGTCGTAGCCCTGCCGGCCGCGCTCGGTGGCGAAATAGTACTGGTACCACCATTGGTACTCCGCCGGCGGCGGCAACGGCACCCGCCCCACCGCCTGGTTGCCGATCAGATAGCCGCTCACCGACACGAGCGCCTTGCAGCGCTCGGGCCAGAGCGCCGCGACGATGTCTGCGGTGCGCGCGCCCCAGTCGAAGCCCGCGACCGTCGCTTTCTCGATCTTGAGTGCGTCCATGAGATCAAGCGCATCGCGCCCGAGAGCGGCCTGCTGTCCGTTGCGCGGCGCCGTGTCGGACAGAAAGCGGGTGCCGCCATAGCCCCGCAGGTACGGCACGATCACGCGGTAGCCCGCCGAGGCGAGTTGTGGAGTCACCTCGAGGAAGCTGTAGATGTCGTATGGCCAGCCGTGCAACAGGATGACCGGGAACCCGCTGCCCGGACCCGCCTCGGCATACTCGACATTCAACGCTCCGGCCTTGATCCGCTTCAGCGGCGCGAAAGTATTGCTCATGGAGGGTCTCGGCGAGGTGGAGTTGGAGGCGCCGGGCTGCGCTTGACCCGCAGTGGCCTGCTCGAGTTGCGTGGCAGCCAGCGCGGAAGCCGCGAGGCTCAAAAAGCGCCGCCGCTCCGGGTCGATCTCGGTCGACATGACCCCGCTCCCCTTGCTTCGCGCCGGTACTATAAAAGAGAGCGGCCTCACCTCGGAAGGCTGTTTGCCTCGAGCAGCGCAAGCGCTGCCTTGCCTGTGGCCCGAAGCGGCATGGAAGTCATCCGCCGTCCGCGTACCGCATCAATCGAAGCTGAAGATCGTCCCCGCAGAGTCGGCGCCGCCGCCCGAAGTCATGCCGTACAAGGTGCCGTCCGAGGTCTCGATGAGGCCACCATACGGATACTGACCATCCGAGCCTTCACCGAAAGACCAGAGCACCGTCTCACCGCCCGCCGGAGTGATCTGCACCAGTGTCCCTGCGCCCTGCGCGCCGCCACCGGCCGTCAGCGTGTAGAAGTTGCCATCGCTCGCGGCAAGCAGCCCCCCGTAAGGGTTGGCGCCGTCGCTGCCAGCGCCGAATGAATAAAGAACGGATTCCGTTCCGCCCACCGTCAGCGCGAACACCGTCCCCAGACTGTTGGCACCACCATCACGAGTCGTCCCGTAGAGCGCTCCACCGGGCGCCTGCACGAGGCTCCCGTAAGGATGCGCGCCATCCTGTCCCGCTCCGAAATCGTGCAGGTCCGTCTCGGTGCCATCGAGCGCCAGCCTGAAAGCCATTCCGTAGCCGTAGGCCCCGCCCGCGCTCGTCAGGCCATAGAGTGCGCCATCGCTTCCCTGCACGAGCGACCCGAACGGCAATTGCCCGTCCGAGCCGGCACCGAAGGAGTACAGCACCGACTCCGACCCCTGGGGTGTCACGACGAAGACCGCACCGAGTCCGTTCACACCGCCATGCAGGGCGAGTCCGTAGAAGTTGCCATCGCTCGCGAGGAGCAGGCCCCCGTAAGGATTCTGCGCATCGCTTCCGCTGCCCATGGCGTACAGCACCGACTCGTTGCCGGAGGTGTCGATGGCGAACACCACGCCATTGCCGTTGGCGCCGCCATAGGCGGTGGTGCCGTAGAAGCGTCCATCGCTTCCGCGCACGAGGCTCTTGCGGGGATTCGCGCCGTCGTTTCCACCGGCGAAGGAGTGGAGCACCGTCACCGTACCATCCGGCGCCCGGCGGAAAACCGTACCGACGTTGTAGACACCGCCGACGTAGGTCACGCCGTAGAGGCTTCCGTCACGGTCCTGCAGCAGGCCGCCATAGGGCGATTGTCCATCGCCCGGCGCGCCGGAGAAGGCATGGAGCGCGGACTCGGCTCCGGGACTGCAGGACACCGTCACGTCGACGATGTTGGATGACCCGATGATGCCTGAGCCGTTGCTGATCGTGCAGGCGACGCCGACCGGATGGGTCTGGAGCGTGATCGCATAGGCGGATCCCGCCGGCAGGCTCGTCGGCAGGGTGAAGGTCATCGCATTCGCCGCTACGGCGAGCACGTCGCTCCCGTTCACGAGCACGAGACCTGAGGTGTGCAGGCCGCTGATGGAGCCACCGACGGTGTAGGTGTCCGGCGCGCAGTCGACGCTGATATTGGTCACCGGCGCGCTGCCCACCGTTCCCTGACCGTTGATCACCGCGCAGGTGAGGCCCGCCGGCTGCGTCTGCACGGTGATGTCATACGCGGCGCCCGCGGGCAGCGTGCCCGGCATCACGAAGCTCGTAGCGCCGGCAGCGACCGGAAGCGGATCGGCGCTGTCGTTCAGGACGAGCCCGGCAGCGCTCAATCCAGAGATGGAGCCGCCGACGGTGTACACGTCCGCTGCGCAGCTCACCGCGATGTTGCTGACGTTTGCCGGGCCCATGACGCCCGCGCCGTTCATCACACTGCACTGCATGCCGCCCGGGGCCGACTGCACGGTGACATCGTAGGCGCTGCCGAACGGGACGCGCATCGGCAGGGTGAAGGAGCTCGCACCCGCAGTCACGCTCAGCCTGTCGGTGCCGTTCGCGAGCACGAGGCCGCCCTGACCGTTCAGTCCGCTCACCGTTCCACCGACGCTGTAGGGCTGATCCGTGCAGCTCACCACGACGCTCGCGAGGCTGGCGGCCGGCATCGTTCCCTTGCCGTTCGTGACCGAGCAGGAGAGTCCCTGCGGCTGCACGCTCACCGTGACGGCGTAGCTGCTCGTGTAAGCGACCGGCTGCTGGAAGGTGAACTGCGTGGCGCCCGCAGGGACCGCGAGCGTGTCGGTGCCGTTTGCGAGCACGAGGCCTGAGGCATTCAGGCCCTGGATGCTCCCGCCGAGGCTGAAGGCGAGGTCCGAGCAGGTCACCACCACGTTCGCGACGTTGGCGCTCTGCGTCATGCCGGTGCCGCCAGCGACCGTGCAGGTCTGCCCGGCGGGAGCCGCAGCGACGGTCACGGCATAGGGACTGTCCGCCGGTACGGCGGTCGGGAAGGTGAAGGGCCCGGCCGCGCGAACGGTGAGCGCATCGCCGCCGTTGTCGTGCAGCGTGACGGCGCTTCCGGCGGCAAGCCCCGCGACGCTGCCGCCGATCGTGACCAGGCCCGCATCCGAGGAGCCGCCGCAGCCGCCCGTCAGCGCGCCGACCATGCCGATCAGAATTCCAGGCAACGGGACCGGCGCCGCTCGCTTCACTCGCATACTCCCGCATCGAGGATCCATCCGGGTAACGGCGGTTTGCCGCCGAACTTGATGGGGCGCGCCATTAGGTTCAATGCGCCGACCGTGAAGCGCATCGCAGCGCCGGTGCGCGCGCCACGTTATGCAGTCGCTCAAGTCGGCCGGCGTTACGGCCGTTAGAGATGAATAGGATCGGACGCGAGTGAACACCATGTTCGATGGCGCAAATACGATCGTGCTGTACGAAGAGCTCGCCTTCCAGGACGTGCTGCCGGTGTGCTGGCGCACGCTCGCGAGCGCGGTCGACGCCGGGACGGCGGCGGTGTACAACGACCGCAACATGCGCCTGCTGCAGGCGCGCGAGGCGATGGATCAGCTCGGACCGGCGGAGAATGCGGATGAGGCTTCACCACACGCTGCCGATCTGATGCGCCTCGAGCTCAAGGTGAATCTGCTGCTCGATCTGGTAGGCCAGGTGCTGGCGGCCAACCGGCCGCGGCCGCCGCCGGTCCCGGTTCGTTTCAACTCGCTCGGCGCGGTCTGGAAGAGCACGCCGCCGTTGCCCGAGACCGGGGCTCAAGGGATCGTCGAGATCTACCTGCACGATGCGCTCGCCGAGCCGCTGAAGCTGCCCGGGCGCATCGCGAGTGTGACGCCGGACGGTCAGGTCAAGGCGCGCTTCGCTCCCGTCGGTGAGAGCGTCGCGGATCTGCTCGAGAAGCTCGCGTTCCGCCGCCACCGCCGGCTCGTGGCCGGAAGCCGTCAGCCGACGCGCGGCGGTTGATGGCGCATTTCGCCCCGCCGCATATGCAAATTAACGAGTGCGTCACGGTCACTGCCGCCCCGCTCTAGGCAACATAACCTGCATCGACCACCTTGCCTTACCAAGTAAGAAGAAGGTGTCGGGGTTGTTGAGGCGGGGTGATCCATGAGCGGAGCGAACAGGTGAGTGCCGAGGCGGAAGCCCGCTGCCTCGAGTGCCCTCCCGGCACGGCACCCGGGAGCGACTCCGCCACCCGCACCGCCCGACTGCCGAGCGGCGATTCTCCGCTCATCCACCGTGTCGGCGACCTGATCCGCCAGGTCGCGGCGCACGATTCCACCGTGCTCGTGCTCGGGGAGTCCGGCACCGGCAAGGAGGTCGCCGCGCGCGCGATCCACGATCTGAGTCCGCGCCGCGGCCGGCCGTTCGTGGCGCTCAACTGCGGTGCGATTCCGGCGGAGCTGCTCGAGTCCGAGCTCTTCGGTCACGAGAAAGGCGCCTTCACCGGCGCCATCACCGCGCGCAAGGGCCGCTTCGAGATCGCCGAGGGCGGCACGCTGTTTCTCGATGAGATCGGCGACATGAGCCCCTCGATGCAGGTGAAGCTGCTGCGCGTCCTGCAGGAGCGCGTGTTCGAGCGAGTGGGCAGTCACGTGCCGATCCGCTCACGGGTGCGGATCATCGCTGCGACCCACCGCGATCTCGAGGAGGCGATCGGCCGCGGTGCGTTCCGCGAGGATCTCTATCATCGCCTCAACGTATTTCCCATCGAGATGCCGCCATTGCGGGCGCGCCTCGAGGACCTGCCGCGTCTCGCCGCGGAATTCATCGAGCAGAATGTGGCGGAAGGCCGCCCGCGCGTGCAGCTCTCGGCACGCGCGCTCGCTGCGCTCTGCCGTCACAGCTGGGCCGGCAACGTGCGCGAGCTCAGCAATCTGATCGAGCGGCTGTCGATCCTGTGCGGCGGCCGCACGGTCGATGTCGGCGATCTGCCGCCGCGCTACCGCCAGGGCGAGGACGCCACGCCCGAGCCCGACATCGAGGTCTTGAGCGCGCGCGAGGTACTGCGGGTTCTCGAGGAAGGCGTGAGCGAGCCGCAGGATCCCGAGCCGGCGCCTCTCGCCGAGGTGGTGTCACTGGCTTCGCTCCCGAGCGAAGGTCTCGACCTGCGTGCCCACCTCGCCACGATCGAGCGCACGCTCATCGAACAGGCCCTCGAGCGCACCGAGGGCGTAGTGGCGCAGGCCGCACGCCTCCTGAATCTCCGTCGCACGACGCTCGTCGAACGGCTCCGTAAGCTCGGTCTCCTCAGCGCGCAGGACCTGACGAAAGATTGACACCGGACGTGCGCCGCCCCGGCGCAGCGTGAACTGCCGCACGCTTTCTCTCCGAACCCGCCCAGGCACGGCTCTTGCAGCAATCGCCTCACGCGCGCCCGCAGGCGGCGCGGGAGGCATTGATGAGCGAGGCCGAGTCCGCTCCAGATCCGATCGGCGCTGAGCGCGTGGCGGTCGAGCCCGTCGCGATGGCGGAGGCCTCGCGCCGCACGCTCGAGCTCGCGCAGCGCGTCGCCGCGAGCGATTGCACCGTGCTCCTCATCGGCGAGTCAGGCACCGGCAAGGAGGTGCTGGCCCGCTTCATACACCGCCAGTCACCGCGCGCCGCGCGCGCCTTCGTCGCGGTCAACTGCGCGGCGCTCCCCGAATCCATGCTCGAGGCGATCCTCTTCGGCTACGAGCGCGGCGCCTTCACCGGTGCGCACGCGACGCACGCCGGCAAGTTCGAGCAGGCGCAGCGCGGCACGCTGCTGCTCGATGAGATCACGGAGATGCCGCTGCCACTGCAGGCCAAGCTGCTGCGCGTGCTGCAGGAGCGCGAGGTCGAGCGCCTCGGCGGGCGCGAATCGCTCGCGCTCGATGTGCGCGTCATCGCGACCACCAACCGCCGGCTGCGCGAGGAGGTCGCGGCGGGGCGCCTGCGCGAGGACCTCTACTATCGGCTCAACGTGTTTCCGCTCACGCTGCAGCCGCTGCGCGCCCGGACCGCGGACATCCTGCCGCTCGCCATGCAGCTGCTCAACGCGCGCTGCCGCCCCGGCGACCCGGTGCCGGCACTGAGTGCCGAAGCCGCGCAGCTGCTCCTCACTTATCCGTGGCCGGGCAACGTGCGCGAGCTCGACAACCTGCTGCAGCGGGCACTGATTCTGCTCTCGGGGCCCGTGATCCGGCCCGAGCACATCCAGTTCGAGTCGCTCGGCGAGGCGGAGCAGCCGGCGCCCGCCGCAGCGCCCTCGCTCGCGGGCTCGGTCGGTGAGCACGAGCGCCAGGTGATTCTCGAGGCACTGCGCAACGGTCGCAGCCGTGCGGCGGCCGCCGAGACGCTCGGCATCAGCACGCGCACCCTCCGCTACAAGCTCGCGCGGCTGCGCGAGGCCGGTGTCGAGGTACCTCCATGAGCCAGATGCAGATCGAGGCGGTCCTGCAGCAGATCCGCTCGCTGTCGGCGCAGCTGCGGCCGCAGAGCCCGGCACCGCCGCCGGGCGCAGGCGGCGTGAGCGAGTTCGCGCGGCTGCTGCAGCAGGGTGTCGATTCCGTCAACCAGTCCCAGCAGCGCGCCAGCGCACTCGCCGATGCGTTCACGCGCGGCACGCAGGGAGTGGAGCTGCCCGATGTGATGCTCGAGCTGCAGAAAGCTTCCGTGTCCTTCCGTGCGCTCACCGAGGTGCGCAATCGCCTGGTGACCGCCTACCAGGAAATCATGAACATGCCTCTGTGAGGGGCGACCTGACACATGGCGAACGAACTCGCAGCCCCGAATCTCGCTAACACGCTCGCTGCGGCGGTCAAACCGCTGCTGCTGCTGCTCGGCATCGCAGCCGCGGTGGCGGTGGGCCTGTCCGTCGCGCTCTGGTCGCACGGCCCTTCCTACAGCCTGCTGTACGCCAACCTCTCGGGCGAGGATCAGGCGCAGATCGCGCAGGCGCTCGATGCCGCCCAGATCCGCTACCGCGTGCAGCCGGGCTCGAATGCCATCGAAGTGCCCGCCGACCGCCTCGCGGATGCGCGCCTCAAGCTCGCCGGGCAGGGCCTGCCCCAGGGCGGTGGCGGCTTTGCGATGCTGGACAAGGATCCGGGGTTCGGCGTCAGCCAGTTCGTCGAGACTGCCCGCTATCAGCACGCGCTCGAGACCGAGCTCGCGCGCACCATCGCCAACCTCCGCCCCGTCGAGGGGGCGCGCGTTCACATCGCGCTGCCGCGCCCGTCGGCCTTCGTGCGCGAGCATCGCGCAGCGAGTGCCTCGGTGTTCGTGCAGCTGAAGGCGGGCCAGCGCCTCGAGCAGCAGCAGGTGCAGGCCATCATCAATCTCGTCGCCTCCAGCATTCCCGAGCTCGAGGCGAGCCAGGTCACCGTGGTCGATCAACAGGGCCGGCTGCTCTCACAGCCGCCGGGCCATGACGAGTTCTCACTCCGCGAGGAGCAGTTCGACATGGTGCACCGCCTCGAGGACGACTACCGGCAGCGTATCGAGGCACTGCTCACGCCGCTCGTCGGCGCCGGGCACGTCCGCGCGCAGGTCGTCGCCACACTCGACATGGCCGTCAGCGAGGAGGCACGCGAGCAGTACAAGCCCGGTAGTCAGATCGTGCGCAGCGAGCAGACCTCCGAGCAGACGAGCCGCGATGGCGCGATGGCGCAGGGCGTGCCCGGCGCACTCTCCAACCAGCCGCCCGCCGCCGGCGTCGCAGCGCCGCCCCCGCCAAGCACAGCGCCGGCGGCTGCCAAGGCCGGCACCGCGCCCAATGCCAGCGCCGCGGCGGCTGCGGCTGCGGCTGCCCCAGCCAACCCGGAGAGCACGACGCGTGAGAGCACGCGCAACTACGAGATCGACCGCACCCTGGCCTATACCCGCGAGCCCGCCGGCAAGCTGAAGCGCCTCACGGTGGCGGTGCTCCTCGATGAGGCGCAGAGCACCGACAAGGCCGGCAAGCGCGAGACTGCGGCGCTCTCGGCACCGCAGCTCGAGCACATCACGCAGCTCGTGAAGGACGCGGTCGGCTACGATCAGACACGCGGCGACACGGTGAGCGTGGTCACGGCCGCCTTTGCCGCCGAGTCTCCCGTGGCCGGCGGGGATCTGCAGGCGCCGGCGATCTGGGAGCGGCCCCTGTTTCGCGACCTGCTGCGCATCGGCTGCGGCGCGCTCATCCTCATCGTGCTGGTGCTCGCGGTGCTGCGGCCGCTGGTACGGAATCTCCTCTCGCTTCCGCGCAGCGCCGCCACCGCTGCACTGCCCGCCGGCGTCGGCGCGACGCTCTTGCCGGCGCCGCCCGCAGCCGCGGGGCCGCTGCTCGATCCCGCTCAGCAGCTGACGCAGGCGCGTGCACTGGTGAGCTCCGATCCGAAGCGCGTCGCGCAGGTCGTGCGCGGCTGGGTCGATCAGGATGGCTGAGCCCGCGAAAGGCGCACCGCCGGCCGCGGCCGCGCCGCCCGCCGCGCCCGTGGCGGCCGGTGGGCCGAGTGGTACCGAGCGCGCGGCGATCCTGCTCCTCACTCTCGGTGAGCAGGAAGCCGCGCAGATCCTGCGGCACCTCGGCGCGAAGGACGTGCAGCGGATCGGCGTCGCCATGGCGCGCATGGCGAACGTCTCGCGCACGCATGTCGAGCAGGTGCTGCAGGATTTCACCCAACGGGTCGAGTCGCAGACCTCCGTCGGCGTCGGCGCGGATGAGTTCGTGCGCAAGGCGCTGGTGCACGCGCTCGGCGAGGACAAGGCCGCCGGCATCATCGACCGTATCAGCCTTTCACGCTCCACCAAGGGGCTCGAGGCGCTCAAGTGGATGGACGCACGCGCGGTGGCGGAGCTGCTGCGCGCCGAGCACCCGCAGATGATCGCAATCGTGCTCGCTTACCTCGAGCCGGATCAGGCGGCGGAGGTGCTGGCGCTCCTGCCCGCGGCCATCCGCGCCGACGTCGTGGTACGCATCGCGACGCTCGATGGCGTGCAGCCGAGCGCGCTCTCCGAGCTCGATGACATCATCGAGAAGCAGTGCAGCGGCAAGTCCGCGGCCAACACCTCCGCGCTCGGCGGGGCCAAGGCCGCGGCCGGCATCCTCAATGCGCTCGAGACGGGCATCGAGAGCGCCATCCTCGAGGAGATCGGCAAGTCCGACGAGTCCCTCGCCACCCTCATCCAGGACCTGGTGTTCGTGTTCGAGGATCTTGCCGCGCTCGATGACCGCAGCATGCAGGAGCTGCTGCGCCAGGTGCCGGGGGACCAGCTGCTCATCGCGCTCAAGGGAGCGGATGAGCCGCTCAAGGAGAAGATCTTCAAGAACATGTCGCAGCGCGCCGCCGAGCTCCTCAAGGACGATCTCGCCGCCAAGGGCCCGGTGCGGCTGAGCGAGGTCGAGGCGGCGCAGAAGAGCATTCTGCAGAGCGCCCGCAAGCTCGCCGAGGCGGGAACCATCGCGCTCGCCGGCAAGGGAGAGGAGTATGTCTGAGCGGACGGCCGCGGACCCGCGCACGATCGAGCGCTGGTCACCGCCGACCGTCGGCGATGCGGTGCTGCCGCGCCGGCGCGAAGCGCGCGCCGCGGGTCAGTCCGCTGCGGCGAGCGGAGCCGACCAGGCCCAGGCGGCCGGATACGCCGCCGGCCTCGAGCGGGCGCAGCGCGAGTACAGCCAGCGCCTGGCCGAGCTCGATGGGCGCATCCGGAGTCTCGATGCCCTGCTGCGGCAGCTCGCGCAGCCGCTGCGGGCGCTCGATGCGGAGGTCGAGCAGGCGCTGCTGCGCCTCGCGACCGCCATCGGCTCGCAGCTTGCGCGGCGCGCGCTGCGTACCGAGCCGGGGCAGCTCATCGCGCTGCTGCGCGAGTGCCTCAAGGAGTTGCCGCTCGGTGCACGCGCGGTGCGCGTGCACCTCCACCCCGCCGACGCGAAGGTGCTCGAGGAGCGTCTCGCCGGCGAGTCCGAGTCGCGCGCCTGGCAGCTGGTGGAGGATCCAACGCTGACGCGCGGCGGACTTCTCGTGCAGAGTGAGTCCTCGCTCGTGGACGCCCGCTTCGAGAGCCGCGTCAATGCGCTCATCGTCCAGGCGCTCGGCGATGAGCGCGCCACCGGGCGATTGTCCGACGGAGCCGCCGCGCCCGTGGATGCCGCAGGCTCGCCGTGACCTCATCGAGCCCGCCGCAGCACGTGCCGCTCTGGGCACAGCGCCTCGAGCGCCTGGCGACACGCGTCGAGCGCGCGCCGCCGGTGAAGGTGCAGGGCGTGCTGACGCGTGTGGTCGGACTCACCCTGGAAGCGCTCGGGTGTCCCGCCGCGATCGGCGATCAGTGCCAGCTCGAGAGCGCGAACGGCGCGCGCATCGAGGCCGAGGTGGTCGGTTTCGAGGGCGAGCGGCTCTTCCTCATGCCGACCGGCGACAGTCACGGCCTCGGGCCGCGCGCCCGCGTCAGCGCCCGCGCGGGCGCCGGCACCATTGCTGTCGGCGAGGCACTACTCGGGCGCATCATTGACGGCGCGGCACGTCCGCTCGATGGCCTGGGCGAGCCCGACTGCAGCGAGCGCGTGCGGCTCACCGGGCAACCGATCAACCCCCTCAGGCGCGCGCTCATCAGCGAGCCGCTCGATGTCGGCATCCGCTCGATCAACGCGCTGCTCAGCATCGGCCGCGGCCAGCGCATCGGGCTCTTCGCCGGCAGCGGTGTCGGCAAGAGCGTGCTGCTCGGCATGATGGCGCGCTACACGAGCGCGGATGTCATCGTCGTCGGTCTCATCGGAGAGCGTGGCCGCGAGGTGCAGGAGTTCGTCGAGCGCATCCTCGACAGAAAAAGCCGTGCGCGTGCCGTGGTGGTCGCCGCGCCCGCCGATAACTCACCGCTCATGCGCCTGCACGGCGCCTGGGTCGCGACTGCCGTGGCCGAGTACTTTCGTGATCGCGGCCTGAACGTGCTCCTCCTCATGGATTCCCTCACCCGCGTCGCCCAGGCGCAGCGGGAGATCGGCCTCGCGATCGGCGAGGCGCCGGCGACCCGCGGCTATCCGCCCTCGGTGTTCGCGCGGCTGCCGCAGCTGGTCGAGCGGGCGGGCAATGGTCCGGCGGGTGGCGGCTCGATCACCGCTTTCTACACCGTGCTCACCGAGGGCGATGCCCTCGAGGATCCGGTCGCCGACGCCGCGCGCGCAATTCTCGATGGCCACATCGTGCTCTCGCGGGCGATCGCCGAGACCGGGCGGTACCCGGCCATCGACGTCACCGCCTCGATCAGCCGCGCCATGCACGAGATCGCGACGCCCTCACAGATCGAGCTGGCGCGCCGGTTCCGGCACGCGCTGAGCACCTACGAGCAGAGCAGCGAGCTCATCCAGCTCGGCGCCTATCAGCGCGGCAGCGATCCGCGCCTAGACGCGGCGATTGCCGCGTGGCCACAGCTGCAGCAGTTCCTGCAGCAGGACATGCACGAGCGGGTGGACCTGCGGGCGAGCCTGGCTGCACTCGCCGCCCTCTTTCCCGGGAGCTGACCATGGCCGCGTCCCGAATCCTCAAGAGCGCACAGCAGTTCTTCGATCGACGCGAGCAGCTGCACGCCAGGGCGCTCGCCGACAGCGAGCGCCAGGCGGGCGAGAGCGAAGCCAGGCTCGCCGAGCTCGAGCACTATCGTGCCATGTACCTGCGCGACTTCGATCAGCGTGCGCGTCACGGCATGACCGCGGACGAGGTGCGCACCTACCAGGCATTTCTCGCCCGCATCGCGCTTGCGCTCGAGGAGCAGCAGAAGCTCGTCGAGCGGGCCCGCGCGCAGCACGCGGAGGAGCTGCGCAAGTGGCGCAGCGCCGCGCGGCGCAGCGTCGCCGTCAACCGCATCGTCGATCGCCGCGTGCTCGCCGATCGTCGCCACACCGAGAAGTCCGCGCAGGCAACGGCGGATGCCCACGCCCAGCGATCCTGGGCTTCGAAAGGAAAGTCCCATGGCCGTTAACTCCGCCGCACCGCCAGCGTCCCCCGTCACGGCCGCGAAGCCCTCGACGACAGCCAGCGCGGGCTCGAGACTGCCTGCCCGAGGCAACGGCGCCGGCAGCAGCGGTGCGACCTGGCCGCCAACGGTTTCCGCACCACCGGTCTCATCGAACCACGATTCCGCGCGGTCGCCACCTGCAGCCAGCGCCTCGCCCGCGCAGCTCCCAGCCGCGCAGCTCCCGGGCACGCTGCTCCCAGGCACGCAGCTCCCAGCCACGCAGCTGCCAGCGCACCAGCTGCCGGCCCAGAGGCCCACCGCGGCACGCTCGACGGCAGCCGCTGCGCCGCCGCGCGTGAAGGGCAAAGCGGCGACGCCTGCGCCGTCCACCGGCGAGCCCGCGGTGCAACCGCCAGTGCTGCTCGCCAACACGGGCGATGCGGGCAGCACGAGTGAGGGCGAGAACGCAGCACTCAGCGCACGTGCCACGGATGAACTCTCCCCGCAGGCCCTCGTGACTGTCGATCGCCCGACGAGCCCACTCGGTGCCGAGGGTCCGGCGAGCGGCGCCGTGTCCGCCGATCCACAGTCATCGGCCGGCTCCCCGAGGTCCGCGGCGAGTCCCCTCCTCGCATCACTGCCGGCGCAAGCTCCTTCGCCGACTCCAGACACCAATCTGACTCCAAACATCAACCTGACTCCAAACGCCCACCTCACTCCAGGCGAACCGGCCAGCGCCAATACCGCTTCGGCGCATCTCGGCGACTCCACGAGCGCCGTCACCGAGCTCGCCACCGTTGCCGCCGCCACCGCACCCGGCACCGCCGACCTTTCGCAACCGGGGCCTGCTCACGCGGTGCCCACCCTGGCGGTCCATACGCCGGTCGGCGCTGCGGGCTGGGCACGGGAATTGAGCGCACACCTCACGTGGATGGCGGGCCGCGCACTCTCCACGGCCTCGCTGCGTCTCGAGCCCGAGCGGCTCGGACCCCTGGAAGTGCGGCTGGCGCTGAGGGACAACAGTGTGAGTGTCTGGTTCAATGCCGCGCAGCCGGAAACCCGGGCCGCCATCGAGCAGGCACTGCCGCAGCTGCGTGAGCTGCTCTCGGCCTCCGGACTCGCATTGAGCGATGCGGGCGTCTCACGCGATCCGCCGGGCGAGGCGCGTTATCCCGCGAGCGCAGCCGCGGGACCCGCTGCGGACCCTGCCGCCGCCGACACGAATGCGACTTCCATCTCAGTCGCACCCGGGCGGCGCGGACTCATCGACACTTACGCGTAAGCGAAGACCGGCGCCGACTGCGCGGCCGTCAACTTTCCGTCGTTTCCCATCGCTCCCGCCGGCGCGCGCAGCTGGCACGGCCGTTGCAACAGAGCCTCCGGGCGCGGGCCGCCGCGCCGGCGTGAGGAGTGTTGGATGACCGAGCAGAATGCCGCCCTCGCGGCTCAAGAGTTACTGGCCACGCGCTCGAGGGGCAAGCCCGTGCTGCTCATCGCGGCCTTCTTCGTGCTCCTCGCCGGCGGCATCGGTGCCTGGTGGTGGACGGCGCACGCGCCGAAAGCCCCGAGCGAGCACCCCGCCACTCCGGCCCTGTACCTGGCGCTCGATCCGCCCTTCGTCGTGAACTTCGAGTCCGACCAGCTGGTGCGGTTCCTGCAGATCACCGTGCAGCTCATGTCGCACGACGCCCAGACGATCGAGCTCCTGAAGAGCAACGACCCGGTGGTGCGCAACGAGCTGCTGCTGCTGTTCGCCAACCAGCAGTATCAGGTGATCGCCACCCGCGAAGGCAAGCAGCTGCTGCGCGCGCAGGCGCTCGACAGCGTGCGCAAGGTGCTCGCCAACGCCGGCGGCCACCCCGAGCGGCTCGAAGCGGTGTACTTCACCAGCTTCGTGATGCAGTAGGCCGCCGCATGAGCGCAGACAGAATCCTCGACCCCGCCGAGGTCGACGCTCTCATCAGCCGTGTCGGCGGCGCCGAGGTCAGCATGCACCCGGCCTTCACGGCCGCCGAGATCGTGCCGTGGGATTTCAGCGTGCCGCGGCGCACCGTGGATACACGCTCCCCGGCACTCGATCTCATCAACGAGCGTTTCGTGCGCGCCACCCGCGCGAGTCTCTATAACCTCCTGCGCCGCTCGGCCGACATCAGCGTGCTGCCGGTGCAGACACTGACGCTCGCCGAGTACCTGGCATCGCTCAAGTCGCCCTCCAGCCTGAACCTCGTCAAGGTCACGCCGCTGCGCGGTGTCGGGCTCGTGATGCTCGAGCCGCTGCTGGTGTTCACCATCGTCGACCATTTCTTCGGCGGTAACGGCCGCAACTCCTTCGTCGACGGCCGCGAGTTCACCGCCGCCGAGCAGCGCATCATCCACATGATGCTGCGCAACGTGTTCGCGGATCTGCGCGAAGCGTGGGCGCCGGTCACCGCCATCGAGCTCGAGTTCCTGCAGTCCGAGATCGACCCGCAGCTCGCCGCCATCGACGCCCCGACCGAGCTCGTCATCGTGAGCGGCTGCCACATCGAGCTCGCAGGCGGTGGCGGCAACCTGCACGTGACACTGCCCTGGTCCATGGTCGAGCCGCTGCGGCCGCTGCTGGATGCGGGGCTCGCCGCCGCCCGGCCGGAGAAGGATCCGCGCTGGAGCCAGAGCCTGCGCGATGAGATCGAGGCGGCGGAGGTGGAGCTGCGTACGGTGCTCGGCTCGACCGCGCTCACGCTCGCCGCGCTTCTCAACCTCAAGCCCGATGACATCCTGCCCTGCGATTTCACCGGCAAGGTCACCCTGTGTGCCGATGAGGTGCCGCTGTTCCGCGGCAGCTTCGGCCTCTCGCATGGACTGCAGGCGGTGAAGATCGAAGAGCGGCTCGGCCCGGCGAGCACCCTGCCCCCCGATACAGCGAACGCGAAAGTCTGAGGTTCCCATGAACTCTCCTGCCGAACTCGCCCAGGTTGCGGAATTCGATGAGGTGACGGACGACGGCGCGCCGGCGCCGCGCGACGTCAACCTCGAGGTGATCCTCGATGTGCCGGTGATGCTGTCGATGGAAGTCGGCCGCACGCGCATCCCCATCCGCAATCTCCTCAAGCTCAACCAGGGCTCGGTGGTCGAGCTCGACCGCGCCGCGGGCGAGCCGCTCGATGTGCTCGTGAACGGCACGCTCATCGCGCACGGCGAGGTGGTCGTGGTCAACGACAAATTCGGCATACGGCTCACCGATGTGGTGAGTCCCGCCGAGCGGCTGCGCAAGCTGAAGTGAGCATGTTCGCGGCCCCACACGCCGTGCCCGCCGCCGCTGCCACAGGCATCGGCGAGCTCGCGCACGTGATCCTGGCGCTGCTGCTCGTGCTCGCGGTGGTGCTGCTGCTCGCGCGCCTCGTGCGCCGTGCACGCGGCGGCGAGCGCCGCGGCACGCGCCCGCTCGAGGTGCTCGATCAGGTCGCGCTCGGCCAGAAAGAGCGCGCCGTGCTGCTGCGCGTCGGGCGCTCGCAGCTGCTCCTCGGTGTCGCGCCGGGCCGCGTGAGTCATCTGTATCTGCTGGCGGAGCCGTGCGAGCCCACGCCGGTCGAGAGCGTCCCTGCGGGCCCGTCCTTTGCGGCGCTCCTGCGTCGGAGTCTCGGCGTATGAGGCGCACGGCACTGCCGCTGCTCCTTGCCGCGGCGCTGCTCCTGCCCTCGGCCGCGGGCGCCGAGCCCGGACTGCCGGCGCTCACGGTGCACACGGTCGCCGGCGGCTCCCAGAGCTACAGCCTGAGTCTGCAGCTGCTTGCGCTGATGACGGCGCTCACGGTGCTGCCGGCGCTGCTGCTCACCATGACCGCCTTCACGCGCATCGTCATCGTGCTCGGCATCCTGCGGCAGGCGCTGGGAGCAGGCCAGACGCCGCCCAACCAGGTGCTGCTCGGGCTCGCGCTGTTTCTCACCTTCTTCGTCATGACCCCGGTCGTCACCCGCATCAACGAGGTGGCGGTGCAGCCCTACTCCGCCGGCAGCATCGAGGCCGGCGTCGCGCTCGAGCGCGCAGTCACCCCGCTCAAGAAATTCATGCTGGCACAGACGCGCGAGAGCGACATCGCCACCTTCGTGCGCATCTCCGGCGGCTCGGGCTTCCAGACTCCCGAGGAGGTGCCGCTGTCGCTGCTGGCGCCGGCCTTCCTCACGAGCGAGCTCAAGACGGCGTTCCTCATCGGCTTTCTGCTCTACATCCCCTTCGTGATCATCGATCTGGTGGTGGCGAGCGTGCTCATGTCGATGGGCATGATGATGCTCTCGCCGATGCTGATCTCGCTCCCGTTCAAGATCATGTTGTTCGTGCTCGTGGACGGCTGGTCGCTGCTCGTCGGAACGCTCGCGTCGAGCTTCCTGGCCTGAGGTAATCCATGACACCCGAACAAGTCATCATCATCGGCCAGCAGGCGCTCGTCGTGACGGCGATGCTCGCGGCACCGATGCTGCTCGCGGCCCTCGCCGCCGGTCTTTTGATCGGCGTGTTCCAGGCGGCCACGCAGATCAATGAAGTCACGCTGTCCTTCATCCCGAAGCTGATCGTGCTCGCCGTGGCGCTCTACGTCGGCGGCGGCTGGATGCTGAAGGTGCTGATCGGCTACTCCGAATCCCTGATCAAGAGCATTCCGCAGCTCATAGGTTGACCGTGAACATCTCGCTCGCAATGCTGCAAGACGTCCTGATCCGTGAGCTCGGCTTCACGGCCTGGCCGTTCTTCCGCGTGGCCGGCGTGATGATGGTGGCGCCGATCTTCGGTGCGCGCCTCGTGCCGAAGCGCGTGCGCCTCGCGCTGGCCGTCACGATCACCGTCGTGCTCGGGCCGATGCTGCCGCCGGCGCGCCCGTTCGACCTCACGCTCGCGACGGGGCTCGTCGTGGCGCAGGAAATCGTCATCGGCGCCGCG
>DATKMV010000097.1:0-20849 GCA_035541695.1 Steroidobacteraceae bacterium
CCGGATCGATGACCGTTCCCACGACCACGGTCGCGTCCTCGGAGGCGAACTGTTTCACAATGTTTCCAACCTCCTGGAACTCGCCGATCGACAGGTCCATGCCGGCCGTGACGTTAACCAGGATGCCGTGCGCTCCGGCGAGGTTGATGTCCTCGAGGAGCGGTGAGGAGACGGCAGCCTCGGCGGCCTCGCGCGCCCGGCCTTCGCCGCTCGCCGCGCCCGAGCCCATCATCGCCATGCCCGTCTCGGCCATCACGGTGCGCACGTCGGCGAAATCGACGTTGATGAGACCGGGGCGGGTGATGAGCTCGGCGATGCCCTGCACGGCGCCCTGCAGCACCTGGTTGGCGGATTTGAAGGCATCGAGGAGCGTGGTCGTCGGCCCGAGCACCGTCAGCAGCTTCTGATTGGGGATGGTGATCAGCGAGTCACAGTACTTGCCGAGCTCGGCGATGCCGTGGTCCGCGACCAGCGAGCGCTTGCCACCCTCCATCTCGAAGGGCTTGGTGACCACCGCGACGGTGAGGATGCCCATCTCCTTGGCGACCTGCGCCACGACCGGCGCCGCGCCGGTGCCGGTGCCCCCGCCCATGCCGGCGGTGATGAACAGCATGTCGCAGCCCTCGATCAGCTCGACGATGCGGTCACGGTCCTCCATCGCCGCCTGGCGTCCCAC
Source organism: Steroidobacteraceae bacterium (assembly GCA_035541695.1). Lineage (GTDB taxonomy): Bacteria > Pseudomonadota > Gammaproteobacteria > Steroidobacterales > Steroidobacteraceae > 13-2-20CM-66-19. The sequence continues at coordinate 677 of DATKMV010000097.1, forward strand.
CTCGGGATCGGCCCCCGCTCCGAGTCCCTTGGTGATGTTGCAGCCGATCTGCAGCGCCGTCTTGACCTTGGCGTGCTTCAGTGCCTGGCTGTCGGTGTTGATGCACATGAACTCCACGCCGTCGATCCCCGCAGTGACCATGTGCGCCACCGCGTTGCCGCCGCCGCCCCCCACGCCGATCACCTTGATGATCGCGCTCTGGCTGTATGCATCCATCAGTTCAAACATGTTGTCGCTCCTCTACACGAATACAGTGGTTGGTTGAGTCGTCGCTCTTGCTTGCTCTGTCAGCTTCAAAAGTTTCCCTGGAACCAGGAACGCATGCGGTCGAGCACCGTCTTGGCGTTCCCGAGTGACCCGCCGCGCCGCGCCGGCAGGGCGTTGTCGCGCGCGTAGAGCAGCAGCCCCACGCCGGTGGAAAAGATCGGGTTGCGCACCACGTCCGAGAGCCCCTGCACGCTCTGCGGGATGCCGAGGCGCACCGGCACGTGAAACACCTCTTCGGCGAGCTCGATGGCGCCTTCCATCTTGGCGCTGCCGCCGGTGAGCACGATGCCCGCCGCGATCACCTCCTCGAAGCCGCTGCGCCGCAGCTCCTCACGCACGAGTCCGAACAGCTCCTCGTAACGCGGCTCGACGATCTCGGCGAGCGTCTGCCGCGCGAGACGCCGCGCGGGGCGCTCGCCGACGCTCGGCACCTCGATGCTCTCGTCGGGATTCGCGAGCTGCGAGAGCGCGCAGGCGTAGCGGATCTTGATGTCCTCGGCGTACTGCGTCGGCGTGCGCATCGAGACGGCGATGTCGTTGGTGACCTGGTCGCCGGCTATCGGTATCACCGCGGTGTGGCGGATGGCGCCGTTCGCGAACACGGCGAGATCGGTGGTGCCGCCGCCGATGTCGACGAGACACACGCCGAGCTCCTTCTCATCCTCGGTGAGCACCGCGAAGCTCGAGGCGAGCTGCTCGAGCACCACGTCATCGACCGCGAGCCCGCAGCGCTGAATGCATTTCTCGATGTTCTGCGCGGCGGAATCCGCGCCGGTGACGATGTGCACCTTGGCCTCGAGGCGCACCCCGGACATGCCGACCGGATCGCGGATGCCCTCCTGGCCGTCGACGATGAACTCCTGCGGCAGCACGTGCAGGATCTTCTGGTCCGCGGGAATCGCCACGGCCTTGGCGGCGTCGATCACGTGCTCGACGTCGCCGGCGCTCACCTCCTTGTCGCGCACCCCGACCACGCCGTGGGAGTTCAGGCTGCGCACGTGGCTGCCGGCGATACCGGCGAACACCGAGTGGATCTCGCAGCCGGCCATGAGCTCGGCTTCCTCCACCGCGCGCTGGATCGACTGCACGGTGGACTCGATGTTCACCACCACGCCCTTCTTCAGGCCGCGCGAGGGCTGCGAGCCGAGCCCGAGCAGCTCGATCGAGCCATCGAGCCCGACCTCGCCCACCAGCGCCACCACCTTGGAGGTGCCGATGTCGAGGCCGACGATGAGATTGCGTTCTGCGCGCTTAAGCATCGTGACCGCCGTCCTTCCCCGTTCCACGGGCGGCGTTGCCGCGCCAGCCGATGGCGAAACCGTTCGTGTACCGCATATCCACGTAAGCGATGTCCTCGCCGCGCTGCGTGACGAGCTTCAGCGCGGTGCTCATGAATCTCTCGAAGCGCTCATCGACCTGCCGCCGCCCGAGCCGCACCGTGACGCCGTTGGCGAGATCGATCTCCCAGGCGCCGCGGGCATCGAGCCGCATGGCCGTGAGCCGCAGGCCCGCCTGCAGCAGGCGCCCTTCGGCGGCGAGGTAGCGCTGCGCGACGAGGGACTCCTTGCCCGGTGGACCTTCGAGCCGCGCGAGCTCGGGCGGGATGTGCCGCTGGTCCGAGTCGAAGAGCTGGCCGCGCGTGTTGATGAGGCCGGTCTCGCCCCAGCGGGCGGCAGCGCTCTGCTCGATGACGAGCACGTCGAGCCCGCGCGGCCAGGCGCGCTGCACGCTCACGGCGTCCACCCACGGGAGCGTATGAATGGCTCGGCGCACCGCTGCGAGATCCACCGAGAGGAGCCCCGCGCCGTGCACCTGCGCCTTGACCACACGCTCGACGTCCCCGGGCGCGACGCGCTGGAAGCGCCCGGCGACCGACACGGTCTCGATCGGCTGATCGAGGACCCAGAGCGCGGCCAGCGCGGTGGTGACGATGAGCGCCGGCAAGCCGAGCAGGAGGCCGAGCGCGCGCCAGTTGATGGCCGGCAGACGCCAGCGGGCTTCCTTGGTCTTTCTGCGGTTTTTCGGTCGGCCGATCATCGGTGTCGCAATGCCCCCGTCATGGCCGCGCCGGCGCGGGCTGCGTCGGCACGCGTGTGAAGCTCGTCTCGAGCACGCGCCAGGCGAGCTCGGGAAAGTCGATGCCGACCGCCGCGGCCGCCATCGGCACGAGGCTGTGGCTCGTCATGCCCGGGATGGTGTTGATCTCGAGCAGCAGCGGCCGCCCGGCCGCATCCATCATGAAATCGGCGCGTCCCCAGCCGCAGGCTCCCGCGGCATCGAAGGCCGCGAGCGCGAGGCTCCTGAGGTGCGCCTCGGCACTCTCGGGCAGGCCCGCCGGGCAGAAGTAACGCGTGTCATCGCGGAAGTACTTGGCCTCGTAGTCGTAGAAGGTGCGCGGGGTCTCGATGCGGATCGCAGGGAGCGCCTCGCCCTGGAGGATGCCCACCGTGTACTCCTTCCCGGGTAGCCAGGGCTCGGCGAACACGAGTGCCTCGAGCTTCGCTGCCGCGGCGAACGCGCCCGCGAGATCCTCGGCACGCTCGACCTTGCTCATGCCGACACTCGAGCCCTGCGTCGCGGGCTTGACGATGAGCGGCAGCTTCAGCCGCTCGAGCGCGAGCTCGAAATCCGCCGCTCCCTTCAGGATCACGAAATCCGCGGTCGGCACCCCGCTTGCTCCTGCCAGGCGCTTGGTGCGCAGCTTGTCCATGCCGATGGCCGAGCCCAGCACGCCGCTGCCGGTATAGGGCACGCCGAGGTACTCGAGCGCACCCTGGAGCGTCCCGTCCTCACCGCCCGGGCCGTGCAGCGCGATCCACACACGCTCGAAGCGCGCGGTGATGAGGTCCGAGAGCGGCAGCTCGCGCGGATCGAAGGCGTGGGCGTCGACCCCGCGTGAGCGCAGCGCCGCGAGCACGGCGTTGCCCGAGAGGAGCGAGATCTCGCGCTCGCTGGAGTTGCCTCCGCAGAGCACCGCTACGCGCCCGAAAGCGCCTGGATCGGTCACGCGCCGCAGTTGCTCGGGTCGGTAGCTGAGGCGCATGGCTAAGGCACTCCCACGATGCGCACTTCCGGGTGCAGCGCCACGCCGTGCACGCGCTCGACCGTGTCGCGCACGTGCCCGATGAGCCGCTCGAGATCCCCGGCGCTCGCCCGGCCGTGATTGATGATGAAGTTGGCGTGTTTCTCCGAGACCGAGGCATCGCCGATGCGGAAGCCCTTCAGGCCCGCCGCCTCGATGAGGCGCGCGGCGTGGTCCCCCGGAGGGTTCGTGAAGACCGAGCCGCAGCTCCACTCCCCGATCGGCTGCGAGGACTTGCGCTGCGCGAGGAGCTTCTGCACCTCGCCCGCGTGATCGCCGGGACGGCGCTCGAACACGAGCTCCGCGGCGAGGAACCACTCATCGGCAGCCGGTGCGATCACCTCGCGATAGCCGACACGGTACTCCGCGCGCTCGCGGCGGTGGATGCGGCCGCGGCGGTCGATGGTCTCGACCGTGCGCACGTGCGCCCAGGTCTCCCCGCCAAACGCGCCGGCGTTCATCGCGAGCGCGCCACCGAGGGTGCCGGGGATGCCGGCAAAGAACCCCGCGGGACCGAGGCCCCACTTGAGGCACTGGCGTGCGATGCGCGCGCAGGCGACACCGGCCTCCCCGAGCACCACGGTCTCGGAGAGCCGCTCGAGCGTATCGAGCGTGCCGTGGGTGCTGATCACGATGCCGGGCACGCCCCCATCGCGCACCAGCAGATTGCTGCCGAGACCGATCCACTGGATCGGCACATCGGCCGGCGCGGCACGCAGAAAAGCGGCGAGGTCCTCGCGATCGCGCGGGTTGAAGAACACCTCCGCCGGCCCTCCCACGTGCCAGGAGGTGTGCCGGCTGAGGGGCTCATCACGCCGCACGCGCGTCGCATATTGCGGAGCGAGCGCGACGCTCATGGCGCCTCCGCGGCGGGCAGCAGGCGCGCGAGCGCACCGGGGAGCGCGTGCGCCACCGCGCTGATGTTGCCCGCGCCCATGGCGATGATGACGTCGCCGTCGCGGATCAGGTCCTTGAGCACGCTCGCGAGATCCTCGACGCGCTCGATGAACACCGGCTCGCGCACACCGAGGCTGCGCACCGCACGGCAGATGGCGCGGCCGTCAGCGCCGGGGATCGGAGCCTCGCCCGCGGCGTAGACCTCGGTGACGCAGAGCACGTCCGCCGCCGAGAGCGCGCGGGCAAAGTCATCGATGAGGGCCAGCGTGCGCGTGTAACGGTGCGGCTGAAACGCGAGCAGTACGCGCCGTCCCGGATAGCCCTGCCGCACCGCCTCGAGGGTCGCGCTGATCTCGGTCGGATGGTGGCCGTAGTCATCGATGATGGTGAGGCGGCCGGCCCCGGTCGCGACGTCGCCAATGTGCTGCAGCCGCCGGTCGACCCCCTGAAAGCTCTCGAGCGCGCGCAGCATCGCGCGGTCCTCGATGTCGAGCTCGGTCGCGACCGCGATCGCGGCGAGCGCGTTGCGCACGTTGTGGAGGCCCGGCAGGTTGAGGGTCACCTCGAGCGGCGCTGCGCCGCTGCGGCTCACCTCGAAGCGGGTCTTCAGTCCCTGCGGCGTGATGCGCGTCGCGCGCACGTCGGCGCCGACGCTCAGGCCATAGGAGAGCGTCGGGCGGCCGATCTCCTGCACGATGCTGCGCAGGTGCTCATCGTCGGCGCACAGCACCGCCAGGCCGTAGAACGGCAGGTTGTGCAGGAAATCGACGAAGCTCTGCTTGAGGAGCCCGAAATCCCCGCCATGGGTCGCGAGATGATCGTTGTCGATGTTGGTGACGATCGCGATGAGCGGCTGCAGGTGGGTGAAGGAGGCATCGCTCTCGTCCGCCTCCGCGACGAGATAGCGTCCCGCCCCGAGCCGCGCGTTGCTCGCGACGCTCTTCAACCGCCCGCCGATCACATAGGTCGGATCCTCGCCGCCCTCGGACAGGATGCTGGCGAGCAGGCTCGTCGTGGTGGTCTTGCCGTGGGTGCCGGCGACCGCGATCGAGTAGCGGAAGCGCATCAGCTCTGCGAGCATCTCCGCACGCGACACCACCGGGATGCGTCCGGCGAGCGCTGCGGCGACCTCGGGGTTGTCGCGTGGCACCGCCCCCGAGACCACGACCACATCGGCGCCGGCGACGTGCGCTGCGGCGTGGCCGATGCTGATCCTCGCACCGAGGCTCGCCAGCCACTGCGTAACGGCGCTGTCGCGCGCGTCCGAGCCCTGTACGCGGTAACCGAGGTTGAGCAGCACCGCGGCGATCCCGCTCATGCCGCTGCCGCCGATGCCGACGAAGTGAATGGTGTTGATGCGGCGCATGCGGTCGCGCCGCTCCGGCACGAGCCGCCGCTCGGTGGCCGGCCCCTGCGGCAGGTTGCGCCGCGCGGCGCTCATGCGGCACTCCGTGCGAGGGAAATACAGCAGGCGGCCAGCTCCTCGGCGGCGCGCGGCCGGGCGAGGAGCCGTGCCCGCTCGGCCATTGCGAGGAGCTTGCCGCGACCCGCGCACAAGCGCTCGAGCTCTGCGGCGAGGCGCTCGGCCGTGAGCTCCCGGTCGGGGATCAGCACCGCGGCGCTCTCGCGCACGAGGTACTGTGCGTTACGTGTCTGATGATCATCGACCGCGTGCGGAAAGGGCACCAGGATGGCGGCGACGCCCGCCACGGCGAGCTCCGACACGGTCAGGGCTCCGGCGCGGCAGATCACGAGGTCGGCCCAGCCGTACGCCTCGCTCATGTCCTCGATGAAGGGCCGCACGTCGGCACGCACCCCCGCCTGCGCATAGCTCGTGCGCCCCGCCTCGAGCCAGCGCTCGCCGGCCTGGTGGCGCACGTCGAAGGCGAGGACCCCGGCGAGGCGCTTGAGCGCGAAGGGCACCACGGCATTGAGCCGCGCCGCTCCCTGGCTGCCGCCGATGACGAGCAGCCGCACCGGCCCCGAGCGGCCGGCGAAGCGCGCCGCGGGCGGCGGCAGCGCGCTGATGTCCGCGCGCACCGGGTTGCCGATCACGGAGGCGTGCACCTCGCGGCCGAAGCTGTCGGGAAAGGCCTCGAGGACCCGACGGGCGAGATGTGCGAGCAGGCGGTTGGTGAGTCCGGCGATGGCGTTCTGCTCGTGAATGACGAGCGGTCGCCGCGCGAGCCAGGCTGCGACGCCGCCCGGTCCGGTGACGAACCCGCCGAGGCCGACCACCACGAGCGGGCGGTAGCGGCGCATCACCCCGAGCGCCTGCCAGAGCGCGCGCGTGAGACGAAACGGCGCTGCGAGCCAGCTCAGCATGCCCTTGCCCCGCAACCCCGAGACCGACAGGTGCTCGATCGGGATGCCTTCGGCGGGTATGACGCGCGACTCGAGTCCGCGCTCGGTGCCGAGCCAGACGACCTCGAGCGACTGCGCCCGCAGCAGCCGCGCGAGCGCGAGCGCCGGGAACACGTGTCCCCCGGTGCCGCCCGCCATGATGAGAACGGGACGGGCGGCGCTCATGCCGCGCTCCGTACGGTGGCCGAGCCACGCTGCGTGACGCTTGCCTCGTGGTACACACGCAGCAGCAGTCCCGTCCAGGCGAGCGCCACGATCAGGCTCGAGCGGCCGTAGCTCATCAACGGCAGCGTCAGCCCCTTGGTCGGCAGCACGCCCATGTTGACACCGATGTTGATGAACGCCTGGATGCCGACCCACAGGCCGAAGCCGGCCGCGAGGTAGGACGGGAATTTCAGCCCCGCGTCCGCCGCGAGCCGTGCGATGTGGAAGCTGCGCCAGACGAGCGCCAGGAAGAGCCCGAGCGTGAGCAGCACGCCGGCGAGCCCGAGCTCCTCCGCCAGAACCGCGAACAGGAAATCGGTGTGCGCCTCGGGCAGGTAGAAGAGCTTTTGCACCGAATCGCCGAGGCCGACGCCGAGCCATTGGCCACGGCCGATGGCGATCAGCGACTGCGTGAGCTGGAAGCCGCTGTTGAAGGGGTCGGCCCACGGATTGAGGAACGCGGTGAGCCGCCGCACGCGATAGTTCGAGCTCACCGCGATCACCGCGAAGGCGCTCGCCGCGATCGCGGTCATCGCCAGCACGTAGCGCACCCGCGCACCGGCGAGGAACAGCAGCCCGAAGCCCGTCGCGAACACCACGGTCGCGGCGCCGAAGTCCGGTTCCGCGAGGAGCAGCGCCCCCACGCAGCAGAGCAGCGCGAGTGGCTTCACGAGTCCCGCGAGCGACTCGCGCAGCTGCTCCTCCCGCCGCACCGCGTAACTCGCGAGGTAGATGAGCACCAGCACGCGCGCGAGCTCGGACACCTGAAAGTTGGCACCGGAGAGCCGCAGCCAGCGGCGGCTGCCGTTCACGGCATGACCGAGCCCCGGCACGAGCACGAGGAGCAGCAGAACGATCGCGACGGCGAGCAGCGGCATCGCCGCCTTCTCGAGGAGCGTACTCGGAATGGCAAACAGCACTGCGGCGCAGCCGACCCCGATCAGCGTGAGCAGCAGCTGCCGCTCGAGGTAATAGAACGGCTGCCCCGAGTCCTGGCTGGCGATCGACACCGAGGCGGAGGTGACCATGATGAGCCCGAGCAGCACGATCGCGGCGATGAGGCCGAGCGTCACCGGGTCGAGGTGCACCGCGGAGCCGCGCGCGCCGCTGCGGTCCAGTCCGATGAGCCCGGCGCCGCTCATGCCGCGAGCCCCTGCACGGCCTCGGCAAAGACTGCGCCGCGATGGGCGTAGTCCCGGAACATGTCGAAGCTCGCGCACGCGGGCGAGAGGAGCACCGTATCGCCGGGCCGCGCGGCGCGCGCTGCGGCCGCAACCGCCTGTGGCAGCGTGGCGCAGCGCTCGAAGCTGCACACCCCCTCGAGAGCCGCGGCAATGCGCGGCGCGTCGCGGCCGATCAGGATGACGTGCCGTACCTTGCCGCGAAACGCGCGCGCGAGCGGCGCGAAATCCTGGTTCTTGCCGTCACCCCCGGCGATGAGCACGACGGGACCGGGCATGCCGGCGACCGCGGCGAGCGTTGCGCCGACGTTCGTGCCCTTGGAGTCGTCGATGTATGCGACGCCGTGTACGTCGGCGATCCACTGCGAGCGGTGCGGCAGGCCCGCGAAAGTGCGCAGCTCATCGAGCATGGCCGGCAGCGGCAGTGCCAGCGCTTCGCCGAGCGCGAGCGCGGCGAGCGCATTGGCGGCGTTGTGCACGCCGCGGATGCGCAGCTCGCTCACGCGCAGCAGCGGCGCCGCGCCGCGCACCAGCCACCACTGCGTTCCCTGCAGCGCGAGCGCGTAGGTCGCTCCGACACTCGCCCGCAGCGAGAAGGAGAGCGTGCTGCGCGCGCTCCGTGGCATGGCGACGACCAGCGGATCATCGAGGTTGATCACCGCGGTGTCGCAGCGGGTGAAGATGCGCGCCTTCGCGTCCGCATAGCTCGCGAGCGAGGGGTAGCGGTCGAGGTGATCGGCGCTCACGTTGAGCACCGTCGCCGCCCGGCAGTGCAGTGAGCGGGTGGTCTCGAGCTGGTAGCTCGAGAGCTCGAGCACGTAGAGCTCCGCGCCCGGCTCGAGCAGATCGAGCGCGGGCGGCCCGAGGTTGCCGCCGGCCCGTACCCGCAGTCCCGCGCGCTCCGCCATGCGCGCGAGGAGTGTCGTGACGGTGCTCTTGCCGTTGGTGCCCGTGACGCCGACGACGGGCGCACGCGCTGCACGTGCGAAGAGCTCGATGTCCCCGACGATGGCGAGTCCGCGGCGCTGCGCCTCATCGAAGAACGGCCCAGTGAGAGGCAGCCCGGGTGAGACGACCACGCACACCGCCCCTTCGAGCAGCGCCGGGTCGAGGCCACCGAGACGCACCGGGATGGTGGCATCGAGCGAGGCGAGCGCCGCGAGCTGCGGCGGCGCCGTGCGCGTGTCGGTCACCGCGAGCCGCCAGCCGCTCGAGCGCAGGTAGCGCAGGCAGGAGAGGCCGGTGGCGCCGAGGCCGGCGATCACCGCGTAAGGTGCGTTGTCGATGGTGGCGCTCATCGCAGCTTCAAGGTCGCAAGGCCCGCCAGCACCAGCAGCAGCGAGATGATCCAGAAGCGCACGATCACCTTCGGCTCCGCCCACCCCTTGAGCTCGAAGTGATGATGTATCGGCGCCATCTTGAAGACGCGTCTGCCGGTGAGCTTGAAGGAGGCGACCTGCAGGATGACGGAGGCGGTCTCGAGCACGAAGACGCCGCCCATCACGAGCGCTACCAGCTCCTGGCGCACGATCACGGCGAGCACCCCGATGGCCGCGCCGATGGCGAGCGCTCCGACATCGCCCATGAAGACCTGCGCCGGATAGGAGTTGAACCACAGGAAGCCGAGCCCCGCCCCCGCGAGCGAGGCGCAGAAGATGAGCAGCTCTCCCGCGCCGCGGATGTCGGGGATCTGCAGGTAGTGCGCGTAGACGGCATTGCCGCTCGCGTACGCGAAGATGCCGAGCGCGGAGGCCACCAGCGCCGCGGGCATGATCGCGAGTCCGTCGAGCCCGTCGGTGAGGTTCACCGCATTGCTCATGCCGACGATCATCAGATAGGCGATGGCGATGAAGGCGAAGGCCGTGAGCGGCTCGTGGAAGGTCTTGACGAAGGGCAGGAACAGCGTCGTCTGCGCCTGATCGGTCGCCGTGTAATAGAGCGTCGCCGCGGTCGCGAGCCCGGCGACCGACTGCCACAGGTACTTCCACCGCGGCCGGAGGCCCCTGGGGTTGCGTACCACGAGCTTCAGATAGTCATCGTAGAAGCCGATGAAGCCGAAGGCGAAGGTGACCGCAAGCACCGTCCACACGAGACGATTGGCGAGGTCCGCCCACAGCAGCGTGCTGACGAGCGTCGTGACGAGGATGAGCGCGCCGCCCATGGTGGGAGTGCCGGCCTTCGGCAGATGGGTGACAGGACCGTCATCGCGCACCACCTGGCCGATCTGGTAACGCGAGAGCCGGTCGATCATCGAGGGACCGACCACGAGCGAGAGGCCGAGCGCCGAGGCGGTGGCGAGGATCGCGCGGAACGTCAGGTAGGAAAAGACGTGCAGGCCCGTGACATGGCCGGCGAACTGCTGTGTGACCCAGTACAGCACTTCAGTGCCCGCCGAGCGGTGCGCCGCCGCTGAGCGCGCTGACGATGCGCTCCAGGCGATTGAAGCGAGAGCCCTTGATGAGGATCCGCACCTCCGGCCCGGCGGTGCCGAGCGCGCGCGTGAGCGCCTCGCCGAGCGCGTCCGTGCTCGGCAACCACTGCGCTCCGGCTCCGAAGCTGTCCACCGCGCGCTGCATGAGCTCGCCGGTGGCGTACAGCCGTTCGATGCCCGCGGCGCGGGCGAGCTCACCGATCTCCGCGTGCGCCTCGGATGCGAATGCGCCGAGCTCCGCCATGTCACCGAGCGCGAGCCAGCGGCGGCCGCCGAGCGAGCCGAGCACCTCGATCGCCGCGCGCATCGAGCTCGGGTTCGCGTTGTACGAATCATCGATCAGCCAGGCGCCGTTGTGCGCCCGCTTCACCTGGAGCCGCCCGGGTACGGCGCGCATGGCGGCGAGACCCGCAGCGATCTGTGCAAGCGTCGCCCCGGCAGTGGCCGCCGCCGCGGCGGCCGCGAGCGCATTCGCGACATTGTGCGCACCGCCGAGCGCGAGCTCGATGGCCGTGCTGCCGGCCGGGGAATCGAGGCGGAACCGGGTACGAAAGCCGGCCGCTTCGAGCTCGGTGCGCAGCTCACTCGCGCGAAAGTCCGCGCGCTCACGCACGCCGAAGGTGACGATGCGCGCCCGCGTGAGGCCGCGCCACAGCGCGGCGAACTCATCGTCCGCGTTGATGACCGCGGTTCCCGCCGCAGCGAGTCCCGCCACCATCTCGCCCTCGGCGCGCGCCACACCCTCGAGAGTGCCGAACCCCTCGAGGTGCTCGGCGCCCGCATTGGTGATGAGCCCGATGGTCGGACGTGCCAGCTCCACGAGCGCCGCCACCTCGCCCGGATGGTTGGCACCCATCTCGATGACGGCAAAACGGTGCGCGCTCGTGAGGCGCAGCAGCGTGAGCGGCACGCCGATGTGGTTGTTGAGGTTGCCGCGCGTCGCGAGCACCGGGCCGGCCCCGGCGAGGATTGCAGCCAGCATCTCCTTCGCGGTCGTCTTGCCGTTGCTGCCGGCGACCCCGATGAGGGGCCCCGCGAAGGCGGCGCGCCAGCTGCGCGCGGCACGGACGAGAGCGGCCTGGGTGTCCTCGACGACGATCTGCGGAAGCGCAACCGTCTGCGCCGCGTCCACCACCGCACCGGCAGCACCGGCGCTCAGCGCTGCGGGCAGGAAGTCGCGCCCGTTGAAGTTCGGTCCCTCGAGCGCGACGAAGAGCTGCCCCGCCTGCAGCGTGCGCGAGTCGCTCACCACGTCGGTGTAGGGGCCATCGGCGCCCCGCAGGCGTCCGCCGCAGGCCCGGGCAAATGCGCCGAGTGTGCGGCCGAAGCTCATGACAGCAGCCCCGCGAGCTCATCGGCGACGATCGCCTGGTCGCGAAACGGCCGCCGCTCCTGGCCGGTGACCTGGTAGTCCTCGTGGCCCTTGCCCGCGATGAGCACCACATCGTCCGGCGCCGAGCGCTGCAGCGCGACGCGGATGGCGAGCGCGCGATCGTGCTCGATCGTGAGCGGCGCCGTGGCGCCGATGCCGGCCACGATGTCGGCGACGATGCGCTGCGGCGCTTCACTGCGGGGGTTGTCGTCGGTGAGCACGATATCGTCGGCGAGCTCCGCGGCGATCCGCCCCATGAGCGGACGCTTGCCGGCATCGCGATCCCCACCGCAGCCGAACACCACGCGCAGCTGGCCGCGGCAGTGCAGTCGCGCGGCGCGCAGCGCGTTCGCGAGTGCATCGGGAGTGTGCGCGTAATCGACGATGGCGAGCGGGCTCCTGCCACGGCCGCCGAACATCTCCATGCGGCCGCGCGCCGCGTGCACCTTGCCGAGCGCCCGCGCCGCCTCGCGCAGCGGAACGCTCCAGGCGAGGAGCACCGCGAGCACCGTGAGAGCGTTCTCCACGTTGAACTCGCCCACGAGGTTCACCGCGAGCTCGACCGCGCCCCAGCTCGACTCCACTTCGATGGTGAGGCCGGTCGACTCCGCCTGCACACGCGTGGCGCGCACGTACTGTGCGCCCTGTGGCAATGCCACGCGGTCCGCCGCGGCGCGCGTCGTGAGGATGAGTCCCGCCGGGGATGCCGCGCGCGCGAGAGCGGCGCCGAAGGGATCGTCGAAGTTGATCACCCGGCTGCTGAGCCCCGGCCAGCTGAAAAGCCGCGCCTTCGCCGCGCCGTAATGCTCCATGGTGCCGTGATAGTCGAGGTGATCGCGCGTCAGATTGGTGAAGGCGGCGGTGCGGAAGCGCACACCGTTCACCCGTCCCTGGTCGAGGGCGTGCGAAGACACCTCCATGCTGAGGCAGGAAGCTCCGGCCGCGGCGAGAGCGGCGAGCTGACGGTGCACCATGACCGCATCGGGAGTCGTGTGCGGCAGCGGACTCAACTGCGGCGGCAGGCCCACCCCGAGCGTGCCCATGTAGCCACACTCGCGTCCGCAGCGCTGCAGGGCCTGGGCGAGGAGCCAGGCGCAGGTGGTCTTGCCGTTGGTGCCGGTGATGCCGGCGACCGTCAGGCGCTCCGAGGGCGCACCGAAGAAGCGGTCGGCGATGAGCCCGGCGCGCGCCGTGAGCTCGGGCAGCGGCGCGCTGAACACCTGCGCTGGAAGCGTCGGCATCGCCGTGTCATCCGCGGGCTCGTAGAGCACGGCGCACGCGCCGCGCGCCACGGCCTCCGGAGCGAAGGCGAGCCCATGATGGGTGCGGCCGCGTGCGGCGAGGAAGAGCGCGCCGGGGCTCGCAGCGCGGCTGTCGAGAGTGATGTCGCTCACCATGAGCCTCGCAGGCGCCTCGGGCACCCTGGCCCAGCCGGCCACGAGCTCCCCGAGCGGCCGGGGCGCTGCGCGGTAGCCCTGGAGCGTCGTGCTCATCGCAGGGCCGCCGTGCGCACGTTGCCGAGCGCAGGTCCTGCCGGCAGCTGCTCGGGTGCGTTCACCGGCTGATCGGGTGTCACGGCCAGGAGTCGCAGAGAGCCGCCGACGATCTTCGAGAACACGGGCGCCGCCACCTCTCCTCCCCGGTGCTGCCCGGCGCGGGGCTCATCGATCACCACCGCCGCTGCCAGTCGCGGTGCGCTCGCCGGGGCGACGCCTGCAAACACCGCCATGAAGCGATCGGTGGAGTAGCCTCCGGCGGTGGCCTTCCAGGCGGTTCCGGTCTTTCCCGAGACGCGGTACCCCGGTATCGCCGCGAGCTTGCCGGTCCCCTCGGCCGTCACGACCGACTCGAGCATCGACAGAAGCTCGCGGCATACCGGCTCACCGAGCGCCCGCTCGCCGGGTGACTCCCCCTCCACGCGCAGGAAGGACACCGGGCGCGCCACCCCGTAAGCGCCGATGGTGGCGTAGGCATGGGCGAGCTGGAGGGGCGTCACCGAGAGACCGTACCCGTGCGACATGGTGACGATCCCGATGGGCCGCCACTGCGCGTAGGGGGGCAGGAGCCCTGCGGACTCCCCGGGGTAGCCACTCGTCGTGACCATGCCGAAGCCGAGCCGGTTGAGCGTCGTCCAGATCTGCTGCGGGGGGAGCGACAGCGCGATGTGCGCCATGCCGACGTTCGAGCTCTTGGCGAGCACGGTGGCGATGTCGATCGCACCGAGATTGTGCTCGTCCTCGAAGATCTTCACGCCGACTTTGAAGTAGCCGGGCGCGGTGTCGATGATGCTGCGGTGGTCGTACTTGCCGGCGGCGAGGCCGGCCGCCACGAAGAAGGGCTTCATGGAAGAGCCGGGCTCGAAGATGTCGGTGGCCGCACGATTGCGATAGGTCGCCGGCTCGATCTGGTCGCGGTCGTTCGGGTTGTACGCCGGCTGGTTCACCATGGCGAGCACCTCGCCATTGGCGATGTCGAGCACCACGATCGAGCCCGCGCGCGCCTGCTGGTCGCGGATTGCCGCCTTCAGCTCGCGGTAGGCGAGGTACTGGATGCGCAGGTCGATCGACAGCACGAGGTCACGGCCTTCGCGCGCCGGACGAATGCTCTCGACGTCCTGCACGATGCGCCCGTAACGATCCTGAATGACGCGCTTCGCGCCATTTTCCCCGGCGAGCCAGTGATCGAAGGCGAGCTCCAGGCCTTCCTGGCCGGCATCGTCGATGTTGGTGAAGCCGAGCAGGTGCCCGGTGACCTCGCCCGCCGGGTAATAACGGCGGTACTCGCGCGAGGTGTAGACGCCCGGTATGCCGAGCGCCTTGATCTGCTCGGCTTCGGCCGGCTGGCGATGGCGCGCGACGTAGAGGAATTCGCGGTCGAGATTGCTGGTGACGCGGCGCGCGAGCTCCACGCGGTCGAGCTTCAGTGCCGCGGCGAGCCGCGGGATCTGCTCGGTCGCGAGCGCGAGCTGGGACGGATTCACCCAGATCGAGTCCACCGGGGTGCTGACCGCGAGAGGCTCGCCGTATCGGTCGGTAATGGTGCCCCGGTGGGCCGCGATCTCCAGCACCCGCGAGAAGCGGGCATCTCCCTGGCGTGCGAGGAACCCGTGATCGACGAGCTGCAGGTTGATGGCGCGCCACAGGAGCCCGAGGGCGCAGACCGCCAGGAGTCCCACCAGGAAAGCCGCGCGCCAGCGGAAGGAGGCCGGCGCGCGATCACGTGCGCTGCGCGGCTTCATGGGGCGATGATCTCGATCTCTTTCGGGGGCGGCATGGCCATGTGCAGCCGGGCGGTCGCGACGCGCTCGACGAAGGCGTGCGTCGACCAGGCGCTCTGCTCGAGCTGCAGCTGACCCCACTCGATTTCCAGGTTGTCGCGGCGCGCGTCGAGCGCCTCGAGCTGCACGAAAAGCTGCCGGGCGCGGTGCTTGCACCAGATGGCGCCTGCGGCCGAGCCGAGCGTAGCGATCCACAGGAACGGCAGCGCGAGGGCCAGCATGCGGCGGCTCACGGCAGGCGCTCCGCGACGCGCAGCAGCGCACTGCGGGAGCGCGGGTTGCGCGCGACCTCCTCCGCGGACGGGCGCTGCTTGCGGCCGATGAGCTTCAATCGCGGGCGTGCCTCGGCCGGGATCACGGGCAGCTTGCCCAGCGCGGGGTTCACCTGCGACTCGCGTTGCATGAAGCGCTTGACGGCCCGATCCTCGAGCGAGTGAAAGCTGATCACGGCCAGGCGCCCCCCCGGCGCCAATGCCTGCACGGCGGCGGTGAGACCGCGCTCGAGCTGACCGAGCTCATCGTTGATGAACATGCGCAGTGCCTGGAAGGTGCGGGTCGCCGGGTGCTTGCCGGGCTCGCGGGTGCGAACCGCCCGGGCAATGAGGGCCGCGAGCTCCGCGGTGCTCTCGAGCGGCCCCTGGCTCCGGCGCGCGACGATGGCCTCGGCCACGCGCCGCGCGAAGCGCTCCTCCCCGAAGGTCGCGATCACCTGGCGTATCTCGTCGACGCCCGCCCGCGCCAGCCAGGCCGACACAGGCGCACCAAGCGTCGGGTCCATGCGCATATCGAGCGGCCCGTCAGCGCGGAAGCTGAAGCCGCGGCGCGGGTCATCGAGCTGCGGCGATGAAACACCAAGGTCGAAGAGCACGCCACGGCAAGGGTGGTGCTGCGCGTGTTCCGGCACGAGCGCGGCGAGATCGGCAAACGACGCGTGGACGAGCGTAAGCCGCACTTCGTGGGCAAAGCGGGCGCGGCCGGCCGCAATGGCCTGCGGATCCCGGTCGAGCGCGAGCACGCGCCCTTCGGGCCCCAGTGCCTGGAGAATGAGTGCCGTGTGACCGCCGCGCCCGAATGTCGCATCGACATAGTAACCGCCCGCTTCCAGGGCGAGACCGGCGAGTGCCTCGGTGGCGAGCACCGGAGTGTGCTCAACCACGATCGAAGCGGCGTGCCCCCGCCTCCTTGAGTGCTCTTGCCACGGGCCTCGGCCCAACTACCTGTGTGCGAACCCTTTTACAGCGACAGCGACTCGAGCTCGGAAGGCAGGTCAGTCGGGGTCTCGGCGCTCGCGAGCCACGCATCGCGCCGCTCGTTCCAGCGCATCTCGTCCCACAGCTCGAAGCGATTTCCCTGACCGATGAGCATTCCGTGACGCCCAAGCTTGGCGAACTCCCGCAGCTCTGCCGGGAGCAGCACCCTGCCGTGCCCGTCGAGGGGCAGATCGGTCGCATGGCCCACCATCAGCCGCTGCAGCCGGCGCGCGGTTGCGTTCAGGCTCGGCAGGCTCATCAGCTTGCGTTCGATCTGCTCCCACTCGGGCAGGGGATAAATGAGAAGGCACTGGTCCCGGTCGACGGTGACGACCAATTTCCCCTGGGCGAGTTCGCTGATCTGCTCCCGGTAGCGGGTGGGCATGACCATCCGGCCCTTGTCGTCCAGAGTAATTTTTGTTGCACCGCGAAACATGACCGGCGGGGCGGCATTACGCCCATTTCCCCCCACTTTCTCCCACTGGTCGCCACTATAGGAATCGCGGACGAACTATGTCAATTGAAATAGTGAGAAATTCGTCGCAGTCACAACGACTTATGTGGATATGAACAGTACGCTCAGCGATGACGCGCGGATTACGTTCGGGCAATCAGCGGCTTGCCCGAGGAAGCTTATACAGTGCTTCAGAAGTCTGGGCCCTGTGCGGGCGCAGCGGAGCGCAATTCCCGCAGCCCACGCCCTCCTCAGCAGGACTCGAACGCGTGCTGGATCCACTCGATGGCCGGGGAGGGACCGTACGGATCCTTCACCACGAGCACGTCGAATCGCACCGGCAGGTGTGCGAGCTCGCAGCGCTGCTGCAGCAGCTGCTGCGCCGCGCGCGTGATGCGCTGCCGCTTGCGGCGGTCGACGCTCGCTGCCGCCCCGCCCCAGTCGTTGCTGCTGCGGGTGCGCACCTCGGCGATGACCAACACCTCGTCGGTGCGCGCCACGATATCGAGCTCCCCGAGCCGCCGCCGGTAGTTGCGCTGCAGAATCTCACAGCCCGCGGCCCGCAGGAACTGCACCGCCAGCTCCTCGGCCCGCGCCCCGCGCTGCTGCCGCCCCGTGGCCATGCGTCAGGTCAGTGCGCGTTGTTGGATGTTATAAGTTAGGAGTGTCGGCAGGCAGCAGTCGCACCTCGCCGTCGTGCACCTGCGCCCAGCCGAGCTCGCGGTGCACGCGCCGCTGCGCATCGAGGCTCAGGCGGCCGGTGAGACCCGCGACGCCGATGTTGCCGCTCACCCCCGCATGGCGCAGCGCCTGCGTGAGGCGCAAGGCATCGAAGCCGAAGGCAAACAGGCGCCCGCGGTGCGGGCCGCCGGTGGGCCAGGCCTCGCGGGTGGCGGCGCGCACCGCATCGGCCAGATCGCCGCCGAGCATCCAGGGCATGTCGGGAAACATCAGACCTTCCAGGTCCGCGTTGGCGCGCGCATCGGGCTCGAAGGCATCGGAGGTGGCGTAAGTCGGGATGTCGCCGGCGAAATGGAACCGCAGCTGCGGCCGCAGCAGCCGCTCGAGGTTGGCGGACGCGGGCGCGAAGATGAACTCGACGTCGTTGCGGCGGCGCGGCTCGAATTGCAGCTTGGTGCCGAGGATCGACTCGAGGCGGTGATAGCGCGCGACGCTGTCGCTGATGCGCAGCACTTCGGTGATGGGCATGGAGTAGTCGGTATGCGCCGTCTCGATCTGCGCGCTGTTGAACAGATCGCCACCGCCCGCCTGCAGCTCCTGGCGGAACGCGGCCAGCACGCGGCTGCCCCATTCGCCCGCCGGTACGATCGCTACTCCATGACGATGGTGATCCTCGAGCACGCGTCGCGCCACCAGGCGTGCCTCATCCTCGGGCGAGAGCGCGTATTGATAGAACTGCGCGGGCGGCGGCCGCTCGGGCGGCAGAAAATTGAGGGCGAGCACCGGCACGCGCAGTCCCGGAAATTCCGCGGCGGCGGTGACCTCCTCGCGTGTCAGCGGGCCGACGACGAAATCGGCACCGGCGCTCAGCGCCGCGGTGAGTGCTGCGGCGACGCTGTGTGCGCCGGTATCGTAGATCTGCACCCGCGGCCGCTCGCCCGGAGTCTGCTGGTAGTACGCCGTCATGAACCCATCGCGCACGCTCACCGCAGCGGCTGCCGTGCGGCCGGTGATGGGCAGAAGCAAGGCGATGTGCGGAGCGGCGGAGGTCGTCGGCGGCTGCGCAGTTCCCCGGTGGCTGGCGGCCTGCGCCGTGGCGGCCGCCAGCAGCTCATGGTATCGCGCCGCCTGCGCGGTGGGCGCGGGCGGCGGGATGGCATTGAGCAGGCGCAGCGCCTCCTGCGGCTGGCCCCGCGCCAGCGCCAGCTGCGCATTGAGCAGCGCCTGCTCGCTCACCTGCTGCGGGGCATAGGGGCCCTGTGCCTGACCGAGCACCCGCGCTGCGTCGTCGTTGCGTTGTGCGGTGAGGTAAGCGTGTGCCGCCTGCAGCAGCAGCCCGGTGCGATCCGTGCCGCTGTTCTGCGCGGCGAGCTGCTCGTAGATGTGCCCCGCGCCAGCCGCGTCGCCGGCGCGCTCGAGCTCCTGTGCGCGGTCGATCGAGGGCGGCGGCCCCGCTCGCTCGCTGAGGCTGGGGCAGCCCGCGAGCGCCGCGGCGGCGAGGAGCACGCTCAGCAGGCGAATGAGGGACCGGTGGCACATCGGTCGCGATTATAGTGGCGAGCATGACAGGGCGGCTGCAGGTGATCGCCACCCCGATCGGCAATCTCGCCGACCTGAGTGAGCGCGCGCGGCAGGCGCTCGCCGCGGCCGACGTGATCGCGGCCGAGGATACCCGTCACACCGCGGCTCTGCTGAAAGCCAACGGCCTTTCCAAGTCGATGGTGTCTCTCCACGAGCACAACGAGTCGAGCCGCGTGGCGGCGCTCCTGGCACGGCTCGCCGCCGGCGAGCAGGTGGCGCTCGTGAGCGATGCCGGCACCCCGCTGCTGTCCGATCCGGGGTACGAGCTGGTGCGGGCTGCGGCGGCCGCCGGGTTCGAGGTGAGCGTCATTCCCGGACCCTCTGCGATCACCGCAGCGCTCGCGGTCGCGGGACTGCCGACCGACCGGTTCTGCTTCGAGGGCTTTCTCTCCGCACGTGGCAATGAGCGGCGCGCAGCGCTGGCGGCGCTCGCCGCTGAGCCGCGCACGCTGGTGTTCTTCGAAGCGCCGCATCGTATCGCTGCGACGCTCGCCGACATGGTCGCGGTGCTCGGCGGCGAGCGCGAGGCCGTGATCGCGCGCGAGCTCACCAAGGCGCACGAAACGATCTATCGCGGGACGCTGGCGGAGCTCGCCGCACGCGCGCAGGGTGAATCCAACTTCGCCCGCGGCGAGATCACGCTCGTCGTGCGCGGCGCGGCGGCGGCAGGCACGGCCGCGGTGGACGAGTCGCTGTTACGTCGCCTCATCGAGGTGCTGTCGAAGGAGCTCGCTCCCGGCCGGGTGGCCGCCGTCGTGGCGCAGATCGCGGGCACGACACGTGCTGAGGCCTATCGGCTCGCGCGCGGACTTCGGCATGCGAGCGCCGTCGCGGCCGAGCCCGGGGAGGACCCGGATGCGTCTGCGACGAAACGGTAGCTGGCAGCGCATCCCGCCGCGCCGCCAAGTCCGCTGAAGGTTGACTTGGCCCCGGACCACCGTATCGTCGGCATGGAGAGTTGGCCGGGCAGCCGCTGCTGAAGCTTCGCTTCGGTGGAGGAAAGTCCGGGCTCCGGCGGATCGGGTGCCAGGTAACGCCTGGGGGGCGCGAGCCCACGGAAAGTGCAACAGAGAGCAGACCGCCCAAGTCCCTCACGGGACCGGCAAGGGTGAAACGGTGCGGTAAGAGCGCA
>DATKMV010000098.1:0-6698 GCA_035541695.1 Steroidobacteraceae bacterium
GTGACGCCCCAGCGCATCGGCGGGCGCGTGGCACCGACGAACAGCGGGTCTGCGATGAGCCCCGCATTCCGGGTGACCCTGCGATTCATACACCAAACATCCCGCGCACCCAGGCAACAATCTGCGGAGCGCCGAAGGCAATCGCGATGCCCAGAATGGCTCCCATGCACCATCCCCACGAGATGCGATTGGCCATCGCCATGGCGCCGAGAACCATCACGAGGATGATGGCGATGGGAGTCAGCCAGGCCAGAATATTCGTCTGCAGCGCAGTTGCGCCGGTCATGAACGGCGAATTCTGCGCCTGCGCGACGGCGATGGGCGCCGCCCACAGCAGCACCGCGACCCGCAGGCCGTGTGCCGGCACGTAGTGCCTGCTATACCCGTGCATGTTCGCTCTCCCGCTCACGGCTCACCCACGCCATGCACGACCGTCGCCGGCGTGTGCTCGCCATCTTCGTCACGCCGGTGGTCGAGCTCTTCCCGCTTGATCTTTCCCGGAGCGCCGAAACGGAAGCTGTCAACCACGAACGAATGGTCGTACTGCTTCTCGCCCTGCTTGTCGGTCCAGTTGTTGGCGCGCACGCGGGCCTGCAGAATCAACTGATCGCCCTTGCGCCCATTACGTGCCAGCGCTTCGCCCATCGCACCGAAGGCAACGAACCACAGACTGGTCGTCACCTCGCGAGCGGCACCGCCTTCGTCCTTGCCCGCGTAGTCGTTGCCCACCAGACAGAAACGTGCGTAACCCACCTCGTTCTTGGTCAGGAACTCCGGGTTGCGGGCCAGATTACCGACTGCGGTGAGCGTGAAGCTGTTCATGTCGATGACTCCTGCGAATGTTGGAAGGCGCGCGGGACGGAGGCAGTCTATGCACCACGCGCGCGAATGGAATCGACATTGGCAACGTGTTTGTGCAGAAACGCAGCGTGCCCTGCGCAGCGTTGCAGCGCGCCAGGACAAACTTGTGTAAGGTCGGCGTCAGAGATTGCGCGGAGCCCTCACATGTCGCTCGCCGATACCGAACGCAACGACGGAGCCGTCGAGCAATGTCTCGATGAGCTCAACGATTTCCTCGGCGGACTCGAGCGGTATGCGCCTACCGTGCTCGCAGTGGCACTGCGGGTGCATCTCGAGAGCCTGTTGCAGGCGCTGCTCGACGGAAAAATCTGCACACCGGAGGAAGTTCGCGACTTCGTGCGCGAGCTCGAGCGCGACGCGCTCCAGTACGAGGACGACTAAGTCATACCGACTTGAATTCCCGCCTAGCGCAGCACCCGCTCACGCGAATCGCGGTCGCCATGGGGTGCCGAGTCCCTCGGCTCCCTGCTCGCCTGCTCGCGTGTGGGCACCGGGACCGGCGATTGATTGACCGGCCCAGGTGCGGCGGCGTGAGGTGCAGTGGTCGATGGCAGCTGATACGTCTGTTGCGCCTGGGCAGAGGGCGGCGCCTGGGCAGAGGGCGGCGCGTGGGCAGAGGGCGGCGCGTGGGCAGAGGGCGGCGCCGGCGCAGAGGGTTGCGGATGCGCAGCGCGCAGCGGATGAGCGGGCGGCGCATCGGCCCGCGGGAGGTGGTAGACCGGAATGGAAGCCCGCTCGATCGGTGGCGCCGGAGCATCCGCGACGCCGGCACGCTGATAGGGCTGCGGCGGGTGTTGTTGTGCGGAGGCTGGCCGATCCGTGCGCAGCACGGGCGGAGGCGCGCTCAACGACTCCCCCGGTGCATAGAAGCTGTCGGAGTCGGCTGGGCGCGGCAGCGCATCCGCAGGCCCCGGCGGCGTCCTCGCACGCGCAGCCGCAGGCAACGCGCTCTGCTGAAGCGCCCTCTCCCGCTGTGCCAGGCTTTGACCGGGCGGTGGCTCGCTTGCGGCGGGAAAATGGAGCAGTGCTCCACCGCTGGACACGACGCGAACCGGGGTCAGAGCGGCGGCATGCTGCAACTGCGCCAGCTCGCTGCGCGTTGGCGGCTGCCCGCCGTTGGCTGCGATGGCCGGGAGTTGCCGCTCGAGCGGCACGGGTGCGGACGGGGGCGCCGTACGAACGACGAGCGTACGCTGCATGAGGGATGCCGGAGGGCGGGCCAGGCGGGGGCGCGGCGCCGTTCCGAGTACACTTTGTTGCGTCGGCATGAGAACGGGAGTCGTTGCCACAGCCGCCGCCGCGAGCACTACGGCAGAGATCGCCACCGTCTGCCCGGCTACGCGCTGCCCGCTCACCACGGTGCTGCGCGGCACCGCCGTCACACCGAGCGGTGTCTGATTCAGATACGGCTGCCAGGTGTTGTTGTCCTGACGGGCGACGTTCGGGGTCGAGACCTGCTTCACCGAGGTGTTGGTGACGTTCACGTTACGCACGTACACCGCGCCCGCACGGTAGGGGGGCGTGTAGATCTCCCGAGGCCCGAGAGGGAACCAGGCGACATTGCTGCCGAGACCCGAGGTAGGCGCGCGAGATGCGCCGACCCAGGCGACGAGCGCCGGCGCGTATACGACCCGGACGGTATGTCCGTGGCGCGGAGCGGGCACCCAGCTCCAGTGGTTGTTCCACATCACCCAGCGGCCATAGTGAAATGGTGCATATCCCCAGCGTGCGTCATCGATCCAGGTCCAGCCCCAGGGGGTGATCCACACCCAGCGCCCGTAGCGGTATGGTGCCCAGTCCGCCGCGACCAGCGTCGGCACCCAGACGTAGCCGTACTCAGGGGTCTGCTGCCATTGGCCGTTGTCATCGAGGTCCTGCGTGCCCGGTACATCGCTCGCCACGTAGCCCATCGATGCCGATTGCGCCGCCTCGCGGTCGCGTTCCGCCGACCAGTCGTCGAGGTCATCCGGTGCCCCGAGTGTCGCGCTCTGCCACGCGAGGGTGTCGAGGCCGGTGAAGGTCACGAGCTGCTGCGAGCCGATCGCTACCGTCTGGCCTCCGCCCGCGGCTTGCGCGGCACCCTGGCTCACCGCCACGGCGGTCGCGGTGCCCTGATCGTTCACCTCCACGCGATACACGCCCGGTTGCTGCAGCGACAGCGCAATGTTGGGCGTATCGATCTCGTAGCGCTCCTCGTTGAGGATGTCGCGGACACTGACGATGAGCGTGCCGGCGCTGAGCTGCATC
The DNA here is from genome assembly GCA_035541695.1 of Steroidobacteraceae bacterium. Taxonomy (GTDB): domain Bacteria; phylum Pseudomonadota; class Gammaproteobacteria; order Steroidobacterales; family Steroidobacteraceae; genus 13-2-20CM-66-19. Next base: position 3,109 of record DATKMV010000098.1, read on the forward strand.
TGCACGCTGCCATCATCGAGATCGAGAAAGGCGAAGCCCGTGTAACTGCCGAGCCTCACCGTGGCGGTGCCGAGGTCGAGCTCTGCGCGCGAGCGCTCATCGCTCCAGAGTCGATCGCCGCTGGTGAGCGGGCGGTTGGGCGTAGCGGAGGTCCAGTCCTGCACACCCGCCGGCTGCAGCGACACCGCGCCTTCCGCAGCGCTCAACCGCGCCGCACGACCGGGAGGGTCGGCATCCTGCGCAGCCGCGAGAGCTGTCGCCGCGCAGAGAATGAGTAATGCGCAGCTCCATGCGGCTCGCCTGCACCATCGCCGTGTCATGGGTCGCATGCGCTCACCTGCTAACACAACGCTCGAGCTGACGGCGGAGATGACACCGCGGGGAGCTCGCCCCACAGTGTAGTCGTTCACGCAGCGTGCGTCCTCGACGAGCGGTTGCGCCACCAATGCAGCAACGCCACGGCCGGCGAGAGAACGCCGAGCACCTCGTGCAGGACACCCGCGGCGTCGTGCATCCCTCCGGTCGTGTAGTAGAGCGCGTAGCCGCTGAAGATCAGGAGGAACGCGATGCTGCCGAGCGCAACTCCGGAGCGGCGATTGCGCTCCTGTGGCAAGCGCGCTGCGATGTGAGCGGCGCTCAGCCAACCGATGAGGAACACACCACAGACTGCGATGAGTCCATGCAGGCGCATGAGCGGCGCTTCCCAGGGATTCGGCAGCGGGCCGAAGGTGCTCCGCTGCGGAAAAGCATGGTGCAGGACGAGCCACAGCGTTCCGGAGACCCACAGCAGTATGCCCACCGCATACACCGCCCTACGCAGCGGCGGCGAGACGGTCGAGCGCGGGGAAGTCCGCCAGTTCTCCCCGGCCTTGTGCGCGGAACGCTTCACCTCCCGCCGATACGCGGCCGCGCGTGCCACAGCGGTCATCCCGGCGCGGTCGCGCCCTGCAACGCGACCTGCCACAGTGCCGTAAGCCAGCGCACCCCTTCGGTCACGTGCTCACAGGAGAGCGTTGCACCGGCGATGTTCTTGATGTCGGTCTGCACGCGCAACTGCTCGAGCCCCTGTCGGCCGGCAAACTGCCGCCGCCACGCAGAGCTGCGGATCTCCCCGCCGTGACTCTCGCGATACGCGAGCACCTCGGGTGCGCTCAGCCGCCCGCTGGCATCGATCGCGACCGCATAGGTGATGAAGTCCTCTTTGCCAATGACCTCGTCGATGAAGACGTATCCGAGCAGCTGATCGGCGTGCAGCGCGCGAAATGCGCGCAGGCTGCGGTGCGGTGGTTGCGGCCCGGCGAGACCGGCGACACGCTCATGCTGTGCAGGACTCAGCGAGAGCACGAGCTCGCTGAAGTGATCCGCCTGTGGAAAGAGCGCCTTCTGCGCGCCTTCGACGGAGAGATACTCGGTGGCAACGACGACCTGAACCGGCGCTCCGAAGCCGAGTGCTGCCAGCGCCCCGATACCCGCCGGTGTCCAACGTCCCATCCAGGCCATGGTCTCAAATGCGAATGATTCTTAATTGCTTTAGAATACTCTGAAGCTCCACTGAAGGTCCAGGCCATGGCTTCGATGCCGGTCCGGCTGCAGCGACTCCGCCCCGCCATGGGAGCCTGGGTTTCGATCGAGGCGACCGCGGCAACCGCACAGACGGCTGCAGCAGCGATAGAGGCTGCCTACCTGACGGTGCTGGAGATTGCGCAGCGCCTGCACCCTTCCCGGGAGGGCAGCGACCTCGCCCTCATCAACTCCGCCGCGACCGGAGCCGAGGTTCCCATCGCCTCGATGACCTGGGAGCTGCTGGCCCTTGCACAATCGCTGCACGAGGTCAGCGGCGGCGTGTTCGATCCCTGCCTCCCGTCTCGCCCCGGCCGGTTCGCCGATATCAGCCTCTCCGCTCCGCAAGACGGATCGAGGTGGGCGCGGTGCCGGGTGCCGGTGGCGCTCGATCTGGGCGGAATCGCCAAGGGATACGCCGTGGACCGCGCCATAGAGACGCTGCGCGCCGGAGGCTGCACCAGTGCTCTGGTGAACGCCGGTGGCGATCTGCGTCTCTATGGGCGCAGCGACAGCATCCTCCTTCGATATGCTGACGGACACTGCGTGCCGGTGGTGTTGGAGGACGAGGCGCTCGCGGTGAGCGAGGTCACTGCCTCATCCCTGCAGCGCCCGCCGGAGCATCGTGGCTACTACCGGCGTCTGGGACATGCGCGCCCGGTGCGCGACTACGCCGCAGTGCGCGCCGCCAGCGCGGCGGTCGCCGACGCACTCACCAAATGCGTGCTGCTCGGAGAGGAGCGTTGCCGGGAGCGCGCGCTGCGCGCGTTTGGCGCACGACTTGCCGGCTGAGTCAGATCACCAGGGGGATCCGCGCGGCCAGGAAGTCGATGAATTTTGAGGAAAAAGTCAGTGAGGGTTCTACGTCACCTACCGCGACCTTGCCGCCCGGCCCCCTAACCTCACCTCTCGGGCGCCTCGCTCGCGCGAGATCGGACGAGGTCGAGGCGGCTCGCAACGCGGCCGCATCGCGGTGGCAGGCAAGACCTTCCGCTACAGTGGCCCCGAGGGACTGGCAGGTAGTAAGCGCGTCATCATCGCCGTGGCGCGCGGTAGCGCTCGCCGCGTAGCGCTGCACGTTGAGAAGGTCGGTTTCGACCCCATGTCCTTCACTCTGGCACCGAGGGATCTTTCATGAGCAACAGCAGCACAGCGAGCCGCACCGTGCGGCAGGTGGTGAAAGGACTGCCGACTTCAGATGGGGCCGGGGTCAAGCTGCGGCGGGTAATCGGCCAGCCCCAGCTGCCGGATCTCGATCCCTTCCTGATGCTCGATGAATTCGGCACGGATCGCGCAGAAGACTATCTGGCGGGGTTCCCCGATCATCCACATCGTGGCTTCGAGACCGTGACCTACATGCTCGATGGCCGGATGCGTCACCGTGACAACCACGGCAATGAGGGAGTGCTCGTCCCCGGAAGCGTGCAATGGATGACGGCAGGACGCGGCCTCATTCACTCGGAGATGCCCGAGCAGCAGGAAGGCCGCATGCGTGGCTTCCAGCTGTGGCTCAATCTGCCCGGGCGCGACAAGATGACCGCTCCCAAATACCAGGAGTTCGGACCTGACCGTATCCCGGTCGCATCCCCCGCACCCGGCGTCGCGGTGAAAGTGATCGCGGGCAAAGTCAACGGTACGACCGGCCCCATCTCGCAGCCGGCGACCGATCCCACCTACCTCGACATCGCCCTCGAGCCCGGGGCCGAATTCAGGCACACGCTGCCGACGGAGTACGCGGCGTTCCTCTATGCATTCGAGGGCTCGGTGGAGGTCGGTGCGGCGCCCGAGGCAAGTGTTCTGCGCACGCACGAGCTCGCTGTGCTCGCGGAAGGCCCCGAGATCCGTCTCAAGGGTCTCACTGCGGGTACGGGTGGGAAAGACGCCCGTGCAATTCTCGTCGCGGGTCGGCCGCTACGGGAGCCGGTGGCCAAGTACGGCCCGTTCGTGATGAATACCCGGAAGGAGCTCGAGCAGGCGTTCGAAGACTTCCAGCGCGGCAGATTCTGAACCCTGCGACCGTCGCTCCGCGC
>DATKMV010000099.1:0-25774 GCA_035541695.1 Steroidobacteraceae bacterium
GATGCGGTCGAAGGCGCGCAGATTGGCGTAGCGCCACTGCTCGTCGCGGTGGCTCGGCCAGCCCAGCTCGCCGAGTCGCGCGGCGGCCTGTTCGCGCGACGCGGCAGCGGGCAGGCGGGAAGCCACGGCGCGCCAATCGCGCAGCACGCGATCCAGCACGGAGGGGGAGAGGATGCCGGAAGGGCTGCCCATGGATTGCCTCAGGCCGCCTGGCCCGTGACCCAGTCGTAGCCGCGCCGCTCGAGCTCGAGTGCGAGCGAGCGATCCCCGCTGCGCACGATGCGCCCTCGCGCCAATACATGCACGAAGTCAGGCACGATGTGATCGAGCAGGCGCTGATAATGCGTCACCAGCACGACGCTGCGTTCCGGGCTGCGCAGGGAGTTGACGCCGTTGGCGACCACTTTCAGCGCATCGATGTCCAGGCCCGAATCGGTTTCATCCAGCAGCGCGAGACGCGGCTCGAGCACGAGCATCTGCAGGATCTCGTTGCGCTTCTTCTCGCCACCGGAGAACCCCTCGTTCACACCGCGCGAGAGGAAGCTGTCCTCCATGCCCATCCGCTGCATCTTCGCGCGCACCAGCGTGAGAAAATCGAACGCATCGACCTCCGGCAACCCCTGCTGCTTGCGCGTCGCGTTGAGTGCCGCCTTGAGGAGGTAGACGTTGTTCACACCGGGGATCTCGACCGGGTACTGAAAGCCGAGAAACACGCCGAGCCGGGCACGCTCCTCGGGCGCCATGGCGAGCAGATCCTGCCCGAGGTAGTGCGCCGTGCCTGACGTAACGGTGTAGCCGGGGTGTCCCGCGAGCACGTAGGCGAGGGTGCTCTTGCCCGAGCCGTTCGGGCCCATGATGGCGTGCACCTCGCCGGCGCCGACCTCGAGGCTCAGGCCGTTGAGGATTGCCTTGCCGTCGACGCTCACCGAGAGGTCCTTGATGCTCAGCATTGCTGTCTCACCTGCAGTAGCCATGGTCCGACGCGCCGCGGGTCAACCCACGGCGCCCTCGAGGCTCACCGCCAGGAGCTTGGTCGCCTCCACCGCAAACTCCATCGGCAGCTCCTTGAAGACCGACTTGCAGAAGCCGCTCACGATCATGTTGACGGCGTCCTCCTCCCCGATGCCACGCGCCAGCAGGTAGAAGAGCTGGTCGTCGCTGATCTTCGAGGTGCTCGCCTCGTGCTCGACCGTCGCCGCAGGGTTCTTCACCTCGACGTACGGGAAGGTGTGTGCGCCGCAGCGGCTCCCCATGAGGAGCGAGTCGCACTGCGTGAAGTTGCGTGCACCCTGTGCGCTCGGCAGGATCTTCACGAGCCCCCGATAGGTGTTCTGTCCGTGGCCGGCGGAGATGCCCTTCGAGATGATCGTGCTGCGCGTGTCGCGGCCGATGTGGATCATCTTCGTGCCCGTGTCGGCCTGCTGGTGGTTGTTGACCGTCGCCACCGAGTAGAACTCACCGATCGAGCCCTCACCGCGCAGCACGCAGCTCGGATATTTCCAGGTGATGGCGGAGCCGGTCTCGACCTGCGTCCAGGAGATGTGGGCGTTGCGGCCGCGGCACTCGCCGCGCTTGGTAACGAAGTTGTAGATGCCACCACGACCCTCGGCATCGCCCGGGTACCAGTTCTGCACGGTCGAGTACTTGATGTAGGCGTCATCGAGCGCCACGAGCTCCACCACCGCGGCATGCAGCTGGTTCTCGTCGCGCTGCGGTGCCGAACAGCCTTCCAGATAGCTGACATACGAGCCGGCGTCCGCGATGATCAGGGTGCGCTCGAACTGTCCGGTGTTCATCGCGTTGATGCGGAAGTAGGTCGAGAGCTCCATCGGGCAGCGCACCCCCTTGGGCACGTAGACGAACGAGCCGTCGGAGAACACCGCCGAGTTCAAGGTGGCGAAGAAGTTGTCGGAGTAGGGCACGACGCTGCCGAGATACTGCTCGATGAGTGCCGGGTGCGTGCGCACGGCGTCGGAGAAGGGCGAGAACACCACCCCGGCGGCGGCGAGGCGCTCCTTGAAGGTCGTCGCCACCGAGACGCTGTCGAACACCGCATCCACCGCGACCCCGGCGAGCCGCGCCCGCTCGTGCAGCGGCACGCCGAGCTTCTCGTAGGTCTCGAGCAGCTTCGGATCGACATCCGCGAGGCTCTTCGGCCCGTCCTTCTTCGCCTTCGGCGCGGAATAATAGGAGATGGCCTGGTAATCGATCGGCGCGACCTTCAGGTGCGCCCAGTGGGGCTCCTTCATGGTGAGCCAGTGGCGCAGCGCCTTCAGGCGCCACTCGGTGAGAAATGCGGGCTCGCCTTTCTTGCGGGAGATGAGCCGTACGACCTCCTCATCGAGCCCGGGGGGTACGGTGTCGGCCTCGATGTCGGTGACGAACCCGTGCTGGTAGCCACGGGCGATCAGATCCTCGAGTCGTCTTGCACTCTCACTCATGCAACTGCCTTCGGTGCCCGGGTGGCTGCGGCCTTCATCTCGCGCTCGAGGGCCGGCAGCCGCGCCGGCGGTGCATCGAGACCGGCGAGCTGAGCGAGACTCACCTCGTACAGCGCGCGGCGGATCGCAAGGTTCAGTCGCTGCCACACGCGCCCAACCCGGCAGCTCTCCTCGATGTCGCAATGGCCGTGGCCGACCGAGCAGTCGGTGAGCGCGAGCGGACCCTCGAGCGCATCGAGGATCGCTGCGGCGCTGATCTGGGCCGCCGGCCGCGCGAGCTGGTAACCGCCGTGGAGCCCACGCGTCGAGCTCACGAGCCCGGCGCGCTGCAGCTGCTTCAGGAGCTTGCTCACCGTCGGAGCGGCAATGTGCGTCTGCTCGGCAAGCGAGGCCGCGGTCTGCACCCGAGCGGGCTCGCTCGCCAGCGTGGCGAGCAGCACCGTCGCGTAGTCAGTGAGCCGGCTGATGCGCAGCATCCGGGAGCACCTCTGAAAGTAGTACTATTTTAGTACTGATTGTGCCGCGGACCAAGCGAATTCAACGGCTGGGGCGGCGGGGTCGTCCAGGGCGCTCGCCTGGGCCTCGGTTTGCTATCCTTCGCGTTTCGCATCAGCAGGGAACGACCAATGAACCCGAGTGAGCTCGCGCGTGTTGCCGGAGCAATGGTGGCCAGGGGCAAGGGCATCCTGGCGGCGGACGAAAGCAGCGGGACCATCAAGAAGCGGTTCGACAGCATCCGACTGGAGTCGACCGAGGAGCATCGGCGGACCTACCGGGAGATGCTGTTCACGGCCCCCGGCGCGGCCGAGTCGGTGAGCGGGGTTATTCTCTATGATGAGACCATTCGCCAGAAAACCAAGGACGGCACGCCCTTTGCGCAGTACCTGGCGAAGCAGGGCATCGTCCCGGGAATCAAGGTGGATCTCGGCGCCAAGCCCCTCGCCGGGTTTCCCGGTGAGACCATCACCGAGGGCCTCGATGGCCTGCGCGAGCGGCTGATCGAGTACCGCTCGCTCGGGGCACGCTTCGCCAAGTGGCGCGCGGTCATCGATATCGGCGAGTCGATCCCGACCGCTTATGCCATCGAGGCGAACGCCCACGCGCTCGCGCGCTACGCGGCGCTCTGCCAGGAAAACGACATCGTGCCGATCGTCGAGCCGGAGGTGCTGATGGACGGCGCTCACTCGATCGAGCGTTGCGCGGAGGTCACCGAGCGCGTTCTGCAGTGCGTCTTCGATCAGTTGTTCGCGCACCGCATCCTGCTCGAGGGCATGGTGCTCAAGCCCAACATGGTGATCTCCGGCAAGAAGGCCGCGAATCGCGCCCCGCCGCAGACGGTGGCGGAGGCGACGGTGCGCATCCTGAAGCGTCACGTACCGCCCGCGGTCCCCGGTATCGCCTTTCTCTCCGGTGGTCAGTCGCCTGCGGAGGCCACGTTGCACCTCTCGCTCATCCACCAGCTCGGCCCGCTGCCCTGGTCAGTCACCTTCAGCTACGGCCGTGCGCTGCAGGATGAGGCGCTCAGGGCGTGGGGCGGAGCCGCGGCCAATTTCACTGCCGGCCAGCAGCAGTTCATGCGGCGCGCGAAGCTCACCGCGCTCGCGACGACCGGGCGCTACGCCAGCGACATGGAAAGCAAGGCGGCCTGAGTCCCGCGGAAACCGGCGCCAGACCTGCGTGAGCGACACTGCACCTGCGCAAGCGGCGGCGGATGCCGAGGCCGTGGTCGCAGTGCGCGACGTGCACTACGCCATCGGCGGGCGCGAGCTCTTCAAGGGTCTCGACCTGACGGTACGACGCGGCAGCATCACGGCGATCATGGGCCCGAGCGGCGGCGGCAAGACGACGCTGCTGCGGCTCCTGACGGGGCAGATCGTCGCCGATCGCGGCAGCGTGCAGGTGTTCGGTGAGGAGGTCGCGGCGCTGCCGCGCCGCGCGCTCTACGCGCTGCGCCAGCGCCTCGGGCTGCTGTTCCAGAATGGTGCGCTGCTCACCGATATGGACGTGTTCGACAACGTCGCCTTCCCGGTGCGCGAGCACGCCGATCTGGCCGAGACGCTGATCCGCAAGCTCGTGCTGCTGAAGCTCCAGGCCGTGGGGCTGCGCGGCGCCGCGCATCTCATGCCCGCCGAGCTCTCCGGAGGCATGGCACGGCGCGTCGCGCTGGCACGGGCGATCGTCATGGACCCGGAAGTGCTGATGTACGATGAGCCGTTCGTCGGGCTCGACCCCATCTCGCTCGGGGTGATCCTGCGGCTCATCAAGCAGATGAACACGGCGCTCGGCATCACGAGCATCGTGGTCTCGCATGATGTGCAGGAGCTCGCCACCATCGCCGATGAGAGCTATCTGATCCTCGATGGGCGCATTGCCGCTGCCGGTACCCCGGCGCTGCTGCGCGACAGCGATGCGCCCGGCGTGCGGCAGTTCATGACGGGCGGCGCCGAGGGTCCGGTCGCCTTCAACTATCCGGCCCGCGACTACCTGAGCGAGCTGCTGGCGGACGGCGATGAGTAACGGCGTCCGCAGCAATTATGTGCTCGATAGCCTCGTGCGCCTCGGCTCGGTGCTGCTGTTTCTCCTGCGGATCCTGGGACAATGCCTGCCGGCGCTCGCGCGCCCTGCGCTGCTGATGAAACAGATCTACAACAGCGGCGCCCGCTCGCTCATCATCATCATGCTGTCGGGGCTGTTCGTCGGCATGGTGTTGGGCCTGCAGGGCTACGACCTGCTCGAGCGCTTCGGCTCCGAGCAGGCACTCGGCTCGGCGGCGGCGCTCGGACTGCTGCGCGAGCTGGCGCCGGTCATCACGGCGCTGTTGTTTGCCGGCCGCGCCGGCACGTCGCTCACCTCCGAGATCGGCCTGATGCGCGCCACCGACCAGCTCACGGCCATGGAGATCATGGCGGTCGATCCGCTGCGCTATGTCGTCGCGCCGCGCTTCCTCGGCGGGCTGATCGCCATGCCCCTCCTGACAGCCATCTTCAACGTCATCGGTCTCTACGGCGCGCACCTCGTCGGGGTGCAGCTCATGGGCATCGACAGGGGAGTGTTCTGGTCGCAGACACAGGGCTCGGTCGATCTTCACGATGTAAAAGAGGGCCTGGTGAAGAGCGTGGTGTTCGGTCTTGCCTGCAGCCTGATCGCGGTGCACGAGGGCTATCATGCCGAGCCCACCGCCGAAGGCGTGGGCCTCGCCACGACGCGCACCGTGGTGGCTTCCTCGGTGCTGATACTGTTGCTGGACTACGCGCTGACTGCGCAATTCCTGTAAGAGGAACTTTGGCTTATGCGTGCCAATCGAACACTCGAGATCGGGACCGGAATGTTTGTTTTGCTCGGTTTTGCCGCGCTGCTGTTTCTCACGACGCAACTGCCGGCGAGCGGCGCCAAGCTGGGCCGTGTCAAGCCGGGCTACAACGTGACGGCGGAATTCGATGACATCGGCGGTCTGAAGGTCGGCTCGCCGGTCACGATGGCCGGGGTGCATATCGGCCAGGTGACCCGCATCCGTTTCGATCCGCAGGACTACAAGGCGGTCGTCACCATGCGGCTCGATGCGCAGTACAACCAGATTCCGGAGGACAGCTTCGCGAGCATCCAGACCGAGGGTCTGCTCGGTGGCAAGTACGTCGGACTCAGCCCCGGCGGACTGGATACCTATCTCAAGGACGGTAGCCGCATCGATCAGACGCAATCGGCGATCGTGCTCGAGAACATCATCAACAAGCTGTTCGCCGGCTACGCCAGCAAAAACGGCGAGCAGGCGGCTGGGTCAGCCGCGCCGGCCGATCAGCGCAAGCCTGCGGGCAATTCAGGCAAAGCGGAGTCACGGAGATGAGCATGTCCTTCAGGATCGCCTTGAGCGGCCTGGCGCTCGCGCTGGTGTGCGCCGCCGCGCAGGCTCAGCCACAGCCCGCGCCCGGCGCGCCGGCCTCGAGTGCGCCGGCGGGCGCCGCAGCGGGTGCGGCCAGCACGCCGGGACCGAGCGAAGTGGTGCAGGCGGCCGCCCAGGGCATGTTGCAGGACCTCGACAAGGACCGTGCCGCGTACCGCCGTGATCCGGCCAAGGTGGGGCAGCTGGTCGACAAGTACCTGTTGCCGCACTTCGATACTGAGTATTCCGCGCGCCTGGTGCTCGGCAGATACTGGCGCACCGCCACTCCCGAGCAGCGGCAGCGCTTCATCGATGCGTTCTACCACTCGCTCCTCACCAACTACGGCGCCGCCCTGGCCGACTTCACGGCCGACAAGCTGAAGATCTATCCGAGCACGCCCGACCCGGGCAAGCCGATCGCGACGGTACGCACCGAGGTGAGACGCGACAACGGTGATCGCGTTTCGGTGAACTACTACATGCACAACACGCCGCAGGGCTGGAAGGCCTGGGATGTGGTGATCGATGGCATCAGCTACGTCAACAGCTACCGCACGGACTTCGGTGAGCAGATCGAGCAGCAGGGGATCGACGCGGTCATCAAGCGCCTGCAGTCGGGAGAGAAGCCCGACGCCATCGGCAAGACGACGGGCAAGACCTGAATGAGCCTGGCGGAAGCCACCCGCACCTCGGGCAGCATCGACGCCGCTGCCTTCCGGCTGTCGGCCGGCGCAGCGGGTACGCTGAGCGCCGAGGGCCCGCTCAGCTTCGCCACCGCACGCGATGCGTGCGCACTCGGCATCGCGGCGCTCACCGCCGCCGGCGGGCGCACTCTCGAGATTGATTGCCGCGGCATCACCCGCTCCGACAGCGCCGGCCTCGCGGTGCTGCTCGAGTGGCTGGCGGCCGCGCGGCGCTGCGGCAAGTCGCTCCACTACACGCATCTGCCGGAGGGACTCGCGGCGCTCGCCCGCATCAGCGAGGTGCAGGAGCTCCTGGAGCGCGGCGTCTAGCGCGACGGCGTCTGGCGCGACGCGTCTGGCGCGACGCGTCCGCGCGCGGCGTTACGTCAGCGGCTTCGGGGGTGCCGGCGCCAGCGGAGGCTGCGGTGCCTCCGGCGGCGTCGATGGTGATTTGTCGCCGGGCGGTTGCTCCGGCGGTGGTGCGGTCTGTGGCGGTGTTGTCCGTGGCGCTGGTGCGCCCGGCTCGCTCTCCTCCTGCGCCGCTTCATCCATGAGCCTCTGCTCCTGCTCCTCCTCGCTCTCCGACTGTCCTTTCACCTTGAAGTCGCGGTTCTGCAGGTACGCATTGCGGATGAAAGCGTAGGGGTCGTAGGCGCTTTGTATCGTCGCATCGAGCGGCAGCAGCCGGGCGCGGCGGTCCACGCCATTGACGAGCCAGAGACCGGTGTTGACCCAGAAGGGCGTGTAGTTGCGCGGATTGGCGAAAGTATCGACGGTGAGCGTGCCGATGCCGTCGCGCACGTCGTAGGGTCCGAAAATCGGGATGACGACATACGGTCCCTTCGGTACCCCCCACTTGCCGAGCGTCTGGCCAAAATCCCGGTCGTTCTTCTCCATGCCGGCGGCGGTCGCCGGGTCGAACAACCCCCCGAGCCCGACGGTGGTATTGAACAGGAACCGGCCGATGTCGGAGAAGAAGGATTTCACCTGTGCCTGCAGCAGGTCGTTCACGATCACCACCGGTGTCTGCAGGTTGTCGAAGAAGTTGTGCACCCCGGACTGCACCGGGTGGGGCAGGTGCGTGTAGCCCTTCGCCACCGGCTTGACGATGGCCCGGTCGAGCGCGTCGTTGAACTTGTAGCTCGTGCGGTTGACCCGCTCCCACGGATCTCTGGGGTCGCGCCTGCTGCCCGGCGGCAGCGTCGCGCAGCCGCACAGAAGCAACAGGCAAAGCGCGAGCAGGCCGAGCGGTGTTTTCGATCGCATAGGGAGCGCGAGCTGCGGAGGGAGGCGGCATTGTAGCAGCGCTACCGTACCCGCCGCCGCGCCATGTAGGCCAACACCGACGCTGCGGATGAGCGTGTTGGGTCAGTGTCCGCCGTGCTGACCCTGACCGTCGCCGTTGTCAGCGACCTGGCGCTTGCGCATGCTGGCGAGGAACTCGCGCACCTCCTCGAGCCGCGCCTGGTAGCGTTGGCGCTGGATCGGGGTGATGTGCGGGGAAGCGAGGGCCAGCTGGAGCTGCTGGGCGGCGAGGTTCAGATCGCCCGAGGCGATGTCGTACTCACCCATGTAGAAGTAGGCATCGCCGGCATTGCCCGCGGCGCTCGCGGCGAGCGCCGTCAGGCGGATCTGCTCCGGTGTCGGCTCCACGTTGTTGAACAGGTCGAGCAGCATGTTGTGCGCATCGCCCGCGCGCCCCGCCGCCATGAGGGTCTCCGCGTAGCGCACGGTGACCGGAACGTTGCGCGGAAAGAGCTGCTCGGCGTGCGCGAACGTGGCGAGCGCCTCCTTGGTATGTCCACCCTTCGCCTGCGCCTGGCCGAGTGCGGCGTGCAGCAGCGTGAGGCCCTCGTGCTGCTGCACGAGCGGGGTCAGCAGCTTCACCGCCTCATCGGCACGGTTGCTGTTCATGAGCGCCAGCGCTTCCCCGTACCGGTTGCCGAGGTTGTCGCCACCATGAGCGATCTTCTGCGCATATTGCGCTGCAAGATCCACATCGCCGGTCGCGGTGAGGACGCGGACGCGCTCGCGAATCAGCGCGTAGCTGAGTGAGTCGTGCACCTTCGGCGTCGGGAACTGCGCGGCGCGCGCGCGCTGCTCCGCGATGCGGTCCGAGTCCATCGGGTGATCGATCAGCATGGCGGGGATATAGGTGGCTGCGAGTCCTTCGTGGTGCGCCATGGTCTCGAACATCGAGCCCATACCGTATGGATCGAATCCGGCCGCGGCGAGATAGCCGATGCCAACGCGATCGGCCTCCCACTCGTTGTCGCGCGTGAAGTTGATCTGATGCTGGGCCGCCATCCCTTGGGTCGCAGCCAGGGCGCCCTCCACGGCCTGACCGCCGCCGAGCGCTCCCAGGAGGATCGCGCCGATCATGGCGGCCGCGGTGGTGAGACTCTGCCGCGACTGGTCCGCGAGCATGCGCGCAATGTGATGCTGCGTGATGTGCGCGGTCTCGTGCGCCATCACGCCCGCGAGCTCGGATTCGGTGGAGGACGCCAGCACGAGTCCCGCATTGATGAACACGTAGCCGCCGCTCACCGCGAAAGCGTTGATGGTCGTGTCCTTCACCACGAAGTAGTGAAAATTCTGTCCGCCCATGGCGCTCTGCGAGGCGAGCCGCTGACCGATGCCATTGATGTACTCGCTCACCTCCGGGTCCTCGAGCAGCGCGTTCTGGTCGCGCAGCTGCTTGGCGACCATGGCACCGAGCATGTACTCATCGTTCTTCGTCAGCACCGTCGCCGCCGGGCTGCCGAGGTCGGGCAGGTCAGAGCCCGCCGCGGGGGCGTTCAGGATCGGCTGCGCAGTGCCGGGGTCCGCCGCCAGCGTGGTGCCGCCGGCGAATAGCGCAGTCAGGAGGAAGACGATGAGGCGACGCATGATGCCTTGGACCGCATCGGGCGGTCGGCGTTTCCCAGTGTTTACAGGGCCTTACAAGCGGCCCGCACGGCTGCGCATGCCGTGGGCGTCCTAGGGTATCACCTCAAAGGATGTCCGAGGCGAAATCCGCGAGCCGCGAGCGCTCACCACGTACCAGCGTGATGTGACCGGAGTGCGCCCAGCCGCGAAAGCGGTTCACCGCATATGTCAATCCGGAGGTCATCTCGGTGAGGTAAGGGGTGTCGATCTGCGCAATGTTCCCGAGGCATGCGAGCTTGGTGCCGGGTCCGGCCCGCGTGATCAGGGCCTTCATCTGCTTCGGTGTGAGGTTCTGGGCCTCATCGAGAATGAGAAAGCGGTTGAGGAACGTGCGGCCGCGCATGAAGTTGAGCGAGCGGATCTTGATGCGGTTGCGCAGCAGGTCGTTGGTGGCGGCGCGACCCCAGTTGCCGCCCTCCTGGGAGCCGGTCAGCACCTCGAGGTTGTCCATGAGGGCTCCCATCCACGGCTCCATCTTCTCTTCCTCGGTGCCCGGGAGAAAGCCGATGTCCTCACCGAGGGGGATGGTGACCCGCGTCATGATGATCTCGACGAAGCGGTTGGTCTCGAGGGTCTGCATCAAGCCCGCCGCGAGCGCGAGCAGCGTCTTGCCGGTGCCGGCGGGTCCGAGCACGGTGACGAAGTCGATGTCCGGATCCATCAGGAGATTCAGCGCGAAGTTCTGTTCGCGGTTGCGTGCGGTGATACCCCAGACGTTGTGCCGCTCGTTGCGATAGTCGCGCGTGAGCTCGATGGTAGCGGTGTCGCCGTTGATCCGGCGCACGATGCCTTCGATGCCCTGCGGGCTGTCCTCGAACACCCCCTGATTCGGCTGCCACTCGCGGACCGCGGGGCCGGTAATCTCGTAAAAGGTGCGCTCGGCATCCTTCCAGGAGCGCATGTCCCGTCCGTGCTGCTCCCAGAAGTCCTGCGGCAGCGCGGCCATGCCGCTGTAGAGGACATCGGCGTCTTCCAGCGTCTTGTCGCTGTAGTAATCCTCCGCGTGCACCCCGAGCACCGCCGCCTTGATGCGCAGGTTGATGTCCTTGGACACGAGGATCACGCGCGCGTCCGGGTGCTCGGTCGCGAGCGCCAGGGTCTGCTCGAGGATCGTGTTATCCGCTCCCTGGCCCGGCAGGCTCTCCGGCAGCGCGCCACTCAGCTGCCGCGTCTGGAAGAACAGCCGCCCGCTCGAGGGCTTCTTGCCATGGTTGCCCGAGTAGCCGCTCGGGAGCTTCAGGCCCTGGTCGATCTGCTCCTTGGTCACCCCGCGCATCATGTCATCGAGGAAGCGGCTCACCTGGCGCACGTTGCGCGAGGACTCCGACAGGCCCTTCTTGTGCGCGTCGAGCTCTTCCAGCACGACCATGGGCAGGTACACGTCGTGCTCTTCGAAGCGGAAGATGGCCGTCGGGTCGTGCATCAGCACGTTGGTGTCGAGCACGAACAGCCGCCGTCCGGCGCGCGAGCGGCCCTTCACTTCCCGCGACTCGCCCGAGGCTGCCGTGGGACCCGGATCATTGACGCTGCGCTGCTTCAAGGACTGCCTCCACATGACCCGGAACCTTGACGTTGCGCCACTCCTGCCGCAGACGGCCGGTGCCATCGACGAGGAAGGTGCTGCGTTCCACTCCCAGATACTTTCTGCCGTACAAGCTTTTCTGCCTGATGACATCGAACAGCCGACAGACCTTCTCCTCGGTGTCGGCGAGCAGCGGGAAGGGAAGCGATTCCTTCGCGGCGAAGCGCTCGTGCGAGGCGAGGCTGTCGCGCGAGATGCCGACGATCGCGGTCTCTGCCTTGCGGAAGGCCGGGGCGTGATCGCGAAAGTCCTGGGACTCGCGCGTACAGCCCGTGGTCATGTCGCGCGGATAGAAGTAGATGACGAGCTTGCTGCCGGCCGCGTCCTTCAGGCTCCAGGTGCCGCCACCCGTCTTGGGCAGCGAGAAGTCAGGTACCTTGTTCCCCGGTTTCAGCTTGGACATCACGCTTTCAGGATTTGACCGGCTCGAGAATCGCATCGAGGTTGAGCGAATCGCAGAACTCCATGAACTCCTCGCGCAGGTGCGCGACGTGGATGCGGCTCGGCACGTTGACGATCATCTGCACCGCGAACATCGGCGCACCGGTGTGCGCCGCCGGGTAGCTGCGGGTCGAGACCTCCGCGATGTCGATGCCGCGGCTCGCGAAGAAGCCCGACAGACCCGAGACGATGCCGCTCTGATCGAGGCAGACCACATCGATCGAGTACGGCAGCATGTCCGTGCGCGCCGGGCGCGGCTCGGTGCGCTTGAGGTGGATGCTGAGATTGGAGGTGTCGGCGAGTCGCTTCAGCTCGGTTTCGAGCTTGGCGAGTGCGTGCCAGTTGCCGGACACGAGCAGCAGCATCGCGAACTCGTTGCCGAGGCTCGCCATGCGGCTTTCGCTGATGTTGCCGCCGGACTCGCTGATGACACGGGTGAGCTCGTGGACCATCCCCGTGCGGTCACTGCCGATGGCCGAGACGGCCAGGTGCTGCTTCATCTGTCGATGGCGGTTGGGTGTGCCGGCATTCGCGATTGGCAGTGTACCGGGAGCGGGCACGGGTTGCGAACCGCGCTTGTGCGGCGCCTGTGCGGCGCTTGCTTAAGCACAACTTCCGCCCGTAACATCCCACGCTTCCCGCAGGCGCTTGCAGCAGCAATCCCATCCCATGTTCTCCGGCAGCCTGGTTGCCATCGTGACCCCCATGCGCGCCGATGGCGCGGTGGATTTCGAAGCCTGGGCACGGCTGCTCGATTTCCATGCGGGCAACGGCACCGCCGGCATCGTGGTCGGGGGCACCACCGGCGAGTCGGCGACGCTGGAGGATGCGGAGCTGCGCGAGCTGCTGCTGCGAGCCTGCCAGCAGTTGCGCGGGCGCCTGCCGGTGATCGCCGGAGGTGGCACGAGCAGCACCGCCTCGACGGTGGAGCGGGTCGCGTGGCTGACCGAGCTGCCCATCGATGGCGTACTGCTGGTCACCCCGGCGTACAACCGTCCGTCACAGGAAGGCCTGTACCGGCACTTCGCCGCCGCCGCCGCGGCCGCGCGCAAGCCGGTGCTGCTTTACAACGTGCCGGCGCGCACGGCCGTCGACCTGAAGCCCGCTACGGTGGCACGTCTCGCGCGCGTCGCCGGTATCGTCGGCATCAAGGAGGCGGTTGGAGAGGTGGCGCGGGTGCGCGAATTGGTCGGTTTGCTGCCCGAAGGCTTTGTGGTCCTGAGCGGCGATGATGCCACCGCGCGCGCGAGCATCGCGGCTGGGGCACGGGGAGTGATCTCGGTCACGGCGAACGCTGCTCCGCGTGCGATGTCAGAGATGCTGGCCGCGGCGCGCCGCGGCGATGCCGCGCGCGCCGCTGAGCTCGATGCGCCCCTCGGGGGACTGCACCGGCAGTTGTTCGTCGAGACGAACCCGATACCGGTGAAATGGCTGCTGGCGCAGCTCGGGATGATCGAAGCGGGCATTCGCTTGCCGCTCACGCCACTCGCGGCGGAGCACCACGCGGAGCTCCTGGCGGTCGCCCGCACCGCCGGTGTGCTCGAATGAGCGGAGATATGATGCCGAGGATCGCGGAGTGAAGGTGTGCCAGGAGCCGTGGGGAATGGGCCTTGCGAGGGCGGCGCTGCTGCTCTTCGTGTCGCTGCCGCTCGTGAGCGGCTGTAGCGCGTTCAGGCATGCGAATGCCAAGGCGTGCCACGGTCCTCAGACCTACCAGCAGGCCAAGAGCGTACCCCCGCTGAGGATTCCTCCGGGTCTGGATGCGCCCGACACCACCAACGCGCTGCGCCTGCCGACTCTCACCGAGCCGGCACCGCCGCCGCGCAAGGGCTCCCAGCCCTGTCTCGATGAGCCTCCACCCTTCAAGGTGTCCCAGCCTGCCAAGACTCCCCAGGCTTGAGCAGGGTGCTACCCTCGGTGCGCATGGCTTATGATGCGCGCCCTTCGCCCCCCGCAGCCTTACGGGAGCCGGCCGGCCGGAGGGTATAAGTGATTGATTGGAGAGGTGGCCGAGCGGTCGAAGGCGCTGGACTGGAATTCCAGTAACATCTCAACGGGTGTTCGTGGGTTCGAATCCCACCCTCTCCGCCAGAATTAAAAAAGGGCCCGCTGGACCCGCAGGACCCGCAGGACCCGCAGGACCCGCAGGGCCTGCGCCAGGACGGCCGCAGCAATCCCCTAGTGAGCATGCCGGAGACCCGCGTGCGTGAGGCACCTGCGTGACCCATGCGCATGAGTCATGCGCATGATTGATGCGCATGGTTCATGCGCACGGCCCATGGACGTGGCCAAAAAACTCGAGGCGAGCGTAGGACTCTGCCCCTTCCGGGGAGGGTGCCCCTACCTGCTGCGGGGATGACTCCCGGCACGCTGCGGAATGAGCAGTATGCAGAGGATGATGAATGCAGCGAGGATCGCGGAGGCGACCGGCCGGCTCACGTTGAGGCCCCCCTGGGCGAGAGGCTTATCGAAGAAATCTCCGACGGTGGCGCCGAGCGGCCGCGTCAGGATGAACGCCGTCCAGAAGAGCACCACGTGCGAGATGCGGGTGCGGTAATAGGCGAGGGCGACGAGGATCAGCAAGGCACTGAACAACAGGGCACCGCCGCGGTAGCCGAGCCCTGCGTCAGCGACCCAGTCGCCGAGCGCGGTGCCGAGAGTTTGCGAGAAGGTGATCGTGATCCAGTAGAAGGCCTCCACACGCGGGGTGTTGACGGTGTTGACCGAGACCGTCCCCTCGGTGCGATACCACGCACCGAGCGAAGCGAGCACGCAGGCGAGCAGCAGGAGCGATCCACCGAGATAGCCGATGCCGAGCGAGCGATCGGCGAAATCAGCCAGGGTGGTCCCCGCGGTGGTCGAGGCGATGATGGTCGCCCAGTACAGGAATGGGTAAAAGCGCTTTGCAGCGATCTGGCATGCGGCGAGAATCACGAGCGCCGTCGCGAAGATCAGTGTGCTGGCGAGGTAGCCGAGGCCGAGCGTCATCGACAGGGTGTCGCCACCGGTCTCTCCGAGCGTGGTCGCCGCTACCTTGATGATCCAGAAGCCGAGCGTGACCTCCGGGACCTTGCTCGCCACCGTATGCGTAGTCCGGCTCGCCAGGGCGTGTCTGTTCATGATCGGGCATCTCGCTCTTATGCCGCGTTGATTGTGCCCGTTTCGGCCCCTGTGCGCGCCGGGCCCTGCGGCGGGGGCGGGCCCTGCGGCGGGGGCGGGTCATGCGGCGGGGGCGGCCCTGCGGCGGGGGCGGCCGGTCGCACTGCCTGTGATAGCATCGATAACCTGTCGCGGTCATGGTGGCCCGCATCGGTTTCTCCGCGACGACCAGTCGTGAATCCCGTCAGGGCCGGAAGGCAGCAGCGGCAGCGGCGATGTCGGGTGCCGGAGCTCAAGCTGGTGCGGGCCGCCTCCTGCACAACCCGGAAATTGCATGAGCTACACAGCGCTGGCGCGCAAATACCGTCCCAAGACATTCTCCGAGCTCATCGGTCAGGAGCACGTGCGGCGCGCGCTGGTGAACGCCCTCGCCAGCGGTCGCGTCCATCATGCATTCCTGTTCGCCGGGACGCGTGGGGTCGGCAAGACGACGATCGCGCGCATCCTTGCCAAATGCCTCAATTGCGAGACCGGAGTCACGCCCGAGCCGTGCGGGGTGTGCGCGGCCTGTCGTGAGATCGACGCTGGGCGTTTTCCGGACCTCATCGAGGTCGACGCGGCCTCGCGCACCAAGGTAGACGACACGCGCGAGCTGCTCGACAACGTGCAGTACGCTCCCGCCCGCGGACGCTACAAGGTGTACCTCATCGATGAGGTGCACATGCTGTCCGCGCACTCCTTCAACGCGCTGCTGAAGACGCTGGAGGAGCCCCCGCCCCATGTGAAGTTCCTGCTGGCGACCACCGATCCGCAGAAGCTGCCGGTCACGGTGCTGTCACGATGCCTGCAGTTCAATCTCAAGCGGTTGCCGGTTGCGGAGATTGCGCCGCACCTGCGCACCATTCTGACTGCGGAGCAGGTGCCCTTCGATGAGGCAGGCCTCGCACTCGTCGCGCATGCGGCCGATGGCAGCCTGCGGGACGCGCTCTCGCTCCTCGATCAACTCATCGCTTTCGGCGGGGGACGTGCGGGTGAGGCCGAGGCGCGCGCGATGCTCGGCACCGTGGCTCGAGATCATGTCGTGCAACTGCTCGAGCTGCTCGCCCGCAGAGAGAGCGCCGAGCTCCTGCGCTTCGCGCAGTCCCTGGAGGAATTTGCTCCGGACCACGCCCAGCTGCTCGACGCCCTCGCGGGGTTGCTGGTGCGCGTCGCGCTGCGCCAGACCGTTCCGGGTTATGAGGGCGATGAGCTGTACCCGACTGAGACACTCCAGCGGCTCGCCGACGGGCTCTCTCCCGAGGACGTGCAGCTCTTTTACCAGACGGCCATCATCGGCCGGCGAGATCTTCCGCTCGCCCCGACCCCCGGGAGCGGTTTCGCCATGACATTGCTGCGGATGCTGGCTTTTCGACCCGCGGGCGAGGCGCAGGAGCCGCGCGCTGCGGCCAGCGTCCCGCGGACTTCGACGGGGGCGCGTCCGACGCCCGGTGTCAGCACCGCGGGGCCGGCGTCGGCCGCCGCGGATGCCCCCGCAGCTCCGGGCTCGGAGGACTGGGGAGCCATCGTCGCCCAGCTCGAGCTCACCGGTGCCGCGCGGCAGCTTGCGAGTCACTGCGTCCTGTTGGGCCGCCAGGGCGCCCTGGTGCGCCTCGGACTCGATCCGCGTCACCAGCTGGTCCGAACGCTTGCGACCGAAGAGAAGCTCGCGCAGGCGCTGTCACGCCATTTCGGCACGCCGATGCGACTCGAGTTCCAGGGCCCGGCGCAGGGGGCGGAGACGCCGGCGCAGGCGCAGCGCCGGGCCAGCGAGGCAGAGCTTGCCGCGGCCCGGCGCGCATTCGAGGAGGATGCGGGTGTCAAAGCCCTGCGGGAGCGTTTTGGAGCCAGCGTGCTGCCAGATACCGTACGGCCGGTAAAATGAGCTCAGAGCGTGCAACCGCGCCGCACGGCGCGACAGGTGAGCAATTCCATGCGGGGTAATTTCAACAATCTGATGAAGCAGGCGCAGGCGATGCAGGCCAACATGCAGAAGGCCCAGGCCGAGATCGCCAGTATCGAGGTGATCGGCGAGGCGGGCGGCGGCATGGTGAAGATCATCATGAACGGCCGGCACGAGGTGAAGCGGGTGCAGATCGAGCCGACGGTGAGCGCCGAGGACCGTGAGATGCTCGAGGACCTCATTGCGGCTGCCGCCAACGATGCCGTGCACAAGGTCGAGGCACGTGTGCAGGAGAAGATGGCCAGCCTCACCGCAGGATTGCAGCTGCCGCCGGGAATGAAGCTGCCGTTCTGAGACGCGCATCGCGATGAAGCATTCACCGCACCTCGCGGCGCTCATCGAGGCGCTGCGCGCGCTGCCCGGCGTCGGACCGAAGACCGCGCAGCGCATGGCGTTTCACCTGCTGCAGGAAGGTCGACCCGGGGCGCGCACATTGGCGCAGGCGCTCGCGTCGGCCCTCGAGTCGGTCTCGCGTTGCCGGCGCTGCCGCATGCTCACCGAAGGAGAGCTGTGCGTGATCTGCGCCGCGCCGCAACGCGATGCGGCATTGCTGTGCGCGGTCGAGTCCCCCGCCGATGTCGTCGCGATCGAATCCTCCGGCAGCTATCGCGGCCGCTATTTCGTGCTCATGGGCCATCTCTCGCCGCTCGATGGCATCGGCCCCGATCAGCTCGGTGTACGCGAGCTCGAGTCGATCCTTGCCGAAGGCGGCGTACGGGAGCTCATCCTTGCCACCAACTCCACCGTCGAGGGCGAGGCGACCGCGCACTACCTGAGCGAGCTCGCCACACGGCGCGGCGTGCGCGCGAGCCGCATCGCTCATGGCGTACCGCTCGGTGGCGAGCTTGAGTACGTCGATGGAGGCACCCTGGCGCACGCGCTCGCCGGCCGACAGTCCGTCTGATCGCGGGGCCGGCCGGCATTCCCGGCCGGCCGGCTCGCTCGATCGAGGTTTGCCCTGCGCGGTCAGCTCGGGCAGTGCGGATCGCGATCCTCGCACACTATCCAGGCGTTCTCGTGATAGTACCGATGGTGCTCTCGATCGTAGTACCCCTCGGTGGGCGTGTGCACGCGATCGACCTCACGATCGTGCTCGACGACGCAACCGCTCAAGAAGAAGAACGGGGCGGTCAACACGAGGCTCAACGGGATCAGGGGTCTCAAACGGCGCATGGCGCTTACTCCGACGGCTGGTGATGAGCGCAGGCTAACGCACGGCCGCGACCACACCCGCCCGTGGGCTGCCCGAGCGCCTGTCGGGCGCAGCTGACAGCGCCCCGTCACGCTCGCGTTCTGCCGCGCGCTGTTGGCAACTGGCGACGCAATCGTCAGCTGTCGTTCATCACTCGTTCAGCGTGCGCGCATGTTGCGCAGTTGCTCATAGAGCCGGCGCAGGCGCCGATAGCTCTCATAACGTCGCGCACTCCAGGAGCCATACTCCGCCGCGGAGCGCACCGCGCAGCCCGGCTCACGCAGGTGGCGGCAGTCAGCGAAACGACACCCGGCGGCGAGGCGCTCGATCTCCGGAAATCCGAGCGTGCGCTCATCGAGTGCGCTCACCGCGGGCGCGAAGTCCCGTACGCCGGGCGAGTCGATGAGCTCAGCGCCCCCGGGCACATCGAAGAGCCGTGCGGCCGTCGTGGTATGGCGGCCGTCCTCTTCACGCACCAGAGCGCCGATCGCGACCTCCGCCTGCGGCAACAGCCGCCGGATGAGCGAGGACTTGCCGACACCGGATTGCCCCACCAGGGCGGCACGGTCCGCATGGCCGAGGAGGGGCGGAAGATGCTCCATGCCGGCGCCGCTCGCGGCTGAGCAGTGGAGCAGGACGAAGCCGGCGGCCGCATAAGCTTCGAGCTCGGCCGCGAGTTGCGCCTCCATACCGAGATCGGCTTTGTTCACGATCAGCGCAGCCGGCAGGCTCGCGGCGGTGGCGGCGCACAGATAGCGGTCGACCACGAACAGGTCCGGCTGCGGCAACGGGGCGAGCACCACGAGCAGCCGGGTGAGGTTGGCGACCACCGGCTCCGCGCCGCCGCGTGAGTTGGCACGCCAGAGGGCATTGCGACGCTTCAGCACCTCGATGACGTGCACCTCCTCGTGGTGGGCATCGATCCGGCAGCGCACCTCATCGCCGCAGACCACCTCGAGCGCTCGCCCGAATGGTCGTGCCCGCAGCTCGGTCCGCTCGGCGGTGCGCACCACCAGGTGGCGAC
Organism: Steroidobacteraceae bacterium; assembly: GCA_035541695.1. GTDB lineage: Bacteria > Pseudomonadota > Gammaproteobacteria > Steroidobacterales > Steroidobacteraceae > 13-2-20CM-66-19. The sequence goes on from DATKMV010000099.1 coordinate 19,267, forward strand.
CGAAGCTCGCGATCACCGAGCCGACGACCTCACGCTTCATGGCGCGGGCGCAGTCACGGTGTCTGCTACACTCAGGGCTGTTTCCGCGCTCACGGTCGATTCCTCCCGGTGTCCATCATAGACATGCCCAGCGGCGACTTCCTCGTATGGATCGATCTGGAGATGACGGGCCTCAAGCCGGACTCGGACGTCATCATCGAGATCGCTACCGTCGTCACCGACAAGGAGCTCGCGATCGTCGCCGAGGGGCCGGTGCTCGCCATCCACCACGGCGATGACGTCCTGGCGTGCATGGACCAGTGGAATCAGCGCCAGCACGGCTCCTCGGGTCTGCTCGCCCGGGTGCGGGCGAGCCGCGTGACGACTGCCGAGGCGCAGCAACGCACGCTCGAATTCCTGCTGCCGCTCGTGACCGCCGGCAGCTCGCCGATGTGTGGCAGCAGCATCTGCCAGGACCGGCGCTTTCTCGCGCGCCACATGCCCGAGCTCGAGCGCTTCTTCCACTACCGCAATCTCGATGTGAGCACCCTCAAGGAGCTGGCGCGGCGTTGGGCGCCGGCGGTCGCGGAGGGCTTCGTCAAGCAAGGGACGCATCTGGCGCTCGCCGACATTCATGAGTCGATTCGCGAGCTGCGCCATTACCGCGCGCGCCTGTTCGCCCCCGCCTGGGGCGGCAATGGCTGAGACCGAAACGCTCATCACGCACCGCGGCGGCTGTCACTGCGGCGCGGTCGCCTTCGAGGTCGAGGCGCCCGCGCGGCTCACCGTGAGCGACTGCAACTGCTCCATCTGCCGCATGACGGGGTTTCTGCATCTCATCGTGCCGCGCACGCGCTTTCGGCTGCTGCGCGGCAAGGAGCTGCTCAGCGAGTACCGCTTCAACACCGGCAGCGCTGCGCATCTTTTCTGCAGCCGCTGCGGAATCAAATCCTTCTACGTGCCCCGCTCGAACCCCGACGGCTACAGCGTGAACGCGCGCTGTCTCGACCGCTCGACCGTCACTGCGGTGGTCATCGAGCCCTTCGACGACAACGATCGGGCGGCGGCGGAAGCGGGCATTCGTCACCGCTCACGCGAATGAGGCGGCCGCAATGCGGGGTCGCCGCGCTGCGTCAGCCGGCTGTGGGCGCCGCCTCGCGCTGGGCAAGGAACAGCCAGGTCTCGACGACCGTGTCCGGGTTGAGCGACATGCTTTCGATGCCCTGATCGAGCAGCCAGCGCGCGAGGTCGGGGTGATCGGAAGGTCCCTGGCCGCAGATGCCCACATACTTGCCGAGCTTGCGGCACGCGCTGATCGACATGGCGAGCAGCTGCCGCACCGCCTCATCGCGCTCATCGAACCCGCGCGCCACGATCGCGGAATCGCGATCGAGGCCGAGGGTGAGCTGCGTCATGTCGTTCGAGCCGATCGACATGCCATCGAAATACTGCAGGTACTTCTCCGCGAGCAGCGCGTTGGTGGGCAGCTCGCACATCATGATGACGCGCAGCCCGGCCTGGCCGCGCGCCAGGCCGTTGGCGGCGAGCAGCGCGGTGACGGCCCGCGCCTCATCGAGCGTGCGCACGAAGGGCACCATCAGCTGCACGTTACCGAGTCCCATGGTCTCGCGCACACGGCGGATGGCACGGCACTCGAGCTCGAAGCACGGACGAAAGCTCTCATCGATGTAGCGCGAGGCGCCGCGGAAGCCGAGCATGGGGTTCTCTTCGTGCGGCTCGTAGCGCGCGCCGCCGATGAGGTTGGCGTATTCGTTCGATTTGAAGTCCGAGAGCCGTACGATGACCGGCTCCGGCGCGAACGCTGCGGCGATCTGCGCGATGCCTTCGGCGAGCTTCTCCACGTAGAAGCCGACCGGATCTGCGTACCCGGCCATCTGCGCGCGGATCTGCTCCTGGAGATCGGCATCGAGCCGCTCGAACTCGAGCAGCGCCCGCGGGTGCACGCCGATCATGCGGTTGATGATGAACTCGAGTCGGGCGAGTCCCACCCCGTGGTTGGGAATCGCCGCGAAATCGAAGGCACGATCCGGATTGCCGACGTTCATCATGATCTTGACGGGGATCTTCGGCAGCGAGTCGAGCTCGACCTGCTTGCGCTCGAACTCCAGCAGCCCCTCGTAAACGAAGCCGCTGTCGCCCTCGGCGCAGGAGACGGTCACCTCCTGGCCCTCGCGGATGCGCTGCGTCGCATCGCCACAGCCGACCACGGCGGGAATGCCGAGCTCGCGGGCGATGATCGCCGCATGACAGGTGCGGCCGCCGCGGTTGGTGACGATCGCTGCCGCCCGCTTCATCACCGGCTCCCAGTCAGGATCGGTCATGTCGGCGATGAGCACGTCGCCGTTCTGCACGCGCGCCATCTCACCCGCGCGCGTGATGACCCGCGCCGTGCCTGCGCCGATGCGGGTGCCGATGCTGCGCCCGGTGGCGAGCACGCGACCCCGCCGCTTGAGCGCGTAGCGCTGGATGGTGCGGCCGGCGCGGCTCTGCACCGTCTCCGGACGCGCCTGCAGGATATAGATCTCGCCCGTCGCGCCATCGCGCGCCCACTCGATGTCCATCGGGCGCTGGTAATGCTCCTCGATGAGCAGTGCCTGGCGTCCGAGCAGCAGCAGATCCGGATCCTCCAGGCAGAAGCGCCGCCGCTCCGCCTCGGATACCTCGACGGTCCGCACCCGCTCGCCGGAATCCTCCGCCGCGTACACCATGCGGATGGCCTTGCTGCCGAGATTTCGCCGCAGCACCGGATAACTGCCGCTGCGCAGTGCCGGCTTGTAGAGATAGAACTCGTCCGGGTTCACCGCGCCCTGTACCACCGTCTCACCGAGCCCCCACGAGGCGGTGATGAACACGACCTCGCGAAAGCCCGAGTCGGTATCGAGCGTGAACATGACGCCGCTCGCACTGAGATCACTGCGCACCATGTGCTGGATGCCGGCCGAGAGCGCGACCGCGCCGTGATCGAAGCCCTGATGCACGCGGTAGGAGATCGCCCGGTCCGTGAACAGTGAGGCGAACACCTCGTGGAGCGCCTTGAGCACCGCCGGCGCACCGCGCACGTTGAGGAAGGTCTCCTGCTGGCCGGCGAAAGACGCCTCGGGCAGATCCTCGGCCGTCGCGGACGAGCGCACCGCCACCGCGAAGTCCGCGCGGCCCTCACCGAGCCGCGCGAGCTCCTCGCGCACCGCGCTCTCGAAGGGCGCTGGCAGCGGTGTGGCAAGGATCCACTGACGGATGCGCGCGCCGCTCGCCGCGAGCGCGCTGACATCATCGACGTCGAGCTGGGCGAGCTCGCTGCGGATGCGCGCATCGAGACCGCCCTGCGCGAGGAACTCGCGATAGGCTTGCGCAGTGGTGGCGAAGCCCGTCGGTACGCGCACGCCGAGCCGGGTGAGGGCACCGATCATCTCGCCGAGCGATGCGTTCTTGCCGCCGACGCGCTCGACGTCGCGCATGCCGAGCTGCTCGAACGGAAGGACGTAGGCGTTCACGGGAGCTCCCGATGGTGATGGGTGGCCGCCGGGCGCTTGCCAGCGTGGCCCGCACGGTGAAACACTGCGGGTCCGTCGCACGAGTCTCGAGAAGCGCCTGCAGCCGTGAGCCGTCGAACCGTTTTTTTCGTCTCGGACCAGACGGGCGTCACGGCGGAAACGCTGGGCCACAGCCTCATGACGCAGTTCGAAGGCCTGGAATTTCGGGCGGTGACTTTGCCATTTGTGTCAACGCTTGACAAGGCGCGCGACGCCCTGCGGCGGATCGACCGGGCGGCGCAGGAGGAGGGGCTGCGGCCGATCGTGTTCAGCACCCTGGTGCAGGATGACCTGCGCGATGTGGTGATGACGGCGAATGGGCTGTTCCTCGATCTGTTCTCGACGTTCGTCGGACCGCTCGAGCGTGAGCTCAACACGCGCTCGACGCATCGCGCCGGGCGGGCGCATGGCATCGCCGACCCCGCGGCCTACACCGCACGCATCAACGCGACCAACTTCGCGCTCGCCAACGACGATGGCAGCGGCGGCGACTACGTCCACGCAGACGTGGTTCTGGTCGGGGTGTCTCGTGTCGGCAAGACCCCGACCTGCGTGTACATGGCGCTGCAGTACGGGGTGTTTGCCGCCAACTATCCGCTCACCGAGGACGATCTGGAGGCCGGCAGGCTCCCGGCGCGGCTCGAGCCCTATCGCAGCAAGCTCTACGCGCTCACCATCACGCCGGAACGGCTGCAGCAGATCCGCTCCGAGCGCCGCCCGGACAGCCGCTACGCCTCGCGCGCCCAGGTGCAGTACGAGCTGCGCGCGGCGGAGGCGCTGTACGCGCGCTTCGGGCTGCCCTCGCTCGACACCACCGAGTGCTCGATCGAGGAAATCGCCAGCCGGATTCTCAACACTACCGCAATCGAGCGGCGTTTGCGTCCTTAAGGCGTGCGCGCGCTCGCGTCGCACGGAATTTGCAAGCGAGTCGGGTCGCGCCGCGGCGACAAAACGCGCACTCATCGGCTTGCGCAGCAGCATTCACGCGCTATAGTCGGCGCGTGCTCGCGAACGACACACTGACCCGGGTTTCCTGGCGCGCCAGGCCGCGCAGCTTCGTCGCGCTCATGGGGCTGTACGAGAGCAACTTCATCCGCCTCGGCTGGCTGGCCGGGACCCTCGCCTCGCTCGCCGGGGCGCACCGCTCGGCGGTCGCCGGGGATTGTGATCTCGTTCTCACCGTGACCGAGCGCTCCCCCTACACCAGCACGGTCGCCTTGAGCTACCTGCTGCCCGAGGCGCACGGCGCCAGCCGCTATCCGGACATGCGCCTGCGCATCTACCACGACGCCCATCTCGTCGAGGCGCAGCAATGGGCGACGGTTCACACCCAGCCGGTGCTCAGGGCGCTGCGCACGCGCGCGGAGCGTGAACTGGATCAGCGTTGGGCGCGCAACGTGATGTTAAATAAATGGCTGGAATACTGTGTGGAGCGAGGTCATCGCTTCTCATCCCGCACAAGGCTCACCGCCGGCGCATGAGAAGGGGCGGTCGCCCGCCCGACTTCTCATGAACGCGTTGCGACAACTCGGATTTCTCAAGCTCAACCTGCGCCCCGAAGGTCGCGAGGCCGATCCCGAGCATCGGGTGATCGAGCTGTTCCGCAACCGCGCCGAGCTCAAGAAGGCCTACGGCGGGCTGCAGGAGGAGACCTATCGCCTCAAGGACCTCGTCAAGCAGCAGGAAGCCGCCACGGCGCGCATCCAGGACATGCTGAACGAGCTCGAAGCGCGCCTCGGCTCGAACGATACCGCCTACTCGACGCTCGCCTTCTACCAGCTGCGGCGGCTGTGGCAGTCGGGCCGCGAGCTGATCGCGCAGTTCGTCGCCGACCTCGCCCGCCAGCAGGATGAGCGCGAGCGCAAGTCGCACCTGGCGCTGCACAACCGCGAGCAGTTCGCGCGCCGCCAGGCCGCCGAGGCGCGGCTCGCCGGCGCGCGGGAGCTCAACCAGGAGGCCGGCGCCCTGGTCGGGCAGCTCGAGGCCGAGCACGGCAAGCTCACCCGCTTCTGGCACTATTTCAAGCGCCGCGCGCTCGAGAAGCGCATCCACGGGGCGCAGGCGGCCGCGGCCGCGGCGAGCGCCGCGCTCATCGAGGCACAGGCACGCCTCGAGGCGGTGAACGCCGAGTCGCTGCCGGAGTTCCCCGGTCTCTCGCTCGAGGCACGCCGGGCCATCAACCTCGCGGCGATCGCCTACGCCGATGTGCTGTGCAAGCGGCTGCAGGTGATCGAGCAGCCGCTGCTGGCGATGGCGCGCGAGGCCACCGGGCGGCGCACCGCGGCCGACCTCTACGGCGGCCCGAAGGAGTGCGTGCTGCTCATGGGCCAGATCGGCCGCGCCCAGCGGCTGCTCTCGAGCAAGGTGGCCCTCGGCGAGGAGATCCGCCGACACACCGAGAGACTCAAGCCCGCGATCGTCTATCGCGGCGCCGCCGACACCTGTCCTACGAGCGACTCGGTGGGCGCGGCTCCCGAGGGCTCGGCGCACGTACCGAACGTGCTGGCCGAGGACACCTGGGATCTGTTCCGCGTATTGCTGCGGTGACCTGCGGTCCAGGGCGCCAAAGCCCCTGCGCCGATCCTGGAATTACCCAGCGCGCGCCGTCTTCTGCACCGGCGCGGCACGCACCCCGGTGACCACATCGGTCATGATCTGCGCCGCCTGGTCCAGCATCACATCGGGCTCGTCGTCCTTGGCCTTGTCGAGGTCGGCGACGCTCTTGAGCGGCGGCAGATTCTTGGCGACCCGGCGGCTGTTCTCCCGCTCGAGCCGCTCCTTGTCCTCGCGGGCGCGCTGCTCGCGCCGCACCTTGAGGTTGAGCGACACGCTCTTCTCCGCGCGCAGCGTATCGATGGCGGCGATGTCCGACACCAGCCAGCGATAGTCGGGGTCGTGCTGGGCGCGCATGTCCTCGGCGGAGGCGAGCGTCGCCAGCGCCGGCTCGCTGCTGCTCACGGGGCTGGTCTTGAAGGGCA
>DATKMV010000100.1:0-21920 GCA_035541695.1 Steroidobacteraceae bacterium
AGAGATGGTGATGCCCGGGGACAACATCAAGATGACGATCGAGCTGATCAGTCCGATTGCGATGGAGGACGGCTTGAGGTTTGCGATCCGCGAGGGTGGCAAGACCGTCGGCGCGGGCGTCGTCGCCAAGATCCTCAAGTAACGGCTTGCCTCGCGGGCGGAGCCACGGCTCTGCCGGCGGCATGTGCGAGTGGTGCGAATGTTGGAAACAATGGTGACAGCCTCCAGCGCTTGCCTCGCGGGCGAAAGCCGCGCCTTTCGCCCGCCGCATGTGCGAAGTGGTGAGTTAGGTTCGCCAGAATCGCCGCAGGCGATTTTGGCCGATTAACACAGGCCAGTAGCTCAATTGGCAGAGCGGCGGTCTCCAAAACCGCAGGTTGGGGGTTCGATTCCCTCCTGGCCTGCCAGCGATCGATGGTTTCAATGACTGACGACATCAAAGTGCAGGACGCCGGTACGGCGGACAAGGTGAAGCTCGCTGTCGCGATCGTGATCGCCCTGGCGGGCGTGGCGGGCTATTACGCGCTCGCCGACCAGGCGATCTGGCTGCGCTGGGTTGCGGTCGTGGTCGGTCTGGTGGTGGCGGCGGCGATAGTGGCCTTCTCGCGCTACGGCACCGAGTTTCGGCGTTTCGTGGAGCTCGCGCGCATCGAGCTGCGCAAGGTCACCTGGCCGACGCGCGATGAGACGCTGAAGACGACGGCGGTGGTGTTCGTATTCGTGGCGCTCGCGGGCGTGTTCTTCTGGGTGCTCGACCTGGTGCTCGCCTGGGCGACGCGGACATTGACGGGGACGGGAGGTTGAACGTGGCGTTGAGATGGTACGTGGTGCACGCCTACTCGAACTTCGAGCATCGCGTAGCCGAGTCGCTCAAGGAGCGCATTCAGCGCGCCGGGCTCGGCGAGCGCTTCGGCGAGATCCTCGTGCCGACCGAAGAGGTGGTGGAGATGCGCGACGGCCAGAAACGCAAGAGCGAGCGCAAGTTCTACCCCGGCTACGTGCTCGTGCAGATGGAGATGGACGAGGAGACCTGGCACCTGGTCCGCGATGTGCCCAAGGTGCTCGGCTTCATCGGCGGCACCCCCGAGAGACCGGCGGCGATCAGTGACAGGGAAGCGAACCAGATCCTGCGCCGCGTGGAGGAGGGTGTCGACAAGCCGCGCCCGAAGGTGCTGTTCGAGCCGGGCGAAGTGGTGCGGGTGGTCGATGGCCCGTTCAACGACTTCAACGGCGTGGTCGAGAGCGTGAACTACGAGAAGAACCGCCTGCAGGTGGCGGTGCAGATTCTCGGGCGCTCGACGCCCGTCGAGCTGGACTTCTCGCAGGTCGAGAAGGCGTGAAGCTGAATCAAGGTGCGGCGCAAGCCGCGTGTGTCTGCCGTACATCCTGACAGGGAGCCGCAAGGCGCTGGGACCTGAGGAGAGGTAATCGATGGCGAAGAAAGTACAGGGCTATATCAGGCTGCAGGTGCCGGCCGGCTCTGCCAATCCATCCCCGCCGATCGGGCCCGCGCTCGGTCAGCAGGGCGTGAACATCATGGAGTTCTGCAAGCAGTTCAACGCGCAGACCCAGAAGGTCGAGAAGGGTCTGCCGATCCCGGTGGTGATCACCGTCTACTCGGACCGCAGCTTCACCTTCGTGATGAAGACTCCGCCGGCGGCGGTGCTCATCCGCAAGGCAATCGGCATTGAAAAAGGCAGTGGCACCCCCAATACCGCCAAAGTTGGCAAGATCTCGCGCAAGCAGCTGGAAGAGATCGCCAAGCTCAAGCAACCCGACCTCACCGCCGCGGACCTCGATGCCGCGGTGCGCACCATCGCGGGCAGCGCCCGCAGCATGGGCGTCGATGTGGAGGGGGTGTGATATGGCCGTTGCAAAGCGTGTCAAGGCCTGGAAGGCCAAGCTGGCGCCGGGCAAGCAGTACCCGGTCGATGAGGCAATCAAGCTCGTGAAGGAGTTCGCGACCGCCAGGTTCGCCGAGACGGTCGACGCCGCGGTGAACCTCGGAATCGATGCGAGCAAGTCCGACCAGCAGGTGAGGGGCTCGACCGTGATGCCGCACGGCACCGGTAAGACGGTGCGCGTCGCGGTGTTCACCTCCGGCAAGAACCAGGAGGCTGCCAAGGCCGCGGGCGCCGATATCGTCGGGCTCGAGGACCTGGCGGCGCAGGTGAAGGCTGGCGAGATCAACTTCGACCGTGTCATCGCCAGCCCGGACGCGATGCGCGTGGTCGGGCAGCTCGGGCAGATCCTCGGTCCGCGCGGACTGATGCCGAATCCGAAGGTGGGCACGGTCACCATGGATGTTGCGACCGCGGTGAAGAATGCCAAGGCAGGACAGGTGACTTATCGCGTCGACAAGGCCGGCATCGTGCATTGCACGATCGGCAAGGCGAGCTTCGGGGTGAACGCGCTGAAGGAAAACCTGCACGCGCTCATCGCGGACCTGCAGAAGGCCAAGCCCGCCTCTTCGAAGGGTGTGTATCTGAAACGGGTCACGCTGTCCTCGACCATGGGGCCCGGCGTGCTCGTGGACCAGGCGACGATTTGATTTTGATGCGGGCCGGCGTGCTCTGGACGCCGGCCATCATCGAAGACCGCAGGCGAGGGAAGGCGAGGCACGCAGCCGCAGCCCGGCCCTCTTAATGGGACGCCTGCGCAGATGGTGAACCGCTCGGCGCATCGAGGAGCTCCTCGAGGCGTGGAGCTCACCGTCCACGTAAGAGGAGAGATGAATGGCACTAAACCTGGAAGACAAGAAGACGCTCGTAGCGGAAGTGGCCGAGGTGGCAGCGCATGCCCAGTCGGTCGTGGCCGCTGAGTATCGCGGTCTCACGGTCTCGCAGATGACGGAGCTGCGTGCCAGGGCGAGGCAGCAGGGCGTGTACATGCGTGTCGTGAAGAACACGCTGGCGCGCAAGGCTCTCGCGGGCACCTCGTTCGAGTCGGTGGGGCCGAAGCTCAAGGGGCCGCTGGTGCTCGCTTTCTCGAAGGACGATCCGGGCGCGGCGGCGCGCGTGGTGAAGGACTTCGCGAAGGGCCACGAGAAGCTCGTGGCGACGCTCGTGTCTCTCGGCGGGCAGGTGCTGCCCGGCGCAGAGCTCGAGAAGGTGGCGAGCCTGCCGACCCGCGAGCAGGCGCTGTCCATGCTGCTCGGTGTGCTCAAGGCACCGGTTCAGAAGCTGGTCGGCACCCTTGCGGCACCGGCATCGCAGCTGGCGCGCACGCTCGCGGCGGTACGTGAGCAGAAACAGGCTGCGGGCGCCTGAAGGTCCGATCGCTTATTTTTTTTTGGAGACTCACATGGCTGTCAGCAAAGACGAAATCCTCGATGCAATTTCCAAGATGACCCTTCTCGAAGTCATGGAACTCGTTTCCGACATGGAGAAGAAGTTCGGCGTCACCGCCGCGGCCCCGGTGGCCGTGGCTGCCGCTCCGGGGGTGGGGGCCGCGGCCGCCGCTCCGGCTGAGGAGCAGACCGAGTTCACGGTCACTCTGAAGGAGTATCCCGCGGACAAGAAGGTGACGGTGATCAAGGTGATCCGCGAGATCACCGGTCTCGGCCTGAAGGAAGCCAAGGACCTGGTCGAGGGCGCGCCCTCGACCGTCAAGGAGGCTGTCTCCAAGGCCGACTCGGAGACCATGAAGAAGAAGCTCGAGGACGCCGGCGCGAAAGTGGAGATCAAGTAAGAGCTGCATGCGCCATACCCACCGCCTCCCGCTGCGCGCCGCGGCACACACGCCGCGCTGCGTGGCGGCGCGGCGGAGGGATTTTCACGCGCTGCGCGCAGGACCTGCGCGCTGGCGCGTGGCGCGCGAACCCGTTTGATCGTGATGTAGTGAACCGACCGTGAGGTGACCAGTCGATGGCTTATTCCTTCACCGAGAAGAAGCGCATCCGCAAGAACTTCGGCAAGCAGGCGAGCATTCTCGCTACGCCGTATCTGCTCGCCATCCAGCTCGACTCGTATCGCAAGTTCCTCCAGGTCGACAAGCCCGAGGACCGGCGCGATCCGATCGGCCTGCACGCCGCTTTCCGCAGCGTGTTCCCGATCTCGAGCTACAGCGGCAACGCTTCGCTCGAGTACGTGAGCTACCGGCTCGGCGAGCCGGTGTTCGACGTCAAGGAGTGTCAGCTGCGCGGCCTCACCTACGCTGCGCCGCTGCGCGTCAAGGTACGCCTGGTGGTGCTCGACAAGGAGGCCGCCGGCGCCAAGAAGCCGGTCAAGGACGTGCGCGAGCAGGAGGTGTATCTCGGCGAGCTGCCGCTCATGACCGACAACGGCACCTTCGTCATCAACGGCACCGAGCGCGTCATCGTCTCGCAGCTGCACCGCTCCCCGGGGGTGTTCTTCGATCACGACCGCGGCAAGACGCACTCCTCGGGCAAACTGCTGTTCTCGGCGCGCATCATTCCCTATCGCGGCTCGTGGCTCGACTTCGAGTTCGATCCCAAGGACTGCGTGTTCGCGCGCATCGACCGGCGGCGCAAGCTGCCGGTGACGATCATCCTGCGCGCCCTCGGCATGAACGAGTCCGAGATACTCGCAACCTTCTTCGACACCAACACCTTCTACATCAGCCGCGACGAGGTCGCGCTGCAGCTCGTGCCGCAGCGCCTGCGCGGCGAGACCGCCACCTTCGAGATCCGTATCCAGGATCAGGTGATCGTCGAGGAAGGCCGCCGCATCACCGCGCGCCACGTGCGGCAGCTGGAAGACGCCAAGGTGACACGGCTGCGCGTGCCGCGCGAGTACGTCTACGGCAAGATCCTCGCCCACGACGTGGTCAACACCGAGACCGGCGAGATCCTCGCCAAGGCGAACGAGGTGCTGACCGCGGCATCGGTCGAGAAGCTCATCGAGGCCGGCATCGCACAGGTCAACACCCTGTACGTCAACGATCTCGATCGCGGCCCGTATATCTCCGACACCCTGCGGATCGACCCCACCAAGACGCGCCTCGAGGCGCTGGTGGAGATCTACCGCATGATGCGTCCCGGCGAGCCACCGACCAAGGACGCGGCGGAGAACCTGTTCGCCAACCTGTTCTTCAACCCCGAGCGCTACGACCTCTCCGGGGTCGGCCGCATGAAATTCAACCGCCGCGTCGGCCGCAAGGACATCCTCGGTCCGGGGATCCTCTACGACCACAAGTACGCGAGCTCGCGCTCGGACGAGCTGTCGAAGCGCCTCACGGCCCAGTACGGCGACATGTCCGACGTCATCGACGTGCTCAAGGTGCTGATCGACATCCGCAACGGCAACGGCCAGGTCGATGACATCGATCATCTCGGCAATCGCCGCGTGCGCAGCGTGGGCGAGATGGCGGAGAACGCCTTCCGCGTCGGTCTGGTGCGCGTCGAGCGCGCGGTCAAGGAGCGGCTCACCATCGCCGAGACCGAGCCGTTGATGCCGCAGGAGATGATCAACGCCAAGCCGGTCGCGGCGGCGGTCAAGGAGTTCTTCGGCTCCTCGCAGCTCTCGCAGTTCATGGACCAGAACAACCCGTTGTCCGAGGTGACGCACAAGCGGCGCGTCTCCGCGCTCGGCCCGGGGGGACTCACGCGCGAGCGCGCCGGCTTCGAGGTGCGCGACGTGCATCCGACGCACTACGGCCGGGTGTGCCCGATCGAGACTCCGGAAGGGCCGAACATCGGCCTGATCAATTCGCTGTCCGTCTATGCCCGCACCAACAACTACGGCTTCCTCGAGACGCCGTACCGGCGCGTGGAGAACGGCCGCGTCACCGACAAGATCGATTACCTTTCGGCGATCGAGGAGGGCGAGTTCGCAATCGCACAGGCCAACGCGGTGCTCGGCACCGACGGCTCTTTCAGCGATCAGCTGGTGTCGTGCCGTTTCCAGAACGAGTTCACGCTGATGCCGCGCGAGCGCATCAATTACATGGACGTGTCGCCGAAGCAGATCGTGTCGGTGGCAGCCTCCCTGATCCCGTTCCTCGAGCACGATGACGCCAACCGCGCCCTCATGGGCTCGAACATGCAGCGCCAGGCGGTGCCGACGCTGCGCTCGGAGACCCCGCTGGTCGGTACCGGCATGGAGCGTCCGGTGGCGATCGACTCGGGGGTCACCGTGATCGCCAAGCGTGGCGGCACCGTGGATTCGGTCGACGCCTCGCGCATCGTCGTGCGGGTGAACGACGAGGAGACCACCGCGGGCGAGCCGGGAGTGGACATCTACAACCTCACGAAGTACACGCGCTCCAACCAGAACACCTGCATCAACCAGCGTCCGCTGGTGAACGCCGGTGATGTCATCGCGCGCGGCGATGTGCTCGCCGATGGTCCCTCGACGCACCTCGGCGAGCTGGCGCTCGGGCAGAACCTGCTGGTCGCGTTCATGCCCTGGAACGGCTACAACTTCGAGGACTCGATCCTCATCTCCGAGCGCGTGGTGCAGGAGGACCGCTTCACCACCATCCACATCGAGGAGCTCACCTGTGTCGCGCGCGACACCAAGCTCGGGCCGGAGGAGATCACCGCGGACATCCCCAACGTCGGTGATGCGGCGCTTGCCAAGCTCGATGAGGCGGGGATCGCCTTCATCGGTGCGGAAGTAAAGGCCGGCGACATCCTGGTCGGCAAGGTGACGCCCAAGGGCGAGACGCAGCTCACGCCCGAGGAGAAGCTGCTGCGCGCGATCTTCGGCGAGAAGGCCTCCGACGTGAAGGACACCGGACTGCGCGTGCCCCCCGGCATGGACGGCACGGTGATCGATGTGCGCGTGTTCACGCGCGACGGCGTCGACAAGGACTCGCGTGCGCTCGCCATCGAGAAGGCGGAGATCGAGCGGGTGCGCAAGGACTTTGCCGATCAGCAGCGCATCCTCGAGGACGACCTGTTCCTGCGCGTTCGCGGCATGCTCACCGGGCAGTCCGCCGCGGGCGGTCCGCGCAAGCTCAAGGCCGGCACACGCATCGCCGCCGAGTACCTCGATGAGGTGCCGCGCGAGGAGTGGTTCGAGATCCGCCTGGAGGACGAGGAAGCCAACTCGCAGCTCGAGCAGGCGGCGGAGCGGCTCAAGCTCCAGCGCAAGGCATTCGAGAAGCGACTCGACGACAAGAAGGCCAAGATCACCGCCGGCGATGATCTCGCCCCCGGCGTGCTCAAGATGGTGAAGGTCTACCTGGCGGTCAAGCGCCGGGTACAGCCCGGCGACAAGATGGCGGGACGCCACGGCAACAAGGGCGTGATCTCGACCATCGTGCCGGTCGAGGACATGCCGTATCTGGAGGACGGTACACCGGTCGACGTGGTGCTCAATCCGCTCGGTGTCCCCTCGCGCATGAACGTCGGCCAGGTGCTGGAGACGCACCTCGGCTGGGCGGCCAAGGGCGTCGGTCTCAAGATCGGCCGCATGCTCGAGCAGCAGGCGGCGGCGGCCGACCTGCGCGCCTTCGTCCGGCAGATCTACAACGACACCGGCGGACAGCGCGAGGAGATCGACACGCTCGACGATGCCGACCTCACGCAGCTCGCGAGGAACCTCGCGGCCGGTGTGCCGATGGCGACCCCGGTGTTCGACGGCGCGAGCGAGGAGGAGATCAAGCGCATGCTGAAGCTCGCCGATCTGCCGCTCAACGGCCAGACGTTCCTGTACGACGGCCGCACCGGCGAGCGTTTCGAGCGCCAGGTGACGGTCGGCTACATGTACATGCTGAAGCTCAACCACCTGGTCGATGACAAGATGCATGCGCGCTCGACCGGGCCGTACAGCCTCGTCACCCAGCAGCCGCTCGGTGGCAAGGCGCAGTTCGGCGGCCAGCGCTTCGGTGAGATGGAAGTGTGGGCGCTGGAAGCCTACGGCGCGGCCTACACGCTGCAGGAGATGCTCACCGTCAAGTCGGACGATGTGAACGGTCGCACCAAGATGTACAAGAACATCGTCGACGGCAACCACCAGATGGATGCGGGCATGCCGGAGTCCTTCAACGTACTGGTGAAGGAGATCCGCTCGCTCGGCATCAACATGGAACTGGAGCAGGACTAAATGAAAGACTTACTCAAGTTGTTCAAGCAGCACGCTCCGGTCGAGCACTTCGACTCGATCAAGATCGGGCTGGCGTCGCCGGAGATGATCCGCGCCTGGTCGTATGGCGAGGTGAAGAAGCCGGAGACCATCAACTACCGCACCTTCAAGCCCGAGCGCGACGGCCTGTTCTGCGCCAAGATCTTCGGGCCGGTGAAGGACTACGAGTGCCTGTGCGGCAAGTACAAGCGCCTCAAGCACCGTGGCGTGGTGTGCGAGAAGTGCGGCGTGGAAGTGACGCAGTCGAAGGTGCGTCGCGAGCGCATGGGACACATCGAGCTCGCGAGCCCCACCGCGCACATCTGGTTCCTGAAGTCGCTGCCCTCGCGCATCGGCCTGATGCTCGACATGACGCTGCGTGAGATCGAGCGGGTGCTGTACTTCGAGGCCTTCGTGGTCATCGATCCGGGCATGACGCCGATGCAGCGCGGCCAGCTGCTCACCGATGAGATGTACCTCGAGGCGATCGAGGAGCACGGCGATGAGTTCGACGCCCGCATGGGCGCGGAGGCCGTGTACGAGCTGATGCGCACCATCGATCTCAATGCCGAGATCGCCAAGGTGCGCGAGGAAATGGCCGGTACCTCCTCCGAGACCAAGCTGAAGCGGCTCTCCAAGCGGCTGAAGCTGATCGAGTCGTTCGTGGAGTCGGGCAACAAGCCCGAATGGATGGTCATGACGGTGCTGCCGGTGCTGCCGCCTGACCTGCGGCCGCTGGTGCCGCTCGATGGTGGACGGTTCGCCACCAGCGACCTCAATGACCTCTACCGTCGGGTCATCAACCGCAACAACCGCTTGCGCCGGCTGCTCGAGCTGAACGCGCCCGACATCATCGTGCGCAACGAGAAGCGCATGCTGCAGGAGGCGGTGGACGCGCTGCTCGACAACGGCCGCCGCGGCCGTGCCATCACCGGCACCAACAAGCGCCCGCTCAAGTCGCTCGCCGACATGATCAAGGGCAAGCAGGGCCGTTTCCGCCAGAACCTGCTCGGCAAGCGCGTCGACTACTCCGGCCGCTCGGTGATCGTGGTCGGTCCGCAGCTGCGCCTGCACCAGTGCGGCCTGCCGAAGAAGATGGCGCTCGAGCTCTTCAAGCCCTTCATCTTCCAGAAGCTGCAGCTGCGGGGCGAGGCCTCGACCATCAAGGCCGCGAAGCGCCTGGTGGAGCGCGAGGGCCCGGAGGTGTGGGACATCCTCGAGGAGGTGATCCGCGAGCATCCGGTGCTGCTCAACCGCGCGCCGACCCTGCATCGCCTCGGCATCCAGGCGTTCGAGCCGTTGCTGGTCGAAGGCAAGGCGATCCAGCTGCATCCGCTGGTGTGCACGGCGTTCAATGCCGACTTCGATGGCGACCAGATGGCGGTGCACGTGCCGCTGTCGCTGGAGGCGCAGCTGGAAGCACGCGCGCTCATGATGTCATCGAACAACATCCTTTCGCCGGCGAACGGCGATCCGATCATCGTGCCCTCCCAGGACGTGGTGCTCGGGCTCTACTACATGACCCGCGAGCGCATCGGCGCCCGGGGCGAGGGCATGCTGTTCACCGACGTGCACGAGGTGCACCGCGCCTACGAGAGCCGCGGTGTGGACCTGCAGGCGCGCTGCCGGGTACGGCTGCGCGAGCACCTGCGCGGCGAAGGCGGCACGCTCACCGAGCGCAGCCGCAGCGTCGACACGACCGTCGGTCGCGCACTGCTGTTCGAGATCCTCCCCCGGGGTCTGTCCTTCGACCTCATCAACCAGGACATGACCAAGAAGGCGATCTCGGCGACCATCAATGCCTGCTACCGCGCGCTCGGTCTCAAGGAGACCGTGGTGTTCGCGGACCAGCTGATGTACACCGGCTTCCACTACGCGACACGCGCCGGCGTCTCCTTCGGCATCGACGACATCGTCATCCCGGAGCAGAAGACCCGCATCGTGACCTCGGCCGACAGCGAGGTGAAGGAGATCCAGGACCAGTACGCCTCGGGGCTCGTCACCAACGGTGAGCGTTACAACAAGGTGGTCGACATCTGGTCGCGCGCCAACGATCAGGTGGCCAAGGCCATGATGGAGAAGCTCGGCTCGGAAGAGGCCACCGATTTCAAGGGCGTGCGCCACAAGCAGAAGTCCTTCAACTCCATCTTCATGATGGCCGACTCCGGCGCCCGTGGCTCGGCGGCGCAGATCCGGCAGCTCGCCGGCATGCGTGGCCTCATGGCCAAGCCCGACGGCTCGATCATCGAGACGCCGATCACGGCGAACTTCCGTGAGGGCCTGAACGTCCTGCAGTACTTCATCTCCACGCACGGCGCCCGCAAGGGTCTCGCCGACACGGCGCTGAAGACCGCGAACTCCGGCTACCTCACCCGGCGCCTGGTCGATGTGGCGCAGGACCTGGTGGTGACCGAGATCGATTGCGGTACCGCCAACGGCCTCAACATGACACCGCTCGTCGAAGGCGGCGATGTGGTGGAAGCACTCGGTGAGCGGGTACTCGGCCGGGTGCTGGCGGAGGACATCATCAAGCCGGGTAGCGCCGAGGTGCTGATCCCGACGGGCACGCTGCTCGATGAGAAGCTCGTGCGGCTGCTCGAGACCGAGGGCGTCGACCAGATCAAGGTGCGCTCGCCGATCACCTGCGAGACGCGCTACGGGGTGTGCTCGCACTGCTACGGGCGCGACCTGGCGCGCGGCCGGCCGATCTCGATCGGCGAAGCCGTCGGGGTCATCGCGGCCCAGTCGATCGGCGAGCCGGGTACCCAGCTCACCATGCGTACCTTCCATATCGGTGGCGCGGCCTCACGGGCCGCGGCGGCCTCGAGCGTCGAGGTGCGCAATAAGGGTGTGATCCGCTTCCACCACGTCAAGACGGTGCAGCACGAGAAGGGACACCTGGTCGCCGTGTCGCGCTCGGGTGAGATCGGCGTGGTCGATGACTTCGGCCGCGAGCGCGAGCGCTACAAGATCCCCTACGGCGCGATGATCAGCGTCAAGGAGGGCGCCACCGTGGCGGCAGGTCAGGTGGTCGCCACCTGGGACCCGCACACGCACCCGGTGGTGACGGAGGTCGCCGGTTTCGTCAAGTTCCAGGACTTCGTCGACGGACTCACCGTCACCTCGCAGGTGGACGAGGTCACCGGGCTTTCGAGCACCGTGGTACTCGACACCAAGCAGCGCGGCGGCAAGGACCTGCGCGCCACCATCAAGCTGGTGAGCGGCAAGGGCAAGGAGGTCACCTTCGCCAACACCGAGATCCCGGCGGTCTACACGCTGCCTCCCGGCGCGCTGGTGTCGCTCGAGGATGGAGCGCGCGTGTCGGTTGGCGATGTGATCGCGCGCATTCCGCAGGAATCCTCCAAGACACGTGACATCACCGGCGGTCTGCCGCGGGTCGCGGACCTGTTCGAGGCGCGCAAGCCCAAGGATCCGGCGATCCTGGCGGAGCGCTCCGGCACGGTCAGCTTCGGCAAGGAGACCAAGGGCAAGCGGCGCCTCATCATCACCTCCGACGACGGCGAGAAGTACGAGGAGCTGATCCCGAAGTGGCGGCAGCTGAACGTCTTCGAGGGCGAGACGGTCGAGCGCGGCGAGGTCATCGCCGATGGCGAGCCGAACCCGCACGACATCCTCAGGCTGCAGGGGGTGGAGGCACTCGCGAACTACCTGGTGCGCGAGATCCAGGACGTCTATCGCCTGCAGGGCGTCAAGATCAACGACAAGCACATCGAGGTGATCATTCGCCAGATGCTGCGCAAGACCGAGGTGCAGGAGGTCGGGGAGACGGCGCTGCTGCGTGGCGAGCAGCTCGATCGCTCGCGCGCGCTCGACATCAACGATCGCGCGCAGATCGACGGCAAGAAAGCGGCGCGGCTGCAGCCGGTGCTGCTCGGCATCACCAAGGCATCGCTCGCCACCGAGTCGTTCATCTCCGCGGCCTCCTTCCAGGAGACCACGCGCGTGCTCACCGAAGCGGCGGTACGCGGCCTGAAGGACGACCTGCGCGGACTGAAGGAGAACGTCATCGTCGGGCGTCTCATCCCGGCCGGCACGGGCTTCGCCGCGCACGCCTCACGGCGCAAGAAGATGGAGGGCGCCGACCGGCGCAGCTTCATGGACGTCGGTGGCGGGCTGCCCGATACCGAGGAGACGAGTGTCGGCGAGGAGTCGGAGAGTGCCGCGAGCTGACGGAGCGGCGCGCTGCGCCGCGCGCAGCGGCGGTGCCTGGAGTCGGACGGGCCGGTGATCGCCGGCCCGTTTTTCTGTCGGAGCGCGCTGAAAGGCCGGGCGAGACTCGATGAGTGATACCACACTGGTGATCGGACCGACCATCCTTGCCGGCAGGCACGTACGCCTCGAGCCGCTCGCCCATACGCACATCCCGGCGCTGGTCGCGGCCGCACGCGAGGACCCGGAGCTCTACCGCTGGAGCCACGTCCCGCAGGGCGTGATGGAGATGGCGCAGTACGTCGACACCGCGCTCAGCGGGCGTGAGGAGGGAACGACGCTGCCGTTCGCGACGGTGCGCACCGAGGACGATCGGGTCATCGGCTCGACGCGCTTTTTCCTCATGGAGCGCTGGGCGTGGCCGGCGGGTCATCCGCACGCGCGGCGCAACGGATTTGATGCCTGTGAGATCGGCTACACCTGGCTGTCCGCTGCCGCGGTCCGCTCTGCTGCGAACACGGAGGCCAAGCTCCTGATGCTGGCGCATGCGTTCGAGGGCTGGGGCACGCATCGCGTCTGCTTCCACACCGATGTGCGCAACCAGCGCTCGCGCGCCGCGCTCGAGCGCATCGGCGCACAGTTCGAGGGCGTGCTGAGAGCGCACCGCCTGGCCGCCGATCTCAGCCCGCGCGATTCGGCGCGCTATTCGATCGTGGCGGCCGAGTGGCCGCAGGTGAAGCAGCGGCTGCAGGATGCGCTGACCGCGCAGCGCTGAGGCCTACTTCGCCTCCCAGATCTTCATCATGTCCGCTGAGCCCTGCGCGCGCACACCGTTGTCGCTCAGTATCGCCTCCGTGGAGGAGTTGAGCTGGGCTCGCGGGAAGACCATCGCCTCGCTGGCACGGTTGTCGAAGTCCAGCGTGACGTACTCATCCTTGAGATCGCGCAGCAGCGTGACCAGATGCGCCAGGCTCCGCACCGGCGTGCCATTCACCGACTTCACCACGCAGCCGGTCGGGTCGGAGTATCCCTTGGAGAGCGCATGGGGGAAGAGCGGTGCGGGCACGATGACGAGCTCCTGACGCTCGGCGTCGGGCCGGTCTCCGAACCGCGCGAGCAGTGGATTGCCGAACACCGCCTGGCCGCGCGCGCGCATCAGCTGCAAAGCCTCCATGGAGGCACGCTCGAACACGATCGGTCCGAGAATGAAGTACGAGGGATACTGGCCCTGCAGCGAATCGATGAGCAGCGGCCGGTGCGCAGGAACCGGCAGCTGGATATCCCGCGTCTGGCCCGTGCGCACGACAGTGAGCGGCACCGTGCCATTGCGGGCGATGTGCTGGATGAGGTAGGCAAAGCCGA
This sequence comes from Steroidobacteraceae bacterium, assembly GCA_035541695.1. GTDB lineage: Bacteria > Pseudomonadota > Gammaproteobacteria > Steroidobacterales > Steroidobacteraceae > 13-2-20CM-66-19. The sequence continues at coordinate 13,563 of DATKMV010000100.1, forward strand.
CCCGCAGGTTATTGCGGATGGAGATCATGCCTTCGTCATCGATCGGCTCGCTGCCGATGTGGGTGATGACGTCCCATTGCTTGAGCGGGTAGCCCTCGCTGCTGTCATCCGGACGGTGCACGATCATGCCGCGCACGGATGGCCCGATCCTCAGGAACCCGCGCAGGGCGGGGTTCTCGAGCGTCTGCAGGTCGTCGTACATCCCGGGCTTCCCCGGGTAGGGGCCGGTGGCGACGCCCTTGAGGAACAGCTCGATCTCCTCGTTCGGAATGATGTAGCTGATGTTCTCGGAATTGGCGAGATGGCTGAAGGCGAGGCCGATCATGCGGTTGTCGGAGATTGCAGGACCGCCGCTGTTGCCCGGGTTGATCGCCGCATCGATCTGGATGCGCAGGCCGGAGGTCGAGACGCCGTAGGGCACGAACTCGATGCGCGAGACGATGCCGCGCGTGATCGAGAGCGTCGTGCCGCCCGTCGGAAACCCGTACGCCAGCACCGGTTCCTTGATCTGCGGCAGTACATTCGCGCGCGGCAGCGGCGGCCGCTGGTCGAAGAAGGACGCATCGTCGAGCTTCAATATGGCCAGATCGATGCCCGGATCGAGGGCCTCGACGGTCGCCGCAATCTTGTCTCCGGACTGGTCGCCCTGCACCTGGACCTGACTCGCATAGGCAATCACGTGCGCGTTGGTGAGGATTCGCTTGCCCTCGATCACGACGCCCGAGCCGAAGGCCTCGATGGGCGAAGCTTTCGTCCAGGGGTGCGCGACATCCGGGCGGCGCATGGTCGAGAACACCTTGACGACGGCGCTCTCCGCTTCGCGCGCGATCGCCGGGCTGGGCTCCGCGGTGGCTGTGCGCGCAGCGCGCGCGCCGCTCACGAGCGCGCCGGTGAGCAGCCCGACGCAAAGTAGCAGGCGGGAAGCGGAGCTCATGGGATGGCTGTTCCTTGGGGTTGAAAGTCGCGATTCTGACACAGAAGCTCGAGCTTGCCCTGACTCCTCCCGACGAGCGCCGTCGTGACACGCCGGTGCGGCGAGCCGATGCCGGGCGGCGGACTGCGGCTGTTAAAGCGGCTGCGCCCTCGCTACCCGCGTACATCAGCGCGGCTGTCGCCGACAGCGCCCGCCCGGCCGAGGACAGACAACGCGATGCCGCGCGCAAGCCCGCCGAGACGCTCGACAACGTGACGGTGAGCCTGCAGCGCATCCTGCGCAACAGCGCTGATAAGCACACCGCGAAAATCTTCGATCCGGAGATCCGCGGACATACGCACCAGTTTCTGCTGAAATTCAAGAAGCCGTAGCGGCCCGTGCGCCGGCCGGTCACTCTGCGGCGAGGAGCTCGCGCGTGACCGGATCGTCCTCGCCGGCGAAGTATTTCTCGAGCGCCTGCCTGAAGATAGCCGCGGATGCGCCGGCCGCGGCGAGCGCGAACAGCGTCATCGACGAGCGAAACTTCAGGCAGTCGGGAGTGCCGAAGATCTCCTGTGCGCTGCGGCCTGCGACGGCGTTGGCGAGCTCGGTGCAGCGGCGCAGGCGCTCGCCGAGCAGCGGGTGCGCGAGATAAGCGCGCGCCTCGGCGAGCGAGCCGATGGCGTAGCGTTGCGCGATCGCGCTCGACCCCAGCCCGCGCAGCTGCGGAAAGATGAACCACATCCAGTGGGTCTGCTTGCGCCCCGCGGCGAGCTCGGCGCACACCGCGCTGAACACCGGCTCCTGCGCGGCGACGAAGCGGCTGAGGTTATACTGATCGGCGGCCATTGGCGCGAGCCGGCGGCTCAGAGTTCTTCGACGAACCTAGTCGGTTTCCCGCCGGCCTGTCGCCCGCTTGCGGCTGCGGCTCATTTCGATGATTTCCTGCGGAACACCATCACGAAGCGGTCGGTCTTGCCCACCATCTCCCCCTTGTAGGTGATCAGGTCGCGCGGATCATCCGCACGACGCAGCACATCGCTCGTGCGGAGGAGCTGAAAGCCGTGCTTCTCGAAGTCGCGCCGTGCGTACGCCTCATCGATCCGGTGCAGGGTGCCCGCATCGCTGCTGCCGGTGCCGGGCTTGGCCGAGTGATCGACCAACAGCAGGATTCCGCCGGGCTTGACCACGCGCGCAATCTCGGTGAGCACCGCATCGGCATCGATGTCCTTCGGCCAGGGACCCTGGTCGGGGTGCCAGTAGAGATCGTGGTAGACCTTGATGAGGAGAATGGCATCGAGCGAGCGCGCCGGCAGACCCAGATGCTCGACGGAGACGGTCCGGTGCACCACGTTGGGCAGCCGCTCGATGCGGCCCTGCCACTGGTTCTCGCTCCACTTGTCGTAGGCCTCGTTGTTGAGCAGGTACACCCGCCCCTGCGGACCGACGAGATAGCTGAGAAGCTCGCTGTAGTAGCCATCCGCGGCAAGGAAATCGGCGACGACCATGTGGGGGCGGATACCGGAGAGCCGCAGCACTTCGGCCGGATGGTCGATCTCGTCCCGCTTCACATCCACCGCGGGCCGTCCCTCGTGCGCGACGGCATCGCTGTAGCGGTCGGCGCCGGCTTCGCGCGGCTGGAACGTCGCGATGGCGATTGCAGCAACCAGGATCAGAGATCGACGCATCTGAGGCCCACCGGCGGGTGACACCCGCCTGCTGTTGTTCTGCGCGCAGTATGAACCTCACGGCGCGACATTGCTGCCGCTTGCGACCGGAGGAGCGTGCCGCGAGCCGTCCCGATCACTTCAGTGCCTTGTCCAGCAAGCCGTATCCGGCGCGCGCGGCGAATCCGTGACGCTCGTAGAAGGAGCGTGCGCGCGTGTTCCGGCTCGCGAGCTGCAGTTGCAGGCGCACGCAGCCGCGCTGGCGCAGCTCCGCCTCGGCGCGGGCGAGCAGCTGCGTGCCCGTTCCGCCGCCGCGCGCTTCAGGCAACACGAAAAACTCATCGATCTCGGCCATCAATCCCTGATGCTCGAGGCTCATCATCAGCACCATCACGAGGTAGCCCGTGAGTGCCCCCTGCGCCTCCGCGACCACGACCCAGCCGCGCTCGCCCGGGCGCACAATGAGCTCCTGCAGCAGCAGCTCCATGCGCAGCGCCTCGAAGCCGCCGATGCCTTCGAACTCCCGGTAGCGGCGCACGAGAACGAGCAGCTGCGGCACGTCCTCGGCGCGCGCGCGGCGTACGCCCATCGACTCAGGCCGCCAGTGCTGCGGCCAGCTGCACCCGGTTCCGCCCGGAGCGCTTGGCCGCGTACTGTGCATGGTCGGCGTGCGCGATCAGGTGCTGACCCCAGACGCCCAGGGTATCGCTCGAGGCGACACCGATGCTGCAGGTGAGGTTGATCGGTGCACCGAAACCCTCGACGTGCACTTCCGACACCCGCCGGCAGATGCGCTCGGCGATCGGATGCGCGGCAGAAGCGTCTGCGCCGTTCAGTATCACGACGAACTCCTCCCCACCGTAGCGCCCGATGACGTCCGATTGGCGCAGCTCCGCCTGGATCGGCGCAATGATCGCGGACAGGCAGGCATCGCCCGCGGCATGACCGCGACTGTCGTTGATGAGCTTGAAGTGATCCAGGTCGATGAACAGCACCGAGATCGGCAAGCCGCGCGCCTTGGCACGCATGCAGACCGCGTCGAGCCGCTCGATCAACGAGCGGCGATTGAGCACCCCTGTGAGCGGATCGGTCTGCGCCCGCCGCTCGGCATCGGTCAAGGCGAGTGACTGCGCGCGCACGCGATCGGAAGTGCCGAGTGCGATGAGCACCGCCGCCGCGACCATGGAGGGCGCGAGCCCATAATAGAAGAGTGCGTCGGCATCATCCGCACCGCCCAGGAGCAGGCGCAGCGCAGTGAGGATCTGGAACGTGCACAGAAGCGTCCAGGCGATCAGGAACCAGCCGGCGGCCCGATTGCCGCTGCGCCACGCGAGGTAGGAGACGACGAACGTGAAAACCGCGCTGCCGAGGAACATCAGGTTGCCGACGCCAGCGACCAGCGGCGAAAGTGCCGGGATGAGCCGCAGCACGTTGGCCGCGGCGAGCGCCATGAATCCAGCCGCGAGCCAGCCGAAGGCCCTGTACACCTTCTGTGAGAACAGACGCAGGTTCGCGAACTCCCGTACGAACAGCGAAGCCGCAGCGGCCGAGATCGCCACGGGCACGTTCCAGGCGTACGAGGAAATCGGCCGTGCCAGCGAGAGAACCGGCCAGTGAAATCCCTGGCCCGAGAAGTACGCCAGATACAGCGCCTGCAGCGAGAACAGCGTGCCGTAGAGCGGATACAGCCGGTCCGTGAGCACGAAGCGCACGAGCAGCGTCGACAGCGCCATCGCCATGAGGGCGCCGAAGGCGAGTGCAATCACACGCTGATGCGCCGCAGACTCCGCGATCGTCCGATCGAGTGTGGAGGTGCGGAAATGCACGTCGGTGGCCGGGCGGCCCTGCCGGCCGACGCGCACGTACAGCGGCGCGCCGCTGTCGAGCGCCGGTGGCAGCAGGAAAACCGTGTCTTGTGCGCCCGCGAACTGGGGAACGAGCGTCGCCGGACCGAGGGAAATGCTCCCGTCCTCCTGGTGCGCAAACACCTCGACGCTCTGATCCATGCCCGCACGGGCCACGAGCACCGGAGTGAGTGCGGCATCACGCGCGTACGCTGATCGGGGTGCGGCCAGCCTGAACCACAGCGGGGCCGTGAGCGGGTGCGAACCGCGGCTGGTGAAGGGGAGGAAGTGGCCATCGAGCAGTCCAGTGGTCACGCTGGCCGCGGGCGGATCTCCGAGGGCGGAGTCGAGAATGCGCACCTCGAGCGGCGAGGCAGGCAGCTGCGGGACCGGCTTCGGGCCGGCGCCGGCGCACAGCGGCACCAGGGCTGCCACCGCCACGAGCCACCTCGTTACCACTGATTGTGGACCGAATCCCTGTAGCCTCACGGAGGCCCTGTTCTGTTCATCCGTCGCGGGCTTAAGACCCTGGCAGGACTGCCGGGCTCGTTGCGGACTATCCTAATGAGCCGCCGCGCAGCGCGCCAATCGGCGCGGCTGGCCTTGGGGTGTACCCCGGCGGTTGACACTCCGGGGGTCCGTACCTAGAATCGCCGGCCTTTGTCGGGCGGCCCCCAGACATGCCGGCCCGGAAACAGCGACTTACGAGAACCGGGCCGCCTCAATGAAGGCGGCCCGGTCTTCTCCGCAGGTCGTTTTATCGCGCGAGGAGACGTTTAAACGATGGCGACCACAGGCCAGCTCATCCGGCAACCCCGCCGGACGCGAGCGGAGAAAACCAAGGTGCCCGCCCTGGGTGCGTCCCCGCAGAAACGCGGCGTGTGCACGCGCGTCTACACCACGACACCGAAGAAGCCCAACTCGGCGCTTCGCAAGGTGTGCCGTGTACGGCTCACCAACGGTTACGAGGTCACCAGCTACATCGGCGGCGAAGGGCACAACCTGCAGGAGCACTCGGTGGTGCTGATCCGTGGCGGCCGCGTGAAGGACCTCCCCGGGGTGCGCTATCACACCGTCCGCGGCACGCTCGACTGCGCCGGCGTCGGTGAGCGCAAGCAGGGTCGCTCCAAGTACGGCGCCAAGCGCCCGAAGAAGTAAAGGAGGCCGCAAGCCATGTCCCGTCGTGCCCAGGCTCCGGTCCGCACCATTCTCCCGGATCCGAAATACAACAACGAGATGCTCGCCAAGTTCATGAACGTCGTCATGAAGAACGGCAAGAAGTCCGCCGCCGAGCGCATCATCTACGGCGCGCTCGATCGCATTGCCGAGAAGACCGGCAAGCAGGGCGGCGAGGCGATCGAGGTGCTTTCGGCCGCGCTCGACAACGTGAAGCCGGTGGTGGAAGTGAAGTCGCGGCGCGTCGGCGGCGCCACCTATCAGGTACCGGTTGAAGTTCGCGCCACTCGCCGCCAGACACTGGCCATGCGCTGGGTCATCGAGGCTGCTCGTGACCGCAGCGAGAAGTCCATGGCGTTCCGCCTCGCCCACGAGCTGATGGACGCCTCCGAGAACCGCGGCGCCGCGGTGCGCAAGCGTGAGGACACGCACCGCATGGCGGAGGCCAACAAGGCCTTTGCCCACTACCGCTGGTAAGGCATCAAGGAGCAAACGGCAGTGCCACGCGCGACGCCCATCGAGCGCTATCGGAACATCGGCATCTCCGCGCACATCGATGCGGGGAAGACGACCACGACCGAGCGCATACTTTTCTACACCGGCGTCTCGCACAAGATCGGTGAAGTCCACGACGGCGCAGCCGTGATGGACTATATGGAGCAGGAGCAGGAGCGCGGCATCACCATCACGGCCGCCGCCACCACCTGTTTCTGGAAGGGGATGGACAACAGCTTCCCCGAGCATCGCATCAACATTCTCGATACCCCCGGCCACGTCGACTTCACCATCGAGGTCGAGCGCAGCCTGCGGGTGCTCGATTCCGCGGTCGCGCTGTTCGACTCGGTTGCCGGCGTGCAGCCGCAGTCGGAGACGGTGTGGCGGCAGATGAACAAATACGCGGTGCCGCGTATCGCTTTCGTGAACAAGATGGACCGCGCCGGGGCGAACTTCCTGCGCGTGGTCGATATGATCCGCTCGCGTCTGCGCGCGAACCCGATCCCGATTCAGCTGCCGATCGGTGCCGAGGAAAACTTCGAGGGCGTGGTCGACCTCATCCGCATGAAGGCGATCTACTGGGACATGGAGACCCAGGGGATGAAGTTCGAGTACCGCGAGATACCGGAGAGTCTCCAGGCACAGGCCCAGGAATACCGCGCCAAGATGATCGAGGCGGCGGCCGAAGCCAACGAGACGCTCACGCACAAATACCTCGAGCACGAGCAGCTCTCCGACGAGGAGATCCGCCGGGGGCTGCGCGAGCGCTCGATCCGCAACGAGATCGTGCTGGCCATGTGCGGCTCGGCATTCAAGAACAAGGGAGTGCAGGCATTGCTCGATGCCGTCATCGAGTTCATGCCCTCACCGGTCGATATGCCGGATGTGAAGGGCAGCGATGAGCGCGGCGAGCCTGCCACGCGCAAGGCGAACGATGAGGCGCCGTTCTCGGCGCTCGCTTTCAAGATCCTGAACGATCCCTTCGTCGGCAACCTCACCTTCTTCCGTGTCTATTCGGGCGTGCTGAACTCCGGCGATACCGTGTTCGTGCCGACCAAAGACAGGAAGGAGCGCATCGGGCGGCTGCTGCAGATGCACGCGAGCGAGCGCACCGAGATCAAGGAGGTGCGCGCGGGGGATATCGCCGCGGCGGTCGGTCTCAAGGACGTCATCACCGGCGACACGCTGTGCGACCTCGAGAAGGTCATCACTCTCGAGAAAATGGAGTTTCCGGCGCCGGTCATCTCGGTGGCGGTCGAGCCGAAGACCAAGGCGGACCAGGAGAAGATGGGCGTCGCGCTGCAGCGGCTCGCGAAGGAAGACCCTTCGTTCCGCGTCAGCACCGACCAAGAGTCGGGCCAGACCATCATCTCCGGCATGGGCGAGCTGCACCTCGAGATCATCGTCGATCGCATGAAGCGGGAGTTCAAGGTCGAGGCGAACGTCGGCAAGCCCCAGGTAGCCTACCGCGAGACCATCCGTGGAACGGTCGAGAGCGAGGGTAAGTTCGTGCGCCAGACCGGTGGCCGCGGCCAGTACGGCCACGTGTGGCTGAAGCTCGAGCCGAACGCGGCCGGCAAAGGCAACGAGTTCGTCAATGGCGTGGTGGGCGGCAGCGTGCCGCGCGAGTACGTGCCGGCGGTCGACAAGGGCATCAGGGAAGCCGAGGAGACGGGTGTCATCGCCGGCTATCCGGTCGTGGACGTCAAGGTCACCCTGTTCGATGGCTCCTACCACGATGTCGATTCGAACGAGATGGCCTTCAAGATCGCGGGCTCCATGGGCTTCAAGGAAGGCTTCCGCAAGGCGCGTCCCGTACTGCTCGAGCCCATCATGAAGGTCGAGGTCGTGACGCCCGAGGACTACTCGGGCGATGTCATCGGCGACCTCAATCGCCGCCGCGGTCAGATCACCGGCATGGACGAGACGCCGGCCGGCAAGGCCATCACGGCGGACGTGCCGCTTTCGGAGATGTTCGGTTACGCCACCACCGTGCGTTCCATGAGCCAGGGGCGCGCGACCTTCACCATGGAATTCTCCAAGTATGTCGAAGTGCCGCCGAACATCGCCGACGGCATCATCAAGAAGTAACTGACGATCCAGGAAGACTGAGGAAATTACGCCATGTCCAAAGAGAAATTCGAGCGCAGCAAGCCGCACGTGAATGTTGGGACGATTGGTCACGTGGACCACGGCAAGACGACTTTGACGGCGGCGCTGACGAAGGTGATGGCCGAGACCTACGGCGGGACCTTCATGGCGT
>DATKMV010000101.1:0-38896 GCA_035541695.1 Steroidobacteraceae bacterium
ACGCCATGAAGGTCCCGCCGTAGGTCTCGGCCATCACCTTCGTCAGCGCCGCCGTCAAAGTCGTCTTGCCGTGGTCCACGTGACCAATCGTCCCAACATTCACGTGCGGCTTGCTGCGCTCGAATTTCTCTTTGGACATGGAAGTATTTCCTCGAAAGAGCGCTGCGCGGGGCGCGGCGCCGAAATCCCGACAAACCAACTATCAACTCAACACCGACTGCAGGGCCGACTGGAGCCCAAGACCGGGATTGAACCGGTGACCTCGTCCTTACCAAGGACGTGCTCTACCAACTGAGCTACCTGGGCCCGACGTCGGCTGCCAACACCGCGGACGCACGTGGAGCGGGTGATGGGAATCGAACCCACGTCATCAGCTTGGAAGGCTGAGGTTCTACCATTGAACTACACCCGCGCTGATGGCGCCCTCTGCCGGCCTCGCACGAGGTCCGCCTTCCGCCCTCGGGTGGTGGAGGGGGAAGGATTCGAACCTTCGAAGGCGTAAGCCGGCAGATTTACAGTCTGCTCCCGTTGGCCGCTTGGGTACCCCTCCTCAAAACGAGCCGCGTATTGTGATTTCAGGGTGCCGGGGTGTCAATGTGTCCCTGGCCCGTATCTTGCTTGCCGGACGGCGCCGGGCCAGGCCGCCTTCCGACTGGCGTCGCGCGGCTCGCGGCTAGATCTTCTCGATGAACTTCGCAACCAAGCCTCGAAGCTTGAGAACCGTGTCCTTGGGCTGCATCGCCGTGCCGACGCTCACCGCCGCGTCGTTTTTCACTGCCGTGAACAGGAGAGGGTACTGGGCAGCCTCCTGCCACGGCCCCTCCCCGGCAGCCACGGGCGGCGGCTGCGCGACCCCTGGTAAGGAGGTCATGCCCGTCATCGCCCCGGCGACCTGCTGGTTCGCGGCCAGGAGCCGGAATCCGTCGCGCCACTGGAGGGTGACCTCAATGTCGAGCGGCCCCGGGGCGAAGCCTCCCTGGCCACCGTAGATGCTGGATGCGAGCTCCCGCACTTGCTGCGGCGCGTGAGACAGCGGCCCCTCGGCGGCTGCCTCGGTACGGAAGCGGTACTTGCACACGTTCTCGCTGCTGCCGGGCCGCGGATCGGCAAGCAGCGGGCCCAATACGGCCTCCACCTCCGCCCTGGTGAGGAGCGAGCAGGCCACACGGACGGTCGGGCGCGCCTTGTTGCGCTCCCGGGCGGCCGGCACTGCCGCGGCCCCGTCGTAGGCACTGGGGCGTTCCAGCCGCAGCAATGCCTTGTTGAGCAGACCCGCGGCGGCGGGTGGGTCATTCTTCCAGCCTTCGAAATCGAAGGCGATGAGCCGGTCGCCGCGCAGCGCATAGATCATGCAGCACCCGAGGACCTGCGCCTCATCCCATTCACCGTCGATCCGCACCCCGTTCGCAAGCAGGCTCTTGTGGATGTTCTGCAGGTCCTCTCGCGTAGGGGCGTCCTCGGGACGGTTTCCCACGCCTTCCTGGACTCCGCTGGTGATCCGGCCGGGCAGGGATACCGCTTTCAGGACCGTGCTGCCATCGTGCCAGGTGGGCTCCAGTGTGATACTGCGGAAATCACCCGTGAGGTACGTGCACGCCCGGCCGCTCTCCTCCGGCACCCCCCGGTCGCTGGAACGGAACGGCGGTGTGGCGAGCGGCCCCATCACCGCTTCCGCTTCCGAAGGCTCGAGCAGCGAGCAGGGATCCGGTGCGCCGCTCTGGCTCTTCGCACGGGTGACTGCGGGGGTGGTCGCACCGCCAGCCCCATCGACCGACGGATTCTGCTTACCGCGCTGGCACGCCGCTACAAGTAGCAGTCCAAGGGCCGCCCCCAGGATCCATGTTGATCGCTTCATTTGCCCAAGCCCTCGCCCTCTGGATCCACCTCATCGGTCCTCAGCACCGCCGTGCGAGCTCCACCCGCCGGTTGTGCGCGCGACCGTCCATCGTGTCATTCGTATCTACCGGGCGGGTGCGCCCATAGCCCTGGGTCGAGAGGCGTGTCGCCGCGATGCCGTAACGCTGGACCAGCTCCGCTTTGAGCGCATCAGCACGCCGCTGAGACAGCGCCAGGTTGTAGGCATCACCACCGGTGCTGTCGGTATGGCCTTCGATCGTCACCGCCCAGGAAGGCTCGGCTTTGAGCAGCGCTGCCAGCCGCTCGATACTCGGGCGCGATGCCTCGAGCAGGCGCGCACTGTCACTGAGAAAGTAGATTCCAGGCACCTCGCTGCGACAGCTGCCGCTCGCAAGAGCCCGCTGCAGGCCCCCTCCGCCACCAGCGGACCCCGCGCGGGCTGCCGCCGAGTCCGGCGGCGGCGGCCGCGGCGGCAAATCGATGCGCACCACCTGCGCGGTCGACCCCTGGAAGGTTGCTGCGAGGGAGAGGTGCAGCTCGCGCGCGTCGAGCCATAGGAAGTGCACATCACCGCTATCGTCCCCGACGCTGAGGTGTCCGCGTACGTCGAGTGCGTCGAGCTGCGCCGGCACGCCGTCAATGAGCACGCGCACCGATTGCCGGCCTTGCAGGCGGACCCGGCCTCGGAAGTATTTCCGGCCGGCCAACAACGCGCCGGCGGCAGGGAACAGACCCCCATCGTTGCGGCTCACCGCGCCGACGACGATGTCGGCTTCGCCCTTCGACTTGATGTCGTCGAACAGCGCGTCCGAGGGAGAGCCCGGCGTCGTCCCGGGCATGACCTCGGCATCGCCGGGCAGATACCACAGAAGGAGCCGATGGGCTGCCCGCCTGTCCTCGGCGCGGACCAGTTCCTCGTAGGTCTGAACGCGCACACCCTCGGGCGCGCTTTGGTCGGGAATGCCCCACTGCGTCCGCACCCGCATACCGGCCTCATCCACGGTGAGCACCTGCTCCACGGCCTCGTAGTCCTTGTTCTGCACGGAGTCGTGCACCGCGCTGGTCACGGTCAGGCCCGGCTGCAGCACGAGGGGCTCGGCCGCGCCGCGTGCAACCGGGAAGGCAAGCGCGAGCCCGGCGAGGAGGTGCAGCCAGGCCAGGTGCGCTCGCCGAGGTCTGCCGCGGGGACACATAGGCTGCAGCGTCCGGATCAGTGGAGCTTGGCGACGACCGCCTTCAACAGGCTCGCCACGCTCGGGACGTCCCGATTCTTCGCATCATCGCTGCGCACGACCAGGTTGTACTGGAGATCGCCGTGGTCGGTCATGCAGGTGGTCTGCCCGATCGGTGGCTGCGGCTGCTCGACTGCGCACACGACCTCGCCGAGAAACTGGTACTGCGGCGTCGGGCTCGACTTGAGGCCACTGGATTCCATCAGCTTCTGGCCCTGCCTGATGCGGTCGGCGATCGGTACCTTGCCTCCTCCAGTGAGCGGGGCGGTGGACAGGATCACCATGCGCCCCGGAGAGCCGAAGCTCAGGGAGCAATTGCCGATCTTCGGCATCACATCCATTCCCACCGGCGGCCCGTCCGCCTTGCGCCCGAACAGGCTCTCGATCTGCTGAACCGGCAGGAGCGGACACAGGCTCGCCGTGGAGGACTGTGCGTGGGCGCTGCTTGCGATCAGAGCCAGCGCCAGCCACCTGTCGTGACCTTGCCACCTCGATGCAGACATTGCACGGCTCCTGATGCAGCAGAACAAGATACGGCGGGCCCGCCCGTAAGGACCGCACGCTACCTGCGAGCTCTCTACATGCGCGACACGATCAGTCTGGCGAGTGCCAGGAGGGCTTCCCTGGTGGCCGACCCGCTGAGTGCCACGGCACCGTCGCGGCCACGCAAGGCAACGCTGCCACCGCGGTTATCGGGCCACGGTCCGTACAGCGCCTCTGCGCCGAGTCCCGGCACGGACTGGGCCTGTTGCGTTCGTCGCGAGTCATGCTCGAACGCATCGCCCTTGGCGGCGCTGTATTCGGCCAGCGGCTCGGTATCGCCGCCACTGGCGCGATACCAGCGAATTTCGAGCCCGCCGGGTGCATTCTCATTGATGTACCAGTTGCAGATATCCACGGACCCGCTCACGTGCATTCCGGAGTTGAGTTGGTCCTTCTTCACAGCAGGCACCTTGAGAGCCTGTGCGATCTCGCTTGCGGTCAACAGCTCGCATGCGTCGTGCACTTTGGCTTGGGACGTGCTCGGGCTCGACCAACCGAGGACTGCCGCGACCGCCGCCGCCGCCCGAGCTGTGCCCGACGATGACTTTGACCTCATTGCTCACCCTGTGTTGGCACGTGCAATCCTCTGCTCGCTACAGCCTCTTGGCAATCAGCTCGGCGAGCGGTTTGAGCTGCTCCATGGTCGCCATGTTCTCGCGCGTGGTCGCGCTGACTTCGATGGCCGCTATGGACCCGGCCGTCGAGACACTGCAGGTGGTGTTAAAACCCACACTCGCCATACTGGCAGGCGGCATCAACCTCGAGCACGTAATGGGTCCGTCAGTCTTCACCTCGACCTGGAAGCCCATCTGCTTCGCCTTCTCGATGCCCTTCGACTCGCGCCCCGGGGTGCCACTGCTCGGCGCCATTCGCACCGTGACCGTGCGCTCACTCGTCCTGGCGACGCAGAACGGGCCTGCCGGCGCGAGCGGCGGCAGCTTCATGGCGAGCGCACCCTCGATTTCCGATTGCGTGAGCAGCGCGCATGGCTTGCCAGGCGGAACCTCCTCGCCCAGCATCAGCGTCGGAACGAGGCAAAAAATCAACAGGGGCGCGGTGCGGCGCAGTGTGTCGCTCATCGGTGGGCTCCGGGCTCTGTCAGGGGTCAGCCACAGTTAATGTTGGGCGGATTGGTCTTTACGATGTCCTTCTTGAACAGATCAACCGCCACTTCACCGCGCTTGGTGCCGAGCACGCTTGCGTCCGCTCCGGCGTTGGCGGTGAAGGTGAAGGTGGTCTTCTGGCACGGTATGAGCGCAACGGGCCCAGAAGCGAGAAACGATCCGACCAGCACCACCTGCACGTGAGCGGCGCCTTCAGTCTTGATCGACTCCTCGGCATCGGCCAGTCCCTGGGTGACGAGCTTGCCGAACAGCGTCTGCTGCAATGCGTCCGCGAGCGAAGTCGGGACCGCTTTCTCGAGCGCCGCCACGATGCTGCTGGTGCCAATTTTCATCTCGAGCCGCGGCATCGAGATACCCGCCACCACGCCGATGCCGGCCAGGGTGGCGCCCTTCGTATCGAGGATCTCGCCGTTGCCGTCCGACTGCCCGTTGGTGCTGGCGGCGGGACCGCCCCCGTAATCAAAACCCTTGAGGTCCGTATAGGTGAGATGAAAGCGCGCGCTCGCCAGCTGGTGATTGGCGCCAAGTCCGGGCGTGAAGGTGATCGCCGAGCTGATTTCCAGCGACACCGGCAGCATGCCGAGAAAGAAAGGCATTTTGAGCACGGTCGGGAGCCGGACCTGCTTCTGGCCGAAACCCCCGGGCGCATCGGTCGTGGCGGCACTGAAGGACATCTCCACCTCGCCACTGAGATGTTCGTTCTGCAACTGCATCTGGGTGACGGTGCCGTCGGCGATGGTAATGGCGGCCAGCGTGTTGAAATCGGGCACGTAACCCACTGCCTGCAGCGTCGCCTCGATGCCGTTGACGCTCTTGGTCACGTGCGCCGCGAGATTCAAACGACCCGCTGCCGGCGTGGCGCTCACCTCGTACTTCCACCCGTTTTTCGAGCCGGAAAGCGCGGCGTTCCCGCCCGCCTGAGCCGGCGCCAGGACGGTGTCGAGTGCGCGCGCGAGCAGCTCGCGAGCATCGGCAGTGGCATCAGCAAGGTGCGGACCGCCCGGCGCGAAGCGCACGGGGATGTTCCACTTGATCACCCCCTCCTGGATGGCATCCGTGAGACTCGCCGCTTCGGTCAGCAGCGCCAGCTGCCCCTGCTCGTGGCGCACCTCGCGCGCCCGACGCAGACCAACACGCTCGAGCAACAGTACGGTCCCGGGGGTCACTGCGCCGAAGTCCGGGTCGGCGGGATCCACAACGAAGACGGAGCCGTCCGTACTCACGCTGCGCAGCGATCGCAACAGCGTAGCGCGGGAGATGACGCGCGTACCGGGCTTGTAAGTAACGTGATATTCGTTACCGGGCCGGTTGGTCAGATCCTGCGCCGTCGATACCGCAGGCGGTGAGCTCGCCGTTACCGGAGCCGCCTGTCTCGAACCACAGCCCACGCCGCTGCCCGCGAGGAGCAACATCAGCAAGGCGCGACGGCTGCTGGGGCGCATCAGGGCTAAGCAGCATATGCGAAGTGTTGGAGTGTTGCTACAGCGCGGATATAACCTGACAGTCGCGATGAGCATCGCGTAGTCACTCGGGTGCCCCAGTCAGCCTCGCGGAGGCCGCCGCCAGGAGCTGCTGCACTGCGCTCGCCGCCACCCGCCGCGCTTCACCGGGTTGCATGTCGCGAGGCAGGCGAATGGGACCGTAGCGGATGCGAAGCAGACGGCTGACTCCGAACCCTGCGGCATCCCACAGGCGGCGCACTTCGCGATTGCGACCTTCATGAAGAACGACGTGGAAGGTGCTGTGGCTCCCAATATCATCCGGCTCACCGCGCCGCCACTGCCGCTCGCTCCGCTCACCGGCGGCGATGCGGTCGAAGCGGGCGACTCCGTCCTCGAGCCCGACGCCGCTAAGGAGCTTGCCGAGGACCTCGGGCCCCGGCCGCCCCCGCACCCGCACGAGGTATTCCCGCTCGACCTCGCTCGAGGGGTGCATGAGGCGATGGGCCAGCGCGCCGTCGGTCGTCAGCAGCAAGAGCCCCGCCGTATTCACATCGAGTCGTCCGACGCTGATCCACCGTCCGGCGCTCGGCCGGGGCAGTCGATCGAACACCGTCGGTCGGCCCTGCGGGTCCCGGCGGGTCGTCACCTCGCCGACGGGCTTGTAATAAAGGAGTACCTCGGCGGGCCCCGGTGAGGTGACCAGGTTGAGCTTCTTACCGTCGAGCCTGACCTCATCGCCCGGGGATGCCCGATCACCGAGCCGTGCCAGCCGGCCGCCGACGGTGACACGGCCGTCCCGGATCCAGCCCTCGATGGTCCGCCGTGAGCCGAGCCCGGCCTCGGCCAGAAGCTTCTGCAGCCTGATCATGCCATCATAGCGAGAAAGTCTTACACGACTGCGCGGTCGTCTTGCCCCAGCGCCCGCGCCCGGCGTAGAAGGACGATCATGATCTACGAAAGCATTCTCGGCACGATCGGGAAGACCCCGGTCGTGCATATCCAGCGCCTCGCCCCGAAGCACGTGGCCCTGTACGTGAAGTGCGAGTTCTTCAATCCGGCAGCCTCCGTCAAGGACCGGCTCGCGATCGCCATCATCGAGGACGCCGAGCGCAGTGGAGCCTTGAAGCCCGGCCAGACGGTCGTCGAGGCCACCTCGGGTAACACCGGCATCGCGCTCGCCATGGTGTGCGCGGCCAAGGGCTATCCCTTCGTCGCGGTCATGTCGGATTCGTTCTCCATCGAGCGGCGCAAGCTCATGCGCATCATGGGCGCCAGAGTCATCCTCACGCCCGCCGCCGAGCGGGGCACCGGCATGGTCCGCAAGGCCGAGGAGCTGGCCAGCAAGCATGGCTGGTTCCTCGCGCGACAATTCGAGAACCCGGCGAACCCGGCCTATCACCGCAGCACGACCGGGCCGGAGATCATCCAGGATTTCGTCGGCCGCCGACTGGATTACTTCGTCACCGGCTGGGGAACCGGCGGCACCCTCACCGGCGCCGGTCAAATGATCCGCCTCGCCCGGCCCGAGGTACAGATCGTCGCCTGCGAGCCCGCGGGCGCCTCGCTGCTCGCGGGCAAGCCCTGGGCGCCGCACAAGATCCAGGGCTGGACACCGGACTTCGTTCCGGCGGTGCTCGATCGGGAGGTACCCCAGCGGATCGTCACGGTCACCGACCTGGAGGCGGTGCAAAGCGCGCGAAATCTGGCGAGCAAGGAAGGCATTTTCTGCGGCATTTCCTCCGGTGCCACCTTCGCCGCCGCCCTCAAGGTGGCCGAGGATGCTCCGCAGGGGGCCGTGATCCTCGCCATGCTGCCTGACACGGGCGAGCGCTATCTCTCGACGATCCTCTTCGAGGGCATCGCCGAGGGCAGCGATCCGGAGCCCTGAGCACGCGTTGCACCCCGAGCGGGGGAGGCTCAGTGCAGCGGCCCATGGACGCGCGTCAGTACGCCCCGCTGCCCGACCCTTTCCCGATGTGGCGCGGTGGAGTGCTGCACGGAGCCCGCATCGCCTACGAGACCTGGGGAACGCTGAACGCCGCACGCGATAACGCAGTGCTCCTCTTCACGGGCCTGTCACCGCCGGCCCACGCGGCGGGCTCGCCCCTCGATCCGAGCCCGGGGTGGTGGGAGGGCATGGTGGGCCCGAAGCTCGCCATCGACAGCGACCGCTTCTTCGTCATCTGCGTCAATTCCCTCGGCAGCTGTTTCGGCTCGACCGGACCTGCCTCCATCGACAGCGCGACCGGGCGCCCGTACCGGCTCAGCTTTCCTGACCTGTCCGTCGAGGACATCGCACGCGCGGGCTTCGAGACGGTGCGCAGTCTCGGCATACGTCGGCTCGATGCGGTCATCGGTCCCTCCCTTGGGGGAATGGTGGTGCTCGCCTACGCCGCACTCTTCCCCGGCGCAGCGCGTCGGCTGCTCTGCATCTCCGGCACCGCCGCCGCTGCTCCCTTCGCCATTGCGCTGCGGTCCATCCAGCGCGAATGCATCACCTCGGACCCGGCCTGGGCAGGAGGCAACTACTCCTCGGATCACCCGCCGGCGACCGGGCAGCGCCTCGCACGCAAGCTCGGCACCGTCACCTACCGCTCGGCCGCCGAATGGCAGCTGCGCTTCGGTCGGGAGCCGATCCGGGACGACATGAAGCGGGGGGATCCCTTCGCCTCGGAGTTCGCCGTCCAGGGTTATCTGGAAACGCTGGCGCAACGCTTCGTGAGCGCCTTCGATGCCAACTGCTACCTCTATATCTCCCGTTCCATGGATCGCTTCGACCTCAACTCGCATGGCGATCCGGTCGAGCTGTTCCGGCGTGCCGGGCTCGAGCAGGCGCTGGTCATCGGTGTGCAGAGCGATCTGCTCTTCCCGGTGAATGAGCAGCGTGCGGTGGCGCGGCTGCTCGAAGCGGCCGGCGTCGCCACGCGCTTCGCTCCCCTGTCATGCATCGAGGGGCACGATGCGTTTCTGGTGGATCTGGAGACATTCGGGCGGGAGATACGGTCGTTCCTGGACAGTAGCTGAGCCGTGCAGATGACACTCATTACGTTCAATTCGCCGCGGCATGCCGTGCTGCACAGGGCATAATGCCCGGGCGCCCAGACAGAACAACAGAAGAACCACTATCACGGGGAATCTGCAGTGGAACGCCGACTGCATACGAGGCATCGCGCGCGCACCATCGTGTACATCACGGTGCCCGGGGGACGGCGCAAGCTGTGCAAGGCCGTGAACCTGAGCGCCACCGGCGTGTTCATCGAGACATCGAATCTCGGCCTGCGCAAGGGCCAGCACGTGGTGCTGTCCTTTGCCATCAACCTCGGTGGCATCACCAAGCTCCATCGCCGCACCGCGGTCGTCGCACACGTGTCGCGCGGCGGCACCGGACTCATGATGGAGTCATTCGCACAGTCTTCTAATTGAGCGAGGACTGCACGTGAGCACACACATCGTCCGCGCGCGCCGCCGGCTGCTGTCAGGACTGCTGGCGGCGATTGTCGTGCCAGTTGCGATGGGCGTGCGCCGCGCACTCGCTGCCGCGGCGGCGCTGCTCGCGGTGAATGCACCCGAGGCTCAGGCAGTGGGGTACGTCGAAGATGCGCGGCAGGCCCAGCGCGCCGCGCCGGGAAGCAATTGCGCCAGCTGTGCCCTCTACCAGGGCGTGAACGGCTCGACCCAGGGGCCCTGCCAGCTCTTCCCCGGCAAAGAGGTGAAGGCGGCCGGCTGGTGCAGCTCCTGGGCGCCGCAGATGTGAGGCAGCGCGCCGGCGCGGCAGCTCACTCGTAGCAGGGTCCGATCTCGCGCACCTCGACGGTGGCCCACTCCGCCGCGGGGCACTCGGCAGCGAGGCCGAGCGCCTGCTCGCGTGTGGCGCACCCGAGCAGGAAAAATCCGCCGACCAGCTCCTTCGCTTCGGTGAAGGGCCCGTCCACGATGCTCTGCCGCCCCGCGCGTATGCTGAGACGCGCGGCGGAACTCCGCAGCGACTCGCTGGCGAGCAGCAGCCCGCGGCGCTTCAGCGAGGCGGTGTAGTCGAGCATTTTCCCGTACAGCGCGCGTCCCTCCTCGGCCGCGCGCAGGCGGCGCTCACCCTGAGCTTCGACGATCAGCAGCATATAGGCCAACACATCACTCCTCTTCGTCTCGCTCGTCTTCGCAGGCGGCGGCCCGCTCGCGCAGCAGCCGGCATTCCCGGGTGTTGTGCGTGAGCGCCGCCGCACGCTCGAACTCCCCGCGCGCCTCCTCGTACCGGCCGAGCCGTGCGAGCAGATCCCCGCGGACGCTCGGCAGCAGATGGTACGAGCGGAGCACGCCCTGCGCGGCGAGCCGATCCGTGAGCTCGAGCCCGGCGGCCGGACCGTAGGCCATCGACACCGCGACGGCGCGGTTGAGCTCCACGACCGGGGAGGGCGTGAGCCGCGCGAGCTCGTCGTAGAGTGCCGTGATGAGCACCCAGTCGGTCTCCGCGGGACTTGCCGCGCGCGCGTGACAGGCAGCGATCGCCGCCTGCAGCAGGTAGGGACCGCGGGACTCACCGAGCGCCTCACCACGCGCCAGCGCGATGAGCCCACGCTGAATCAGCAGCCGGTCCCAGAGTGCGCGGTTCTGCTGCATGAGCAGGATCGGCTCCCCGCCCGCGCCGATGCGCGCTTTGAGCCGTGACGCCTGAATCTCCATGAGGGCGACCAGGCCGTGCGCCTCGGCATCCCGCGGCGCGAGCTCGGCCAGCACCCGCCCGAGCCGCAGCGCCTCCTCGCACATCGAGTGGCGCACCCAGTGCTCGCCGCCGGTGGCCGAGTAGCCCTCGTTGAAGACGAGGTAAATCACCTCCATCACCGAGGAGAGCCGTTCGCGCAGCTGCTCGGGCCGCAGCGTCTCGAAGGGCACGCGCGCCGCCGCAAGTGTGCGCTTGGCGCGCACGATGCGCTGCGCGATGGTGGGCTCCGGGACGAGGAACGCGCGCGCGATCTCCGCGGTCGTGAGCCCGGCGAGCAGCTTCAGAGTGAGCGCGGTGCGCGCCTCGGTCGAGAGCAGCGGATGACAGGCGATGAACATCAGACGCAGCAGGTCATCGCCAACGGCCTCATCGGCGCGCTCCTCCAGCCGACCGTCGTTGTCAGACTGCGCCATCTCCAGCTCGTGGCCGAGAGCCTCGTGCTTGCGCGCCAGCATGCGCTGGCGACGCAGCTGGTCGATGGCGCGATGCTTCGCTGTCGCCATCAGCCAGGCACCGGGATTGTCCGGTATGCCGCTGCGGGGCCATTGCTCGAGCGCGGCGAGCAGTGCGTCCTGAGCCAGCTCCTCGGCGAGGGCGACATCGCGCAGCAGGCGGGTGAGGGCGGCGATGATCCGCGCAGACTCGATCCGCCAGAGCGCGTCGATCGTGCGATGAGCTTGCGCAGCAGTCATGGGGGCGGATGACACCATCGCAGCGCCGGCAACGCAACCGCAGGCTCGCCCAAGTGTGCGCAGCGGGCGACAGAGCGCACCGAGTCAGCTCTTGCCGGCCGCTCGCGCGCGTTGCCCGGCCTCCTGCGCCCGTAGCTCCGGTGTGAGTCGCTCGCCGAAGTCCTCGGCCTCGAGCACCGGACGAATCTCGATCTCCTCGCTTCCCTTGCGGAAGGGAGAGCGGCGGATCCATTCGACTGCCTCGTCGATCGATTTCACCTGCCAGAGCCAGAATCCGGCGATGAGCTCCTTGGTCTCGGTGAAGGGTCCGTCGATCACCGTGCTCCGGCCGCCGCCGAATCTCACCCGCACGCCGTGGGAGCTGGCGCGCAGCCCATCGCCCGAGAGCATCACACCGGCTTTGATCAACTCCTCGTTGAACCTGCCCATCTCGGTGAGCACCTCGGTGCTCGGCAGCACGCCGGCCTCGGAGTCCTTCGTCGCCTTCACGATCACCATGACTCGCATGTTCTGGCTCCTCATTCAGGGTTGAACAGCCCTACGACGAACACCGCCGCAAGGAATCGACATCACTGCACACCGTTATTATCAATGCAGCGTCGCAAAGCTTGACCTGACACGGCACGCGGCTAGCCAACTGAACCACCAAGCTCAGACTTGACGGCTCACGCGCACCTCGGTCGCATGCTGTGCTTGCCCCGGAGGCGGCTGCCGTCCAACAATGGGTGCGTCCCTTAGGGAAGAGGGCCAGGCACGGATGCCATCGCCGCGGATTCTATTGGTCGGCCCGTACGATCCGGATTGCGGGGAATACACGTTCCTCGCGCCACCGCTCGGGGTGTGGCGACTCGCCGGCGTTCTCGAAGCCGCCGGCGCCCACGTCAAGGTCTTCGATCCCAACTGCTGCGCGGGTCCGCCGCCACGTGCCCACTGAGCATCAGCCGCCGGAGATTCACGCACATGGACATCGCAGCCGACCGAGACGCGCAGCGCCTGCCCGAGCGTTCGAGCCCCAGGCAGGACGCGCCGGTGACCGCGGTGTGGCCCGGTCAGCCCTACCCGCGGGGCGCCACCTGGGATGGCGAAGGCGTCAATTTCTCGCTGTTCTCGGCCCATGCGGACAAGGTGGAGCTGTGCCTGTTCGATGGCAGCGGACGGCACGAGCTGCAGCGGATCGCGGTGCGCGAGCGCACCGACGGCAACTGGCACGCGTACCTGCCGGAGGCGCGCCCCGGGTTGTTATACGGCTATCGCGTGCATGGGCCGTACGACCCCGAGCGCGGCCACCGGTTCAATCCGCACAAGCTGCTGATCGAGCCGTACGCCAAGCACCTGCAGGGCCCGCTGGTGTGGAGCGATGCACATTTCGGCTACCGCACCGGGCATGCGAAGGCCGATTTGTCATTCGATCGGCGCGACAGCGCCTCGGGAACACCGAAGTGCCGCGTGATCGATCCGGCCTTCACCTGGGGTGACGATAGGCCGCCACGCATCCCCTGGCACGATCTGGTCATCTACGAGGCGCACGTGCGCGGAATGACCATGCGCCACCCCGATGTGCCCCCGAGGCTGCGTGGCACCTACGCGGGACTCGCGACCGCGCCCATCGTCGATCACCTCGTACGGCTCGGCGTTACCGCGGTCGAGCTGATGCCGGTGCATTTCTTCGTCGACGACCGGCACCTGCTGGAGAAGCAGCTGCGCAACTACTGGGGTTACAACACCCTCGGTTTCTTCGCGCCGGAGATGCGCTACTCCTCCACCGGCCGCATCAGCGAGTTCAAGACCATGGTCAAGGTGCTGCACTCGGCCGGCATCGAGGTGCTGCTGGATGTCGTCTACAACCACACCGCCGAAGGCAACCAGATGGGGCCGACGCTTTCCCTGCGCGGCATCGACAACGCCTCCTACTACCGCCTGGTCGCGGAGAATCCGCGTTATTACATGGATTTCACCGGCACCGGCAACACCCTCAACCTGCAGCACCCCAACGTGCTGCAGATGATCATGGACAGCCTGCGCTACTGGGCGACGGAGATGCACGTCGACGGCTTTCGCTTCGATCTGGCCTCCGCGCTGGCGCGCGAGCTGCACGACGTCGACCGGCTGGGCTCCTTTTTCGACACCATCGGACAGGACCCGGTGCTCTCGCAGGTGAAGCTGATCGCCGAGCCCTGGGACGTCGGCAGCGGCGGCTACCAGGTCGGCAATTTCCCTCCCGGCTGGAACGAATGGAACGACAAGTACCGCGATACGCTGCGGGCGTTCTGGAAGGGCGATGGCGGCCTGATCGGCGAGTGTGCGCGGCGTATCACGGGCTCGGCGGACCTGTACGAAGCGAGCGGACGCAAGCCGCACGCCAGCATCAATTTCATCACGGCGCACGATGGCTTCACGCTGGAAGATCTCGTGAGCTACAACGACAAGCACAACGAGGCCAACGGCGAGGGCAACCGGGACGGCCACAACGAGAACCGCTCCTGGAACTGCGGCGTGGAAGGGCCGACCGAGGATGCCGCGGTGCTCGAGCTGCGCCGCCGGCAGAAGCGCAACCTGCTCGCCTCGCTGCTGCTGTCACAGGGGGTGCCGATGCTGCTCGGCGGCGATGAGCTCAGCCGCACGCAGCAGGGGAACAACAACGCCTATTGCCAGGACAATGCACTCTCCTGGACCGACTGGAGCCCGGATGAGCGGCGCCGGGAGTTTCTCGACTTCACCCGCCGCATCATCCGGCTGCGCCGTGAGCACCCGGTGTTCAGCCGTCGGCGCTTCGTGCGCGCCGACACTCTCACCCCCGAGGGTCTCAAGGAGATCATCTGGCTCAACCCCGAAGGGCGCGAGATGACCGAGCGCGACTGGGTTCAGGACTTCGCGCGTTGCCTGGGCGTATACCTGGCGGGAGGCGCGATCGAGCGCCGCGGGCGCCGCGGTGAGCCGATCCGCGACAGCGATTTCATGCTGCTGCTCAATGCCCATCACGAGGCGATCCCGTTCCGCATCGCCGCGATGCTGAGCAGCAAGTCGTGGACCGCGGTGCTCGATACCGCGCTCGCCGCGCCGCTCGCGGAACGCGCGGTGAGCGCCGCGGAAGCTTACCCGCTCGAGGGCCGCTCCATCGTCCTGCTGCAGGAGCTCGCGGGTTAGGCGCGGACTCGCGCTAGTCCCAGGTGCGAGCGCGCAGACAGCCGGCGCAGCGCGCGGCGCGGGGCGCTCCAGCCCGAGACCGAGGAGCGGTAGACACCGCAGGCGAGGCGCGAGCGGGCCGTGTCACGCGCCACGAGCGCGGAGCGAAAATCGATGCGGCGCGGACGCCAGCGCAGCTTCGACTGCTCACCGGTGAGCGACAGATTGACGCTGCGCAGGCCGCTCGCGATGGCATAGCGCAGCGCCTCCGCCACGGTGGTCGTCATGACGCTGTACCGTGCCCAGGCCGGATCGAACCCGGAGTAATACAGGTACAGGCCGTCGCCGATGACGAAACCGATGCGCGAGGCAACGATGGTACCGCCGATACGCAGCTGGAAAACGCGCACCGCGTCGCGCGCGGCCAGACGCTCGCAGACGCCGTAGAGGAAAGCCCGCAGCGACTGGGCCGTGAAACGATCCGGGTGGCGCGGACCGAACGGCATGTGCGCGCGCAGCGTATGCAGCTGCAGGAAACGGTACAGCGCCCAGCGCACCTCGACGGGATCGCGCGCCACCACGAGCTCGAAAGCGTGTCCCGCGCGGCGCAGCGAGTCGTAGCAGTGACGGAGCGACTCGCGCGCGTTGCGCGGCAGTGAGGCACGGAACTGCACCCAGTCGCGCGGCAGGTCGAGCAGGTAGTCATCGACCACCTGGTACCACTGCGGAGCGGCCTCCATGCCGAGCGCGGCGGCGAGCGCAGGCTCACTCCGCTCCACCGGATCCAGTCCCAGCCGCGCATCGCGGCCAGCCGCTCGTGCACGGCGCGCACGGTGGCGCGCTCGTAGCCGGGCTCGATCAGAGGATTGCCGATCTCGCCGAGCGCGGGGTCGGTACGGGCCACTTCGCTCCCCCATCAGGCCCGCCGCGAACTTAGCACGCTACCGCTGCGCCGCGCAGCGCAGCGAGTCAATGCCTGAAAGCATGAGCGCTGTTCGCCCACCTCTTCCAGCCACGAGCGCGCCGCTCGCGCCGCGTGCCGGGCGCGGCCTTCGAGCCGCGCAGCGTCAGGGCGGCCTTCGCTCCCGTCACCTGCACCCAACCCTTCTTCGGATCGAACTTCTGCGCGTAGCCACCGGTGAGGACCTCGAAGGCCTGCGCAGCGTGTCGTTGCAGATCGATGGGACCGACTGCGTTCTTGTGCCCGAACCAGTTCGGCGTGACGAAGTCGCTCACCAGCACCCCGCCGATGTCGTATCCGTACTGATCGTCCTCCACCGGATCGCAGACCTCACCCGCCCAGAAGGTGCCCTGGTTATCCTGGTAAGCACCGTTGAGCCAGGGGTCCACCGCCATCTCGCAGATCTCATGCGTCGCGCCGACGCTCAGGCTCGCGTTGTCGGCCTGGATCGTCTTCACGAACACCTTGGAGATCGGCAGCCCCTCGTTGGTGAGATCGTGATAAGCGAGTGCATTTGCCTGGTCGCTGCTATCGAGAAATACCACCCACCACGAGCCGATCGGCGGAGCCTGCTGCTTCGGGTTGAAGGCGAAGGTCGCCGCACCGACACCCCAGACCGGGTTCAGGTCGTTGTTCCACTGCGCATCGAAGGCAGGAATCATGCTCTCGACAGCGGCATCGGCGATGGCGGTGGACTCATTGATGACCGCGATGTGCAGCACGGAGCTCTCCTTTGCGCCTGCTCGGGTGGCGGGCGGCCCCGCTACCGGTTTATTTTAGCCGTGTAGAGGTTCCTGCTCACACCACACGGGAGACGAGAGATGAAGCTCATGACGATCACTGCCGCCCTGGCGGTCGCCCTGCTCGGCGCGCTGCCACTCGCCGTAGAGGCTCAGGCCGCGCCGACCACGCAGGCCGGCGTTGCGACGGCACCGGGCGCGGTTGCAGGAGCACACACGGCCACAGTGAGTGCCAAAGTCACTGCCATCGATCCGGCACAACGCACCATCACACTGCAGACCGCGAGTGGCAAGACCCGCACGGTCGAGGCAGGCGATCAGGTGCGCAACTTCGACCAGATCAAGGTAGGCGACACCGTGCATGCCCGTTACACGCAGGCGCTCGCGCTGGAGATCAGGAAGGGAGCGGATACCCTGCCGGCGCCGACCGAGGAGCACGCCGTCACTGCCCCACCGGCACCGGGCGCAAAGCCAGGTGGCACGGTCGCGCGCAAGGTGACCGCCACCGCCGAGGTGGTGGCAGTCAATCATGCGAAGCATCTGGTGACGCTGCGCGGCCCCGGTGGGAACGAGGTCGATGTGGAGGCCGAGGACCCCGCACAGCTGCAGAACATCAAGAAGGGTGACCACGTACAGGTCACGTACGTCGAGGCGCTCGCCATCTCCGTGCAAGAGGCGCCCGCGGGCAAGTGAGTCCTCGCAAGCCGGGGCCTGCGCGCGTGACTCGCGCGAGCGCGGCGCACCCCGGCCCGCCATGCCGAGACGAATGCTGAAGTCGAGCCTGACGCGACTCGCGCTGATCGCGGCCGGCTGCTGCCTGCTGGCACCGTGCGTGGCGGTCCCCGCGACCGACGCGCAGCCGCCGAGGCTCAGCGTGCCCGCCTCGAGCGATGCAGGTCCGCTGGTGCTCGCGGTGTACGGGGACACGCGCTTCACCCAGCGAACGGACGTGGTCAATGCCGTGGCACGCCGCGCGCTCGTCGCGAGGATCGCCAGCGAGAAGCCCGCGGCGATCCTGATCGGGGGAGACCTCGTCTACGAGGGAAACGAGCCGAGCGACTACCAGACCTTCGCGAGCGAGACCCGCGCATGGTCGAGCGAAGGCATTCCGGTGTTTCCGGCCCTCGGTAACCACGAGTTCAACGGCTGCGCGCAGGACGTCAGCGACTGCCTCGCGAACTGGTGGGGAGCTTTTCCCGATCTGCCGCTGCGCCCGTATCGCTGGTACTCGGTGGCCATCGGCTCCACGCTGCTCGCGTTGGTGCTCGATTCCGATTCCCCGCTCAGACCGGGCAGCGAGCAGCGCGCCTGGTTCGAGCAGCAGCTCACGGGTGCCGGCGAGCAGGTGAAGTTCATCCTCATCCTCCTGCACTATCCACCGGTACGCGACCCGATCTTTCCGCACACGCGCGATGAGCAGGAGGTCGCACGCTACCTGTCACGCCACGCCCGAAGCCTGCCGCAACGGGTGCTGGTCATCGGCAGCCACATCCACAATTACGAGCGTTACCTGCGCGATGGGGTCATTTACGTCGTCAGCGGCGGCGGCGGCGCCAAGCCGGTGCCGGCGCCGCGCATCTTCGGCGAGCAGTCCCACCTGAAGACCGGTGTGAACTTCCATTACCTGCGTCTCACGCTGCGGAACGACTCGCTGAGCGCATCCATGGTCCGCTACGAAGCCGGCAAGGCGGACGCGGACGCGGCGTGGACCGAGCCGGACCGATTCGAGATCCGCGCCAAGCACTGACGGGCTCCTACACGACCGGCACCTGGCTGACGTTGTTCTTCGGGTCCATCCAGAAGGACTCGTTCACGAAGCGGCCGAAGATCTCACGCGGCAGGATGGGGGTGCGCTCGATCGGCTCCACCTTCGGACGCACTCTGTGCAGGCCGGGCAGGCCGACCCGGGCGTCGAACTCGTCCGCCTGGTAGGAGATGTGGTCGAAGTCATGTTCGAACCAGGGCTCACCGATGAACTGGTAGACGGCGCGCATCGCCGCCGAGGGGTTGCGCGCCAGGCTTTCGTAAGTCAGCAGCAGCAGGTGGCCCGGGGCATATTGACCATAGAAGGCATCCTTGGTGGCCTGGAAGGAGAACCCGACCATGCCGCGCGGATCGGTAAGGGCCTCGACGCGCGAGTACACGGTGGTGTTGGTGTCGAACCGGAACACCTTGCTGACGCCGACCGGTTGCCTGCGCACCAGCCGTTCCATGCTGTCCAGCACCCAGGACAGCTGGCGAACGCACGCGATGACCTTGGCCTCCGGAAACAGCGTGTCGAGCAACTGCATGCGGCTGCACCACAGGCGACTGGTGTCGAACACCACGCTGGCATCCGCCTGTGCCGCGTAGAAGGTCTCGACCAGGCCGCGCAGCATTGCAACGCGCTGCTCGTCGGAGACGTCGAAGGAAAAATCGTTCTTGCTGCTCGTCTCCGCGATCACCACCCCCATGATGTCGGCGAGCGGGCTGGTCATGCCCGCACGGAAGCGCGGGTTCTGATTGAGGATGGCGGCGAGCAGCGTGCTGCCCGAGCGCGGCAGCCCCGAGATGAAGTGGAACTTGCGGGCTGACTTCGCGGGGCGGGGTGCCGCAGGCATGTGGACCCTCTGGCGTGGATCGGTGATGCGGATTGTATAAAAGAAAGCGCCCGACCGGAGTCAGCGATTCGCTTCCTGCGCAGTGGCCGTCCGGCGCTCGACGGTGACCGGCACGCTCCGGGTTGGCACGTTCCATCCGCTCACTTCCACGACCGGCGCCGCGGCCGCGGGCGCGGCGAAATGCGCGGTCAAGGTGAGCGATTCACCGGGCCACAGCGTCACGTCATTGTCGCTCCACAGGATCGGCAGGATCAGCTCGCCGCCCGTGGCCAGCCTGATCGAGACGTGCTGGAACAGCGCGACCGCGCTCGAGGATGGTGGTACGGCCAGCGTCACGGTGGCGACGTCCTCGTCCCCCTCGTGCCGCACCTTTGCCCGGACCTCGCTCGCCGCGGCCGGCAGGGACTGCAACGCGGTCAGGTCCGCGTATTGCACCACTGGCGTGAAGTACCAGTTCGAATGCCCCCAGTCGAGCTCGTCGCTTTGCGTGGACAGCCAATAGACGTTGCGGCTGATCGGTTTACCGTTGGCGGATGCGAGCTCGAGCTCGATGAAGTAGGCGCGCGACAAGCCCGCCAGCGCCGGCAGTGTTGCCAATTCCCGCGCGCTGTTGCCGGCGATATCGATGCCCCGCAGGTGCCGTTCGAAAGGCACGCCGCCGTCCAGGTTATGTACGCGGATAGTCGCCTGCAGTCCATGCTCACTGGTGAGCGTCTGATTCACCAGCATGATCGCGCGCGTGTCGTACGAGTACTGGATGTGCAGCGACTCGTTGGCCTTCTTGGCGCCGAAGTAGGCGCCGGCCGGATTCAGGAAATAATCATACAGGTGCCAATGGAGCGACGGCCACGCATTGTTGAGCATCCAGTAGATGACGCCGGTGGCGGGCTTGGCGCCATTCATACGCGCATTGAACGCCTCGAATTGCGCCCGGACGTTGTCGTAGTTTTCGAGCTGGGACTTGGCGACGTAGTCCTCGAGGCTCGTAGGCGGGCCGTAGCGCTTCGTGAGCGCGTTAGCGAATGACTCGATCTTCGCGAACGTCGACCAGGCAGGCGCAGCGTGGTACTGCCGCACCTGTGGGTATTTCCACAGTGCCTCGAGCTCCTGCGGTGAGAGCATCCGGGTCAGACTGTCCAGATGCGGTATCGAGGCGCCTGCGCTGACTTCGGAGGCGAACCCGAAGGCGCCGCCCAGCCTGTCGCCATACCAATACGCCGGTGGAACCCAAGCGTAGGGCCCCTCCATCTTCATGCCGGACGGCACGTCCATCTGCATGTCCGACGGTAGGGGCCCGCCGGTGGCCGACGCGATGATCGGCAGCGGCCAGTTTGCCGCATGCAGGGTGTCGAGGTACATCCTGGCGACCGCCGGCGGCGGCGCATTGTCGCTGCCGATCAGAAATCCGATCACGGAGGGGTGGTTCCGCAGCAGACGCGCCTCGCTCGCCATCGAGGCTGCGGCCACCTTCGTGTCCGCCGCGTCCCACGGCTTGCCACCCGTCCTGGCCCACGCTTCCCACTTGTCGCAGCACTCCCAGCCGGGGAGGATCATGAGTCCCGCGCGGTCGGCGAGCTCGTAGAAGCGTGCGTCTTCGAGCTTCCCCTCGCTGCGAAGGGTATTGAGACCGAGGTTGAGGATGTAGCTGAACTCGGCCTCCATGCGCTTGCGGTCATCGCGCAGGAACATGTCCGGCGCCCAGCCCGCGCCGCGAAGCAGCACAGACTTGCCGTTGATGACGAACTGGTGATAGCCCTGCTGCGTGAGGTGGGAGCTGACGCTGCGGATGCCGAACGTCGCGCTGGTCTGGTCAGACAGCGCACCATCAACGACCGCAGTCAGCTGCAAGCGGTAGAGCGGATGCGCGCCCATGCCGACCGGCCACCAGACATGCGGATGCCTGAGGTCGAGGCCCGGATCGCTCCCGGGCGAAAATGACACGGTCTGAGTTTCACCCGCAGCGAGGTGGAGGGTTCGCCGCAGCGCTACGCCTGCCACGAGTCCGGCGATCGTCGCGTCGTGTGCCGACGCATCGAGGTTGCGCACCTCCGCGTTCACGGTCAGCGCAGCGCGCGCCAGATCGGGCAGCGACAGGTTCGAGGTCACCTGCGGAAAACGTATCTCGACTGGCCCCGTCCGCACGATCTCCACGCCCCGCCACGGCCCCATGTTGTTGTCCGGTGGCGCCGGGTTCCAGTCCACCCAGCCGATCGACAGGCTCGTCCTCGGGTCGCCCGGATGCACGCGCAGTACGAGGGTGTTGATGCCGGCGTGCGCCCAGCGTGTCACGTCGAGCTCATGAACGGGATACGCACCGGCGACGGTTGCCTGCTCGGCGACCAGGTTCCCGTTCAACCAGACATCGGCGCTCGCGATGACGCCGTTGATACGCAGCGCCGTATGTGTCTGTGGCGCCGCTGCGGGCAAGGTGAATTCGGTGCGATACCACCACGGAATCACGAATTGGCCGCTGTCGGTATCGGGGTCCTCGACCGCCCGCAGGTTGTCGCTGTAGAACACGTCCTGGTACGTGCCGTTCTCCAGCAATCCCGCCATCACCGTCGCGCGGCCGCTCACCGGGTACCAGCCCTGCGTCGAGAAACCGGCGGAGGAGACTTCCGCACCGCTTTGCTGCGCTTTGGCAGTCGACTGAATCTGCCAATGTGTGATGGCAGTTGCGGACCCGGCCTCGGCAGCCACGCTGGTGGGCACGAAGGTGCTCTCGGCGCGCGCGAGCGAGCTGCCCGTGAGCGCCGTGAGCGCCGCGAGCGCCGTCAGCGCCGCAGGCGCCGTCAGCGCCGCCATCCTGCGGATGGTGGCCAAGCCCGGGATTCGGGTCGCCTCAGCCGCTGCAAACACCACCGGTCACCACTGACCGCGCACGCCGAACTGGTATATGCGCTCGGAGAAGGTCGAGTGCGCCGGCTGGTCGTGCCATACGAGGTAGTAGCGCTGGTACTCGTTGGTGAGGTTGCTGCCGTTCACGAACACCTCGGCGTACTTGCTGAGCTTGTAGGCAATGGTCGCGTCCAGGTAATGCTGCGGTTCCTCGTACCTTTCCAGGCCGGCGATGCCGCCGACGTCCGCCGACACGGCGCGCTTCGAGCGGTAGTTGTAGGCGACGCGGGTCTGGAAGCGCTGGCTCTGGTACCAGAGGATCGCATTGCCGGACTCTTCCGAGTTGTCCTGGAACGGAATCTTGTTGCCCGCCAAATCGCGCCCGCCGGTGTTGCTCGGCGCGTAGGTGAAGTTCAACTCGATGCCGGTATTGGCCAGCAGCCCCGGAAGGAACGTGAACCCCTGGCGATAATCGAACTCCACGCCCTTGATGCTGTTGCCCGAGCCCTGAACCGGCTGGGTGATCGCGACGCAATGGTGGCGATAGACACCGTCCTCGTCCGGCAGGTTGCAATTGAGCACGCTGCCGTCGACGATGAAGCTGTGCATGTCGATGTAGAAAAACTGGAGCGCGACCATGCTCGTCGGGTTCATGTAGTACTCGAGGTTGACACCGTAGTTCGAGGAGCGCCAGGGGTCGAGGCTCGGATTGCCGTTGGAAGTTCCCTGCGAAACACGGTATATCGGGCCCGTCGGGGTCTCCTGCAGCGAGTAGCCGAGCGAGAGGCCGCCGCCCCACTGGCTGAGATTGAGTGGCAGCATGTTCTTGGAGTAGGCGAGGCGCAGCACCAGCTGGTCGGTCATATTCAGCGCGAAGTTGACCGCCGGCAGGACGTCGGTGTAGCTGCGGTCGGTCTCCTGGGTGCCGTTATCGGCCGGTTCGGTGCCGTATTGCCCCGGCAAGCCGGTCAAATGCTGGGTGATCTCGAGGTTGGTTTTGATGAAGCGCACGCCAACGTTACCGCTCCAGCGCATGCCGCCGAGCTCCCCGCCGAGATCGGCCTGCAGATAGCTTGCCAACTCCTTCGTCCACACGTGCCAGGTGAATCCAGGCGCCTCCTGTGTCGTGGTGTTGGGATAGAGCGACTGCCAGAACGCTTGCGGGTTGTCCATGGCCCGTGGATCGATCCCCCAGAAGGTAACCCCCGATCCGAGCAGGTTGCTGTATTCGTGGAAATTGTTGGCGAGCGCCGGGGGTGTTTTCGACAGCTGTTGTGACGAAATCGTGCCGGCCCGGAAATACCCTTGCGAGTTGCCCGCGGTACACCAGGTGTTGGGCGTCGGCGGAGTGGTACTCGAATCGCCATTGCCGCTCAGGATCACATCCGAGCCGGCATAACGCACCAGGCATCCGGTCGCATTGGGGGTACCGTTCGGGTTGGTGGCGCCTATGCCGCCATACACGGGAGTGACGAACGTGAATCCCTGGTTATCGCCGCTGCGGATGCCATCGCGCACGCCGAACTTGAGCCTGAAGCGCTTGTTGAACTCGTATTGTCCATCGAAGCGCAATGCGCCGAGTGAGGTTCTGCGGTCATAGTTGTCGTTGGCTTCCAGGGTCTTCATGGTCCAGCCGTTGGGATTGGCGAACGCGCTGGCGAGCGCCGGGGGCGTGGTGACCGTGAGATTGCGACCGGTGAAATTCGCGGTGATGGGAAGCGTGTTCTGCGGAATCCCGTTGGCGTTGAACACGCGGTTCCCGCCCAGCTGGGCAGGATAGACGAAGGTCCCGCACGGCAGGCCGGTGCTGGCGTCGGCCCACAGGCAGCCGTCGGAATCGGAAATGTTGACGTCGGTCTCTATGTTCGACTGGTGGGCCTTTTCGTAGATGCCGCGCACGCTGCCTGTGAAGGCGCCGCCGTTGTTGAAGTCCAGCTGGCCATTGATGTTCTGCGCCGTGGAATCCCAGCGGATGATCTGCGAGTACGACTCCACGTCGCCCGGCCACTTTTCGTACACCGAGGTGGCGTAGATCTGCGAGCCGGCCCAGTACTGGTCCGGGGGCGGTGTGTTGTACTGACCGAGGGTGGTGGCGCCGGTGTTGCGCGTCTTCAAAGGCAGGTAGGTCGCGCCTTGCCAGTTGGTGGAATTGAACTGGATGCCGATATTGCGATCCCACTCATCCTGGTGCGCGTAGAAGTAATCGCTGGTGAAGGTGAACCCGCTGCCAAAGTCGAATTGGAACGAGGCGTTGGCGGACTTGCGCTTGCGCTGGGTGGTGAGGTCGTAGAGGCTGATGTCCTGGCTGCCCATGAATACGCCGTTGGACTTGCCGTCTCCGTTGACATCGACACTGCCGTTCGGAAACTGATGGATGCCCGCAGGAATTGCCGCGCCGTTCCACGCCGCGAGGAAGCCGTTATAGGCGGCGGCGCTTTCCGCGTTCTCGCCGTGGAGAATGACACCATACTGGTCGAGGCCCTCCATGGCGGGGCCGGGGTTGCCGTTGCCGTCGGTGTCCCGCGCACCGCTCAGCGTGGTGTCGGCATAATCGGCGGAAAGCTGCAGACCCCAGCGGCCATCGCCGTTGTAGGAGATGAGGCCGTGTCCCTCCTTGCCGGTCTTGTGCGTGACATCGCCCTTCTGCCCGTTGAGCTGAT
Organism: Steroidobacteraceae bacterium; assembly: GCA_035541695.1. GTDB lineage: Bacteria > Pseudomonadota > Gammaproteobacteria > Steroidobacterales > Steroidobacteraceae > 13-2-20CM-66-19. The sequence continues at coordinate 24,530 of DATKMV010000101.1, forward strand.
AGGCATAGGTGAAGCCGGTCGGCAGATCCCAGGGCCGATAGGTATGCAGATCGATCGCGCCGCTGATGCCGGTGGTAGTCTGGGCGGAGGTGGGCGACTTGATGACATCCACCTGGTTGAAGAGCGTCGCCGGCAGCGTAGTGAAGTCGGGTTGCTGGGAGTCGATCTGATCCGGTGTGAGGAATGCTTCACCGTTCAGCATGGTGCCGACCTGCGGCAGGCCGCGCACGTCCACCGAGGTGCCGACACCCCCGTCGCGGTTGATCTGCACGCCGGTGATGCGTTGCAGCGCGTCCGTGATGGTCACGTCCGGCAGTTGCCCGATGTTCTCGGCCGAGATGCTGTCCTGGATGCTCGGAGCCAGGCGCTTCACTTCGATCGCTTTTTCCTGCGACTCGCGTACACCGGTGATGACGATGGTCTCCAACTGGGGCTTCGGTCCCTGGTCGGTCCCCGCGGTCGCGGCCCTGGACTTTCCGGCATCGGGTGAGGGCGTCGCCGGCCCGTCCTGCTGCGCAGGGTCCGGCGCCGTGCCCTCCGCGGCCATGGCCGCGCTCGCCGCTGCGGCGAGCAACGCCATGGATACGGCAATCGACACCGGGTGCTTGCGATGTACGTTCGACGCGAGACTCTTGTGAGCTGTCTTCATGGTCTTTTTCCCCCAGGACTCATTCGTGCGCATTGCCGCGCCTGCGCAAGCTGAAAAGATCGAGGACACCGACTGTCTCGTTGCGGATCAGGGGCCGGGCCCACCAGGCGATGCTCAGGATGAAGCCGAGCGTCACGAACACGGTGAGCAGCGCGAGCCGCAGTCCGATGCGGTCGCCGAGCATGCCGACCAGCAGCGGGACCAACGCGCCGCCGAGGATGCCGGTGCACAGGATGCCGGAGAAGGCACCGTGATGACGGCTGACGGAGTTCAGCGCCAGCGAGAAGATGATCGACCACATCACCGAGAGGCAGAAGCCGCTCGCGGGAAAGGCGAGAAGCGAGAGCTCCGCGTTGCCGAACAGCGCGGCTGCCACGCACGCGAGCGCCAGCACGGTGAAGCCGGCCAGCACGACCCTGGCATCGAGCAGCCGCAGCAGCACCATGCCGAGCAGGCAGCCGAGCGACATGAGACCCCAGAACAGCGCCACGGCATGCGCCCCTTCGCGGGCCGGCGGGAAATGGTGGTAGGTGCTGAGGAACTGAGACATCCAGTCGGCCAGACTCTGCTCGGTGCCGACGTAGGCGATGATGCCGAGAAAGAAGAGCTGCACCGTGCGCTGCCCGATGAGCTCGCGGTACGTGGTGAGGCTGCCGGCACGCTCGCTGTCGGTGAGCGTGAGGCGCGGGACGCGCACCACTGCGGTGATCGCGATCAGCACCGCATACACCGCGACGAACCACCAGTAGAGCTGCACCCACACGAGCGGCCGGTCCGCCGCGCCCGGCTGCTGCATGAGGCGCGCATAGGCCAGCGGGCTCAGGTACGAGGCGGCACCGAACACGAGCTGCGCCATCACGGCGAAGAAGGCGAAATGCGCCTCGCCGCCGGTGGTGCGCATCAGTGGATTGATCACCACCTGCAGCATCGCCATGCCGAGGCCGATCAGGAACAGTCCGGCGATGACCACGGCGTAGGTCGGCCACAGGCCGATGGCGAGACAACCGGTGAGATTGAGCGCAAAGGCGCCGAGCAGCGTGAAGCGCGGTCCGCGCGCCTCGACCAGCGCGCCCGCGGGAATGGAGATCAGCCCGTAGGCGAGGAAGAACGAGAACGGCAGCACCCCCGCGAGCAACAGGCTGAGGTGAAAGTCGCTGATGATGGTCGGCATCAGCGGCCCGATCAGATTCGTGACGAAGGAGATGACGAACCAGATCACCATGATGAAGAGCATCAGGAGTGCCGTGCCGCTCATGCGCGTCCCTCGAGCGCGGACGGCAAGTGCGCGCGCAGTGCGCCGAGGTCACCAGGCGCGATCGCGCGACGCGGAAAGCGCGCAATGATGGCGGTCGCGGCCCGGCAACCGGCGGCCAGCGCGGCGGCCAGCCCTGCGCCATCGAGGCGCGCGAGCAGGTAGCCCGCGTTGAAGGCGTCGCCGGCGCCGGTGCTGTCGAAGATCTCCGCGGGCGCCGCCGCCTGCTCGCGGCGCTCCCCGTCCTGCACACCGAGCGCACCGCGGGCACCGCTCTTCACGACCAGCGTCGCGCCGCGCTTCAGCATCGGTACGAGCCGCGCCACAGCGACATCGAGCTGCTCGCTGTCGGCGAGGCTGCGAACCTCGAGCTCATTCAGCAGCACGTGATCACAGGCGGAGATCCAGCCGGCCACCTCGGCGCGCAGCGCCGCGCTCCAGCCCTGTGGCGGCCAGTTGGTATCGAGCGCGATCGCGTAACCGAGGGCCTGCAGCTCTGCGATCAGCCGCGGATACGCTGCGCGCAGCGGCGGAGTGAGGAACACTCCGCACAGGAGCGCTATCGATCCCGGCGCGGGCGCGGCCACGAGCCGCGGACGCAGCGACTCGTAGGAAAATGATTCGAGATGCCCGCGGGTGGTGAAGAAGGTGCGCTCCCCGCAGCTGTGAATCAGCCCGACGGTGAGCGTCGTCGGCGCATCGCAGGTCGCGAGGGACGCCTCGCAGGGGCGCAGCTGCCCCGCGAGCCAGGCGCCCGGCTCGTCGTTCCCTACGAGCGAGAGCAGCTGCGAGCGTTCGCCGAGATAGCGCACCGCGAGTGCGGCATTGCCCGCCGACCCTCCAGCCCGCAGCTCGCTGCGCTCGACCAGAGTCTCGGTGCCGACGCGAGGCCATTCGCCGATGGGGCCGATGAGCAGATCGACGCCCACGTCGCCGATGACGATCAGCCGGTGCCGGTCCTCCCCCATCGCCACCGACTATAGGTGGCGGCCCGACGGTGTGTCAATAAATACATCTACTGGATGTGCTTATTTACAGACGCCCTGCCCGGCGGCTGCCCCTCTGACCCATCAGACCTGCGACGTCGGCCTCGGGTCGTCGGTCCTGCTGCAGGACCTCGAACCGCGGCGAAAGCAGGTCGTAGATCGGAAGCACCGCTGCACCGAGGATCGAGCTGTCCTCCTGCCGCTCGGAGAGCAGGATGCGCACGGTCGGGGCGGCGACGCCTCCGCGTACGGAGTGATGCAACGGCTGGGCGAGTGCGACGAGGCGCTCCACCAGCAGCTTCGGTGCCGAGCCGCCGATGACGATGGTGACCGGGTCGAGCATGTTCTCGATGACGCATACCGCATCCCGGAGCCGCTCGGCCGCCTCGCGGCACCACTGCTGCAGTGCCACATCCTCGTTGCGCTCGAGCTCCGCGACGATGAGCGCGTCGCGGTCCGCGGCCTCGCTGACACCGAGCGCCTCGGCGAGCGATTGCAGCGACAGGTAACGCTCGAGACAGCCGCTGTTGCCGCAGTAGCAGGCCTTGCCGCCCGGCACCGCCGGAATGTGGCCGATCTCGGTGGCGTTGCCATTGGCACCGCGGTAGGCGGAGCGGTTCACCACCAGTGTCCCGCCGAGCCCGACGCCGAAATGCATGTAGAAGAAGTTATCGAGCGCACGCGCCACGCCGAACAGGGTCTCCCCGAGCGCGGCCGCGACGCTGTCGACGCTGTAGAACACCTGCAGCCGCGTCGCATCGCGCAGCTCATCGAGCACCGACAGGTCACTCCAGCCCTCGAGCGTAGTCGGGCCGAGGAAGCTGATATCCGTCTTGATGAGCGGTCCCGGCAACGCAACTCCGATGCCCCAAAGCCGCTCCGCGGCCGCGGGCCGTCGCCGCAGCTCGCCAACGAGGGATAGCACGGTGGCGAGCACGCGCTGCTGATCGTGCGTGTCGACGCCGATCTCGCGTCTCTCGAGAATCTCACCGACCAGGTTCACCAGTCCGCCTGCGACGCGTCCGGGCTCGAGGCTGATACCGATCGAGTTGCCCGCGTTCGGGTTGAGCTCGAAGGCAATGGGCGGCTGACCGCGCGAGTTGGCGCCTCTCACCCGCCGGGCGACGATCAATCCGATCGTCTGCAGGTCATTGGTGATGTTGGCGACGGTCTGCGGGCTCAGAGAGACGAGATCGACGATCTCACGCCTGGAGATGCGGCCCCGGCGCCGGATGACATCGAGCACGATGCGGCGGTTATAAGGAGCACTCGACTGCTGGGTCGTCCCGCGGCTGACCATAAGCGCCAGCGAGTATACACATCGGTTGGATGAATTATCGTGTGCGGTTGCGCCCGCGGGAGCTGACTACGGTGCGATCGCGGCTCACGGCGAGTGACTCCGCTGGGCGGTCGAGCTCGCGCGCCGCCTTGTGGCCCGAGTAGACGGCATGGGCGATGAGCGCCGGCTGCCGGCAATCGCCGATCCGCTGGATGTTGGAGGCTGCGGAGGGCTCCTCGCCCACGAGCTCGCGGAACAGCTGCTCCTCGGGCTCGCGCGAGGTGACGAGCACCAGCGCGGCGCAGCTCTGCTGCCACTGTCGCCCGGAGTAAACGCAGCCGAGCGTCACCGCTGCGCCATCGAACCCGGCGACGACTGTGCTGACGCGTATGTCGACACCGAGCTCCAGCAGCTGACTCTGCACGTCACGCTGCTCCCCCGTGTAGTGGCTCCATTCACTGGCGCGGCCCGTGGGGGTGACGTAGGTCACCTGGGCGCCGGCACGTGCCAGCAGGACCGCGATCACCGCGGCCATGTAGTAGTGGTCGTCATCGAAGATGGTCACCGCACCGGCCGGCCGTGCACCCTGCATGATGTCGTCGGGTGTGAGCACGGCGCCGTGCAGTGCAGCGAGCGGGCGCGTGTGCCAGCGGCCCACACCATCGCGGCGCCAGCGCGCACCGGTCGCGATGAGCACGTGTCCGGCGCCGAACTCGCGCACCTCGCCCGCACTCAGGCGGTTGCCGAGATACATCGAGACCTGCGGCATGGCACGCAGCTGCGTCAGGCGGTAGTCACGCACCCGCGCCCACTCGGCAAGGCCCGGCAGGCGGCTCTCGAGCGTCACGCGGCCGCCGGGCTCGGCCGCCGCGTCGGCGAGCGTCACCGTGTAACCGCGCTTGCCGAGGATGTGAGCGGCTTCGAGACCTGCGGGTCCTGCGCCCACGACGAGCACCGTGCCAGCCTTTCCCGGGGGCACACGCTCGGGATGCCAGCCGCGTCGCCACTCCTCCCCCATGGTCGGGTTCTGAGTGCAGCGCAGTGCCGTACCGCGGTAGTTCGAGGCGTAACAGACGTTGCAACCAATGCATTCGCGGATCTCATCGAGGCGCCCTTCGCGGATCTTGCGCGGCAGGAAAGGGTCCGCTATCGAAGGCCGCGCGGCGCCGATCAGGTCGAGCACGCCGGCACGCAGCTGGCGCACCATGGTGTCGGGCGAGGTGAACCGGCCGACGCTGACCAGCGGCTTGCGCGTCAGCCGCCTCACCCGGGCGACGCGCTCCTCGAGAGAGCCCTCGGGCACGAAGCGCGAGGTCGCCATCTCCTCACCATAGTAGTCGGAGACGACCAGGTCCCACAGGTCGGGCAGGTGATCGAGCATGCCGATGAGGTCGTGCGCCTCGGCCGCGCTCAGGTGCTCATCGCCGTGTCCATCGGCGGAGAAACGCACCGCAATGGCACAGCGATCGCCGACGGCGGCGCGCGTGTCCTCGAGCAGCTCGCGCAGCAGGCGCGCCCGGTTCTCGAGCGACCCACCGTACTCGTCGCTGCGCTGATTGAGACTGCGCGAGAGGAACTCCCACATCAGGTAGCCATGGGTCGGGTAGACGTACACGATGTCGAAGCCGGCCTGGCGCGCACGCCGCGCCGCGGCGCGGTGCCACTCGCGGAACGCGCGGATGTCGGCACGGTCCATGCGCTGCGACTGCACCGGCTCCTCGCGGCTCGGGAGCGAGCGCACGCCGAGGCTCGGCACGCGGGTCGCGAGGTTCGGCACGTAGCTGCCGCCGTGCCAGAGCTCGACGCCCGCCAGTGCGCCATGCGCGTGCACCTGCTGCGTCATGGCCGCGAGATTCGCGACGTCGTCCTCGTCCCAGAGCGCTGCGAACGGATACGGCTGATCGTCGGAGCTCGGGTGGATCGAGCAGTACTCGGTGCAGACCACGCCCCAGCCGCCCTCGGCTTTCATGCCTCGCATGGCGGCCAGCGTCTGCGGCAGCACGTGACCCATGCCGCTGCAGTGCGGGACCTGATAGAACCGGTTCGGCGCGATGACCGGTCCGAGCCGCAGCGGCTCGAACAGGGCCTGGTAGCGCGATTCTGTGCTCGTCGTCATGAGTGCACGCAGGTCTGCCATGGCCGCTGAAACGAGTATGCTGCGGTCAGGGTAGCGGCTGCGCAACCCGCCAGCGGCGCCCGCCCCAGGAAGGCCCGACATGCAGCGCCCAGTACGCACCGGACGGAGGCCGCGCCCGGCCAGCAGCGCCACTCAGGAGCTCATCGACATCGGCCTGCACGCAGGCGCGACGGCCCCGTACGAGCCCATCAGCGCCGAGCAGGCCGAGCGGCTCATCGATGCAGCGCTCATTCTGATGCGCGACTCGGGCGTCGCTTTCGAGCCCGGCTCCGAGGCACTCGGCATGCTGCGCGCCCCCGGCTGCACGGTGGGCGATGACGGAGTCGTGCGCTTCGAGCCCGAGCGGGTGCGCGATGCGCTCGACTCGGTCGCGAAAAGCGTACGACTCTGGGACCGGAGCGGTACGCGGTCGATCGAGCTCGACTGCCGTCACACCTGGTTCATCCCCGGCATGACGTGCATCAAGGTCTACGATCTGGAGAGCGGTGAGCCGCGCGACAGCACCGCCGCGGATCTCGCGCAGGTCAGCCGCGTCGCCGATGCGCTCACGAACATCGATGCCGTGTGCATCGCCTGCAAGAACGTCGCGCGCTCGGACATCCACGGCGAGATCGAGGAATTCTCGATCATGGCGGCCAACACCGAGAAGCCGCTCGAGTACCTGTGCGAGCAGCCGGCCTCGCTCGGGGTCGTCATCGAGATGGCGGCGGCGATCCGCGGCGGTGCGCAGCAGCTGCTCGAGAAGCCGTACTTCCTGCACATCATCACGCCCCTGCCGCTCAACTACCACGCGATGCACACCGACCAGCTCATCGCGGCGGTGCGCGCCGGAGTTCCGGTGAGCATCGGCACGCTGCCGATCGGCGGCGCCTCGACGCCCATCACCACCGCGGGCAGCATCGTCAACAGCCTCGCCACCGATTTCGCGGCGATGGTGCTGGCACAGCGGGTGCAACGCGGCTCGTTCTGCATCGGCAGCTCCGACGTGTGCTTCATGGAGCCGGCCACCGGCAGCATCGGCAACTTCGCGCAGACCTCGCTCGCGGACCTGGTGATGTGCCAGCTGCGGCGGCGGCTGGGACTACCGTCCTTCACCGGCGCGGCCGGCTACTCGAGCGCCAGCCGCTTCGATCAGGATGCGGTCGCCGAGCTCACCGCCGGCATGCTGCAGAGCTTCTTCAGCCGCCCGGCCACGCTCGACTATCTCGGCTCGCTCGATCAGGGCCTCACCTACTCACTGCACGCGCTGCTCCTGTGCAACGATCTCGCGGGCCTCCTGCGCACGATGTGGCAGGGCTTGCAGATCGATGCGGACGCACTGGCACTCGATCTGGCGCGCGCGGTGGGCCCGCGCGGCAACTATCTGGCGCAGCCGCACACCGTGCAGCATTGCCGTGAGCATCTGTGGCAGAGCCGCTACTTCGGACCGAACCTGCCGCTCGGCAGCGACCGCGGTGCCGACAGCGAGCTGCGCGCCCGCATCGATCGCGACCTGCGCGAGCTGCTGCAGAGTCACCATCCGCAACCGCTCGACGCCGCGCTCGCCACGCAGTTGCGGGTCATACGCGAGCGCTTCGCGTCCGCACATCCGGCCGGATGACCTGCCGAGGGCCCACGCCCGCGGCCCTGTAAGCGATCGGTAAGTCAGCTGTTGGCGCGATGTGGCCGCGGCACGCTTACCTTGACCCCGGTGACAACGAATGGTCAGCGGGAGGTCCGAGTCATGATCCAGCACATCAGCGCGTGGACGCGGCTGCTCATCGCAGCGTCCCTTTCAGCCTTCATGCTCACCGTGGCCGGCTGCGGCGGCGACGGTGGAAGTACGGTAACGGCCCCCAGCGGGCTCACCTACCCGAGCCCGCAGACACTGCCAATGGGCGTGCGGATCACGACACTCACGCCGCAGGTGAGCGGATCGGTCACCCGCTACAGCGTTTCGCCCGCGCTCCCGGCGGGCCTGGTGCTCGACAGCGCGAGTGGCGAGATCAGCGGCACCCCGAGCGGGCCGAGCGCTGCGGCCGGCTACACCGTGACTGCGCAAAATGCCGGCGGGTCGACCGCCTTCGTGCTGTCGCTCACCGTCGTCACGGTAGCGGCGACACCCGCGGCGGTCGCACGCATCGTTGCCGCCGGCACCCCGGTGCAGGTCGCCGTGCTGGCTGCGCCTGTCAACTTTGCCTTCTCCGGGACTACCTTCGCCCGGGCGTCCGACGGTACCGGCGTGTTCACGAGCGCCGTCAGCGTCGTCCCCACCAACCACGACCTCGCGCTGACCTTGACCGTCTCCAGGTCGCTCGCGCCGGGCCACTACGCCGGCAATGTCACGGTGAGCCTGTGCAGCGACGCCGGCTGCGCACATCCCGAAGCGGTTCCCTCCGTGAGCATCCCATTCGATGTCGAGGCGCTCTCCTCCAACAGCGTCTGGCTCGGCGATCATCCCACTGCGCTCACTGCCTGGAGCGGCGTGCCGGACTGGACCATGTTCCAGGGCAATGCGGCCCATACCGGTTATGTCCCGGTGGACCTCGACCCGAACCGGTTCTCGACCCGCTGGCAGGCGCCGGCTTTTCCGGCAGCGGACTCCTCCTACATCCACATGCCGGCGACGGCCAACGGCGAGGTGTTCGTCGCTGGCGGCAACGTGCTGTATGCCCGCCAGGAAAGCGACGGGAGCCTCCTCTGGCAACATGATTTCAGCGACCTGGCTTTCCCGTCCGTCAATCCGCCGGCCGTCGCCAACGGAATCGTCTACGTTGCCGCCGGTCAGCAGACCTCGACCTACCTGTTCGCCTTCAAGGCCGCGGATGGAACCCTGGTGTTCCAGGCGCCGATGAGCTCACAGTGGGAGCACTACCTGGCCCCGACCATCGGCGCAGCCGGCATCTACACCGATGCCGGCGAGTACGGCGGGCTCTATGCCTTCACTGCATCGGGACAACAGTTGTTCTTCGCTTCGATGGGTCAGACCTCCGAGTGGACCCCGGCGGCCGACGCCGACCACATCTATGCCTATACCAATGGCGCCCCGGGTACCGGCGGCGCCGGCGGGGGACTGAGCGTGCTCGATCCGGCGAGCGGCAGCGTGCAGGCCTTCATCGAGGATCCGACCTTCGTGAACTACGCCTACGCCATTGAGGGCGCGCCGGTGCTCGGCGCGCCCGGCTCCGTGATCGTCGCCAACTATGCGAACTCCTCCGGCAACGTGCTGCTCGATTTCGACCTGGCGTTGAATTCCATCTCCTGGAAGATCGCCGGCGCCTACCCGAGCACACCGGCCTACCACGCCCAGGTGATCTACGCGGCCAACAACAATCCGCTGCGTCTGGAGGCACGCGCCGAGGCGGACGGCGGCCTGCTGTGGTCGTGGACCCCGAGCGCGGGCGATACCCGCTTCGTCAGCGAGGTGCTGCTCACGCATAACCTGCTGTTCGTCAGCACCGATGTCGCCGTATACGGCATCGACACCGGCAGCCACGCAGAGGTATGGAGCTATCCGCTGTCCGGCCGGCTTTCGCTGTCGCAGAACGGCGTGCTCTATATCGAAGGCGCAGGTCCGCTGACAGCGATCAACGTCAAGTAGCCATGTCGGCCAGGGCGCGGGCGGCCCGCAGCACGAAGTCGGCGGTGCGCCCGTACACCGCCGCCTGCCAGGGCGCGGTCTCGACATGAAAGCGTCGCGCAGCGCCGCCTTCAGGAGCGGCGCGTGCGCATGCGTCTGCCCTGCCCTGGCGTGCAGCCAGATCTCCAGGGTCCGGCCCCGCCGGCGAAAATAGAACGGCGGGGCCACGCCGACCACCTTGACCCGCTCATTCGGTCGCGATGGTCTGCGCGCCGAAGTCCTCGAGGTGACACGACTCGGGAAAGGCATGGATGCCGGGCACTTCACCGGCGCGCAGCGCCCGCTGCAACCCCTCCCAGTACGCCACCGTCATGAGCTCGGCATGCGCGACACGGAACGCGCGCCGCAGCGAGCGGCTGCGCACGCGCAACCCGGCTTCGATCTCTTCGGGCAGGAACACCACGCCGGGCTCGAAGAACCACCCCGGCACCTCCTCCTCGCCCTCGCAGCGGTCGAGGTTGGTGCGCACCTTGACGTCGGTCAGCGCTTCCACCGCATCGTAGTCGTACAGATAGATCTTCAGGTAGCGGCTCACCCCGTAGTTGCGCGCATCGAAATCGCGGTTGAATACGTTGGCGGCGGCATTGTTCCGAATGCAGAACCCGAGGTTGACGATGGCGCGTTCGGCGCGCGCCTCGGGGGCGGTCTCGAGGAACACGTTCAGCGGTGTTAGCTTGCGCTGCGCGATCAGGTACCTGAACACCAGCGCGCGTCCCTGACGTTGCACGCTGTCGCCGGCCTCCTGCAGCAGCTCCTGCGCGAGTGCAGTGTCGAACCATGCATGCTCGAGTCGCAGGTTGTAGTACACGATGTTGTCCAGCATGCTGCCGGTGCGATTGATCTCGTGCACGCGCTTGTACTTGGCGAGCACGGCGTCGACCCCTTCGAAGCGTTCCCACTTGTAGCCGCTGGTCGGATGGTCGCGGATCACCTTGAGCACGTAGTCGAGCCGCGGCGAGGTGAAGGCAACAGTCACGGTGCCGGGACTGCCGGGTGCCACCGTGAGCCGCTCACGCTCGTGCACCAGGCGCCGGCGCACCTCGTTCATCACCGCCACTTTGCTGAAGTGGTAATAGCCGATGGTCGAGTAATGCAGCCCGAGCGGCCGGCTCGGCATGATGCTGTGGAGGAACGCACTCAGCTCGTGATAGTGCCGGTTGGTCACCTGGAAGGGTGCCTCGGTGGAGCTGCACAGGTTGTGCACGTGCGACACCATGTGTAGCAGCGCCTCGGCCCGCAAGCCCTCCGCGCTGTTCACCAGCGCGATGACGCAGGGCTTGAGCTCGCTGCCCTTGAGCACCAGCCGTCCCACCAGGTACGCGCCGCGATTGCGGAAGAACCCCGCGCGCAGCATCTCGATGCCGCGCAGTCCGGCCCCGGCGCGCTCCGCCAGCACGTCGTTCAGCCGCCGCGCAATGAGCTCGGCGTCGCGCCCCGGATCGCGGAAGGAAATGCCGAGGCCGGCCACCTGCAGCGCCTGTTGCACGGTGAGCGGTGCCACCGGCCACGAGCACGGGAAGTATTCGGAGACTGCACCGACGGGCGGGACCACCCGGTGTGAGCCGCGGAAGCCATACTCCACCGCAGTCCACTCACCCTGGTGTACGCAGCGCTGCGCGGAATGCAGCCAGGCGAGAGCCAGGTCCGCCTCGTAGCGACCCTCGACCGCGGAGCGGTAGATGGCTTCGATCCCGCGCCAGAGCGGGCCGTGCTCCCGCAGCTGCGGAAAGGCACGCTGCAACTCCTCGGCGAGCGGATAGACGCTCGCGTTGTAGAGTCCCAGGCGCCGGCGCGCGTTGCCTACCGCCGCCGGCGGGTCGCGGCTCTCGAAGGCCGCCTGCGCTGCCCAGGTGAGCCGCAGGAACTCCGCGTAGAACTCATCGAACGCCTGCAGGATGCACTCGGCGGTGACGGCGACCCTGTCGCTCGCGGAGCTTGCCGCGGCCAGCCGCGCGGCGCAGTCGCGCGCGGGCGGCGGCATCTAGGTCACCAGGTTCTGCGGAGTGCCTGCGGCCCAGGCGTCGATATTGTCGATGAGCTGGTCGGCGAGGAATTGCATCGCGCCCTGCGACGCCCAGGCGATATGCGGAGTGACGATGAGGTTCGGCAGGCGCAGCTCGAGCAGCGGGTTGCCCTCGCGCGGCGGCTCGACGCTCAGCACGTCGAAGCCGGCGCCGGCGATCCAGCCTTCGCGCAGCGCCCGCACCAGCGCCACCTCATCGACCAGTCCGCCACGCGCCGTGTTGATGAGGATCGCGCTGCGCTTCATGGCGCGCAGCTGCGGCTCGCCGATCAGGTTGCGCGTGGCGGGCAGCAGCGGGCAATGCAGGCTCACCACGTCGGATTCGGCCAGTAGACGCGGCAACGGCTGGTATTCCAGATCCTCGCCGGCCCGCTGCGGGTGGTCGAGGAATACCGGGTGCATGCCGAAGGCGCTGCCGATGGCGGCCATGGCACGCCCCAACACGCCTTCGCCGATGATGCCGAGCTGCGAGCCGTGAAGATCGAGAATGGGATGATCGAGGAAACAGAACTGCTCGCTGCGGCTCCACACGCCGCGCTCGACATCGGCACGATAGGCGATGAGATTGCGGCGCAGCGCCAGAATGAGCGCGAAGGCATGCTCGGGCACGGTGTGCAGCGCATAGTTGCGGATGTTGGCGACCGCCACCCCGTGCTCGCGGCAGTAGCCGATATCGATGACATCGTAGCCGGTGGCCGCAACTGCGATCATGCGCAGCTCCGGCAACTCGCGCAGCGCCGCGGCGCGCAACGGCACCTTGTTGGTGATGGCGACGCTCGCGCCGCGCAGCCGCTCCACCACCTCCACGCCGCGGCTGGCCGGGTACTCGAGGTACTCGCTGGCCGCGCGCGGACGCCGGACGTTGGCGATGATCGAGGCCCGGTCGAGGAATACCACGCGCAGCGTCATGGATGGGCCCCCGCCGGCGCGGGGCGCGCACGCCAGAACTCCGCCGCGGCGGCGATCCCGCTGCCCGCCTCGATGCGCACTCCGCAGTCGAGCATGGCCATCTCCGCACCGGCGAGCGCCGCCATGAGCATCAGCTCGTTGGAATCCCCGAGATGGCCGATGCGGAACAGCTTGCCGGCGACCCTGGCGAGCCCGGCGCCGAGCGCCAGGTTGTAGCGGCTGAAGGCGCGCGCAATGATCGCGGCGCCGTCGATGCCGGCCGGCACCATCACCGCCGAGACCGTCTCGGAGTACCACTGCGGTGCACGCGCGCACAGCTTGAGCTTCCAGCCCTCGAGGATCGCGGCGCGCACGCCGCCGGCGAGGTAGCTGTGGCGGTAGAAAACGTTCTCCAGCCCCTCCTCCAGCAGCATCTGCAGCGACTCGCGCAGCCCGTGCAGCATCGGCACCGAGGGCGTGTACGGGAAATAGCCGGCGGCGTTGGCGCTCACCATGTCGCCGTAATCGAAGTAGCAGCGCGGGCTGCGGGCGCTGCGCGCCGCCGCCAGCGCTTTCTCGCTGACGCAGGTGACGCCCAGGCCGGCCGGCAGCATCAGTCCTTTCTGCGAGCCACTGACGCAGACATCGACGCCCCACTCGTCCATGCGGAAGTCGACGCTGCCGAGCGCGCTCACCGCATCGACGAACAGCAGCGCCGGGTGGCCGGTGTCATCGAGGGCGCGCCGGATCGCCGCCACATCGCTCGCCACCCCGGTGGCCGTCTCGTTCTGGCAAACCAACACCGCCTTGATGCTGCGCTGGCGGTCGGCGGCGAGCGTCGCGTGGTAACGCTCCACCGGGGTGCCTTCGCCCCACTCGACCTCCAGCAGCTCCACCGCGTAGCCGAGACGCCGGCACATGTCGGCCCACAGATGGGTGAACTGGCCGAAACGTGCCGCCAGCACCCGATCGCCCGGATTCAGGCAATTGGTGAGCGCCGCCTCCCAGCAGCCGGTGCCGGAGGAGGGAAACAGGATCGGCGCGCCACTCGTCGTCTTGAAGATCTTCCTCAGGTCCGCGAGGCAGCGCAGCGTCAGCTCGGGAAACGCGCTCGAGCGATGATCCTCCATCGGCACGGCCATGGCCCGCAGGATCCGATCGGGTACGTTGGTCGGACCCGGGACGAAGAGAAAGTTGCGACCAGCCATAAGCTTACCTTTCGGCTGCCATAAGGCAAAAAACAGGTGTTGGACGCGCCGCTCCGCGGCGCCTCCCACCTTACTATCAACACCGATCGGGTGCTAACGCGCCGCGGCGCGCGCCTGCCAGGCGTTGGTGAACAGCGCTGCGGCGTTGTCGCGGAGGACCTCGGCCTGTGCGCGGCGATCTACGCCAAGAGCCTGTCGCAGCGCAGTCAGCTCGCGCAGCTGTCGCGACGGGTCGCCGAGGCCGCAGCCGCCGGGGACCCGGCGGTCCAGGCGCTGTTTGCGCAGGCGGTCAGCGAGCTCGCGGAGATCGTGGATGCGGTTCGGGA
>DATKMV010000102.1:0-11534 GCA_035541695.1 Steroidobacteraceae bacterium
GAGCTCGAGAACCGCACCTTCGATGAGATCGCGATCGGCGAGTCCGCGAGCCTGACGCGTACGCTTTCCCGCGATGACATCGCGCTCTTCGCCGTGATGTCCGGTGATGTGAATCCGGCCCACCTCGATCAGCGCTATGCCGAAGCCAGCATGTTTCACCGCATCATCGCCCACGGCATGTGGGGTGGCGCGCTGCTCTCCGCGGTGCTCGGCACCCGCCTGCCCGGTCCCGGCACCATCTATCTCGGACAGGACCTGCGTTTCCGCCGGCCGGTCGGCCTCGGCGACACCGTCACGGTGACGGTGACCGCGAAAGAGAAGCAGCCGGAGAAGCACATCGTCGTCTTCGATTGTCATTGCGTGAATCAACGCGGCGAGGAGGTGATCAGCGGCACCGCCACCACGATCGCGCCCGCGGAGAAGATCAGGCGACCGCGCGTCGAGCTACCCGAGGTGCAGCTGCGCCGTCACGACCGCTACCAGGAGCTCATCGACCGCTGCGCCCGCCTCGCGCCGATCCCGACCGCCGTGGTGCATCCGTGCGATGAGGTCTCGCTCGCGGGCGCAGTGGGCGCCGCCCAGGCGGGCCTCATCAAGCCGCTGCTCATCGGGCCGGAGGCGAAGATTCGCGCGGCGGCCGCGGCCGCCGGCATCGACCTCACGGGCTACGAGATCGTCACAGCCGAGCACAGTCACGCCGCCGCCGCCACCGCGGTGGCCCTCGCGCGTGCCGGCAAGGTCGAGTCGATCATGAAGGGGAGCCTGCACACCGATGAGCTGATGCACGAGGTGTGCTCACCCACCACGGGCCTGAAGACCGCGCGGCGCATCAGCCACGCCTTCGTCATGGACGTACCGACCTATGCGCAGCCCATCAGCATCACCGATGCGGCAATCAACATCGCGCCGACGCTCGAGGACAAGCGCGACATCTGCCAGAACGCCATCGACCTCGCCCGGACACTCGGCTCCCAGACGCCCCGAGTCGCGGTGCTCTCGGCGGTCGAGACCGTGACGGCGAAGATCCCGTCCACGCTCGATGCGGCGGCGCTCTGCAAGATGGCGGATCGCGCGCAGATCACCGGCGGCCTCGTCGATGGACCCCTGGCGTTCGACAACGCCGTGAGTGAGGCCGCCGCGCGTGAGAAGCACATCGTCTCCCCGGTCGCGGGCAAGGCCAACATACTGCTGGTGCCGGACCTCGAATCCGGCAACATGCTCGCCAAGCAGCTCACTTACATGGCCAACGCCGATGCCGCGGGCATCGTGCTCGGCGCCCGCATTCCGATCATCCTCACGAGTCGTGCCGACAACGTGCGCACCCGCCTCGCATCCGCGGCCGTGGCGGTGCTGCTCGCCGAGGCGCGGCGCGAGGCGCTCGCCGCGGCGCCGGCGGCCGAGTCACACGCATGAACGGCGCTCTGCTGGTCATCAATGCCGGCTCCTCCAGCATCAAGTTCTGCGGCTATGAAGTGACCGCGGGCGCAGAGCCGACGCTGCTGTTCAAGGGTCAGATCGAGGGTATCGGTCGTGCGCCGCACATGAGCGCCAGGGACGCCGCCGGCGAGAGCATCGCCGAGAAGCGCTGGCCGGCGGAAGGCAAATGGACTCACGAGACGCTGCTCGGTTTTCTCTTCGATTGGCTCGCAGCGCATCTCGGGGGCCGGGAGCCTGTTGGTGTCGGCCACCGGGTGGTACACGGCGGGAGTGCCTTCGCCGCGGCGACGCGCATCGACGCCGGAGTGATCGCAACGCTCGAGTCCTTGTGCCCGCTCGCGCCACTGCACGAGCCGCACCATCTCGCAGCCATCCGCGCCGTTGCCGTGGTCGCACCGCACCTGCCGCAGGTCGCGTGTTTCGATACCGCCTTTCACCATGGCCGGCCCTGGGTGGCGAAGAGCTTCGCCTTGCCCCGCGAGCTCGCCGAAGGCGGAGTCATCCGCTACGGCTTCCACGGCCTCTCCTACGAGTACATCGCCTCGGCATTGAGGCAGCGCGCCCCCGAGCTCGCCACCGGGCGGGTCGTCGTCGCTCATCTTGGAGCCGGCGCCAGCATGTGCGCGATGCTCGAGGGCAAGAGCGTCGACACCACCATGGGATTCACGGCGCTCGATGGGCTGCCGATGGCGACGCGCTGCGGCGCGCTCGATCCCGGGGTCATGCTGTATCTCCTGCAGGAGCGTCGCATGACTGCCGATCAGCTCGTGCAGCTGCTCTATTACCAGAGCGGACTGCTCGGCGTGTCGGGTCTTTCCAGCGACATGCGCGAGCTGCAGAACTCGAGCGACCCGCGCGCGAGGCAGGCGGTCGATCTGTTCGTGTTCCGTATCGCGCGCGAGCTCGGCGCGCTCACCGCCTCACTCGGCGGCCTCGATGGCCTGGTGTTCACCGCGGGGATCGGCGAGCACTCCGCGGAGGTACGCCGGCGCGTGTGCGAGGCGAGCCGCTGGCTCGGTATCGCTCTCGATCGCGAGGCCAATGAGCGCGGCGCCGAGCGCATCTCCGCGGCCAACAGCCGGGTCTCCGTATGGGCGATCCCGACCGATGAGGAACGCATGATCGCCCGCCAGACGATCGAGGTGCTGGGCAAGCCCAGCGAGGTGCCGCCCGCATGATCGATATCCCTCCCAAACCCCTGAGCGGCAAAAAGGGCTTCGTGCTCGGCATCGCCAATGAGCATTCCCTCGCCTATGGCTGCGCGCAGGCCTTCCGTGCCCTCGGGGCCGAGCTCGCCGTAACCTATCTCAATGACAAGGCCCGGCCCTTCGTCGAGCCGCTGGCGCGCCAGCTCGACGCACCGATTTTCCTGCCGGTGGACGTGCGCGATCCGCGTCAGCTCGAGGACGCCTTCGCGGCGCTCGCTGCTGCCTGGGGGTCGATCGATTTTGCGCTGCATGCCATCGCTTCCGCCCCCAAGGAGGATCTGCATGGGCGCCTCACCGACTGCTCGCGCGAGGGCTTCCTGCAGGCGATGGATATCTCGTGTCATTCGTTCATGCGCATGGCGCGCCTCGCCGAGCCGCTCATGTCGCGTGGCGGCGCGCTCTTCACCATGAGCTACTACGGCGCGGAGAAGGTCATCGAGCACTACAACGTGATGGGTCCGGTCAAGGCGGCTCTCGAGAGCGCGGTGCGTTACCTCGCGTACGAGCTCGGCCCCAAGGGGATCCGCGTGCACGCCATCTCCCCGGGACCGGTGAGGACGCGTGCGGCTTCCGGGCTCGACCATTTCGATGATCTGCTGGAGCTCGCCGCGAAGCGGGCGCCGGCAAAGCGCCTCGTCAGCATCGAGGACGTGGGTGTCGCGGTGGCGGTGCTCGCGACGGATTACGCCAAACTGATCACCGGGGAGACTGTCTATGTCGATGGCGGATATCACATCATGGGTTAACCGGGACGAAGTGGAGCCGCAGCCGCCCGGCAACGGCACAACCACCTCGGTCGTATCCGGTCCGCTCGCGCGCTACGGGTGCGGCCCGATCCACTTCTCCGGCTCGGACAATACCTTCTACGAGCGACGGCTGATCTTCGACAAGGTGATCGAGCCTGCCGATGCGACGCTGCGGGATCAGTTCGAGGTGTTCGCGCTCTCGGTACGGGATGTGCTGTCGCAGCGCTGGGTGCTCACGACCGAAACCTATGCGCGCCAGAACCCGAAGCGCATCTACTACCTCTCGATGGAATATCTGCTCGGCCGCTCGCTCGGCAACAACATCGTCAACCTGCAGCTCGAGCGCGAGGCCGCGCAAACGGTCGTCCAGAAGCACATCGACTGGGTGGGCGTTCTGGAGCAGGAACCGGATCCGGGGCTCGGCAACGGCGGGCTCGGGCGCCTCGCCGCGTGTTTCCTCGACTCGATGGCGACGCTGCAATTGCCCGCCATGGGGTATGGTCTGCGCTACGAGTACGGTGTGTTCGCGCAATCCATCCGCGACGGCTGGCAGGCCGAGCAGCCGGACCGATGGTTGCGCTACCCCGATCCCTGGGAGGTCGCCCGTCCGGATGAGCACGTCGAGGTGAAGCTCGGCTGCGCCGTCACGGTGCGCGACGGCGACCTCGCGCTGACACCGGGACACACGACGCTCATCGGCATCCCTTACGACCGGCCGGTCGTCGGGTACGGTGGCGGGAACATCAACACACTCAGGCTGTGGAGCGCGCAGGCGTCGGATGACTTCGACTTCCAGCGCTTCAGCGCCGGCGACTTCGTGGCGGCTTTCGGGGCGAGCCTCGGAGCGGTCTCGCTCACCCGCGTCCTCTATCCGGACGATTCCACCTGGCGCGGTCAGGGGCTGCGGTTCGTGCAGGAGTATTTTCTGGTCGCCTGCTCGCTCGCCGATCTGGTGCGGCGTTTCCGGCGTGCGAATGCCGATTGGCAGCAGTTCCCGGACAAGGTTGCGATCCAGCTCAACGACACCCACCCCGCGCTCGCGGTGCCGGAGCTCATGCGGCTGCTGCTCGATGAAGCGCACCTCGGCTGGGATGAGGCCTGGTCGATCACGCGTGCAACGCTCGCTTACACCAACCACACCCTGCTGCCCGAGGCGCTGGAGAAGTGGCCGGTGCAGGTGTTCGAGCTGCTCCTGCCGCGGCACCTGGAGATCATCCTCGAGATCAACCGCCGTTTTCTCGATGAGCTGCGGGCCCGCTTTCCGCGGGATGAGGCCCGGGCGACGCGTGCCAGCATCATCGAGGAGGGCACGACCCGCCACGTGCGCATGGCAAACCTCGCCATCATCGGCTCCCACAGCACCAACGGCGTGGCGGCGATCCACTCGCAACTGCTGCGCACCACCACGGTACGCGACCTCGCCGAGATGTTCCCCGAGCGCTTCAACAACAAGACCAATGGCGTGACGCCGCGTCGCTGGCTGCGCCACGCCAATCCCGCCCTCGCCCACCTCATCTCCAAGGCGATCGGCACGGACTGGATCACCGATCTCGATCAGCTGCGCAAGCTGCGCTCGCTCGCAGCGGATGACACGTTCCGTCAGGAGTTCCTGCACGCGAAACGCACCGCCAAGGGGCTGTTCGCCAACTGGCTGCAGACGACGGCCGGCTTCAGCGTCGACCCGGACACCATATTCGACTGTCACATCAAGCGTATCCACGAGTACAAGCGTCGACTCCTGAACGTGCTGCGCATCCTGGTGCTGTACAACCGGCTGCGCGCGAATCCCGGCCTGGATCTGCTGCCGCGCACCTTCTTCTTCGCGGGCAAGGCCGCACCGGCCTACAAGATAGCGAAGCTCATCATCAAGCTCATCAACAACGTGGCGACGACTATCAACGCCGATCCGGCCGTCGGCGCCAAGCTGCGCGTGCTGTTCCTGCCCGATTACGATGTATCGATGGCGGAGGGTCTGATCGCCGCGGCGGAGGTCTCCAACCAGATTTCCACCGCCGGCTACGAGGCGAGCGGCACCAGCAACATGAAGTTCATGATGAACGGCGCCCTGACCCTCGGTACGCGCGACGGAGCGACCGTGGAGATGGCCGAGCAGGTCGGTGAAGAGAATGTGTTTCTCTTCGGACTCACTGCCGAGCAGGTCATGGAGACGAGCGCCTCGTACCAGCCGCGTCTGCTCTACAACAGCGAGCCGGAGACGCGCGCCGCGGTCGACCTCATCTTCTCCGATCATTTCAGCGCCCACGAGCCGGGCATATTCGAGCCGCTGCGCGAAGTGCTGCTCACTCGCGACCACTACATGCACCTCGCGGACCTCAGCTCCTATCTGGAAGCGGACGGGAGGCTGCTGGCTCTGTACCGCGACTCGGATGCCTGGGCGCACATGGCCATACTCAACGTCGCCGCCTCGGGTCGCTTCTCCAGCGACCGCACCATCGCCGAGTACGTCGCGGATATCTGGCGGGCCGAGCCCTGCGCCGTGATCGACCCAGGCAACACCAGGAGCTGATCATCATGTCAAACCCGAGCACCACCCCTCCGACCCGCTCCGCGGGCAAAATCAAGCTCTCGCGGCCTCCCCCAATCACCCGTACGGCCGCGCCACGCGCAGCACTGCCTGCGGAGCAGCGCCATGCCATGATCGCGGTCGCCGCCTATTACATCGCGCAGCACCGGGGCTTCGAGGCGGGCCGCGAGCTCGAGGACTGGCTGCGTGCAGAGTCGCAGATCGACGGCGCGCTGCGCGGCGTGGCGCCGGGCCGAACCTAGCCCGCATCCGCGGCGCGTCGAGCCGGATCGCTGGTCCATATGGAGCGCGGGGCGCTGCGGGTGTTGACGGCGCACAGCGGGCGTTTCGCGCTGGCCGCACTCGTGGCGCTCGCTGCCCCGGTGGGCTGCGCTGTCTTCGCCAGCAGCTCCGGGCGCTGGGACCTCTTCGAGCGCTCAGGCTCCATCACGACCGCCTGCGGGTTGCTGCTCGCCTCACGACGCTACATCCGCTACGGAGTCGTGGAGTTGACGCTGCTGCACGAGCAGCAACGCCGAGCCGAGGTCACCGAGATCGTCGCGGACATCGTCACGGCCAAAGAGGGGCTCGCGCTTTCGGCAGTGGGCACCATCATCTGGGGATGGGGCGCGTACCTGCACTGGTGGAGCTTCGGCTGCCTGCTCTTCTGGGCGGCGTTTGTGGTGCTGCATGCGAACCGCGACCTGAAAGACTCGAGCCGCCTGGCGGCGGCCGGCGGAGCGGAGCAGCCCGGCCCCTCACCATGACCGCAGCGAGCGCAGGTCGCACGGCGGACCCGCCGTCGGGCGGCCTCGCCCCCGGCTTCGCAGCCGCAGCCGCTACCAGCCCCGGTCTCAGCTTCCCCCTCGGCGCGAGCCTCGTGCCGGGCGGGGTCAATTTCAGCGTCTTCTCACGTCACGCAACGCGCATCGAGCTGCTGCTGTTCGAGAGCGCCGACGCCGTGCAGCCGACGGAGGTGATCCAGCTCGGTCCGGACACGCATCGCACGTACTACTACTGGCACGTCTTCGTGCCACGGATCCGCGCGGGTCAGCTGTACGCCTATCGCGCTTTCGGTCCTTTCGACCCTGCGCGCGGCCTGCGTTTCGATCCGTCCAAGTCGCTGCTCGACCCCTGCAGCCGCGCGGTGGTGGTGCCCGCAGCGTACTGCCGCCAACGCTCGGGTCGGTACAGGGATCCCGACACGGTCGGCATGAGAAGCGCGGTGGTCGATCCTGCAGCCTACGACTGGGAGGGCGATGTGCCGCTGCAGCGCAGTTTCACCTCGACCGTCATCTACGAGATGCATGTCGAGGGTTTCACCCGGCACCCGAGTTCCGGGGTCAGCGCGCAGCTGCGTGGCACCTATGCCGGCATGATCGAGAAGATCCCGTACCTCCAGGATCTCGGCATCACTGCCGTCGAGCTGCTGCCGATATTCCAGTTCGATCGCCAGGATGCCCCGCCGGGACGGGTGAATTACTGGGGATATGCACCGGTATCTTTCTTCGCTCCCCATGCCGCCTACAGCTCGCGCCGCGACGCGCTCGGGCCCGTCAACGAGTTCCGCGATCTCGTCAAGGCGCTGCATCGCGCCGGCATCGAGGTGATCCTCGATGTGGTCTACAACCATACCGCCGAGGGCAACGGCGCCGGCCCGACGCTCTGCTTGCGCGGCCTTGCCAACGAGGTGTACTACCTGCTGGAGCCCGATCGCACGCAATACTCCAACTACAGCGGCACCGGCAACACGCTGAACGCCAACCATTCGATCGTGCGTCGCATGATCCTCGACAGTCTGCGCTACTGGGTGGCGCAGATGCACGTCGATGGGTTCCGTTTCGATCTCGCTGCGATCCTGGCCCGCGACGCCGACGGCCAGCCGCTCGCCAACCCGCCGGCGCTGTGGGACATCGAGTCCGATCCGGTGCTTTCCGGTACCAAGCTGATCGCCGAGGCGTGGGACGCCGCCGGGCTCTATCAGCTCGGAAGCTTCGTGGGGGACGGCTGGAAGGAGTGGAACGGCCGCTTCCGCGACGACATCCGCAGTTTCGTCAAGGGCGATCCCGGTACCGCGCGCCTGCTGGCGCAGCGCATGCTCGGCAGCCCCGACATCTTCGGGCACCGCGAGCGAGAGCCGGAGCTGACCATCAACTTCGTGACCTGCCACGACGGATTCACTCTCAATGACCTCGTGTCGTACAACGGCAAGCACAACGAGGCAAACGGCGAGGCGAACCGGGACGGAACCGATGACAATCGCTCGTGGAACTGCGGCAGTGAAGGACCGAGCGCCGATGCGGGCATCGAGGCGCTGCGTCGTCGCCAGCTCAAGAATTTCTTCGTGACCATGCTGGTCTCGATCGGCACCCCGATGCTGCTGATGGGCGATGAGATGCGCCGCACGCAGCGGGGCAACAACAACGCCTATTGCCAGGACAACGAGCTCAGCTGGCTCGACTGGAGCCTGCTCGAGCGACATGCGGGCCTGCAGCGCTTCGTGCGCACGCTGATTGCGCAGCGCCTGCGGTGGGTGGAATGGACTGAGGCGAACGGCGGCGCGCGTGCCGGATGGAGCCTGAATGAGCTGCTGCGCCACGCCGAGATCGCATGGCACGGCGTGGCGCTCGGCCGACCCGACTGGGGTGAGGACTCGCACAGCCTCGCCTGCACCATCCGTTCGGGCCCCGGTCGCGGGCCCTTCGCGCTGCACCTGATGTTCAACGCCTACTGGGAGCCGCTCGACTTCGAGCTGCCCGCGGTGCCCGAGACCGCCGTCACCGGCTGCTGGCAGCGCTGGATCGACACGGCCCGCGAGCCGCCGGAGGACATCAACGATGGACCTGACGCTCCGGCAGTCTCGGGCAGCCATTACCGCGTGATGGCGCGGTCGGTGGCGGCGCTTTCGGTGCGGCTCGTGGCGAGCGACGGCACTGCGCCGCAGCTGCCGCGCAGTTAACCCTGGCGTGCCGAATGATCGACGCGCGCTGCCTCGGCGGCGTGCCGCGCGTGCTGCTCGGCGAGGCTCAGGTGACTGCGCTCGCCCGCCACGGCATGCCTGCGAGAGGAGCTGGTCGCCTCATCGCCGGCTGGGCACGTGAGGGTGCGCGCGACGCGCTCGGGCGTGCCGAGATCGCTCCACCCGCACGCTGGGACGCGCACGACCCGAATGCTCGCTTCCTGTCCCGGCAGGATGTCACGCGAAAAATCCATCGTGGGCAATCGGGCATAAAGCGCCGCAACGGCGCGCGCCGCACCCGCCGTCGCCGCATCGCGTCGGACCGCCGCGTGCATCTGCGCCACGATCGCCGGGATCCGCCGCTCAAAGAACTGCATCAGGCCCGGAATGCTCGCGGCGATGATGAAGGTGTTCCACAGCGCGCCCCGCTCGATGAGCTCGCCCGCCCATTTCACGGGCGGCTTTTCCACGAACTGCTGCACTGGCAGTGCGAGCTCTGCGGATCGGGCAGCTTCGGGAAGGATGTATCCCAGGTCCGGGTCCGCCCCCTCGGGCGTCACGCCGAGGAGCAGCGTCTGCTCGGGCTTGGCCGTCAGCCGCTCGAGCGCGGTGCGCAGCGAGCGTGCGAGATGCGATTCCATGCGCACATGATGATCCGCGGGGAGGATCACGAGGTGCGCGCCGGGGTCGCGCTCGCGCAGGTGCAGCAGCGGCAACAGGACACCCAGCGCCGTACCCCGGTTCTCGGGCTGCACGATGATGTTGGCGGCGGGAAGACGCTCCAGCTGCGGGGTCCACCAGCAGCGATGCTTCGCGGCGACCACCACGCAGGTGCGCTGCGGCGTTGCGACTGCGAGCACACGCTGCAACGCATCGTGCAGGAGTGACGGACCCGCTCGCAGCGAGCAGTACTGCTTGGGTATCGCAGCTCCGCCGCGTGGTGTCGTCAGGCTCTCGAGGCGCTTGCCATCTCCGGCCGCAAGTATCAGTCCCCACACGCTCGATCCCGTCTGCATGATCGCTGCTCTCCGGTAGCTCGGCACTGCCACACACACGCCCGGAAGATAGCCCGAGCGTGGCGGTAAGTCGTTCACTCACAGGAAACGCCCATGCATCGCCGGCGCGTTGTTGGCCCTCGAGCCCGCGGGTACGGTGCCAGACGCTGCGCCGGGAATCGATCGTGTCGATCGCGACGCCGCGCGGAGTGAGACCATGTCCAGCACGCTGAAAGACTCTGGCGAGCCTTCCCGCCCGCTGCCCGAGGCGACAGCAGCGGCGCAGCCGGCTGAGGTGAAAGCGCCGAAGCCGCAACCGAGCTGGGATCCGTGGCCGCTCACCGGCGAGTTCGCCTACCTCAGCATCGACCGTGCCTTCAAGGCCAACCTCGCGCGGTTGACGCTCGGCCTGAGCCCGGCGGTGCTCGCCGAGCAGACCTTCGACTGGCTCGCACATCTGGCGATCTCGCCCGGCAAGCAACTGCAGCTGATCGCAAAAGGCCTGCACAAGGGCGCGCGCCTCGGCGCGTATGCCGCACAGAGTGCCGTCAACCCGGAGGTTGCACCGTGTATCGCGCCCTTGCCGCAGGACCACCGGTTCGAGGGCGCCACCTGGCAGCGCTGGCCCTACAACGTGCTGTATCAATCGTTTCTGCTCACGCAGCAGTGGTGGCACAACGCCACCACCGGAGTCGACGGCCTGTCGGCGCGCAACGAGGCGCGCCTGTCCTTCACCGCGCGACAGCTGCTCGACACCTTCTCCCCTTCCAACTTTCCCTGGACCAATCCGCAGGTCATTCAGACGACCCTCGAGCAGGGCGGGCAAAACCTGGTGCAGGGCTTTCAGAACTTCCTCGAGGACTGGCGGCGCGCGGTGAGCGGCAAGCCGCCGGTCGGCGCCGAGAACTACGTGGTCGGAGAGCAGGTCGCGGTGACACCCGGCAAGGTGGTGTTCAGGAACCGCCTGATCGAGCTCATTCAGTATGCACCCGCCACCGAGCAGGTGCATGCGGAGCCTGTGCTGATCGTGCCGGCGCCGATCATGAAGTACTACATCCTGGATCTCTCGCCGCAGAACTCGCTGGTGAAGTATCTCATCGAGCACGGACACACGGTGTTCATGATCTCCTGGAAGAACCCGACGGCGGAGGATCGCGAGCTCGGCATGGATGACTATCGCCGCCTCGGCATCATGGCGGCACTCGATGCCATCGCCGGGATCGTTCCGGACCGCAAGGTGCATGCCGCCGGCTATTGTCTCGGAGGCACGCTGCTCATGATCGCTGCCGCGGCCATGGGACGGGATGGGGATGAGCGGCTCGCATCGATGACACTGTTCGCCGCGCAGGGAGACTTCACCGACGCCGGCGAGCTGATGCTCTTCATCAACGAGAGCCAGGTCTCCTACCTCGAGAACATGATGTGGGACTCGGGCTATCTCGACACCTACCAGATGTCCGGTGCGTTTCAGATCCTGCGCTCCAATGATCTGATCTGGTCGCGCCTGGTGCGCGAGTACCTGCTCGGCCGTCCCCAGCCGATGAACGACCTCATGGCCTGGAATGCCGATGCCACCCGCCTCCCCTATCGCATGCACTCCGAATACCTGCACCGCTGCTTCCTCAACAACGATTTTGCGGAAGGGCGTTACCAGGTGGGGGACCA
>DATKMV010000103.1:0-4578 GCA_035541695.1 Steroidobacteraceae bacterium
CACTCGAACCACTGCGAGCTGCCGGGGACATCGGTGAGCGCCTTCGCGATCCACCCGGCCGTGCACGACTCGGCCGTGGCGAGGCGCCGCCCTGCCGCATGGAGAACGGCCCCCGCGCGAGCGGCCAGCGCGTAGAGCTCCAGGTCGGTCGTCATCACCGGTGAGGCTACGCGTAAACCCTCTGGGTCGTCGACCTGACCTGACTTACGGTAGCCTTCGCATTCCATGAGCGATTTGGAAAAGACTCATACGAAGCCTGGGTCTGCCGCGAAGGATGGCGCGACGGCGGCCGCAGCGCGCGCCGCCGCGATCGCGCTGATCGACGAAGGCAATGCGCTCCAGGAGCAAGGGCGGGTCCCTGAAGCCATGGCGCGCTACGACGCCGCGGTTGAGGCCGATCCCCGCTGTGCGCGCGCACACCTGAACCGCGGCAACGTGCTGCTCGCGGACGGCAGGCTGGATGAGGCCCGTAGCGCCTATGAACTGGCCATGGCGTGCGATCCAGCCTACGCAGCGCCGCATTTCAACCTGGGGAACCTCAACTCGCGCGCTGGAGAATTCACGGCGGCTATAAGCAACTATCAGCGAGCCGCCGAGCTGAAGCCTGATTTCGCCGACGCTTACGTAGCGATGGCGAATGCATTTGACAGCCTGGGATTGAAACAAGAGGCCCTGGTCAGTTACCGGCGCGCGCTGGCGATCAGGCCGGACTACGCCGAGGTTCATTTCAATATCGGGCTGCTCGCAATGAGTCTGGGCCGTCTGCCGGATGCTGCCGCCAGCCTGCGCAAGGCTACCGAGCTGCGGCCCGACTACGCCGCCGCACACCGCACGCTGGGGGTGGTACTGCGCAACCTGGGCGATGAGAGTGCCGCGGAGACCAGCTTACGCCGTGCCAGCTCGCTGGAGCCCGACTCCCCAGAAACTCTCCACGAGCTGGCAGTGGTGCTGGAGTCGCGCGGCAAGTGCGAGGAGGCAATCGGACTCTTCATGCGCGTGCTCGAGCGTGCCCCGGGCTCGAGCACCAAGACGGCCTTCGCGGCCTGCGCGTCGCACACCACGTTCACGCGGAATGACCGTGTGGTCCGCCTGGCCTTGACCGCTGCCGTCACCGAAGCATGGGCGATGCCCTTCCTGCTTTGCAGGTCGGCGCTCACGATGGTCTTGCTCGACGAGAGGATTGCGGCCTGCGTTCACCGCGCCAACGAATCATGGCCATCACGATTGCCGGCGGCGACCCTGTTTGGCGCGGACGGCTTGGCCGCGCTCGCCGCGGATCCTTTGTTGCATGCGGTGCTGCAATCGGTACCCGTGAGCTCGATTCCATTCGAGCGCTTCCTGACCTGCGCACGCTACGCCGTGCTCGAGATCGCATCGCGCCCGCAGGGGTCACCTGCGGACCTCGCTGCGCAGCCCTTTTTCGCTGCCCTCGCCCGGCAGTGTTTCATCAACGAATACGTGTTTGACTGCCTCGAGGACGAGAAGGCGACGGCCGCCGCGTGCCAGTCGCGATTGCGGGCGCTGCTGGATGCAAACGAGGCCCTGCCGCCCTTGCTGGTACTCGCCGTCGCTGCGTATTCGTCCCTCGACACTCTGCCCGATGCTGGCCGATTACTCGCTGCCACCGCCGATGACGCCATTGGCCCGGTGCTGGACCAGCAAGTTCGCCAACCTCTCGAAGAGCAGAAGCTGCGAGCCACTATCAAACGCCTGACCCCGATCAGCGCCGGCGTCTCCGAAGAGGTCCGCGAGCAATACGAGCAGAATCCCTACCCGCGCTGGGTAATCGCGCCGCGCCAGGAGCAGCCGCGCTTCAACGCCGCATTGCGCCGCTTGCTCCCGTTCGCAACCTTTACTCCGATGTCCGATGACAGCGCGCCTGAAGTGCTGGTAGCCGGCTGCGGCACCGGCCAGCACGCGATCATCGCGGCGCAGCGCTTCGCCGGTACCCGTGTGCTGGCGATCGACCTCAGCCTCAGCAGCCTCAGCTACGCGATGCGCAAGACTCGGGAAATGCGCATCGCGAATATCGAATTTGCCCAAGCCGATATTCTCCGACTCGGCGAGATCGAGCGCCGCTTCGACATCATCGAATCCGTCGGAGTGCTGCACCACCTCCGTGATCCTTTCGCCGGGTGGCGGGTCCTGCTGTCCCTGTTGCGGCCCGGTGGCTTCATGACACTCGGTTTCTACAGCGAGATTGGCCGCGAGCATTTGGCTGGCGCGCGCGAGCTCATTGCTGCACGCGGCTATGCCAGCACCCCCGAGGATATCCGCCACTTCCGCCAGGAGATCCTGATGAGCGCCGCCGGCGACGACCTGCAGCAGCTGGTCGACACCCAGGACTTCTATTCGACCAGTGAATGTCGTGATCTGGTGTTCCACGTGCAGGAGCACCGCCTGACGCTCGGTCAGATCGAATCATTCCTCGGCGAATGCGGACTGCAGTTCATCGGCTTCGAATTGGATCCGCAGGTGCTGAGGCAATACCGCGCCCGCTTCAGAGACGATCCGGCGGCAACCAACCTCAGCAACTGGGCGCGCTTCGAGGCGGATAACCCGCACACATTCGCTCAGATGTACGAATTCTGGATTCAGAAGCCGCCGCTGCCAGCGGCCACATAGACTTTGAACGACTCGCAGTTACAGCACACGCCGATGATGCAGCAGTACCTGCGCATCAAGGCCGAGCATCCGGACACCCTGCTCTTCTACCGGATGGGGGACTTCTACGAGCTCTTCTACGATGACGCGCGCCGCGCCGCCGCGCTCCTCGACATCACCCTCACCGCGCGCGGCTCCTCGGCCGGCCAGCCGATCCCGATGGCGGGCGTGCCCTTCCATGCAGTCGACAGCTACCTCGCCCGCCTCGTGCGCCGAGGCGAGAGCGTCGCAATCTGCGAGCAGAAAGGCGAGCCCAACTCCTCCCGCGGGCCGCTCGAGCGCGAAGTGGTCCGGATCGTCACGCCCGGAACCGTCACCGACGCAGCCCTGCTCGAGGAGCGGCACGACACGCTCGCGGCGGCTCTGGTCCGCGACGGCGAGCGCTTCGGACTCGCGTGGCTCGACCTCGCTGCCGGGCGCTTCACGGTGCTCGAAAGCCAGGGCAGAAGCGCGCTCGCTGCCGAGCTCGAGCGCCTGAAGCCCGCGGAGCTCCTGGTCGAGGAAGGGGTCGTGGGCGAGCCCGCCCCGGCCGGCGCGGTGCTGCGCACTCGCCCACCGTGGCATTTCGAGCTCGCGAGCGCCTCGCGCCTCCTCACCGATCAGCTCGGCACGCTCGACCTCAAGGGCTTCGGGGCCGATGAGCTGCCGCTCGCCATCCGCGCCGCCGGCGCCCTGCTGCAATACGTGCGCGACACGCAGCGCTCAGCGCTGCCGCACGTGCGCGCGCTCACCGTCGAGGAGCGCGGCGACGCACTGACTCTCGATGCCACCACACGGCGCAACCTCGAGCTCGACTCGAGTCTCGGGGGTAACGAGGAGGCGACGCTGCTCGCGGTAATCGACAGCTGCGTCACCGCGATGGGCTCGCGGCAGCTGCGGCGCTGGCTGAACCGCCCGCTCACCGGTCAGCAGATGCTGCGCGCGCGGTACCAGGCACTCGGTGCACTGATCGATGCGCGGCGCTTCGGGCAGCTGCGCGAGCAGCTCGCCGGAGTGGGCGATATCGAGCGGATCCTTGCCCGCGTTGCGCTCCGCTCGGCACGGCCGCGGGACCTCACGCAGTTGCGCCGCTCGCTCGAGGTGCTGCCGGGGCTGCGCGCCGCGCTCGCCCCAATCGACTCGCCGCTCCTTGCGGCCCTCAATGAGCGCATCCTCGAGCATCGGGACGAGGTGACGCTGCTCGCCACCGCGATTGCGGCCGAGCCCGCCGCAATGGTGCGCGACGGCGATGTGATCGCGGCCGGCTACGACCGGGAGCTCGACGAGCTGCGCCGCATCGCGACTCATACCGACGAATTCCTCCTCGATCTCGAGCGGCGTGAGCGCGAGCGCACCGGACTTGCGGGCCTGAAGCTCGGTTACAACCGCGTGCAGGGTTTTTTCATCGAGGTCTCGCGGCGGGACGCCGAGCGCGTCCCGAAGGACTATGTCCGCCGCCAGACCGTCCGCTCGGCTGAGCGCTTCGTCACCGCCGAGCTCAAGAGCTTCGAGGACCGCGTTCTCGGCGCGCGCGACCGGGCGCTCGCGCGCGAGCGCGAGCTGTACGAGGGCGTGCTGACGCGGCTCATCGACGCCCTCGCGCCGCTGCAGCGGACCGCCGGCGCCCTCGCCGAAGTCGATGCGCACGCGGCGCTGGCCGAGCGCGCCGCGGCGCTCGAATGGACCGCACCCACCCTGGTCGCCGAGCCTCGTCTCACTATCGAGGCCGGGCGCCACCCGGTGGTCGAGCGCTTCACGGACGCCCCGTTCGTGCCCAACGATCTCAAGCTCGATGCGGCGCGCCGCATGCTGATCATTACCGGGCCGAACATGGGCGGTAAATCGACCTACATGCGTCAGGCGGCTCTCATCGTGGTGCTCGCGCACATGGGAAGCTACGTGCCAGCCGACCGCCTCGTGGCCGGGCCGATCGAT
>DATKMV010000104.1:0-40052 GCA_035541695.1 Steroidobacteraceae bacterium
CGCGTATGGCGGGCGGATCCGCATAGGCGGTGACGACGGACGCGAGGCCGAATAGCACGACCATGCCGCTTGCCCCGATCCAAGTGTGAGGGCAGAACGAGCGACGGGGCAGTTGAGTCCCGGTATTCATAGGCGATCTCCTTATGGGTGGCCCATCTCGTCCCAAGCAGTTGGCCGTTGTGATCGACTGATTCCGCGGGCACCGGCCGTGCAGAAACGATGTAGCCAGGCAAGCCGGGAAGTCTTGAGGGCGGCCTGAATCAGGCTGAGGAATTGTTGAAGGAGGGTTGGTGACGTCCTAAAGGGGGCATTTCTGGGCCGCGTCAGCGGTTGTGCTGACGCGTGGAGGCGCGAAAAGGGCAGCCCGCCGCTATACTTTGGCCGGGTCTCTGACCCCAGGTCCGGGTGCTCTTCATAATTAAGTGCTGGTGACGGGTCACAGCCGATGCAGGCGTCGGACAGCCCCGCAATTCGCATCGGCGCCTGGCGCGTCGATCCCGCGCTGGACGAGATCTCGAAGGACGGGAACACCGTCAAGCTCGAGCGCCGGGCGATGCAGCTTCTTCTGTACCTGTCCAAGCACGCGGACCGGGTCGTGAGTGTCGAGCAACTGCTCGATGAGGTCTGGGCGGGCGTCGTGGTCACGCCAGATTCGGTCTACCACGCAGTGGCGGCCTTGCGACGGCTTCTCGGTGATGACACGAAGCAGCCGACCTACATCGCGAACGTACCCCGGCGCGGGTATCGACTGATCGCGCCAGTTGCCCCTTGGATCGACTCGGCGCGCTTGCCGCTCGAGAACCCGCAGCGTCCGGCAGTCGAACCGGCCCGCACAATCCTTGCGGTTACGAAAACTGGTTCATCCTGGCGGCGGTTCGCCATAGTCGCTTCTGTCGCGCTTACCCTCACACTGGGCTATGTCTTGGTCGACAGGTTCTGGCTCTCGAAGCACCCCACCGCGGTCGAACACCCGCCCACGGACGCCTCAACAGTCGTTGCCGACAGATCGATTGCCGTGCTGCCGTTTGTCGACATGAGCGAGAAGAAGGACCAGGAGTATTTTGCCGATGGGATCGCGGACGAAGTTCTAAATCTTCTATCGAAAATTCCAGCTCTGAAAGTCATTGGTCGCACGTCGTCATTTCAATTCAAGGGTAAGAACGAGGATCTTCGTAAGATCGGCGCCGAGCTCGGCGCGGCGTACGTGCTCGAAGGCAGCTTGCGCAAATCCGGCGATCGAATGCGGGTGACGGCACAGTTGATCGCCTCCCGGGATGGGGGGCACGCATGGGCCGATACCTACGAAGCGGCATCGAGCGACGTTTTTGGAGTGCAGGACCAGATCGCGGCTGCGGTAGTACGGGCTCTACAGGTGACGATCGGTGCCGACGACCTGCGGTCGCGCCCAATGAAAAGCGCAGAGGCGTACGAACTTTATCTTCGCGGTCGACACGCCTACGACCGATTCGACAAGGCCGGATTTGAGAACGCGGCGAATTACTTCCGACAAGCATTAGTGTTGGAGCCGTCGTCCGTTCGCGCTGCCGAGTGGCTCGCTCTGACGCTCGAATCCAGCGCGGAATGGGGATTTGTACCACCCCGTGAGGGTTTTGAAAGTGCTCGCGCAGCGACGCTGCAAGCGCTGGCGTTGGATTCCCGATCGGCGCTGGCGCACATGAACATGTGCTCCATTCACACCATCTATGATTGGAACTGGGCCGATGCCGCTGGAGAATGCCAGTTGGCTCTGGCTATCGAGCCGCGCAATCCGCTTGCTCTTGCGACTGCAGGTCAGGCACTCGTCGCTACTGATCAACCTGACGAAGGCGCTCGCCTGCTTTCAGCGGCGTTAACGCTCGATCCGATGGTTGCCAGCACGCACGTTCTGCTGGGCAATAACCGTAGGACTAAGGGCCGGCTCGCCGAGTCGGCCGCGGAGTTTCGGAAGGCGCTCGACATCAGCCCGCAATATGTTGGCGGTCACTATTACCTAGCCCTGACACTGCTTGCACAGGGCAAGTTAGATACAGCTCGGTCGGAGATGGAACTCGAGGTAGCCGATGGTGGTCGTGATGTGGGACTGGCGATAATCGACTACGCTCGGGGGCACAAGCCCCAATCCGATTTGGAACTTGCGCGGGTCCCGGATGGTTGGGCATACGAGATCGCTTGCGCGTATGCCTACCGGGGTGAAGCCGATCGCGCAATCGAATGGCTGGATCGCGCTTACAACGAGAAAGATGTGTCCCTCGCATTCATCAAAGTGGAACCGCTTTTCGGAGGAATCAAGACCGATTCCCGTTACAAGACATTCCTGGGGAGGATGAATCTCCCGGAATGACGACAGCGCGAAGCGGTGTCTATCCCAACCGTGCTGGTAGAGTCGGGATGTGACTGGAAAAGCGCCGCCTTTCAACGGCGCGCCCCGAAATCGGACGCTCGCGAGCGGCAGGTCAGGGTCAAACGCACTCATTCCGAAATGGCCGAGTGCGGGAATAACGGGTGGTTGAGCATGCCGGAGTGACTGCCGGTAAACGGACGACCACTTCTTCACAGCGACGGCCGGATGCCACCGGGACATCGCAGGAGTAATGGCGGGCCTCAGCCACGCCCTCCGTGATCTGGTACCGCATCACGCCGTCGTTTTTTGGAGGGTACAAGAAACGGCTACTTCCGTGCGGCACCCCTGACCGCGGCATACGCCTCCAGAGCGGCCCGGCGCGCCGCCATGTGTCCGACGAGCGGAAGTGGATACGTCGTACCCAACACGACCCCGGCCGCCTCCAGCACCGAGACAGGCGCATCGAAGGGCGCATGAAGGTATCGCGTCGGGAGACGAGCCAGTTCCGGACACCAGCGGCGCACATAGTGGCCATCGGGGTCGAACTTCCGGCCTTGCTCGATGGGATTGAAGATGCGGAAAAAAGGCGAAGCGTCCGCCCCGCTTCCCGCCACCCATTGCCAGCCGGCGACGTTGTTGGCCAGGTCGGCATCGAGCAGCGTGTCCCAGAACCAGCGCTCGCCGGCGCGCCAGTCGATGCGCAGGTGCTTGACGAGAAAGCTCGCGGCGACCATGCGGACCCGATTGTGCATGTAGCCGGTGGCCCACAGCTCCCGCAGACCGGCATCGACGAAGGGATAGCCGGTTCGGCCCCGCTGCCAGGCGGACAGCTGGCGGGGCGAGTCCTGCCACGGGTAGGCGTCGAACTCGGGTTTCCAGTTGCTGCGTGGCAGGTCCGGGAAGTGGTACAGAAGGTGATAGGCAAACTCGCGCCAGCCGATCTCGGCCAGGAACTTCTCCGCATCCGCTCTCGCGCCAGGCTCGCGCCCGATGTGCGCCCAGGTTGCGGCCCAGATCTGCCGGGGCGAGATCTCACCCCAATGAAGATGTGGAGAGAGGCGCGAGACGTTCGCGCAGTCGGGCCGATCACGCAGCCGTGCGTATCCGTGCAGCCCCTGGGCGAGGAACCTCCGCAGACGCTGGTGTGCTCCGCGCTCGCCGGGAGTCCAGTGCTTCGCAAAACCAGCCGCCCAGTCGGGTTGCGCCGGCAGCAGCGGCCAATCCGCGAGGCGATCACTGCGCCCTGGAAACCTGGCCACCGTAAGGTCGGGGACAGCAGCCGGGGCACCGACAGTCTGCTTCTGGCAGGCTCGCCAGAAAGGCGTGTACACCCTGAACGGATGGCCGGCGTCGGTCACGAGTTGGCCGGGATCGTGCAGCAGACTGCCGT
This sequence comes from Steroidobacteraceae bacterium, assembly GCA_035541695.1. Taxonomy (GTDB): domain Bacteria; phylum Pseudomonadota; class Gammaproteobacteria; order Steroidobacterales; family Steroidobacteraceae; genus 13-2-20CM-66-19. The sequence goes on from DATKMV010000104.1 coordinate 3,732, forward strand.
CGAAGGTCTCGACCTCAACGCCATGCTCGCTGAGCGTGCTCCGCAACTCCTCGTCGCGTCTCATCGCGTAAGGCTCGTAGCAGCGGTTCCAACAGATTCCCTGCGCGCCGGTCAGCTCCAGCAACTCCGGCAGGATGGTGCCTGGATCACCGCGGCGGAGTATGAGGCCTCCGAGCGCTCGACCGAGCGCGCTCAGCGAGTGGTGCAGCCACCAGCGCGCGGCGCCCCCGAGGGGACGACCGTGAGGCTTGCGGCTCTCATCGAGGATGAAGATGGGAAGAATCGGGCCACGCGCGGCTGCGCGCGCGAGTGCCGGATTGTCGGCGAGGCGCAGGTCCTGTCGAAACCACACCACGGTCGTCATGGCGGCGCGCACGCTCACCGGGACGTGGACGCATCCGGCTCCGGCTGCTGCGGCACGCGGCGCAGTCCATCGATCCGATAGCGCTGCGCCTCGAGCAGCCCGACCAGGCGCGCATAGTCACCGGGCGCGAGCGTCGGCGAGCGTGCCATGATCCAGGCGTAGTCGCGCTTTTGCCGCCCGATCACGGTCTGTGTGTAATCGGCGTCGAGATAGAGTACCCGGTAATCCGCCTTGATCGGCCAGATGAACTGCATGCCCCACACCGCGCCCGCACTGCCCGGCTTCACAAAGCCCGTCGGGTTGTAGCGCTTGAGCGGCCCATCGAAGGCGCCTTCGTGGAAGGTGAATACCGTGTCGATGCGTCCATCGGGGAGCAGCCGGTAGGACTCCACGGCGCGATACGCACGGCGCTCGATCCGTGTGGGAATGCAGGCGATCACGTACCAGTCGCCCATGAAGCGCGGAATGTCCACCGCCGGCACTGTCTGCAGCGGTGGCAGGTCGCTGCCCTGGCAGGCGCACGCGAACATCGCCATCAGCGCGAGAGCACTCGCGCGCAGGAACGTTGCGGTGAAGGACTGCGACGCTTCATTGCGCATCATCGGCTAATCGGCCCAGCACGGGCTCCTCCCGGTTGCCTGGCTTGGCGAGCAGCATCTGCACGTCCCCGAGCGCCCGCTCGGCGAACCCCGCCTCGCAGTAGCACAGATAGAACTCCCACAGGCGCACGAAGGATTCGGAGTATCCGAGCGCCATCACCTCGGGCAGTTGCCGCAACAGATTCCTTCGCCAGCGCGAGAGCGTCGTTACGTAGTGCACGCCGGTGTCCTCGAGGTGGGTCAGGCGCAGGTCGCTTGCGCGCGTCATTGACTCCAGCATGGCGGTCACCGAGGGGATGGTGCTGCCCGGAAAAATGAATCTCTGTATGAAATCCACCGAGCGGCGCGCCTCCTCGTAACGCTGATCGGCGATGGTGATCGCCTGCAGAAGCATTACGCCATCATCCTTCAGCAGGCGCGCGCACCGGGCAAAGTACTCATCGTAGAACTCATCGCCCACCGCCTCGATCATCTCGATCGAGACCAGCTTGTCGAATTGCCCATCGAGCTCTCGATAATCCTTCTGCAGCAGCGTGATGCGATCGCCGAGACCCGCCGCCTGGATGCGCGCGTGCGCGCAGGCGTATTGCTGCTCGGAGATGGTGGTGGTCGTTACCCGACAGCCATAGTGCTGCGCGGCATGGATCGCGAAGCCACCCCAGCCGGTGCCGATCTCGAGCAGGTGATCGTCGGGACTGAGCCGCAGCTTGGCGCAGAGGCGCTGCAAGTGAGCGTATTGGGCCTCCTCGAGCGTCATGTCGGCTCGCTCAAACAGCGCACACGAGTACATGAGCGTCGGATCGAGCATGAGCGCAAAGAAATCGTTTCCGAGGTCGTAGTGCGCCTCGATGTTGCGCCGTGCACCCGTGACGGAGTTACGACGCAGCCAGTGCCCCAGCCGGTTGAAGGGCGCCAACAGCCGGGCGAGACCGGCGTCGATCTGCTCGAGCACCGGACGGTTCCGCACCATCAGCCGCAGCACCGCGGTCAGGTCCTCCGTGGTCCAATAACCCTTCATATAGGCAGCGCCCGCGCCCGCGCTGCCGCCGAAGGCCACCGCCGTCCAGAAGCGCGGGTCGTGCACGCGCACGGTGGCGCACAGCCCGGCGCGGTCCGCTACGAGCCCGAACGATGCGGCCCTACCAGGCTCGGTCACGGTCAATCGACCCTCGCGCAGCGCCGCGAGGCGCGCGCGCACGAGGCCGGCCGCAAGGCGCTGCAGATACCCGGCGAGGCCGCGGGAGGCGAAGGACCCGGAGACGAGGGTGGAGCTCATGAGTTCCTCGCGTAGACGGGCACGCGCTTCAGCCACAGTCGCAGCGCCTGCCAGTAGATGCCCGCGTGCACCTTGAGCGTCATGGGCGGCCAGTGCAGCAGCGCGCGCGCGAGCGCGACGCCCCCGATCTCCCGCCGCCGCAGCTCGAGGTGCGCATCGAAGAGGGTCCGGCCGCACTTGCGGTTGCTCATGTAGATCTCGAGCTCATCCTCCGGGGCGCTGAAGCGCCACACGTACTCCATGTCCATGTCCATGAACGGGGATACGTGAAACGCCTTGGCAAAGCGTCCGCGCAATTCGCCCGGGGCCGGGCTCCAGGGTGACGGCGCGCCCCGCTCCGGCGCCGAAGCCGTCAGGACGTAGCTGTGGCGCTCGTTCCAGGGAGTGTTGGTGATCTCAGCCACGAGCGCTTCGGGCCGCCGGCCGGCGCCGTCGAAGCAGTAGTAGACCGTGAGCGGATTGAAGCAATGGCCGAAGAGCCGCAGGTGGGTGAGCATGCGGATGGCTCCGGTCGGGCGGTGTCCGGTCGCCTGGGCGACGCGGCGCCGCACCGCCTCATCGAGCGGCACCCCGGGATCGCCCAGATAGTCTGCGCGACGGAGCCAGGCGAGATTGGGTCGTCCGATGGACCAGAGCCAGCGACCCCGGAACACGGAGTCGAGCTCTGCCAGATCCAGGTACATCATCAGGAGCCGGTAGCGAAACGCGTGCGCTCGCGGCGCGAAGCGCCGGTGCGCGAGATTGCCGAGATACAGGCAGGAGTGCATGGCGGGGGCCTACGCCGGCACGCGCAGCGGAGCACCCGCGCCGGCGCGGTCGGCGGCAAAGTGCTCGAGCGCCCGCTCGGCGCTCACCACCGCGTCCTCGTGAAAGCCGAAGCCCCAATACGCGCCGCAAAAGTAAGTGCTCCGCACGCCGTTGATGGCGCGATGCTGTGCTTGCGCGGCGATACCGGCAGGAGTGAAAAGCGGATGCGCGTAGCGCATGCGCGCGAGAATCTTCCGCGGCTCGATCGAATCCGCCGCATTCAGCGTGACGAGGAAGGGCGGACTGACGGCGAGCGATTGCAGGATGCCCATGTGATAGGTCACGCGCACGCCCTCCCCGGGGACTCGCGGAATCTGATAGTTCCAGGCCGCCCAGGCTCTGGCATTCTGCGGCAGCAGCCGCGTGTCGGTGTGCAGCACGGCCTCGTTCATCTGGTACGGCAGGGCACCGAGCACTGCACGTTCGGCCTCATCGCTGTCACCGAGCACCGCGAGCGCCTCATCGCTGTGGCAGGCGAGAAATACGGCATCGAAGCGCTCGGCGGGTTGGGCCGCCGCTCTCACCCACACCTGACCGGCGCGGCGCGTCACCTCGCGCACCGGGCAGTTGAGGCGGAGCCCGCGCAAGACCGCAGTCAGCCGTGTCAGGTAGGTGTCCGAGCCGCCGCAGATCACGCGCCACTGCGGCCGGTCGTCTACCGTGAGCATCCCGTGCTGGTGGAAGAAACGCACGAAGAAGCGCGCCGGAAATTGCAGTATGCGCTCAGGATCCGAGGACCAGATCGCCGCTCCCATCGGAACCAGATAGTGCTCGACGAACTGGCGCGAATACCCCTCCGCACGCAGGTACTCGCCGAGCGTCGGCTGCGCGGCGCCGGCGCTCAAGAGCGCGGGCGCCTCGCGATTGAAACGCATGATGTCGCGCAGCATGCGCCAGAAGGCCGGCCGCAGCAGATTGCGCCGCTGAGCGAACAGTGCGTTGACACTGCTGCCGTTGTATTCGAGCCCGCTGCGGCTATCGCGCACGGAAAAGCTCATGGAGCTCGGCTGCGAGGCGATGCCGAGCTCGGCGAGCAGCGCGCAAAAGCGCGGGTAGGTGCGCCCGTTGAACACGATGAATCCGCTGTCGATGCGATAGCGGCGTCCATCACGCTCGAGGTCGTGGGTGTGCACGTGACCCCCGGGCCGCGCTTGTGCCTCGAACACCGTGACCTCGTGCTGCGGTGCGAGCCGATAGGCGGCGAGGCAACCCGCAACGCCACTGCCGATGACGGCGATCTTCATGGCGAGCCCACCACGGCACGCCCTGCAGCGGGCACCGTGCGTAAATCCCACACCAGGCGGAATGCCGACAGCGCGCGCAACGCCCAGTAGGTCAGATCGACCTCCCACCAGGCGAAGCCCTGGCGTACCGAGCCTGGAAAGTAATGATGGTTGTTGTGCCAGCCTTCACCGAGGGTGAGAAGCGCGAGCAGCGGGTTGTTGCGCGAGCGGTCGGCAGTCGGGAAGCGACGCCAGCCAAACACGTGGGCCAGCGAGTTGATGGTGAACGTGCCGTGATAGAGCGCAACGGTCGACACGCAGAACCCCCACACGAGCAGCTGTGCGCCGCTCGTCCGAAGCTCCGGATGTACTGCCGCGAGGCGTGCGCCCAGGAGGTACAGCAGTATCGCGAGAGCGATCGGTACCAGGGCGTCATAGCGGTCGAGAAACAGCAGCTCCGGGTAGCGGGCCAGATCGCGCACCAGCTCGCGCCGCGTGGCGTAGCTTTCGTTCGCCAGGAACCAGCCGCAGTGCGACCAGAGGAACCCGTGCTGCAAGGGCGAGTGCGGATCGGCCACTCGATCCGCATGGGCGTGGTGGTGGCGATGGTGAGACGCCCACCAGAGCGGTCCGCGCTGCACGGCGGCGGCGCCGAGGAGCGCGAAGCTGAACTGCAGCGCGCGCGAGGTGCGAAAGCTCCGGTGCGAGAAGTAGCGGTGATAGAAGGCGGTGATCGCGAACATGCGTAGCAGATAGAGAGCGAGCGCAGTGACCACCGCGCTGCCGCTCATGCCGACCCAGAACACGCCCAGGCACGCAAGGTGCAGCGCCACGAAGGGTGTGACCCGCAGCCAGTCGATCTGCTGCGGCTCGCCCGAGGGACTCAGCGCCCCGGCATCGAGCCAGGCGAAGATGCGTGCGAGCTTCATGCAGGTGTACGCCGTGGCGGCCAGGGCAGAAATGCACTCGTGCGCGCAACGTAGCGGCGATAGTCCGGACGGCGCTCGCGGATATCCGCCTCGAGCAAGCTGACACCGGACACCCGCAGCAGCAGGAAGGTCATGAGCACGGGCGCAAACACGGTCCACCAGCCGCCGGCGGCGGCGGCGAGCAGGAAATAGCCCCACCACAGCAATGCCTCGCCGAAGTAGTTGGGGTGTCGGGTGTAGCGCCACAGTCCCGTCTCGAGCACCGCGGTCGCCGCGCCTGCACGCCTGAAGCGTGCCAGCTGCAGATCCGCGACCGTCTCAAAGAGAAACCCGGCGAGCCACAGCAGGGTACCGAGCGCATCGAGTGCACCGAGCTTCCGGTCGCTGGCCGCCGCCCACAGGAGTGGCAGCGACAGAACCGAAGCGAGTGCAGCCTGCAGGCCAAAAACGAGATACAGACTCCGCCACCAGAAGCCCGGCTCGTTGCGCGCGCGTATCTTGCGGTAGCGCCGGTCCTCCGGCTCGCCCCAGTTGCGCCACAGCAGATAGCCGGCGAGGCGCAGCGCCCACAGCGCGACGAGCCCGAGCAGCAGATCGCCCCGCGGGGTCCCCGGCAGCGGGCCCCGGTATATGAGCACCGCGAGCAGGAAGAACAGGCTCCACAGGGGGTCGATCACGCTGACGTCGCGCCGCGGCACGCTCACGACCCAACCAGCCGCCGCGAGCATGAAGATGGCCGCCACTGCGCTGGCGGTGGCGTGCACATCAAGCATGATCGCCGCTCGCCACTGCAGCGGACTGCGGAACGCGGCGACTCAGGCCGCGCGCCAGGACCAACAGCAGCGGAGTGAGCACGCTCCAGGCACCGGCGAGCAGCAGGAGCGTCGAAGATGGCGAGCCCAGCTGCACCGCGCCGAGGCGCGCGGCCGCGGCGTAGGCGAGCGGGCCGGCCACCGCACCGAGGAGCGCCGCGAGCCTCAATCGCTCCTTGAGCCAGCCGAGAGCGCCATTGAGGGTCGTGGCAAACAGCGGCCACAGGGCGATGTCCCAGAGCGGCGGCAATGGCGCGAAGAGCGCGTCCGCGTAGTGCAGGCGCGAGCTCATCACGAAGAGACTGTCGCAGAGCGTGCCGATGACAGCGGCGAGCGAGGCCAACAGGAACTCACCGCGACGGTCGTCCCTGCGCCAGACTGAGACCGCCACTATCAGCAGCGCTATGGCCGCAGCGGTCAACGGGCGTGCCGACGCATTCAGTACACAACCGAACCAGCCGATCTGAAACAGGATGAAGTTGACGAGGGCCGACATCAGCGCTCGCCTGCCCTTGCGAAGAGGTAATGGCTCACCCCCCACTCCTCCCCGCCTGCGTAGCCGAAGAGCTCGGCGCACGCCATGAGGAACATCCGCCAGCGCTGCAGCCATTGCGGCGCATCGGTGCCGTACAGCCGCCGCAGCACGATGAGCGCTTGATCGCGGTGTGCATCGAGATTGACGAGCCAGTCCTCCGCGGTGCGCTGGTAATGAGTCCCGGCCCAGCGCCAGCGGCATACCGCCTGCAGCGGCCCGCAGACGCGCAGCGCGAGCTCATCGCTCGGCATCATGCCGCCGGCGAAGAAATGCTCGGCCATCCAGTCCGAGCTGTCGGTGACCTCGAAGAGATAAGGCGTGCTCTTATGCGCGAACACGTGCAGGAAGAAGAGCCCCGCAGGAGCCAGCCAGCGATGCACACGGCGGAAGGCTTCCGGCCAGTTGCGCAGGTGCTCGAACATCTCCACCGACACCACGCGGTCGAAGCGCGCACCGCGGGGGTCGAATTCGTTGATGTCGCGCGCGATGACGATGACGTTGCCGAGATCGCGCCGCGCAGCCTGCTCGAGGATGAATTCGCGCTGTGATTGCGAATTCGATACTGCCGTGATCCGCGAGCCGGGGTAGTGCTCGGCGATCCACAACGTGAGCGATCCCCAGCCGCATCCGAGCTCGAGAACCTGCTGACGATCGGCCAGCCGGGCGCGCTCGCAGGTGAGCTGCAGCGCCGCGGCTTCGGCCTCATCGAGGGACACCGGTTCCCTCGCTGCGGATTGCCAGTAGCCGCAGCTGTATTTCAGGCGGCGACCGAGCACCAGCCGGTAGAACTCCACCGGCAGCTCGTAGTGCTGCTCGTTGGCTTTGTGCGGCAGCACCGCCATCGGCGACGCAGACATGTCCCGCACGAGGCGTTCGACCTGCTCCGCGGCCCGCTCGGGGTCATGCACCTCGAGCGTGTGCAGGCGCTGCCGCAAGAGCCTGCGGATACCGATGCGGATGACACCATCGGGCAGCAGGCCCCGCTCGGCGAGACGCAGCAGCGCAGCCGTGCCCGCCGCGCGCCGGGCATCCCTGCCCGACGCGCGCCGCACGTGCCTCCCCTCTCCGGCGCTCGCAGGTAGAGCGTCGGCGCCCCCTGGGCGCGCCGAAGGGGTTGGCATGAGGTCACTCACTCCAACCCTCATCACCATCATCGAGGGAGGTCCGGACCGTAGCCGTGCCGATGGATAGCCCCGCGGGAACGCTGGTGTGAAACACGTTGCTCAGCGCGGCAGCGGCTGCCGGATCGAGGCGGATCGCGACATTCTGGATAGCCAGCCGCTCTTCGTGCTTCGACAGTGCAGCGTTGGCCAGGGAGAGATCAAAGAGCGGTGACCGCCCGACGAAGCTGCCATCGACCGTCACGAGGCCGGTCAGCACCGGCGCGGCTTTCGGGTAAACCTCGATGGCGAACCCGGTCAGCTCGACCCGATTGGTTCCGGCGCTGAGCGAGAGTCCGCCGGCGTGGTCGATTTCACCCTTCACCGCGCCGAGATCGATCGCGCCCGTGGTGATCGGAAACGCCGCGACGGTGTTGCCATGGCGCTGGACCATTCGCCCCGGTGCCACCGCTCCGGGTTTCACTCCGAGGCTCTCGAGCGCTGAGAGGAAGCTCGGGGCGAGGGTGACCGAGGTGATGCCGTGATCGGTAGCATCCGTGGGAGCGGCGACGGTGATTGCCGGCGCTGCTAGGCTGATGGCGCCTGCCGACGCAATCACTGCAAGGAAACGAAATTTCGGGTTCATGACTCAGTGACCTCCGGTGTTCATTAAGACTGCGAATGTCCTCGACAAATTAGGTTTATGTGTTAACTTTGAGGGTGTGTACTATAGTTTGTCCTAGACAAAATGCAATAGGCTGAGCATTGACAGTGTCTATCGACATCGGTGCGCTCGAGCGCGAGACCGGAATCTCCAAGGACACCCTACGGGTGTGGGAGCGTCGCTATGGCTTCCCGAAGCCTCTGCGTGATGCCAACGGGGAACGCACGTACCCGCTGGATCAGCTGGCCCGCCTGCGCTCGATCCGGCGGCTGATCGATTCGGGCCTGAGGCCGGGGCGGGTGCTGCGTGCGACCGACGGTGAGCTCGCGGCGCTGCTGCGCCAGGTACCGGCCTCAGCCGGGACCGAGCTGACCGAGTCGGGCCCGGTTCGAGACCTGGCAGTGCTCCTCGAGCGTCGCGAGATGCCGCTGTTGCAGTCGCGGTTGACGAGCGCGCTGCTGCAGCTGGGTGTACAGAGTTTCGTCACGGAGATCGCCGCGCCACTCACCACGCGGGTGGGGGAGCTGTGGGAAACGGGACGGATCTCAGTGGCCGAAGAGCATCGCTACAGCGAGATCCTGCAGCAGTTGTTGCGCTCGGCGATGCGCACCGATCCCGCAGCGGGGGAGCGGCCGCGCATACTGCTCACGACGCTGCCGGGGGAGCCGCACGGGCTCGGGCTGCTCATGGTGCAGTCGTGGCTCGCCGCCGAGAGAGTTCACTGTGTGTCCCTCGGAACCCAGACTCCGGCGACCGAGATCGCCGCCGCGGCGCTCGCGTACCAGGTCGACGTCGTCGGGCTCTCCTTCAGTCGAATCCACACTCCCACGACGGCGCGCAGAGAGCTCGGTGCGCTGCGCGCCGTGCTGGATGCATCCATCGCCGTTTGGGCGGGTGGCAGCCTCTGGCAGCACGCGCGCAAGAAGCTCCCGGGTGCCGAGTACATGGTGGATTTCTCCGACCTGGCAGCGGCGATCAAGCGATGGCGCTGAGCTTCCCCGACCGACGGCTCGTGGTACTTGCGCACGGCAGCAGGGATCCTCGCTGGCAGCTGCCGTTCAGCGAATTGATCAGCGAGCTGCAGGCGTGTCTCGGGGCTGACGCCGTACGCATTGCCTACATGGAGTTCATATCGCCCACACTGGAGGAGGTCGCGCAGGAGGCCGCGAGGGATAGCAAGCGCGAGCTCCTGGTGCTTCCTTTTTTCCTGGCTGCGGGGGCGCATCTTGCCACGGACATCCCCGCACAAGTGTGCGAGGCGAGCCGGCGATTCCCGCGATTGCAGATCAGGCTCGCGCCGCCGATCGGCGAGCATCCGCTCGTCGGGGCGCTGTTTCGGGAGATCTCATGTCAATACGCGCGCGCACGATGGCAGGCACCCTGAGGAAGCCTCACTTAGCGCTTTTCGCGTTCGTCATTGATGTGGCGACGATTTGCCAGGTACCGCCTTTGCGTGACCACACGTGCAGGCTGTAGTGGGCGGCAGCGCCTTTGGTGCCATGCGTCATGATGGCGGTGTCCGCATTCATGAAGGTGACTTTGTAGGCGGTCGGCTCATAACGCGTACCGGCGGGCGCGGGCTTGATATCGGCAAGCACAGCCTGCTTTCCCATGACGCCGTTCTCATCGACCGACACGACGTTATCAGCGAGCAACTTCTCCGAAACGCTCTTGTCACCTTTGACTATGGATTCGCCCCATTGCTTGTCCAGCGTTATGAGCGCCTCCGTGTCGTCGGCGGCGTGTGCTGCCACGGTGAACAGGGCGAGGAACGTGGCAACAGTGACCAGCATGCTCTTCATGTCGACCCTCCCGTTTTTGACGCGTATCTCATTGCGCTTCTTTGCGACGCGCTCACTATAGACCTCAACTGGGAGCTCATCCCGATATTTTGCTGGGTTGCCTGCAGCCGCGCTCGATGGCCCTGCGCATCGGGAGTCAGGTTCCGTGTCGCGCCAACAGCAAGCCGCAGCCGACGCAGATCAACAGGGTCCCGCTGATGCGCCTTTGCAGGCGCTGTCGCTGCGGAGTCGTGAACCAGCCGCGCGCGCGTCCCGCAAGCAGCGCGTAGGCGCTGTCGGAGATCAAAGCCATGACGATCATCGTCCCGATCATCACGAGAAGCTGTGGTGCGGCTGCCCGATGGGGATCGATGAACTGTGGCAGGAACGCGATGTAGAACATCAACGCCTTGGGGTTGGTGATCGCGATGAGAAAGCCCTGCAGGAAGACGGCGCGTGCCGAGGGCTTGGCTGCTGCCATGGGCGCGAGCCGTTGGGCCTCACGGCTCCGCCACGCCTTGAGTCCGAGCCAGATGAGATACAGCGCGCCGACCCAACGCACGACCGCGAAGATCTCGCTGAGCAATGCGAAGAAAGCGACCAGCCCCACCGCGGTGGCACCGAGAAGGATTGCATTGCCAATGCTCGCTCCAGCGACGGTAGCAAGGCCTGCCGGCGTGCCGTCGCTCAACGAATTGGCTACGACGAGGGTGACGATCGGTCCGGGCATCAGGACGAGGATCGCAACCGCGAAGCAGTAAGCGATGAGAAGATGAAGATCCATCCAGGCGCGTCCGCGAGCTGCCGCCAGCTAGCCACAATGGCGCGCGCGGCGGGCCGGCGCAACAACGAGCCGGCGGGTAGCCCGATCTGCTAAGTTCGCTGCAGTTGCGGTTCCCACCGGCGGAGCGCAGTCGCCGCCGCCAGCACAACCTGCAGGAGCGCCGTGAGTGGAGGTTTGATCGACGGATCGTGGCGATCGGCACACAGCGGGGCGCAGCAGGTGGTGCATAACCCGGCGACCCTCGAGCCGGTCGCCGTTGCGCCTTACTGTGATGCGCAGGACATCGTATCCGCAATGTCTGCCGCGCGGCGCGCACTGGAGCATTGGCGCATGCGCTCCAGCGAGGAGCGCACGGCGCTGTTGGTCGAGATCGGGCGCGAGCTCTCTGGCCGTGCACCGGCTATCGCCGAGCTCCAGGCATCGGAAACCGGTCAGGCCTATCGAGAGTGCCTCGACGCGGTATTGCTTGCGGCGAGGTGCTTCGCGCAGCCATCCGATCTGGAGTCAAGCGCTGCCAGAGAGCCTCGCGCATCGACTCGCCCGGCCGCCGCCGCTCGTCCCCTCGTGCTCCAGCCGGATTATCCGCTGTTGCACTGGGCTTGCCGCGCGGTGCCGTGGCTGCAGGAAGGGTCGACACTCGTATGCGTGGCGCCGCGTACGGCGCCGCTTGCGGTGCTCCGCGCTGCGCAGTGCACCGCAGGCCTCCCCCCGGGTGTCTTCAATGTGCTCGTCGCGAGCCCGGAGGCCGTGAGCGCCGTGCTGGGCGAGGCGGTGCTGCGCGAGCAGGCATCGGGCGTTGCAGGCGGGATAGCGCCCAAGGGCAGCGATACAGTGTTTGTCGGTAGCACGGACGAGTCGGCGCTGACAGTGGCAGGCGCTGCTTCGTTACGGCTCTTCCACAGCGGCCAGCGCGCCGGACAGAGCGCGCGCATCTACATCGAGCAGCAGAGGTCGCATGAGCTCGCGGATGAGCTGCATGCTTACCTCGCTTTTCTCGAGTGCGGCGATCCCGTCAAGCCCGCGACGGATCTCGGGCCGCTGTGTTCCGGCACAGCTTTGGAGCGGCTCGAGAATCAGGTGGCCGGCGCGCTGAGGCACCGTGCGCTGCTCAAAGTCGGCGGCAGGCGTTACCAACCGTGGGGGCTGCGCGGGTATTTCTTTCAACCGACGTTGATGATCGAGGGCCGCGGGGACGAACGGGTGCCCGATGAGGAGCTGCGCGGACCGGTCGTGATCATCTCACCGGTGCGGAATCTCGCCGAGGCGTTGCGTCAGCAGCAGGCAAGACGCATCAGCTTCTTTGGGAGCGATCTCGATGCACAGTTACGGTCGCTGACGGCGGCGGGCATCGACTTCGAGGTGGCGAGGCCCACCGCGCCGCTCGAGCGGATCGTGCAGAGCTTCCGGGATACCCCGCGAAGCGCGGTGCGCATCGAGCCAGTGACATCGCGCGAGTGCTCCTGGTTCCCCTATGGTGCCCGCCCGGACTCCGCCTGACATGGCGGACCCAACGGATGGAATCTATGAAAGGCTGAACGCAGCGGCGGCTGCGCTCGGCATGGCGTGCCGGGGCGGATTCCGGGTCGAGCCTGGAGAGGAGCTCCCCGAGGTCGATGCAGGCCGACCGGGCCGGACTCTACTGTTGCTGGGATTCACCGGTGCGATTCAATGGCCCGCCTTCACGGCGTCGCCGGAGTTTGTGGATGGCCAACCGCACCCGCTGGATCGCTGGTCGGTGCGCATCATCAGCCAGCTGGCGACAGACTTCGGAGCACGACCGCTATATCCGTTCGGCGGACCGCCCTGGTGGCCTTTCCAGCAGTGGGCGCAGCGCGCGGAGGCGCTGCACCGGAGTCCTCTGGGTATTCTCATCCATCCACGCTTCGGGCTCTGGCACGCCTACCGCGGGGCACTGTTGTTCGGCGAAGTATTCGCAGTGCCGCCAAGAATGTCATGGCCTTCGCCGTGCGAGAGCTGCGCAACGAAGCCCTGCATTGCAAGCTGTCCAGCGGGTGCAGTCACAGCGAGCGGCTTTCACCGCGCCGCTTGCGCCGCGCACCTCGCCTCACCGCAGGGAATCGCCTGTCGGAAAGGTTGCCTGTCGCGCGCCAGCTGTCCGGTCGCCACCTCGCATCGCTACGGCGCGCAGCAGGCGGCCTTCCACATGCAGGCGCTGCTCGAGTCGCCCGAGTGTGCCCGCCAACCCGATAGCGAAGGAGAACAAGAGCCATGATTGGATATGTCGACGCTGGGCGCGGTTTGGACGGCAATAAGTTCAACGCCTTCGTGACGGGTTGATGTCGTTGCCGCTGCGTGACGACGAACAGTGGGCGGATTGGAAGATCGGGCCCGATGAACTCATCCTCGAGTCACGCGGTCACTACGACGCACAGGAGTGGGATCGGCAGGCGAAGGGGCGATAGCGTCCAAGGCTTTGATTTATAGTGCGCAGGCCGCTCTGGCAGTCCAGGGACAGATCCATGCAAAGACTCACGAACGAGGAGCTCAAGGCAGAGAACGCGCAGCGCCTGCTGCATCCGATGACGCATCCGGGCACGGTGCGCGATGCGCTTCCCGACATCATCGTGCGTGGCGAGGGAAGCTGGATCTGGGACGTCGACGGGCATCGGATGGTCGATGGAGTCGGTGGTCTCTGGTGCACGAATCTCGGTTTCGGGCGGCGCGAGATCCGCGATGCGATCATGGCGCAGCTCGATGAGCTGCCCTTCTACAACACGTTCCGCGGCGCGACGCACCCGCGCGCCATCGAGCTGTCGCAGCGGGTGGTGAAGCTCATGAACCCCGATGGCGTCGGCGCCGTGCACTTCAGTGGCGGCGGCTCCGACGCGGTCGAGGGGGCGCTCAAGCTCGCGCGCCAGTACTGGAAAGTGCAGGGCCAGCGCGATCGCACCAAGTTCATCTCGCTGCGGAAGGGCTATCACGGCACGCACTTCGGCGGCGCGAGCGTCAACGGCAACACCCCATTCCGCCGCGCTTACGAGCCGCTGCTGCCGGGATGCTTCCACATCGATACGCCGTGGCTGTACCGCAATCCTTACACGGAAGACCCGGAGCAGCTCGGCCGGATCTGCGCCGAGCTGCTCGAACGCGAGATCGTCTTCCAGGGACCGGACACCGTCGCCGCATTCATTGCCGAGCCCGTGCAGGGCGCGGGCGGGGTGATCGTGCCGCCGCCGAACTACTGGCCGCTGGTGCGTGCGGTGTGCGACCGTCACGGTGTGCTGCTGATCGCGGATGAGGTGGTGACCGGGTTCGGGCGCATCGGCCACATGTTCGGCACGCGGCTGTGGGGAGTGCAGGCGGACATCTGGTGCCTCGCGAAGGGGATTTCCTCGGGCTACGTGCCGCTCGGCGCCACCGCCGTCTCGACCCGCATCGTGGACGGATTCAAGGCAGGAGACCTCGCGCTCGGGACCATCAATCACGGCTACACCTACGGGGCGCACCCGGTCGCAGCCGCGGCGGCGCTCGCGACGCTCGAGATCATCGAGCGGGAGAACATCCCGGCGCGCGCCGCGCGCGAGGGGAAGTACTTCCTCGAGCGGCTGCACGCGATGAAGCGCTTCCGCATCGTCGGGGACGTGCGCGGCGTCGGCATGATGGCGGGGATCGAGCTGGTCGCCGACAAGGCGACGCGGGCGAGCTTCCCTGCGGGCGCCCCGGAGCTCGCGCGGGTGCATCGCGAGGCCTACCGGCGCGGGGCGATGATCCGCCTCTCGGGTCCCAACATCATCCTTTCGCCGGCGCTCACCATCGAGCGCCCGCAGCTCGATCTGCTGTGTGATGCGCTCGAAGGCGCATTCGCCACGGCCGAGTCGCACTGACGCCGCGGCAGCGCACCGCGATGGCGACAGTTCGAGGCGAGCCCGCGAGCGCGCCGCCCGACGCGGCGCTCTTCCCGCCGCGCGATGAGCGGCGGCGCATCGAGGATTACCTCACGGGCGCGCTGGCGCTCGCCGCGGAGCGCGTTTCTGCCGGTGCCGCGACGCCGACGCTCGATATCGAGAGCTTACGGCGCGAGCTGGAGCGCTTCGATTTCGAGAGCGCGCGACCCCTGACCGAGCTGCTCGACTGGTCGATCGGCATTCTCGAGCACGGTCTCACTCACCTCACGCATCCGCGTTATTTCGGGCTCTTCAACCCGGCACCGACATTTCCTTCACAGTGCGCCGATCGCCTGGTCGCGGCGTTCAATCCGCAG
Organism: Steroidobacteraceae bacterium; assembly: GCA_035541695.1. Lineage (GTDB taxonomy): Bacteria > Pseudomonadota > Gammaproteobacteria > Steroidobacterales > Steroidobacteraceae > 13-2-20CM-66-19. Next base: position 18,828 of record DATKMV010000104.1, read on the forward strand.
GTTGCGAGCTCCGGCACATCCCCGGCCGCAGTGGCGCTCGAAGCGTACGTGATCCGCCGCATTGCCGAGCGGGCCGGGTTTCCCGCCGGCGCGGGCGGCCACTTCACCTCCGGGGGCTCCGAGGCCAACTACACCGCGATGCTCTGTGCGCTCACCCGCGCCGACCGGCGCTTCGCGACCGACGGCGCGCGCGCTTTCCCAGGCGCACCCGTGTTCTACGTGTCGAAGGAGTGTCATCGCAGCTGGGTGAAGATCGCGCATCAGGCCGGCATCGGACGCTCGGCGGCACGGCTCGTCGCGACGGACGGTCGCGGGCGGCTCTCGAGCGCAGCGCTCGAGCAGGCGATCGCGCAGGATCTCGCGCTCGGGCGCGTGCCGTTTCTCATCGTGGCCTCTGCCGGCACGACCAATGCCGGCATGCTCGATCCGCTCGCTGCCTGCGCCGATCTCGCCGCAAAGCATCGGCTCTGGTACCACGTGGATGCGGCTTGGGGTGGGGCGATGATCGCCTCGGAGCGCTATCGCCACGTGCTCGCCGGGCTCGAGCGCGCGGATTCCGCCACCATCGATGCCCACAAGTGGTTCGCGACCACCATGGGCTGCGGCATGTTCCTGGTGCGCGATCCGGCGGCGTTGAGTGCGGCGTTCGAGGTATCGGCGAGCTACATGCAATCGCACGCGGTCTCGCTCGACCCGTACATGAACACCATCCAGTGGTCGCGACGTTTTCTCGGGCTGCGGCTGTTCCTGTCGCTCGCCGCCGCCGGGTGGGCGGGACACGCTGCGCACATCGAGCGCGCGGTGGCGCAGACGGCCTGGATCCGCGGCGAGCTCGAGCGGCGCGGCTGGCGCGTCGTGAACGACTCGCCCTTCGCGTTGCTCAACGTCGTGCCGCCGGCGCGACTCGGCGAGCCGCAGGCGGTGTTGGCGCGTGTGCTCGCCTCGGGCCGGGCGTGGGTCGCGCTCGCGCGTTTCGAAGAGCAGGACGTGATCCGCATCTGCGTCACGCATGGGGAGACGAGCGATGCGGATCTCGCCATCCTCGTGGAGACGCTCGACCAGAGCTGACTCGGCTCATGCTCGCGATACTGAGCGCCATGCCCGATGAGATCACCGCGATCGTCGCGTCGCTCGGTGACGCGAGCGAGCGTATCGTGGGAAGCCGGCGGTACCACCGTGGCAGCTTCCACGGCGTGCCGGTGGTGGCGGTGTTCTCCGGGTGGGGCAAGGTGGCGTCGGCCGCGACCACTGTGGAGCTCGTCTCCTCCTGCGAGGCAACGCAGGTCGTGTTCACCGGGGTCGCCGGCGCCGTGCAGCACGGATCGTCGATCGGCGATGTGGTGGTTGGCACGGAGCTCATCCAGCACGACCTCGACGCATCGCCCATCTTTCCGCGTTACGAGGTGCCCCTGCTCGGCAAGTCGCTGCTCGGCACCGATCCCGGGCTGCGCCGGCGGCTGCGCGTGGCCGCGCAGGAGTTCCTGCGCGAGGACCTCCCGGGCAGCGTGGTGCAGAGCGAGCGCGACTGGTTCGGAATCGCTGCGCCCAAAGTCATCGAAGGCCTCATTGCGAGCGGCGATCAGTTCTTCGACAGCGCCGAGGAGATCGCTGCGCTGCGCCGCCGGCTGCCACAGGTCGTCTGCGTCGACATGGAGGGGGCGGCGGTGGCGCAGGTCTGCGAGGAGTACTCGATACCGTTTGCCATCGTGCGGACGCTCTCGGATTCGGCGGACGAGAACGCGCCGCAGGATTTCCCGCGCTTCTCCCGCGAGGTCGCGGGTCATTATTCGCTCGGCATCCTGAGGCGGTTCATCGCGGATCGAGCTTGAGGCGCCGGCGGCAACACGGCCGAAGATGCTGCGCCGCACCAAGGCGCTCCTTGCCGGCAGGCGCCTGCCAGGCTCGCGCTTGCCGGATCGTGTATACCGCCCCCGCGGGCGGGAGTACCATCCCCGCAGACGAAATCAACTCTCCTCAATACAAACGGCGCGTCCACCACGCGCCACCAAAGCCGCCTCGAGCGGCAAGGGGATCAGCGATGCGTGTGAAGGCACTGGCATTCCTCGCGGTCGGGTTACTGCTCGGACCCGGCCTGCAAGCGGGTCCCTACGATGCGATCTACGCATTCGGCGACAGCCTCTCCGACGTGGGGAATATCTTCCACGTCACCAAGGGCGTGGAACCGGCCGCGCCGTACGTGAATGGGCAGTTTAGCAACGGCCCGGTGTGGGTACAGGACCTGGCCGCCGGACTTGGCGTCCCTGCCCTCACTCCGAGTCTGCTCGGCGGCACCGACTATGCCTACGGCGGAGCACAGACCGGGCAGACGGTGTTTCATACCGCAACTCCAATCGACCTCACCGGCACTCTCGGCCAGATCAGTCAATTCGAGGCGACGCACGCGACTGCCGACCCGCATGCGCTCTACACCATCTGGATTGGCAGCAACGATCTCATCGGCGCGGCAGAGTCGCACGCGAGCTCATCGCAAATCGCGATGGGTATCGGCGAAGCGGTGAGCAATCTCGATACGGCAATAGGCGACCTCGCGGCCGAGGGTGCAAAGAACTTTCTCATCCTGACCGTGCCCGATATCGGCAAGACGCCGCGTGCGATCGCCGGCGGCCCGACCGCGCAGGCGGGTGCGTCGGCACTGGCGGCAGCCTTCAACAGCACCTTGATCAACGGCTCGGGACCGATACCGCCGCTGGCATCCGTCGCGAACGGCTTGAATCTGCACGTCTTCGATACCTTCAGCGCGCTCGATGCGATCATCGCCGATCCCGGAGCTTTCGGGTTCACCAACGTGACGAGCCCGTGTCTGGTGGGAGAAGTGAACCACGCGGGCGGCACCCCTTGCGCCTCCACCGAGGCCGGACAGAACCAGTACCTGTTCTGGGACGATATACACCCGACTGCCGGAGGTCATGCGGCGATCGCGGCCGGCGCGCTCGAGGCAGCCGCGGGCGCGCCCGAGCCCACGACCTTGGCGCTGCTCAGCCTCGGGCTGGCTGGACTCGGGCTCATGAGAGGACGCCGGAAGAACTGAGCGATCGTCCGGGAGCATGGCGTCGGCTCCGACGCTGCGCCTCCGGAGAGCTTGCGAGGCTCTCCGGGGGCAGTGCCAGCTCAGCGGGTCGGGTGCGCCTCGCGCTCCTCGAGGCTCACCGTCAGCGAGGCTCTCAAGACGGCGAGCGAGATGAGGAAGTGCCCGGCGCGGGTCGGATGAATACCGTCCCAGAACAGATACCGGTCGGGATCTGCGCACACCGCATTCGTGACCACGCCGAAGGTGAGGCACGCGTCCTGCACATCGCGCAGTCCGTAGCGGGCCGGGGATGAGACCACGGCGTGCAGGAAGGCATCGATGTCGAACTGCCGGATCTCAATCTGTGGCAGCGCGCCGAGTGAAGCCAACATCTGCGCCAGCGCGCCGTTGTACGCCGCGGTCAGCTGCGTCGCGGCGCCCTGGGCGAGAGGACCCAGCGTGCGCACGTAGGGGGTCAGTGCGGGATCGGCCAGGTTTAACACCAGGAACTGCCGCGCGCCCGCTCCCCAGAGCATCTGCAGGCTTTCCGCGGTCGCTGCGATCGCCTGCTGGATGATCGCCTGGGTGGTCGCACCGGTTGGATCCGTTTGCAGCGCCTCGAGCGCATCGAAGAGGTCGTTGGCACCGATCCAGATCACGTACGTCCGCTTGGCCGGCGCCTGACCGCCGAAGTCGGTGAGAAAGGCCCCGACCTGCGTGCCCAGGTCGAAGTCCGGGAACACGGGTGCGCCCGGCCGCGCCCGGGCCCGCCCGACGGCGTAGTTGGTGAACACGCCCGGCTGGCGCAGGGCCGGCTCGCCGCTCAGCGGCGTATCGAGCTCATCCGTCAGGTCTTCCGCCCAGGTGGTGCCGTTGCTGAAGTGATGACCACCGATGGCATACGGATAGATGGGCACCGGCTGGTAGGGGGCGCGTGTCACCTGTCCGAAGGCAATGTAATGATTTCCGGCATCCGTCAGGCTGTCGCCGAAGAACACGAAACCCCTCGATCCATCGGCCCAGGCCGTCGCCGCGCCGCCGCCGAGAACGAGCAGGCACAGCGCGAGCGTAAGTTGGCCGTACAAGGTCATTCGTCGCATGTCAGTCTCCCTGTAAAAAGCGCAACTCTGCGCCGGGTACCAACATACGGGTGCGACTCTTACGATCGCTCTACCGGCAGCTTACAGATGGCTAACACAGGCCGTCGCGGACTGGATTGCGCGGGGAGTGACCGTGTCCATGACTGTAAGCCAGCTGTAGGTTGCGAGTAGAGCGCCTGTGGGTCCGTGACGCCCAGAGTATCCCTGCGCCAACAAACAACCTGGCGGGAGGGTACTCACATGGTCGGTCAATGGCGGGTTCTCGCTCTGCTCGTGACGATCAGCGCGGCGACCGGCTGCGTGCCGATACCGTACAAGCCTTCGGCAGGTGTGAATCACGTACCGGTCATGGCCGAGGAGGCCGGGACGATCAGCCTGACCTCCGGCGCGCATCGGGCGCTCATCGAGCCACTGGTGAAGTCCATTCAGCATGCCGAGCCGCGCATCGTCGTCATCGATGGCAGCCCGGATCTCGTGAGCCTCACGGCAGGGCAGGGGACACTGGCCGGCGTGCTGCACGGCGATGGTGGCTCCGGTGCCACTCCGGGGGGCGCGGACTACCTGCTCTGTGTCGGCTCACCGGTGCATCGCCAGCTGCACGACACCGGTGCCGCCGCACCTTTTCCCTATTTTCCGCTCATCTGGGTCGGCTACGAAAAGGTGCAGAGCCGGGATTCCGTGGTCGCGTCGCTGGTCGACCTGCATGCGCGCTCTGCGGAGAGCCTCGAAGTGTCGACGACATATTCCGAGGTCATTGTGGCTGCCGTGTATGGATTCGCCACCATCGCAAGGCCACAAGCGGCACTGCGTGACCGGTTGGCCGCGGACGTCGCCCACGAGCTCGCCGCGGCGCGCCCCGTCGGTGCCATCCGGCTCATGGTCGTGGCACAGGAGGGCGGGACCGTGGAACCCGGCTCCGAGCACCCGAGCTCAGCACCGCGGCGAGCGGTGGCCGAGGCCGAGGGAGCGGGCGATGAGCACTGGCCGCTATCCGCGGCGGCGTGGCCCGAAACGGTTGCTGCGGTGCGGGCTTTACCTTGAGCCCTGCAATTGCCGCGAATCTCGGTTATAAGGAGCTGGGTGGTGGGTGATGCATCGATGCCGACAAGAGCACGACTCGCGAAGCTGACCCGCCCGGCGACGGCCGCAACCTACTCACGGATGCGCCTGTTCGAGGAGCTCGACCGGCCGGACGCCGCGCCGGTGGTGTGGGTGGTCGGGCCGCCGGGCAGCGGCAAGACGACGTTGATCGCCGACTACACCGCGACGCGTCGCCTGCAGAGTCTGTGGTACCAGGTCGACCGTGGCGACTCCGACATCGCCTCGTTCTTTTTCTATCTCGCGCAGGCCCTGCAGGCCGAGCGTCGCGGCGGAAAGCCGCTGCCGCAGTTCGAATCGGCGTATGCCGCGAACGTGGAGGTGTTCGCGCGCAGCTATTTCCGCGAGCTCTATGCGCGGCTCGAGCACCCATGCGTGGTGTTCGACAACTGCCAGGACGTCGATGCCAGGGATCCGCTCTATGGTGTGCTGCGCGTGGCGATCGATGAGCTGCCGCAGGGCGGACGGCTCTTCATCATCAGCCGCCTCACTCCCGCCACCGGCTTCGCGCGGCTGCGCGCGCGCGGACGGCTGCGCCTGATCGGCTGGGCGGAGCTGCGCTTCACGCTCGATGAGGCTGCGGGGGTGGCCGCGGTGCGTAATCCGGGCATCACCCCCGCGGAGATCGAGCGCCTGCACACGCGAACCCGCGGCTGGGCCGCCGGACTCATCCTGCTCCTGCAGGACCGTCAAGCGCGCTCTTCGGCAGTCAGCGCGCCCGATGCGGATATGCCCTCGGTGATCTTCGACTACCTGGCGGAGGAGGTGCTGCAGCGCTTCAATCCGGCGACGCACGAGGCGCTGCTGCGCCTCGCCTACCTGCCACAGATCACCGTGCCGATGGCCGATGAGCTCGGTATTCCGGTCGAGTCGCGCAACACCCTGCTCGGCTTTGCGCAAAGCGGCTTCCTGGTGACGGTCATTCCGGCGGAGCCGCTCACCATCTACCAGCTGCATCCCCTGCTGCGCGAGTTCCTGGAGGCGCGTGCCGAAATGACCGGCAGCGCCGAGGAGATCGCCAATCGCAAGCGACTCGCGGCGCGTGTGCTGGCGGCGCACGAGCATTTCGAGGCGGCCGCCGCGCTGCTGGTGCGGCTGCGCGACTGGTCCGGTCTCGAGAGCCACATCCTGAGTCAGGCCGATGCGCTCCTCGCGCAGGGTCGCGGCCAGACGCTCGACAGCTGGATCAGCGCACTGCCGGAAGCGCACCGCGGTGAGAATCCGTGGCTGCTCTACTGGCTGGCCACGGCGCGCTACCCGTACGCGCCGCGCGAGGCGCGTGAGCTGTATGCGCGCGCGTTCCGGCTCTTCACGCGCACCGAGCCCGTCTCGACCGCCGGCGTGCTCGCCTCGATCAATGGCGCGCTGGAAGCGACACTCCACGATCCGGACGATTTCTCGCTGCTCGATCCCTGGATCGAAGCCGGCGCGCGCTGGATCGCCGCCAACACCGAATGGCCGACCCAGGATCTCGAGGCGCGCCTCACGGGCAACATGTTCATCTCCATCGTGCTGCGCCAGCCCTGGCATCCGGACGTGCCCGTGTGGCGCGAGCGCACGCAACGCCTCAGCCAGACGCACCGCGATCCCAACGTGCGCCTGAGCGTCGATGCGGTGCTCATCACGCTCTCCGCCTGGAACGGCGGATTCAGCGGCGCCGAGCGGCTGGTGGAGCACGATACCGCTCTGACCACGCTCGCCAACGTCACGCCGGTCTCGATCACCAAGTTCGCCCAGGCACGTGCCACCTTCTACATGCTCTGCGGCGAGCGCGCCCGTTGCGCGGCAGCGGTGCGCACCGGGCTCGATATCGTGGCGCACAGCGGCGTACGCATCTGGAACGACACCTTCGTCATCAACGCGCTCGCCAGCGCGCTCGGCGCCGGGGATCTCGAGGACGCGGCACAGTGGCTCAAGGCGCTCGAGGCGCGCGGACCCGCGCCGCGCCGGTTCGACCTCTTCCTGCAGACCCTTGCGGTTGCCTGGCACGCGATGCTGCGCGATGAGCTCTACGTCGCGCTGCAGCAGCTCAAGACCGCAGTGCGCACCGCGACCGAGCTGGGAGCGCCGTTCTTCGAGGTGGTGGCGGGACTCGCGCTCACGCAGGTGCTGCAGGCGAGCGGCAGTGAGGCGGCCGCCGACCGCGAGCTCGCTCGCACGCTCGAGATCGCCGCGCGTCTGAAGAACCGGCTGCTCGATTGCATGTGCCACCTGTGCCGCGCCGCGCTGGCGATCGGGCGCGGGCGCGAGTCGCAGGCGCTCGATCCACTGCGCGATGCCTTCGCGATCGCGCGCGAGCGCGGCATCATGCACTGGCTGTGGTGGGAGCCGCGGCTCGCCGCGGAGCTGTGCCGCGTGGCCTTCGCAGCCAACATCGAGCGCGAGTTCCTCCGCCATCTCATCCAGCGGCGCGGGCTGGTCCCCGATCCGCCGCCGTACCTCGTGCCCGAGTGGCCCTGGCGCTGGCGTATCCGTGCGCTCGGGCCGCTGCGGGTCGAGATCGCCGCGGCCGAGCCCGTCAAGGGAGGCAAGGCACTGAAGCCGCTCGAGCTGCTGTCGGCTCTCATCGCCTTCGGCGGCGAGCGGGTCCGCATCGATCGACTCGCGGATGCGATATGGCCGCACGTCGACAGCGATTACGCGCACCGCTCCTTCAACACGACGTTGCACCGCCTGCGCGAGTGGCTGGGCGATGACGCCGCCATCACCGTCGAGGGCGGGGAGGTGAGCCTCAACCGGCGCCTGGTGTGGCTCGACACGTGGGCCTTCGAGCAGGCCGCCCGCAACGCTCAGTCACTCTGCAGCGCGAGCGATCTCGAGAGCCGCAAGAGCGAGTTCCTTGCGGCCGTCGGCGAGGCGCTCGCTCTCTATGGCGCGCCACTGCTCGGCACCGATGTGGCGTCTCCCTGGGCGAGCGCAGGTCGCGAGCGCTACCGTGCGAGCCTGACGCGCCTGGTGACGGCCGCCGCGCAGGCGGCCGAGAAGCTGCGGTGGTGGGAGGAGATGGTCGAGCTCTGCCGCCGGGCGTTCGAGAGCGAGCCGGTCTCGGACGCGCTGTGCCGGCGGCTGATGCATGCCCTCGCGCAAGCCGGCCGCGGCGCGGAAGCCGGCGAGGTTTTTCTCAGCCTGCGCACCACGCTCAAGGCTCTGAATCTCGGGGAACCGGCCGCGGTCACCGTGGAGCTCCACCGCAAGATTTCGGCCGAGCTGCAGCGGGCACCAGCGGCGAGCTCCCTGACCTGATGCAGGTTACCCGAACCATCGGCCTGGCCGGGATCGTGCTGCTGACACTGGCATTGAGTGCCTGTGCCGTCCTGACGGAAGATTTCGCGGCGCTCGAGTCCTGTGCCAACGACCCGAACGTGAAACCGGACGCGCGGATCGACGCCTGTAGCGCGTTCATTCGCTCCGCCAAGAGCGATTCCAACAATCTGGCCATCGCTTTCACGAACCGCGGTAACGCATACCTGGAACTCGGCGGCGAGGATCGCGCCATCGAGGACTTCGATCGGGCGCTCGAGCTCAAGCCCGACTTCGTGGCGGCGCTCCTCAACCGCGGCAATGCTTACCTCCACAAACGGAACTATGAGCGCGCCATACAGGACTACGATCGCGTGATCGCGCTGAAGGCGGATTACGCATCGGCGTTCCTCGACCGTGGTAATGCCTACATGCACAAGGGTGACCTCGATCGTGCGATCGAAGACTACGATCAGGCCATCAGGCTCAAGCCCGACTTTGCCTTCGCCTTCCAGGATCGTGGCAAGACTCACATGTTGCGGGGCGACCGGGATCGCGCCATACAGGATTTCGATCGGGCGATCGCTCTCAGGCCGGATTTGAGCTCGGCCTATCACTCCCGCGGCCTGGCGTATGCGGCCAAGGGTGATTTCGACCGGGCCATCGAGGACTACGATCGCGCGCTCGCCAGGAAGGTCGCCAACAACTACGTCGAGCAGGGTGCGCTCAGCCGCTTCTTCCATGGCTACGAAACCGGGAAAGGTCTCGAGAGCGATGCGGCCGCCGTGCTGATCGATCGCGCCGAGGCTTACCTGCAAAAAGGCGACTACGACCATGCTTTGAGTGACTGCAACCAGGCGATCAGGCTGCGGGCCGACTACCTGAGCGCCTTCTACTTCCGCGGCGTGAGCTACGAGGGCCAGGGGCTCCATGAGCGAGCCATCCAGGACTTCGACCAGGTCATCAAGGCGGATCCGCGGTTTGCCGCGGCCTTCGCATCCAGGGGTCGTTCGCGCGAGAACACCGGCGACCACGACGGTGCGCTCGCAGATTACGACGAGGCCCTCAGGCTCGTACCGCGCTACCCGGCAGCACTCAATGGCCGCTGCTGGGTGCGTGCCACCACCAACAGGGATCTCGACGGCGCACTTGCCGATTGCAACGAGTCTTTGCGACTGCGTCCGAACGATGCGCAGACTCTCGACAGCCGCGCGCTGGTGTGGCTGCGAACCGGTCAGCCCGACAAGGCGATAGCGGACGCGAGCGCTGCACTCGCCGGTGATCCGAAGCTCGCCTCATCGCTTTATGTGCGAGGTGTGGCGCAGCGCCGGCGCGGTCAAGTCCAGGCGGCGGAGCTGGATCTGGCCGCGGCGCGCTCCATCGAGCCGACCATAGACGATCGCTTCGCCGGTTACGGCATGCGGCCCTAGCCGGCGGGCATCCGCTGTAAGCCAACTGTGAGTGCGCCGTGATGCAGCCGTAGCAGGCGCCTTGCCAGACTGACCCCGTGCCAGCCAGCAACTGTCCTGGCACGGGAGGCAGAAATGAACACTCTCCCCGCGGGCGACAGCGCCTCGCACGCCCCGAGCCGTGAGCAAGGGCGCTCCGGCGCCCGGATACCGCGGGCCAGCCCCGCCGAGAAGGTGCGCTTCGCCGCCCTCGCGCCCTTTAACTTCATTCTCAAACTCGCCTGCGCGCGCTTCGGGACTTTTCTCGCGCTGTTTCAACGGCTGACGCCGGCTTTCCTCGATTGGGCCGGACGGTGGCGCGCACGGGCGACCTTCTATCGTGCTGCGGCAACGGTGCCGGCGTACCGGCACTTCCTGCGATCCGCCGGATATCGCGGGGGCTCACCTCCCGAGACCGACAAGGACAGTTACATCAAGCGCTACCGCACCGAGCGGCGCTGTGCGGGTGGTCGCTTACCACAGCGGGATGTGACGATCGATGAGTCCTCCGGCAGTACCGGGACGCCCTACGACTGGGTGCGCAGCGGGCTCGAGCGCCATCAGAGCCATATCTTCATCAGCTACTTCGCGCGCTACTGCTACGGCACCGCGCCGTACCTCACCATCAACGCCTTCTCCATGGGTGCGTGGGCCACCGGGATCAACATGGGGGTGGCGCTCGCGCGTAACGGCATCGTGAAGTGCACCGGCCCCGACGTGGAGAAGATCCTCCACACATTGCGCTTCTTCGGGCCACGATACCGCTACCTCATCGCGGGCTACCCGCCGTTTCTCAAGCACCTGCTCGATGCGGGCGAGGCGCAGGGCTTCCTCTTCGGGGAATTCGAGCTGCACGCACTGGTCGGCGGTGAGGGCATGGCGGAAGGACTGCGCGATTACCTGCTGCGGCGCTTCCGCAGCGTCTACAGCGGCTTCGGCGCCACCGATCTGGAGATCGGCATCGCCGGGGAGACGCCGCTCGGGGTGGCCATCCGCCGCCTGTGCCGCATGCGGCCGGAGCTGCGCACCGCGCTTTTCGGTACCGATTCGCGGCTGCCGATGCTCTTTCAATATAACCCGCTGATGCACTACGTCGAAGTGAATGCCGACCGCGAGCTGCTCTTCACCATCTCGCGCAAGTCACTGCTGTCGCCGCGGGTGCGCTACAACGTGCACGATGAGGGAGGCGCGGCGCGCTTCGATGAGATGCAGCAGCGCCTCGCAGCCCATGGCATCGATATCACCGCGCTCGGCGCAGCCGCAGGGAGACCTCAACTGCGCCTGCCGTTCTTCTGGGTATATGGTCGGCGCGATTACACCGTGTCGGTCATGGGCGCCAACATCTATCCGGAGGATATCGAGCAGTGCCTGTACGCCGAGAGCGGGCTCGCGAAAATCACCCGCTCGTTCTGCCTCGCCCTGCACGAAGGCGTGGCCGCCGACGTGCACCCGAAATTCATCTTCGAGGTGGAGACCGCTCCGGCGCCGCAGCTCGAAGCCACGTACCGCGAGGCCATGCTCCGCGGTCTCATCGCGCTCAATGCGGATTTCCGTGCCGCCTGGCACGAGTACCCGGAGGCATTGACGCCGCTCATCGAGCTCCACCCCCGCGGCACGGGCCCGTTCGCCGCCGACGCCGCACGTATCAAGCAGGTGCGGCTCCTGCAGCGGGCCTGAGGCGCGCCATGGACCATATCCTCCTGGCTGCATATCGGCGCCGTGCGCTCGCGGTGATGGCGGCCTGGCTCGCGATCCTGCTCATCGGCGCGCTGCCGGCGCTGCGGCTCGGCACGGTGGTCCGCGGCGGCTCGGACGCCGTCCCGGGCAGTGAGTCGATCGAGGCGGTCGAGCGCGCGGTCGCCGCCGGGGTGCCGGCCGGAGGCTTCTATCCCTTCGTCGCGGTGTTGCATGCGGACGATGAGGTCGTGGGGCACGCCGCGTTTGCGCGCCTCGCGCAACGGCTGAGCACGGCGCTGCTCGAGCGCGGCGGCGCGACGCGCGTCCAGTCACTGTGGAATACGGGCGATGTGCGGCTCGTGGGGCGCTCGCGGCATAGCGCGCTCCTGCTCATCGACACCGGCGCCGCCTCCTTCAGTGAGGCGGAGCTTGCGACCGCGCCCTTGCGCGCCGCGGTGGACTCCGTGCGGCTGCCGCGCGGATTCAGCTGCGAGATTACCGGCCAACCCGCGGTGCTCTACGACCTGAACCGCCGCAGCTCCACGGATCTGCTCGCCGCGGAGCGCGTGGGCTTGCCCCTGACACTGTTGGTTCTCCTGCTCGTCTTCCGCTCCCCGATCGCGGCGCTGCTGCCCGTTGCGTTGGCCATGACCGCCGCCACGCTGAGCCTGGCCGCGCTCTATGTGCTGTCCCGCTTCACGATAGTCAGCGTATTCGCGCAGAACGCCGTCACCATGATCGGGCTCGGCGTGGGCGTCGATTACGCGCTGCTGCTCGTCGCGGCATTCAGGCCAGCGTTAGCGGCCGGGCAAACACCCGAGCGCGCCGCGCGGCGCGCGCTCGAGGAGGTCCGCTCCACGATCATCTGCTCGGGCGCCGCGGTGGCCATCGGGTTCCTCGCGCTCTCGCTCGTGCGGCTGCCCTTCCTCAAGGCCCTCGTGGTGGGCGGTGTGGTCGTGGTGGGTGTCGCGGTGATGGCGACCCTGACGCTCCTTCCCGCTTTGCTCGCCGTGCTCGGGCGGCGAGTGGACTGGCCGTGCCAACCGAGTGCGGCCTCGGCGGGCGGGACATTCTGGAGGCGCTGGGCACAGCTCGTGATGCGCCGACCGATCCTGTGCAGCGGCGTCTCGCTCATCCTGCTCGGCTGCCTCGCCGCCCCGGTGCTGCGGATGTCCCCGTGGAACCTCGGCGCCTCGGGGCTCGCCCCGGACCTCGAGGCGCGTCGCGGTTACACGCTCCTCGAGCGCGACTTCGAGCCGGGATGGATGGGACCGACGGCACTCATCATCGAGGCGCCTGCCGGTCGTACGGTGCTGGAGGAGGACGCGCGTGCCGGCATCCGCCGCCTGGTGGCGTACCTCGGGCAGGATCCGGGCATCACGGCGGTGGAGGCGAGCGCCCCGGCGAGTCGCGTCGCGATACTGGCGCTCATCACTGCCGATCCGCCCGAGTCGACTGCCGCGGCCGCGCGCGTGAAGAGGCTGCGCTCCGAGGCGGGTGCGGCCCTCGCCGGCACGGGTCTCTCGCTCGCGGTCTCGGGGGCCCCGGCGATGCTCGCCGATTTCGATCAGGAGATCTTCACGAAGATGCGGATCGTGGTGCCGCTCGTGCTGCTCCTGACTTTCGTGGTGCTGCTGCTGCATTTGCGCTCGCTTCTCATCCCACTCAAGGCAATCGCCCTGAACCTCCTCTCGGTGTTAGCGAGCTATGGGTTCCTGATCCTCGTCTTTCAGGACGGGCACGGTGCGGGACTTCTGCGATTGCAGCCGCCCGGAGGACTCAACGCCTTCATCGTGCTGATGCTCTTCACCATCCTCTTCGGGCTCTCCATGGACTACGAGGTATTCCTGCTGTCGGCGATGCGGGCTCGCTACCTGCGCAACGGCGACCCTGAGCAAGCCGTGCTGCAGGGCATCGCGCAGACGGGTGGCACCGTCACGAGCGCTGCGGCGATCATGATCTCGCTCTTTCTCGCCTTCGGCTTCACCGAGCTCGTTGCCACGCGCGAGCTCGGGCTCGGCCTCGCGTTCGCGGTGGCGCTCGATGCCACGATCGTGCGCCTGGTGCTGCTGCCGGCGCTGATGGCGCTTTTCGGCCGGGCGAACTGGTGGCTGCCGTGCGTCGGCTCACGACCTCGAGGAGCACTCGCATGAATGCCGAGCTGCGCCCCGCGCCGCCGGCGCCGGCCTCGGTCGGCCCGTGGCACGCGCTTGCCGAGCTGGCGCGCCTTGCGCCGACCCCGCACAACACCCAGCCGTTCCGCCTCCGCCCGCTGAGCGCGCACCTCGCGCAGCTTCTGATTCTGCGCGAGCGCATGCTGCCGGTGGAGGACACCGGCAACCTCTACGTGCTCTGCTCGTTCGGAATTTTCGCCGAGACGCTCGAGCGCGCGGGCCGCCATCTGGGGCTCGACCTGCGGGTCGTGCCCGATGAGTGCATCGAGCCGGCGGCCATCGAGCCGGGCGTCGGCCCGGTCGCGCTCGGCCGGGTCGAGATCAGAGGTCGCTGCGCTCCCGAGGAGCAGCGGAGCATTCTCGAGGCGCGCCGCACCTCACGGCTGCCGTACGAGGACCGGCTCGTGGACGGCCGGGCGCTGCAGGAGCTCGCGAGCGTGGCCGCAGCGCACGGTCACCGCTTCGAGTGCTTCGACGATCCGCTCATCGTGCGCGAGGTCCTCGAGCGCAACGTGCAGGCACTGCTCGAGAACAACCTGAAACCGGGCGAGCTGGCGGAGCTGCGCCGCTGGGTCCGCCTCGCCGGCACTCCCGCGACCGGCGATGGGCTGTGGCCGGAGCCGATGAACCAGCCACGGTGGGAGATGCGTCTGGCGCTGCGCTATCCGCGGCTCTTTCTGCTCCCCGGCGTCGCCACGCTGGCCCGCGCAAAGTACCTGCGCACGCAGGCCGGCACCCGCCACGTCGCGATTCTCCGCGGTCCGTTTGCCTCATGGCCGCAGCTCATCGCCGCGGGCCGCATGCTGATGCAGCTCTGGCTGGCGATGACCCGGCACAAGCTCTACATGCTGCCCTTCGGCTCGATGATCACCAACAGCGCCTGCAACCGCTACCTGCGCGAGCGCTTCGGCGGCGAAGATATCTGGTTCATCCTGAGATTCGGCTACTCGGCGCCGCCGCCGCAAGCGCCGCGCCTCGCCTCGGTGGTGTTGGGCGAGGATGGCACCGAGGACCTCCAGCGGTGCGGCCGCGTCTAAGCGATCGAACGCACCACGCCGCCATCGGCGCGCAGTGCGGCGCCGGTGATCGCGGAGGCTTGCGTACTGCACAGATAGGTGATGAACGCTGCGATCTCGGCCGGCTGCTCGAAGCGGCGCAGTAGCGAGCTCGGGCGCGCATACTGGAAGAACTCCTTCTCCACCTGCGCGGCGCTCTTGCCACTCGAGGCGGCGAGCGCCGCCACGAAGCCGACGGCGCCTTCCGAGGCGGTGGGACCCGGCAGCACGCTGTTGACGGTGACGTTGGTTCCCGCGAGGCTCTCGGCGAGCCCGCGCGCCACCGCGAGCTGCGCGGTCTTGGTGACTCCGTAGTGGATCATCTCGACCGGAATCTGCAGTCCCGACTCGCTTGATACGAATAGAATGCGCCCCCAGTTCCTCGACTTCATGCCGCGCACGTAGTGGCGCGAGAGCCGAACGCCGCTCAGCACGTTGCTCTCGAAGAACCGCAGCCAATCCTCATCCGTGATGTCCTCGAAGGGCTTGGGCTCGAAGATGCCCATGTTGTTCACGAGGATGTCGACCTCGGGATACGCGGCGATCACCTTGCCGCAGCCCTCGGCGCCACTCACATCCGCGGCGATGCCCTCGATGCGCGCACCGTGCGCAGCGCTACGGAGCCTGGCGAGGGCCTCGTCCACGCGCCGCTGCGTGCGGCCGTTGATGATGACCTGCGCGCCTTCGCGCGCGAGAGCCTCCGCGGTCGCAAAGCCGATGCCGGCGGTCGAGCCGCTGATGAGAGCACGCTTGCCGTTGAGTCCGAGATCCATGGTCCGCTCCTACGGGCTGCCTCGGTCCCACATGAATAGACCAGCCCCAATCCCCCCCCGCCCAGCGCGGCAGAATGCCCGACGACGCAGGGCCAGGCAACGCCGCCGGGTGAGTGCTCGCTTTTCATCGTCCAACCGCTGATCGTTGGCTCGCCGGGTGTGGGCCGGACGACTTGCCGTTGCTCGGCCGGAAGCGCAATGTTAGGCGTGCAGGTGTTCGACGGAGTCATATCAGCTGTGTCCGCGACGCTCCGCCCCGTGCTTCTCGCTGTCTTCGTCGTGGCCAACACAGTGTGGGCCAGCGCGGAAGCGGAAGATCTCTCCGGCTACGACGGGGCTGATCTCTTTCGGGTGTACTGTGCCAGCTGCCACGGGGCCGACGGTCGGGGGGCCGGACCGGTCGCCTCCAGTTTGAAGGCGGACGTACCCGATCTCACAAAAATCGCGCACCATCAAGGGGGACAGTTTCCAGAAGAGCAGATACGCAGGATCATAGACGGGCGCACGGCGCTGGCCCCTCACGGGACCCGCGACATGCCGGTCTGGGGGCAGGCTTTCCGTGTCGCCACCGCCAATGACGCCGAATCGGATCGCTTGATCGGTCTGCTGGTCCAATATCTGCGCTCGATCCAGAGGGAATGAATGACGCACCGAGAGGAGAACGATCGCCGACCGCCGGGAGCCCGCTGCGGGCAACCGGTTGATGCGCCAGACATTCCGCTCTCGATGCGGCGACAGGCGACGCTGTCTCGCATCGAGGCGGACGTGCGCGATTGCGAGATCACCGGCAAGGTCCCGGCAGATCTGAGCGGCGCGTTCTATCGCGTCGGTCCCGACCCGCAATATCCGCTCCTGCCGCGCAACATTCCTTTCGACGGCGAAGGTCACGTCTGCATGTTCCGCATCAGGGACGGCCGCGTCGACTATCGCAGTCGCATGGTTCGCACCGAGCGTTACCTCGCCCAGGACAAGGCCCGTCGCAGCCTCTTCCCGATGTACCGCAATCCGTCCCTCGACGATCCGAGCGTCGAAGGGCTGAGCCGCAGCACGGCGAACACGCACATCATCAATCACAAGAGCTATCTGCTCGCGTTGAAAGAGGACAGCCCGCCGGCCGCGATGGATCTGCTCACGCTCGAGACCGTGAATCCGGTCTACACATTCGATGGCCAGTTACCGAGCAGGACATTTACGGCGCACCCGAAGCTCGATTCGCGCACGGGCAACATGGTGGCGTTCGGCTACGAGGCCGAGGGCTTCGGCAGCAAGACCGTATCCATGTTCGAGTTCACGCCGCAAGGCAAGCTCGCCTGGAACGCGAAGATCCAGGTGCCGTACGTCGGCATGCTGCATGACTTCGCCGTCACCGAGAAGCACATCGTGTTCTACGTGATGCCGCTGGCGTTCGATCAGAAACAGATGGAAGCGGGCGGGCCGCACTGGTCCTGGGATGGGACGTTGCCGACCTATTTTGGTTTCGTGCGCCGCGGCGGCGACGGCAAGGATGTGCGCTGGATCAAGGGTCCGACGCGCAGCGCGACGCACGTGATGGGCGCATTCGACGACAAGGAGAAGCTGGTGGTCGACGTCGAGATGTCGATGTCGAACCCGTTCCCGTTCATGCCGATGCGCGATGGGTCGCGCTGGGATCCGGTCGCCGGCTCGAGCCACATTACGCGGCTTTCGGTCGATCTCTCGAAGGGCACGCCCTCGGCTTATGGAATCGAGCAGATGTACCCGCACGTTGGCGCCCTGCCGCGTCAGGACGACCGCTACAACACGGTCCCCTATCGATTCGGGTTCCTGCCCTGTCCCGACCCCAACGCAGCGCCGGGCAGCGGCGGCGCCTGCTATGCCCGCTTCGATCATCAGAACCGCACTCACACGCTCTACAACGCCGGCACGCAGACCACACTGTTCGAGTGTTGCTTCGCACCGCGCGGTCCGAACGCGCCGGAAGGCTCCGGCTACCTGATGGGCGTCGCCCATCGCAACAATGAAGACGGGCGCGCGGATCTCGTGATTCTCGACGCCGAGCACCTCGCAGAAGGACCGGTGGCGGTCGTGCATCTGCCGATGCGAATTCCGATCCAGATCCACGGCTGGTGGGTGCCCGAAGCGCAGCTGCCGCAGCGCCGTTGAGGGGGCGGGAGCACCGACCGCTGGCTATCAGTCGGCGTCCTCTACGAGGCGGTGGGTATTGTGGCTCCAGGGCGGCAACTCTCCCCGTGCCTGGAACTCGGCCTCGATTGCCTCGAGGCGCGGTGCCTCCCTGGCCGCGGCGCAGCGCAGATAAAGCTCAGCCCGTTGCATGAGCGCCGCCGCGGCGCGCAGCTCGAGTTCGGTCTCGGGCGCGCACTGGTATCCCTGGCACTCCGGAATCCGGTCGATCAGCCCGGCGAGGCGATCGATCGCATCGGCCAGTTGCCGCGAAGGGCTGCCCGTCTCGCCAGGGTTCGCGTTCATGGCCGCACACCTCCTCTGCTACGCGCAGGCAGTCGACAGACGCGTGAGCGTTGAGCCACGTGCCGCTTCGGTCGCGCCGCGATCGTGGGTGGTCCTGATCTCCACCAGCTCCTTGAAGATGCTACGCGCCAGCTGCTGGTCGGCTGCCGGCGGGAGCGGCCCGGGTGTTACGCCCGAAGCGGTGACGCTCAATCCAAGGCTGCAGAGGGCGAAATGGCACCAACGCTCAGACATGATCCTCCCGGCAAGATGAGCCCGCTGCTCGACGAATCCTGACTGACAACTACAGCGAAATCCACATCCGGTGCATGCCGTGCCGGTGCCCGGCCCGGTGTGCCTCCAACTGTGAGCGGGTCACCGGCCTCTGGGCTGGATGGGTCCACGGTAGTGATCAGCTTTTATGTGGCACAGACGCCGCTCGGAAAGCTTTCTCTCTGGCGTGCGCCCCTCTCGAGCCTGATCGCCAACCTCATCGGCGTCTACCTGTTTCTGTATCTTTCCAACCGGGTAATCCGCAGCCTCGCACGCCGCTACCCTCCTGGAGACCCGGCCGCCGAACGGGCCGTGCGGCGTACGCGAGTGAACCTCCTGTTCGCAGTCCTGTTTCTCGCCGCGAGCTTGTTGATGCTCACGGCTTTGTTCTCGGGGCCCAGGGAGTCGGGCATCTGCTGCACGCGAGCGGCCGGCAATTGGTGGCTGACCTCCCCCTGGTAGTAATATCAGTCTGCACAGCGCCGCTTTAGGGCCGCAGTGCAATCACTACAACGAAGGGGGCAAAACCATGAACGTATCGCTCGTCCGGCGCATCGGTATTGCGTGCACGACTGCTCTTGGCCTGATGATCGGCTCAGCGGCGAACGCCGGTGAGACGGAATCGGGCTACTCCTGGAGCGAGATCCTCATCCCGCGCATCGGTCCACTCGGCTCCGCTTTCAACATCAACGACAAGGGTCAGGTCGCGGTGACCAATGCATCGGGCACCGTGACGGGCATCTATAGCCACGGAATCTTCACGCGATTGCCCGCCCCTCCGGCGGGCTATAACACCCTCGCTGCATATGGCATTAACAACGCCGGGGTCGTCACAGGCAGTGCGTTGTCGGCGGCGTGTGGTAATTGTGAGGTCGGCTTCATTCTCACAGGCAAGACCTATAAGTTCTTTGCGCAACAGGGTTTTGCGAACACCGAGCCACGCGCGATTTCCAACTCTGGCCTGATCACCGGATATAGCTATAACGATCCAACCGGAGCCCCGCAAACCACGAGTGGTTTCGTATACAACCCGGCTGGCGCGGGCACGTTCACGGTAGTGAATGGGCCTGAATACGTCACCGGCTTCTCGATAGTGCAGGGTATGAATGCCTCCGGGCGTATCACGGGAGACAGTCGTCTCGCCGACCCGACGCAGCGCTACGGCTACGTATGGCAGCTGGCACCGCTCGACAATGGCGCGCTAACGCTGCTTCCGTTCCTCGCTCGGTTCACGATCGGCGAAGTGGGTACGGGCGTGCGCACGGCTGCGCGGGGTATCAACGACGCCGGAGACATTACCGGCTACACGAGCCTAGGCGGGACGAACGTAGGGTTCGTCGGCAATGACGCCAAAGGCTTCCGTCTGCTCGTCGCGCCGGGTGGCGATGGTGCGGGCGCTATTACCGCCTGCACGGGCATCAACAATGCCCGCCAGGTGGTCTGCGTGGTCACAGACGCCTCGAACAACAACCGCGATTTCATCGGTACACCGGATCAGAACGATCAGTAGGAGACTTGTCGCCACCGCCGTGGATCCATAGGTACAGGATGATCTGCTTCGCGGCCGCCGCAGGGCGGTCGGCCGTCGCGGCCGGCAGCGCGAACGAGCGCTGCGGCGCGACGTGGCCGCGGGGCGTCGGCTGACCGGATAAGCGCGGACTCCGTCGCTCCTCCCTAGTAGGGGTTCGGTGGCGGCTGGGCCGTCCCGCTGGTGGGTGCTATGGTTCCGAAGACACCATCGGTCTGATTCGCGAAGCCCGCCGTGTAAAAGAGCGTCGTAACCGGCTTGTCAGCGTCGCCGTTGCCGAATACCAGGCCCCACAAGCCCGGTATTACCACCGTGCCACCGTTGCTCACTGTGAGCGGTCCGATCGCAGTGGCTTCGCCGGTTCCATTCGGCCTGAAGACGTTGATTCGACCGTCGCCAAAATTTCCGATGAGCAAGTCTCCCTCGAAGGAGCCAAAGCCAGCCGGCGCGACCGCGATGCCCCACGGCGCGTTGAGCACTCCGGCGGATGCGAAGCGGCTTACGAGATTGCCGCTGAGATCGAACACGTTGACGTAGCCGAGACCCGCGCCGATCGTCTCATCATGCTTCGCGCCATCCTGAGACGCGTAGGTCACGTATAACCGACCCTCGAGCGTGACGATGCCGAAGGGCGCGTAACCGGGCGGAAGACCGGGATCGAGGAATTTGCCTTGCATGTTTGCAGGCTTCGCAAAGTGCGTGTCGAACACGTCGACCTTGCTGTTGTGCAGATCGGTGGCATAAAGGAAAGGTGCGCCGTTGACCGTTGCCACCGCGAGTCCCTTGTAAACCGCGTGGTTCGCGCCATTGACGACACCATCGTCATACACCGTGACCGCAGATGAGCCGCTATCCACCGCCCATGCGGCGATCGTGCCACCTTCGCCATCGAAGATGAACTGCGCCGGCTCTTCCCCTCTGCTCGTGGCAATCAAGAATCCGTCGCTGCCGTTGTAGACCTGCCCGGTGGGATTGGCGGGTACTCCCGCCGCTGATGCGGGGATGGTGATTCCAACGTCGGTGGATCCCGTAACGGTCTGTGTCTCCACGCTGCCCGTGCCACTGTAGAGCGTCGTGAGATTGCTGTTGTTGTCGGCGATCCAGAAGGGCAGTCCGGGTGCGACTGCGAGTCCCCATGGGTTCGAGAGATTCGCATCGATGGTCGTCATGGCGGCGACGACGCCGTCCTTGTTGGAGACGATGGCAGCGTCGATGAGAGCGGGGCTCGGCGTGCCCGCCGGCTGACTGCTGGTGCCCCCGCCGCCGTCGGCGCCGCCGCAGGCCGCGAGGGCGAGGGATGCGAGGGTCCCGGCGATCAGGGACGACCGGGCGAAAGAATCAGACGAGGATCGCAGATGAAGTAGGTTCATGAGGACTCCGGCAGAG